>CAVWXM010000043.1:0-64141 GCA_963759045.1 uncultured Bacteroidia bacterium
AGGGTCGGAATTTCTGGAACAAATTACAGGCCATTGGACAATGAATTTCAGATTATCGAAGCACTTAGCAAAGCATGTGAATTAATTAATGGTAAAGAACAAATATTTGAGAAAGCATTAATATCATTGATGTTAATATCTTACATCCAACCTTTTATGGATGGAAATAAAAGAACTGCCCGAATTGTTAGCAATGCAATCTTGATGAATAATAGTTATTGTCCCATATCATTTAGGACTGTTGACTCCATTGACTATAAAAAAGCAATGCTACTCTTCTACGAACAGAATAATATTTCTGCATTTAAAGATATTTTTATTAATCAATTCGAATTCGCTGTAAATACTTATTTCTAGGCAAGGAAAAATGAAAAAACGAGCTACAACACGCGCTAAAAATAATACGGGTTAAAAAAGTAACATAAGGCATAAACCAAACTAAAAAAGTAACACTAAACAGAAAGATCACTGTTCCAAAGCCCGTGCTATTCTTAGCGCAACACGTTTGAAAAAAAACAATGGAAACATTTATAATAATAATAATGTAATTTCTGGACTGTTATTGACATTCATAATTATCAAGATTTATTATAGTTTCATTACTGACTCACAAATTGATAATATAGTTAATGACTATTATGAAAATTTGAGAATTAATGTTGCAGATATTTACAAGTTGAATCTCACCGAAAAGATTAAATATGGAGTCCCAATTAATTTTTTAGTAGATTTTATGGTTACATATTTTCATTTTTCAGCCTTAAAATAAAACCAGTAAGAAAAGTAGAACTGAAAGATTTAAATAATAATGAACAAACAAAATACATTGAATTGGTAATTAAAAAAGGAAATTGATTTCTATTAATGAATTTGATTCATACGACATATAAAAACAATGAAAAGAATATCTCTAATAGTAATTTCTACTTTTTTTGTTTTACTATCCCAAGTTGGATTAAGTCAGGACTGTGAAAAATGCAATACAGAAAAACTGATAGATTTATCAGAAAATATAAATGATTTAAACCTCAGAATTGTAAAAGAATTTATCTGCACATTTGACACAGTATGTAATACCAATATTGAATTTTCGGAGTGGAGCAATGAGTTACTTTTTAAACTTGTAGAAAAGGATATTAACCTTATGAACAAAGTGCTTCATGACTTAGGATATAATTACGTAAAACTTATTTGTAGAGAATTAGAAACACCAATTGTAGAAGTAGATTATAAACGAATATATGATTTAGTAAAAAATTCACATGGACCAAAAGACATGATTGCTGAAGAAAAAAAAATCGATTCTGAAAGCAGCAGAAAAAGAAGGGGTAAAACTTGAATAAAAACGCTTGCTAACAGCAAGTATAATCAAGCGGGCAGAAAACAGTAAAATGAAAATTAAACCTAAAAAATTAATTGTTATAAGCTGAAAGGCAGTTCAACAAAACGCCCGCCTGCTCATTCATAGCGCAAACCGATGGAGCACATTCAGCGAAAAGCTGAACTTTTTCTTTCCATCCGCCAAGGGGCGGATTCCCAATAAAAAGTAAATCTGCTCCATCAGTGGAGCTAAACCAAATTACAATTCAACCGTAACCTTAAATACCAGCTTTTGCTGGGCATCGAGCCAAAACGTCCACCATCGAACGCTATACGTAATTTGATCCCACAATTCTAACTCCCGATATCTAAAAAAGTGTTTGCGCATTGCCTTCCAGGCAAAGGCAAAGCAGATCAACACAATTGCCTGCGGCTAATTGGATGATCGCCACTTTTTTAATATCTTCGTTCTCATTGTGGAACTACGTTTAGCTCCACTGTTAGGCGCAAATACTTGGCGACTGCTAAATAGATAATTTATAGATAAAGAATAGATAATTAAACAATTTAACTTATCTTTGAATGGATAATTTATAGATAAGCAATGGATAAATTTAAAAATAAAATAAACTTTGATTTTAAGACTAATCAACAGATTTTAAAATTGATAGGTTATATTGATTCATTCAAAGGAAAATGGAATATTGTTGAGCAAAAAGAGAATGTTTATCTAAAAGAACTTCGCAAGATTGCTACGATTGAATCGATTGGTTCATCAACCAGGATTGAAGGTGCTCAATTGACAAATGATGAGATAAAAGAACTTCTAGAAAATATTGAAATCACAAAACTCAAGACTCGCGACCAACAAGAAGTAGTTGGATATTATGATGTTCTTGAGATTATTTACGAAAGTTTCTCAGATATCACCATTTCTAAAAATTATATACAACAATTACATCAACGATTATTAAAATATAGCACTAAAGATGAAAGGCATCGGGGTGTTTATAAAAATCTTTCAAATAAAGTAGTTGCTAATTATCCTGATGGTACTCAAAAAGTGATTTTCAATACAACTGAGCCTCACTTGGTTGAAAATGAAATGACAGATTTGGTTGATTGGACTAATCAACAACTCAATCTTGATGAAATTCATCCATTAGTAATTATTGGATTATTTATTTACGAATTCCTTTCAATTCATCCTTTTCAAGATGGAAACGGAAGGCTATCTCGATTACTAACAAACTTATTGCTTCTTAAAAACGATTATCAATTTATTCAATACGTATCATTTGAAAATTTAATTGAGCAAAAGAAAAAATCCTATTATGAGGCATTAATGGATGGACAGAAAGACAGATACACCGATAATGAAAGAATAAATAGCTGGATAATATTTTTCCTATCCTCCTTAGAAATGTTGATACAAAGACTTGAACAAAAGTATGACGTATTTAAATCAAAAGGTGGTTATCTAAACGACAGACAGAAAAGGATAAAGGATTTTATCGAACTAAAACAACCAATAAAATTGAATGACTTATCAAAAGTTTTTACAGATATTTCGATTCACACTTTAAAAAAGGATTTGCAATATTTAAAAACTGAGCAGATAATTGATTCGATTGGAAAAAATCGAGGGACAATTTATATGATTAATGAAAAATAAGTACTTGCCCTAACAGCAAATTATAGCCCATAGCCGTTTTACGTTTATCAAGGAAAATGAAACGTAGTATCAACATAAAAGTAATCAACAAACATCATGCAAATGAACGGCTACGTGCCATATTTGCATACCGATGGAGCACATTCAGCGAAAAGCTGAACTTTTTCTTTCCATCCGCCAAGGGGCGGATTCCCAATAAAAAGTAAATCTGCTCCATCAGTGGAGCTACGTTTAGCTCCACTGATGGAGCCAATGCCAAGAAGAAAAAATACTTGTAGATAAAAAGTAAATTATAATTGACTTTAGGTAAATTATAATTTACCTTTGTAAAATGAAATTTCGTAAAACCATTGTCAATGAAATGTTCTGAATTATTTCGAATCCTGAAGAAAGACGGTTGGTATCCACATTCACAAAAAGGATCTCATGTTAAATTAAAGCATGAAACAAAACCAGGAACCATCATCTTTCCTAACCATGGAAGTCAGGAAGTCGGCAAAGGACTTGAAAAGAAAATATTAAAAGACGCAGGAATAAAATAATAGAAGGAAATAAATATGAAAACTACAAGAAAAAAAATAAAAATGATTGTTGAAAAAACAAAAACTGGTTTTTCAGCATTTTCAGAGGACTCACCAATTTTTACGACTGGAAAAACTATTCCTGAATTAATAAATAACACTTATGAAGCTACACAACTTTATTTTGAAGAGGAGAACATAAAGGTAAGTCACGAAAACATAAAGTTCGAAGTAGATTTTAAACAGTTTTTTCAGTATTATAAAGTATTGAATTCAAAATTTCTTGCGGAGAAAATTGGAATGAATCCAACTTTATTATCTCAATATATTCAAGGACGGAAGAAGCCATCGGAAAACCAGACTGAAAAAATATTAACAGGAATCCAGCAAATTGGAAAAGAATTATCAGAAATGAATCTAATTTACAAGAGATAAGCACTGGCTACAACACCAGCGAATAGTGCATGCCCAGAAAGGTTTCAAAACAAAGTGAAGAAGTAAAACATAAAGCAGGAAGCAAAACATAAAGTTGAAGTAAGAACGGCACGCATCATCGCCAAAAACGATGGAGCACATTCAGCGAAAAGCTGAACTTTTTCTTTCCATCCGCCAAGGGGCGGATTCCCAATAAAAAGTAAATCTGCTCCATCAGTGGAGCTAAACCAAATTACAATTCAACCCTAACCTTAAATACCAGCTTTTGCTGGGCTGCATGCTAAATAAAATCGTATAAAATAGAGAGTATATACTTATTTGATATATCTTTGCGGTATAAATACATTATATCATGAAAAACGTATCACTTAAAATCGACGACACAATCTTTGGCGAAACAGAAAAAATTCTTTCGAGGATTAAAAAGCCAAGAAACAGGTACATTAACGAAGCTCTTGATTATTACAATCGACTTCAGAAAAGACTTTTATTAGAAAAAAAATTAAAGGCAGAATCTAAATTGGTAAAAGAAGATTCAATGTCCATTCTCAATGAATTTGAAAGTATAGATTATGTCGATAAAACAATTTGAAATTTGGATCGTAGATCTCAATCCACAAATTGGGACTGAACCAGGCAAAACAAGACCAGTACTTATAGTTCAGACTAACCTTCTTAACAAGGTAGCACATCCTTCAACAATTGTCTGTCCTATTACAACAAATGTCAAAAATGATTCTGAAATCTTAAGGGTGCATTTAAAAAAAGGTCAGACAAAACTTCAACATGACAGCGACATATTAATAGACCAGATAAGGGCAATCGACAATAAAAGATTAGTAAAGAAAATTGGTGAGTTACCCAAGTCAAGCATAGACATTGTTAAAGAAAACATCAGTATTATACTTGATTTAGAATAAAGCACGTCAGCCCAACAAGCGCTAAAAATAAAGCGGGCAGAAAAGTAAAATGATAGTAAAACCAAACAATAAAAATAACGGTAAGCAGAAAGAGCAGTGTTACAGAACCCGCTCTATTCTTAGCGCAAACCGTTGTGGGTAATTTTGGGATTATACCAATAATTGGTATATTTGTGCTAAATTCATTTAAGCCATGGGAAAGAACACGTCGATATTATTAGGAAACCACTTCGAAGATTTTATAAAAACTGCAATATCTTCTGGGAGATACAATTCTGCTAGTGAAGTTATTAGAACCGCACTCAGACTTTTGGAAATCGAAGAACAGAAAACTATTGCATTAAGAAAAGCACTTGAGATTGGAGAAAACAGTATGCTTCACGAAGACTTTAATCCAAAAGAACATTTACAAGAACTTCATAGGAAACACCTATGAAAAATCAATCATACAGAATAAGTGAGAAAGCTTTAGAGGACCTGGAAAATATTTGGACTTATACTTTTCATAAATGGTCAATTGAACAAGCCGACAGATATTATAATTTAATAATCAATGAGATTGAGTTTATTGCTAAGAATTTCCTATCTGGAAAATCAATGGACCATATTAAAAAAGGTTATCGAGCATCGATTGTCAAATCACATTTAATTTTTTACCGTAAATCACAGGACGATAAAGTAGAGGTGATTAGAATTTTGCATCAACGAATGGATATTGAGACTAGGATTAAAGAAGAATAACTACCCACGACACAGGCGAAAAGTCAATAGCGGGTTCTGTGTTTCATGGACAACGCACCTGCTTGCCGGACAGACCATTTCGGTATGAATTCCGTTACTGCCCATCGCCAAAATGTTGTTATAGCCAATTTCAAAAAATCAATAATTAGAATATATAAACATGATTAATAAACTTGTATTGATAACAATTATTTCAATAACCATTTTTTCAAGTTGTGATCTCATTTTTGAAAACAAGGAAAAGAAAACTGAATTAATTGATAGTCCAATTCTTGGGGAATGGATTAAAAACGCACATGGAAGAGAACTAATGTTAAACTTTAAATCCAACAGCCTCGTAGAGGGTGAGTTTGTTGGTAATTCAACAATAAGACCAGTTGTAAAGTTCTTTATTAATAATGATACAATTCACTTTTTAGACAAAGAAGGATATACTTGTAAAGGAGCTGGAACCTATAAAATCTATCAAACTGAATATTATATTTCTTTTGATGTCATCGATGACAAATGTGGTGGAAGGATAAAAACACTAAGTGGCTTCTGGACAAGACCAGAATATAAAGACTATCTCACTAAACTTGATAATGAAATCTCAAAATCCTCAGATCCAGAATTACTATTAAACAGGGGTAGAATTTTTATGGCAGTAGGCAATTCAAAACAAGCAAAGATGGATTTCGACAACTATATTTTAATTGACTCTACAAATCCCAGGGCATACATTCACAGGGCAGCTACCAGATTTCCTGATGATTTAGAAGGGGTAATATTTGATTGTAACAAATCCATTGCAATTGATCCAGGGAATAAATATGCGTTTTTTCTTCGTGGCTCAGCTCATTATGATTTGGGATATGAAGAGCAGGGTTGTGAAGATTTTAAAAAGGCGATAAGACTTGGGTTCACAATATTGAAAAGAGCGGAACAACAAAAATGCAACGAATATTGGAATTAATAAGAATAAAAACAGGTTACAACAAAAAATATAGTGCGTGCCGCAGTTAGGAGTATTTAAGAATTAGTAAATTAAACAATTGTAAAACCAAAGAAAATTATTGAATAAAGTGCGGCACGCACCATATTCAACACGATGGAGCACATTCAGCTCCTTAGTTGTAGCATATTGTAACCCGTCCTTAAAAACAGGAAAAAATCTCACATTTAACTATTTAAATTTTCTTTCCTATTTAAAACACATAGCCGTAATACTCTTTATACTTGTAGTATATTTGAGTTTCATGACGTTGATTTGCTATGAAATCTTCGGCATTTTTATTCCCTTCATTTTTCTTAAGGAAGACTTCCTGTGCAGAAACTTGTATAGCGTAAAAATGTTCGGCCCAACAGTTTTCCAGAGGAATAAAAGTAGCAACAGGGATATAACCGGCTTTTTGCATTTGTTCAACTTTGTTTGGAATAGTGTCTATTTCAGGATAAGCATCCATCCAAAATTCATCTATTTCACCTGGTCGCTCATCAGTAAACCTCGACGCCTCCGAAACAGAAATATAGCCGCCGGATTTTAAGAATCTTTTCCATTCGTTAAGTCCTTGTTCAAAGCCGATATTATAAATAGCTCCTTCCGAATATAAAAATGCGAAGCGGTTTAATAAATCCCGGTGTATTTACATCGATATGCAAGGTTCCGGCGACATCCACAATGTAAAAAAGTTAATCGATCTTAAGGTCAGCAATTTATAGGTTTAATCGCAGTACACAACCTGTTAATATTATAATTACCGTTTCTAATTTCATTTTGCTTCTTCTATTTTAACCTCTGTTTTGGCTGCTATTTGCAATCCTGATTTCTTTTTGTCACTACTTGGCTTTAACATTAGACAGCTAAAAATAAAATTTACATGCATGCATATCTTTTAACTAAAACATGTTATTTTGCAAATTAATAGCAGGTTGCATTTCATTATCCAAAAATTTAAATCATTAACGATTGAAAAAAGTTAAAAATGCCTTAATTTCTGTCTTTTACAAAGACGGGCTCGACAGAGTTCTTGAGGTTTTAAATCAGTTTGACATTAATTTTTACTCTACAGGAGGAACATATAATTTCATCGTTAGAACAAGGTTATGAAGCACAAACCATTGAATCATTAACTTCATACCCTTCTATTCTTGGTGGGCGTGTTAAAACGCTTCATCCAAAAGTGTTTGGAGGAATTCTTGCCAGGCGTGATAATCAAAATGACCAGCAACATTTGAGTGAATTCGAGATTCCCCTTTTCGACCTTGTTGTTGTAGATCTCTATCCTTTTGAGGAAACACTTAAATCAACCAATGATCCATCTGCTATTATTGAAAAAATTGATATTGGCGGCATCAGCCTGATAAGGGCCGCAGCCAAAAATTTTAACGATGTACTGGTTGTTCCTTCGTCAGCAATGTACGATGATTTAATTGCTGTAATGAATAAACATGAAGGCGCCTCTACCGAAGAAGAGAGGAAATATTTTGCAGCCCAGGCATTTAATGTGAGCTCGCATTACGATACTTCTATTTTTAACTGGATGAATCCGGGAAACATCAGTGCATTTAAACAAAGTCATGGTAACGAAAATATACTTCGGTATGGTGAAAATCCTCATCAAAAAGGCATCTTTTACGGCAATCTTGATGAAGTGTTTGAACAATTGCACGGTAAGGCCATTTCGTATAATAATTTGCTTGATCTTGAAGCAGCAATCAATCTTATCAACGATTTTGATGAGACGACATTTGCTATCATTAAACACAACAATGCTTGTGGTTTAGCCTCAAGAGATAATCTAAAACAGGCATGGAGGGATGCCTTGGCCGGGGATCCGGTTTCTGCCTTCGGTGGTGTTTTGGTAACCAATAAAGAAATTGATAAAGAAACAGCTGAAGAAATAAATAAAATATTTTTCGAGATAATCATTTCACCCTCATACACAGAAGATGCGCTTGAGGTCTTAAAATCAAAGAAAAACCGGATTATACTGAAAAAGAATTTGTATAACTTTTCAAAGAATCAGTTTCGGTCGATGCTTAATGGGGTTTTAACACAAGACAAAGATACTGTGACAGAAAGTTCATCCGATTTGAAAATCGTCACCAAAGTCATTCCTGACGACAGGCAGGTGGAGGATTTATTGTTTGCCAACAAAATTGTAAAGCATACTAAATCGAATACCATTGTTTTAGCAAAAAACAAACAGTTAGTTGGTTCTGGAACCGGTCAAACCTCGAGGGTCGATGCATTAAAACAGGCTATTGATAAAGCCAGAAATTTTGAATTGCCTCTGGATGATGCTGTTATGGCCTCGGATGCATTTTTTCCTTTTGCCGATTCTGTGGAAATTGCAGGAAAAGCAGGAATAAAATCTGTCATTCAACCCGGCGGTTCGATCAGGGATAAAGATTCGGTAGCATACTGCGACGATCATAAGATGGCCATGGTATTTACCGGTATTAGGCACTTTAAACATTAAGTTAACAGTAAATTGCAAGAATTTTTGTAGTTTCGTTTGGGACGAATAAACATAAGTAGATAAGCAGATATGGGATTGTTTTCATTTTTAACAAAGGAGATTGCCATTGACCTTGGAACGGCCAATACGATCATCATTTACAACGACAAAGTAGTGGTTGATGAGCCTTCAATTGTAGCCATGGAGCGAAATACAGGCAGGATAATAGCTGTTGGGAAAAAGGCAATGTTAATGCATGGCAAAACCCATGAAAACATCAAAACGATCAGGCCTTTGCGTGATGGTGTTATTGCTGATTTTGAATCTGCAGAATATATGATCCGGGAAATGATCAAAATGATCGGCATTAAAAGCACCTTTTTTCCTCCGGCTTTGCGAATGGTTATTTGTATCCCTTCAGGTATTACCGGCGTTGAAGAACGCGCTGTTAAAGATTCAGCTGAACAGGCTGGAGCCAAAGATATCCGATTAATACATGAACCGATGGCCGCAGCAATTGGTATCGGTATTGATGTGCTGGAACCTACTGGTAACATGATTATTGACATTGGTGGCGGTACCAGTGAAATTGCCGTTATAGCATTAGGTGGTATTGTGAACAACACTTCTATCCGTATTGCAGGCGACGACTTTAATGCAGATATTGAAGAGTATATGCGTAAAAATCATAATATCAATATTGGCGAACGCACTTCTGAGCGTATTAAAATTGAGGTTGGCGCCGCTATTCTTGACCTTGAGAACCCTCCTGATGAATATGCGGTTCATGGAAGAGATATGCTGACCGGTATTCCCAAAGAAATTAAAGTCAATTACAAGGAAATCGCCAGCTGTCTTGATAAATCCATTTCTAAAATTGAAGCTGCCGTGCTCAATGCACTTGAAAACACACCCCCCGAACTCTCTGCCGACATTTATAGAACCGGTATTTACCTTGCGGGAGGAGGATCGATGTTGCGCGGACTGGATAAACGACTTCATCTAAAAACAAAATTATCCGTGCATGTTGCTGAAGATCCTCTTCGTGCGGTAGCGCGGGGTACTGGAATTGCATTAAAAAACTTTGATAAATTTACCTTCCTGATCAAGTAATAATTAATGCTTTTGGTTATGTAAATAAACGATGGAAACCCCTGATAAACTGCACGACGAATAACAAAAAATTAAGATGCGAAATCTGTTTGCCTTTTTATGGAAATATCATTTTTTCGTGCTCTTTCTTATTCTTGAAACCATTTCTCTTTTCTTTCTTTTTAATAGTTATTCTTATCACCGCTCACTAAAATATAGCGTCGTAAGCGATTTTAGCGGAAGCCTTTTCTCAACATACAACAGCATCACCAATTACTTTTCGCTATCAGGAGAAAATGAATTGCTTGTTGAAGAGAATGCTAGGTTGCGAAACACGCTAAATTCTTCATTTTTTATATCAGACTCAGCCAACAACTTCAAAGACAGTCTTTATCATTTTATTTCGGCAAAAATCGTAAGTACATCGGTTAACAAACCCAACAATTTTATGTTAATCAACAAGGGTAAGAAGCACGGTTTAGGTAAAGAAATGGGCGTTATATCATCAAATGGTATCGCGGGTATTGTGATTGGCGTTTCTGAAAACTATTCAATCATCATGTCAATGTTACACCAAAACACAAGAATAAGCGGAAGGCTGAAAAACGATGGACAACTGGTTAACCTCATCTGGCCAGGAGATGATTATCGGTATTGTAAAGTAATTGATATTCCTTCTCATATCTTACTTCAAAAAGGTGATACAGTGATAACAAGCGGTAATTCATTGATTTTTCCTGAAGGAATTCTGATTGGTACCATCGAAGAACAGGAACAAAATGCAAGTGAAGAATTAAGCCGGGCAAAATTGAAATTTTCAACTGATTTTAATAGCCTTCGTTATGTATATGTAATTAAAAACATAAAAATAGATGAACAAATTGAGCTGATCGACAGCATTAGTGATGAATAGTGTTTTAGTTAAAAATATAGTCCGGTTTGTATTTCTGGTTCTAATCCAGGTATTTGTATTTAATAATATGAATTTGGGTGGATACATGAACCCTTATATTTATGTGCTTTTTATTTTACTTCTTCCCGTAGATATTAGTAAAAGCCTTTTATTAGTGCTTGCCTTAATTCTTGGATTAACCATTGATTATTTTGGAAATACGCTTGGCTTACATGCTTCAGCAACGCTATTAATGGCATTTACCAGGCCTGCTATACTCAAATTGTTTTTTAGCAATATCGAATTTAATTCGGGGGAAGAACCCGGTCTGAACAGGCTTAAGTTTAGTGGTTTTTTCCGTTATGTATTTGTATTGGTGTTTATTCACCACTTCACCTTGTTTATGTTAGAAGTTTTTAGCTTCGATAACTTTTTATATACACTTTACAGGATTATGCTAAGCACTCTGCTCACCATGCTTCTCATTTTCATTAGTATGTTGTTGTTCAGTAAAAAGAAAAAATAATATTTTGTTAATTCTCACTTACATACAATTGATATGCATAGTTTTGTTCGCTAATCAATATTTTTCAGAATGAGAAAACTATTTTATTTGCCTGTGGTTGTTTTGATATTTGCTTTTTTAACCTCATGCAACAATGAAAAAAGCGATATTTTTACTGTTGATATTCAATTAAGCGGGCAACCCGATAGTTGGATTATCGCTCAGATCAGGCAAGACGGTGAGTGGGTGAGGTTGGATTCGTCAGAGTTAAAAGATGGATTTGTATCTTTTAAAGGGAACCTTGATATGCCTCAGCTTTATTATTTTTCACTCAAAGATTCAAGAAACTATATGCCCATATTCGTGGAAAGCGGCAAAATAAATGTTATTGCTGATGTTGAAAATTTAAGAGAGGCAACAGTTGAGGGTTCAAATTCACATACCATTTACCAAAAACTTGAAAATGAATTAAAAGCATTTGATTTAAAAAGCCGGGAATTAAGTCAACAATATCGTGAAGCCCAAACCAACCAGGATGAGTCGAAGTTAAAAGCTATCTCTGATGAGTATAATAAACTGGAAGAAAATAAAGCCTCTGCTATTGTCTCTTTTGCGAAAGCAAATAATACTTCTGTTGTTGCTCCTTTTGCCATGACTTCATATTCATATATGTTTGATCTGAATAATTTAGAAAGTGTAGCGAAGGTTCTTGACCCTTCAATCTCATCATCCGAATACACTATTTCACTAAATAAAAGAATTAATATTCTGAAAAATGTAGCGATTGGACAGCCTTTTACTGACTTTACACTAAACGATCCTGAAGGAAATCCTGTTCCTTTGTCATCAGTTGCAAATGGTAAATTTGTCCTGGTTGATTTTTGGGCTTCGTGGTGTGGTCCATGCCGTGTTGAAAATCCAAATGTTGTAGTTGCATATAATAATTTTCATACAAAAGGATTTGATGTGTTTGGTGTCTCATTCGATCGGGATCATGATAAATGGGTTGAAGCTATCGAAAGTGATGGGCTGACCTGGTCACATGTTAGTGATCTGAAATTTTGGGCCAGTGAAGCCGGAAAACTTTATGGTGTTCAATCAATTCCACATAGTATTTTATTAGATCCTGATGGTATTATTATTGCAAAAAACTTAAGGGGAGAAGACCTGCAAAACAAACTTGCAGAGCTGCTCAATTAAAAGTCTTTATTAAAACAAAATATTCATTCAAAATCAAACTTGTTATTATTTAACAAACAACTTGATATACAGGATTGTGTAATTCTATATTTCTGTAACTTTTAATGATTTCCGGCGTATCGGTATTAGAATATACAATTAAGTAAAATCCAGAAAAAATTTTCAAAATGACTAAAAACTTATTCTTTACAACTTTGCAAAAGTTAGCATTAGTGCTTGTGGTTTCAACTTTTTTATCAACCACCTTAGCACAGGAATGGAAAAATTATCTTCCAAAAGATAAAATTGAAAACGGAATTTTAACTTTATTCGACTATCAAAATGCATTCAACCAGTATTGGGATGCTTATGACGTTGTAGATGGTTATTATACACTGAATGGTGAAAAACAGAAAGCTTATGGCTGGAAACAATTCAGGCGTTGGGAATGGTACTGGGAGAGCAGGGTAGACCCTGTTACAGGTGCATTTCCTGAAAAATCAGCCCTGGAAGTTTTTACTGCATTTAATCAAGGTCGCAGCATTAATAATAGTTCCGGTGACTGGACTAGCATGGGGCCAACAACAACCGGTGGTGGATATGCCGGGATAGGAAGATTAAACTGTATCGGGTTTCATCCTACCGACGATGATACTTTTTATGTTGGCGCGGCTGCCGGTGGCGTCTGGAAAACAACAGATGGGGGATCAAGTTGGGATCCAATCAGTGACGATATTGCAGCGCTTGGTATAAGTGATATTAAAGTAGTTCTTGAAGGTGGTAATGAGATCGTATACATTGCAACTGGTGATCGTGATCATTCTGATACTTATTCAGTGGGTATACTTAAATCAACTGACGGAGGTGTTACCTGGAACACAACAGGGCTTGACTGGACACAAAACCAATACAGGCTTATTAACCGTTTACTGGTTGACCGTGACGCTCCTGATACTTTGTATGCAGCAACAAATATTGGTGTGTATCAAACAGTGGACGGCGGTGATACATGGACACAAAAAACTACTAACAATTATATAGATATCGAATTTCAGCCGGGTAATACAGCTCAGTTATATGGTTCCAACACTTCAGGGCAAATATATCGAAGCACCGATTATGGCGCATCCTGGTCTTCAGTTATGAGCATCAGTGGTGGAAAAAGAACTGAAATTGCAGTAACGGAAGATAATTCATCTCTTGTTTATGCAGTTGTTGCAAATAACAGCAACGGATTGCTGGGGATTTATAAATCAACAAATGATGGAGGATCTTTTTCACAAACATTTAGTGGTTCTTCGGCCAATATGCTTGGTTGGGATTGTAATGGTGGTGATTCTGGCGGCCAGGGTTGGTACGACCTGTGTATCGAAGCTGATCCAAATGATGAAAATGAAGTTTTTGTAGGAGGGGTTAATACCTGGAAATCTACAAACGGTGGTACAGCTTGGAACATCTCCAACCATTGGTCAGGAACCTGTGGTGGTAATGCTACCAATGTTCATGCTGACAAACATTTTTTTGCATATCAAAATGGTTCTTCAACACTTTTTGAGTGTAATGATGGTGGATTGTATAAAACAAGTAACGGAGGATCAAGCTGGAATCATTTAGGCAGTGGCTTGGTGATTAGCCAACTATACCGATTGGGTGTAGCTCAAACTGTTAATGATGATGTAATTGGTGGTTTACAAGATAATGGCACAAAAGCATTGATTTCAGGTACATGGTATGATGTGATTGGTGGTGATGGAATGGATTGCCTGATCGATTATACTGACGAAGACACGCAGTATGGTTCTTTGTATTATGGTCGCATATACAGAACGACTAATCATTGGGCATCAGATACCAGGATTGATAACAATGGAATTACCGAATCAGGTGCCTGGGTAACGCCTTATTGTTTAGACAGAAATGATCATGAGACAGTTTATGCAGGCTTTAATAATGTCTGGAAATCAACAAATCAGGGAAACTCATGGACTAAAATAAGCACTTGGGGTGGTAGTTCCCTGCGGTCAATTGCAGCCGGATATGATTCAGATTATATTTATGCTGCAACATACAGTTCTATGTATATGACTTCTGATGGAGGTACCAGCTGGACAAATATTTCTTCAGGTCTTCCAACTTCTTCATCAAGTATTACGTTTATCTCTGTTAAAGATGATGATCCGAATACTGTTTGGGTTTCGTTAAGTGGTTTTAACGGACATGGTGTATATGAATCAACAAACGGTGGTAGCAGCTGGACCAATATATCAACTGGTTTACCTCAGTTACCTACAAACTGTGTTATTCAGGATACATCAAGTACTGATTTGGTGTTATATGCAGGAACAGATGTTGGGATTTATGTAAAGGATGGATCCAATGACTGGGAACCATTTTATGATGGATTACCAAATGTTGTTGTAACCGAATTAGAAATTTATTATGACGATAATAATGAAGCAGACTCCCGCATGAGAGCAGCTACATTTGGAAGAGGTGTATGGGAATCTGAATTATATTCAACGGTCCTGGCACCCGAAACTGATTTTGCTGCAGATGATTTAACACCATACACATCCGATACTGTTTCATTTACCGATCTTTCGACCAATGCTCCTGTTGAATGGGATTGGGAAATTGATCCGGAAACATTCACTTTTGTAAACGGAACAGATACCAGCTCACAAAATCCAGAGGTACGTTTTGATGCTGAAGGCTTATATACAGTTTCTCTTACTGCTACTAATGCAGGAGGATCGGACACAGAAATAAAAACTGATTATATTGACGTTACCATATTGGTGTTAACACCTGTATGTGATTTTGTAGCCGATACAACACATCCTAGCGTTGTTGATACTGTTTCGTTTACTGATTTATCTGCAAACGTTCCTGATAGTTGGGATTGGGATTTCGACCCTCAAACCATTACATATTTGGATGGAACAAGTGAAACTTCACAAAATCCGAAAGTTAGATTTGACCAGGCTGGCGTTTACACCGTTACTTTAAATGTTGAAAACACTGCTGGTACTGATATGTTGGAAAAAACTGATTATATCAATGCCGTTGATGTGCTTTCTGTTAGTGTAACCGCTGAACCTGAAGCCATTTGCGAAAATGCTTCGAGTCAGTTAAACGTTGTTGCCGAAGGTGGAGATGGTGGATACGTCTATTCATGGACTTCAGATCCGGTTGGATTTGCATCAGACGAACAAAACCCATTGGTAGAGCCAGTGGTCAGCACAACCTATTTTGTTGAGGTTAGTGATGGCTTGCAGGCTATTTCCGGTGATGTACTTGTAACAGTAAATCCTTTACCAGAAATAACATTGCTCGATTGGCCAGACTTATTGTGTAACCAGGAAGAACCTCCGCTACAATTATCAGCCGATCCGGAAGGTGGTGTATATTCAGGTGATTTTGTGACCGCAGAAGGCGAGTTTAGCCCTGAAGAGGCTAATCTTGGATGGAACGTAATAACATACACTTACGAAGATATGGAAGGGTGTGAAAATTCTGCCCAGGATTCAATTTTTGTTGATGATTGTGTTGGCATTAATTCACTCAATGATGATCGGGCAAGATTAGTCATTTTCCCGAATCCTAATAATGGTTTGTTTGTCGTTGAAAGCGATGCAATCATCGAATCAATTGAACTGTTAAACCAGTTCGGAAAACTTGTATATACCGAAAAGAACAATAAAAATAATGTACGATTCAATTTAGATTTAGCCAAGGGTATTTATTACCTTAAAGCAAAACTTAATGTTGATAATCAGGAAGTTTGGATTACAAAGAAAGTAATGATCAATTAATCATGCTTTTCTTTCCAAAGCTGACTAAATGATTTTTCAGCTACATCAGGAAATTCGCGGTTTGGTCCCCAGGGCTTAGCCGCGAATTTTTTTGCAATCGCATTATTGCCAAACCCACTGACTAAGTCAAGCTTTTTCCGGGATTTTAAAACACTGGTTGAAATCTTCACCACCTGCTTTTCAACAAATGTTGTATGCCCGCTCTTTACCGCATGATTTCTGTTTACCAGCAATAATTCATGCAATGGAATTTTTACCGGGCAAACCGTGGTGCATTTTCCGCAAAGTGATGAAGCAAAACTTAAATGCTTGTTTTCGTTAAAGTTTTTAAGATAAGGTGTAATCACCGATCCGATAGGTCCCGTATACGTGGTATTATATGTATGGCCTCCAATATTTTTATAAACCGGGCATGAATTCAAACAAGCTCCACACCTGATGCACGACAATGCCTGGCGTTGTCTTTCCTGGCCAAGCAGTTTTGTGCGTTCGTTATCTAACAATACCAGGTACATTTCAGAAGGTCCATCTTTCTCATCAAACTTCTTAGGGCCGGAAATAATTGAATTATACACTGTCATTTGCTGTCCTGTTCCATGCGTAGCCAGCAAAGGCCAAAATAAATCTATATCCTCAAGTCGGGGAATGATTTTTTCAATACCAGCTATAGCAATATGTATTTTTGGAAAAGACATGGACAGCATACCATTACCCTCATTTTCGGTAAGTGCAATGGAACCCGAATCTGCAATTAAAAAATTAGCGCCGGTAATGCCTAAATCTGCAGTTTGAAATTTGTCTCTTAATAAATTTCGTGTATAGAGTGTAAGTTGCTCAGGAGTAAAATCAACCGGAGTTTCAAATTTTTTATGGTAGAGCGATGCTACATCTTCCTTCGACATATGCATGGCTGGTGTTACAATATGATAAGGTTTCTGATCAGCCTGCTGAACAATAAATTCACCAAGATCGGTTTCCAATGTCTCAACACCATTTTTCTCGAGAGCAGAATTTAACTCCAACTCTTCGGTAGTCATTGATTTTGATTTAACTGCAGAGGAAATACCGTGTTTCTTAATAATATTCACGATTTCCTTTAATGCTTCAGAAGCATCACGTGCCCATATTATCTTGCCACCATTCTTTAAAAAATTGTCTTCAAACTCAATTAAATATTTATCAAGTTCGTTAACAACTTTATTTTTTAAATATCCGGCTCTCGTTCGGGCCAGATCAATATTGTGATAAAGGTCATGTTGTCCTTTTTCAACGGCAGCATCATACTTATTAATGTTGTAGTTGATGGTTTTTCGGTGTTCCCTGTCAAAACCTTTTTGTTTTGATTTTTCGAGAAACTTTTTCTTTTCTGAGGATGAATTCACAACAATTATTTAGTTTTCAATTGAGCAATTTTATTTACTCTTAAGGCATGTCTCCCACCTTCAAATTCAGTATTAAGAAATATTTGAACCATTTTCCAGGCTAAATCAAACGTAACAAATCTCCCGGGTAAGGATAAAATATTGGCGTCATTATGTTCACGAGATAGTTTTGCCTGTTCTTCACTCCATCCTAAAGCAGCCCTTACTTGTGGATATTTATTTGCTGTTATTTGTGCACCATTTCCACTACCACATAAGATTATACCCCGGTCTAATTCTCCGGAATTAATTTCCTGTGCTATTGGATGGATAAAATCAGGATAATCTACACTTGCTTCCGAATTAGTACCGAAATCTTTTATTTGGTAGCCTGATTTGTTTAATTTTTCTATTAGAAACTGCTTCATCTCATACCCACCATGGTCAGATGCTATCCCCAAAATATTGCCAAAATCATTCATTGTTAATAATTCTCAATTCGCAAATTTATACAATTTTACAGCCCTGTTGATTTTCATTGATAATGAGGACTTTTTGATTAAGGTAATTTCAGTCCAAAAATGATAATACGCTAATGTTCAATTTTTTAAAATTAATAACACACTGATTGTTAATATCTGCTTAATTTTGTTCATTAATTACTCATAAAACTACGTTTACTAACAGGTAAAATATGACGAAAATTACACTTCCTTTTTGGTATGATTTTTATGATTATTTATTACCAGTAATGAACATGAAACTAAATCAAGTTTAAGTATAGTTTTATCAAGTATCAAATTAAAAACAGTTTGTTCATTGTAATAGTAGTTTATTAGTTTTCAGTTATTTATTTGGTGAAAACATGTCTGTAAATTGTTAACAAAAACATCTTCTGACAAAAACAAATATTTTGCTAAAATTTAATTAAGACTATGAACAGCATAATATTATTAAACATTATTATTAAATAAGTTATATATATAATATATAGTATTGAATAAGATTAAAGTTGATCGCTAATGAACTTCAAAGAAGAAGTACTTAAAATAAAAAACGAAAAAAAATCCATTATACTGGCTCATTATTACCAGGTTCCTGAAATACAGGATATTGCTGATTATGTTGGAGATAGTTTGGGTTTAGCGCAAAAAGCAAAAGAAGCAGAGACTGATTTGATTGTCTTTGCCGGGGTTCATTTTATGGCCGAAACAGCCAAAATGCTTAATCCAAATACGAAAGTTGTTTTGCCTGATTTAGAAGCGGGTTGCTCTCTGGCCGATTCTTGCCCACTGGATAAATTTGTTGAATTTAAAGCACAGCATCCTGATCATATTGTTATATCATACATCAATACTACAGCTGCTATAAAAACAGTAACGGATGTTGTTTGTACATCAGGAAATGCCATTCAAATTGTAGAGTCCTTTCCCAAAGATGAAAAAATAATTTTTGCACCAGATAAAAACCTCGGTGGATATATCAACCGGATGACAGGCCGAAATATGGTTTTATGGGATGGTACCTGCGAAGTGCACGATATTTTAAATACAGAAGCAATTTTTAAAATGAAGATAGAAAATCCTGATGCTTTGCTTGTTGCACATCCTGAATGTAATGCCCCTGTGCTGGAACTTGCAGACTTTATCGGATCCACAACAGCCATGCTTAAATTCACGCAGAAAAGTAACGCTAAACAATTTATCGTGGCCACGGAATCAGGTATTTTGCATCAAATGAAACTTGATTCACCCAACAAAGAATTTTTAATAGTACCATCCGACGAAAACTGTTCTTGCAACGACTGCCCTTATATGAAAATGAATACCATGGAAAAACTTTACCTGGCAATTCGGGATGAAAAACCGGAAATTTTACTTGATGAAGAAACCATTAGAATGGCAAAAAAGCCGATTGAGAGAATGCTTGATATTTCCAAAAGCTTACATTTGATATAATTTGTTGCGAAACGATGCAAAAAATAAACATCATATTATCATTGATCATTTTAACATCCTCTTTCTTGTTGAAAAGCCAGGATACGAATCAGGTAAACTTAAATGGCTTTAACAAATTTTATTATGATGATGGAATATTAGCCAGTGAAGGTCCAATGGAAAACGGCGAACCGAATGGATATTGGAAAAATTACCACCAAAATGGTCTTATTAAATCAGAAGGTAACCGCAAGAATTTTTTACTTGACAGCCTCTGGAAGTTTTATGACGAAGATGGTAAAATAGTGTTGGAAATCAATTATAAAGAGGGAAAGAAAAACGGATTTCGTATCACTTACCAGGGCGATGAAATTACAAAAGAAACATTCGTTAATGATATAAAAGAAGGCCCGACATATGAGCTTTATCCAAATGGAAGTATCAGGTTAAAAACACCGTTTGTAAATGGGCTTGAAGAGGGTATAGCTCGTGAATATAACCTTGATGGAAGCATCATTCAACTTATCGTTTTTAAAAAGGGCTATGTAGTTGAGAGGGAAAGAATTAATCGTTACGATGCAGATACATTACCACACGGAAAATGGAAATGGTTTTATGAAAATGAAGAAATTTTGAAAATGGAAGGTACCTTCAGCCATGGTTTAAAAAACGGTTATTTTAAAGAATATGATACCGAAGGAAATTTATTGGTTGCTACAAAATATGTAAATGGCGAAAAAGAAGAAATGGCTGAAGAGTTAATGAAACTTGAAGTCAGGACAGACTTCTATCCGAACGGAACAGTTAAAGTGGTTGGAACATACAACCAGGATGGTATTCCCGAAGGTGTGCGGCGGGAATACAATGAAGAAGGTCAGGTAGAGAAAGCATATATTTTCAGGTATGGTAAGATCATTGCCGAGGGCGTATTTACTGATGCGGGAGAGCGTGAAGGGATGTGGAAAGAATTTTATACAGATGGAAAGCTTAAAGCAACAGGATCTTATACAAAGGACCAAAAGACCGGCTTATGGAAATTCTATTTTAAAACCGGCCAACTGGAACAGGTGGGTGCCTATAAAAATAATGAACCTGATTCCACATGGAAATGGTATTATTCAAATGGAAAGTTGATGAGAGAGGAATTCTTCTTTAATGGATTGTCTGATGGATTAATGACTGAATATAAACCTGATGGAAAAGTGATAACACAGGGTGATTATATTGAAGGAAAAAAAGAAGGTAAATGGTTTTACGACGCTGGCGATAACCGCGATGAAGGTGAATATATTGAAGGAATGAGAAACGGCATGTGGCAGTCAAAATATACTGATGGAACTGTCATTTTTAAAGGCAAATTTGTGGATGATTTGCCCAATGGAAAACACAGCTGGTATTGGAATAACGGAAAAATAAAACAAGAAGGGAGTTATGTCATGGGTCGTAAAAATGGTGACTGGAAGAAATATGATAAAGATGGAACACCTATCATCATCATTTCTTATACTGCCGGAAAAGAAGTTAAATATGATGGCATAAATGTGGAGATGGATAATTAATTCATATCTTCGTCTATCCAAATTTTAAACATACAATTATGAAAAGGGTTTTATTAAGCATTATTGCACTTGCTTTTATCTTTACTGCCTGCGAGAACCAATACAGTAATAATTCAGATACTGCAGTTAACGAAGAAACAACCATCGAGGAAGTTGCGGTAATTGATTTAAATGAATTTGATTTAAAAGCTGCTGATTTTGTTGGAAAACAAGTAAAATTTATCGGAACTGTTGATCATGTATGTAAACATGGCGGACAGAAATTATTCGTAGTGTCAGAAGAATCTGACACAAGGATAAAAATTGTTACCGGTGAAAATATGGCTGCTTTCAATACGGAACTGGAAGGGGAAACAATTGAAGTAGTTGGAATCGTTGATGAATTAAGAATTGATGAAGAATACCTTCGTGAGTGGGAAGAAGAGTTGAAAAATGATGTTGAGGAAGAAAACGAAGCGATGCATACAGGTGAGCAAAAAGGTGATGCACATGAAGGTGATCATGAAGAAGACCACAGCAATGCAATGAAACAAATTGATAACCTCAGGCAACAATTAGTCGAATCAGGTAAAGAATACCTCTCGTTTTTCTCTGTAATTTGTGTTGATTACGAGGTAGTTACTGTAGACGAAGAAGACACCTCCATTTAATCTTTAAATAGAAATACCAATACTTTATTATGGCTTTTAAGTGGCGAAAGTGGAACAGGGCCATCCACCGTGATTTTGGTTATTTTTTCCTGGGTATGACCATCATATACGGCTTATCTGGTATTGCGCTGAACCATATGAAAGACTGGAATCCAAACTATGTTATCGTTAATAAAGAGATTAATATAGGGCCTGTTAATCATCAATTGAAAAAAGCAGAGATAAAGTCAATACTAGAACAATATGATGAAGAGGGTAACTATAAGAATCATTATTATCCAAACGAAAATTTACTAAAAATATTTATTGAAGACGGTACCGTGTTTATCAATATGGAAACAGGCGAAGGTATTTTAGAAAAAACAAAGCGGAGACCTATTTTTCGAGAAGTTAACTATCTCCATTATAACCCAATTAAATATTGGACCTGGTATTCAGATATTTTTTCCGGAGCATTGATTTTATTAGGGATTACAGGAATATTGATTCCCAGGGGGTCCAGAGGTATTACAAAAAGAGGTGCCTGGCTTACAATCATCGGTTTCATCATCCCTGTTATTTATTTATTTGCTTACTTTTATTAGTGTTATGACAGAGATACTCATCATAATAGCTTTTGTCTTGTGGTATGTTTTTTCGCTGATAGTATCGGAAAACACCGGTAAGAATAGGAAAATTGGTATTGAAGGATCTTTTTTCGTCTGTTTTCTGTTTAGCCCTGTAATAGGCTATATAATTACGATAGTAAGTCCTACAAAACCAAAGTAAATTAAACAAACAAATCTGAAGCTATTGCATCTGCAAAAAGTTTTCCTTTATTGGTTAATAAATATTGCGTTCCCTGCAGCTTAATTTTTTCTTCTTTGATGAATATTGTAACCTGATCTTCAAACAATTGTTTGTACTTTTTCCCAAAGACATTTTCAATATGGGTCGTATCACAACCCCACGAAGTACGAATCGATGTCATTACATACTCGTTAAATTGCTGATCGGATGTTAACATCTCTTTTTCTTCCACAAACTTTTCCACTTTATCAGCTTCAATATATTGCTTCATATTTGAAACATTCCATTGGCGTGAATGGCCATTGAAAGAATGTGCTGATGGGCCTAAACCAATATATTTCCCACCTAACCAATAAATACTGTTGTGTTTTGAATAATATCCTTCCCTGGCAAAATTGGAAATTTCATAATGAATGTAATCTCTTCTTCCAGATTCTTCTAGCAGTATTTTAAAATGCCTGATGCTTTGTTCCTCGTCAACAGCTTTCATTTTGCCTTTGTTAATTAATGTGTTTAAAGCCGTTTTTGGTTCTACGGTTAATGCATAAGAAGAAAGATGTGGTAAATCGAAACTGAAAAAGCGATTGAGGTTTTCTATCCATTTCTCAACTGTTAATGTGGGAATGCCGTAAATTAAATCAATAGTTAAGTTTTGAAATCCAGTTTTAAGTGACAATTCAATCGATTTTTCTGCCGAATACCATTGTGTACCCGGTTTAAGTATATTAGGTCATCATCAAAAAAACTTTGGATACCAATACTTAACCGGTTGATTGAGGTTTCATTTTTAAGTGATTTCAATTTATCATCAGCAAGATCATCAGGATTGGCTTCGAGGGTTATTTCAACTTTGGGGTTTATATTGAAATTATGATCTAACGCCACATTTATTTTATTTATTTCTGAAGCAGAAAGCATGGAAGGAGTGCCGCCTCCAAAATAAATAGTGTTTATTGGTTCATTCGACAAATAAGATGCGCGCTCACTTATCTCTGTAATTAAAGCATTTACAAATGAATCTCTGAATTTTGAAGATGCTACAGAATAAAAGTTACAATAGTGGCACTTTTGCTTGCAAAAAGGAATGTGAATATAAATACCTGCCATACAAATTATGTTGCATAACAAAAGTAATCTTAATAAAAGGCTATAAATTCAGGTGAGCTAAATAAATCTTTCAATCTCAATATTTGATTCTTCAATCTCAACCTGCTCTTCAGTTGTCTCCCAAAGTTCCTGAAAAAGTTGTTTTTTGGTATCGTTTTCAACAAGATAGTTCAGGTAAAAACTAACATAATCGTTCACGAAAAGTGTATTTCCATTTTCGTCAACAAGTTTAATATCAAGCGATTTAATTTCTTTGGGTGCCTTTCCTGTATATTTGATAAGGGCTTGTTCTACAATTTTTTGTTTCCTTTCAATCGTGAGGCCTTTAGGAACTGATAAACGGGTGCTAACAAAGAAAAATTCATTGCCAATAAAATGAAACTGAATAAGTATTTTATAGAATCCAATTCTGTCGCGGTAAAAATATATTTTATGCTTTTCAATATTATGACCATTTTTCAGCACAATGGAAGGATAGCCAAAGCTTTCTTTAAGTGATTTTACATCTATTTGATTAAGCGGTATTTCATTTATTGATAAAAGCTTATTAGATTTAACAGCTTTAACATTGGGCAGTGGGTTTATGATAGCCTTTAAGTCACCATATCCTTGAATAACATTTTCCTGGATAAAGTAAGATGCGTTTTTACCCCTGATTTTTGAAATTTTCTTTTTAAACCGTTTCAGTAGTTTTGCTGCCATTGTGTTAATTTGGGTTTCTTTTCCATTTGCAAAAATAGAATGTTCTTTCTATTAATATTGAATTAAATGTTTCTTTTAGGCCAAAGCAAAATCAACTATCGCTTTTGAATGGATTTCAAGCGTGTCGAATAATGGTAAATCAACATGGTGTTGTTGAATGAGTAATGGGATTTCGGTACAGCCAAGTATTATTCCCTTAGCACCTTTTTGTTTTAATTGTTTGATAATTTCAATAAAACGATTTCTTGAATCATCCGTGAAAATATCTTTTGCCAGTTCATTAAAAATACAATCTTGTATAAATTCACGCTCGGCTTTTGGTGGAATGTGTACTATAATATTGTGGTCTTTTAAAACAGATGTATAGAAATTCAATTCCATTGTAAATTTTGTTCCAAGAAGTCCAACCTCTTGAATCCCAGCATCAATTATGGATTTTGCAGTAGCCTTGGCAATATGAATTATTGGCACATCAATATTTACGCTTAATTGTTCTGCATACATATGCATAGTGTTTGCACATAAGGCGATGCAAGAAGCTCCTGACCCGATCAGATTATGGGCAGCATCCTCTATCATTTTGTAGATAACTGAAGTTTCATTCATTTCTTTGAAGTGTGATAATTTCTTCAAAGTTAAATGAGTGAATTAGGCATTTCGAAGCATTTAATCCTCCTAATCGTTTATTGGTAATTTCATTAAGTAAGCGGTAGTATTCCTGGGTTGAAACCCAAGTTGTTCCACCAATTAATCCTACCGTTTTCATAAATTCAACAATTGTTTATTGTTTCTTCATTATAATTCTAAAAGTACTTCCCTTTCCAAGCGCGGAACTTTTAACAAAAATCTTTCCTTTATGATAGTCGCGTATAATCCGCTTTGAAAGAGACAAACCTAAACCCCAGCCACGTTTTTTGCTTGTGTATCCCGGATTGAATATTGCCTTTTGTTCGGTCATAGGAATTCCTTTTCCTGTGTCGATAATGTCAATGATGAGGGTTTTAGAATCCTCTTTTGCCATCATGGTAATCGTCCCTTCTCCTTCCATTGCATCGATGGCATTTTTACAAACATTTTCAATTACCCAACTGAACAACGCCTTGTTAACAGGAATAAAAATTTCCATTTCCACAGGAATCTCGATATTATATTTTACTTTTTTTGGCGTTCGGGGTTTTAGGTAATCAATACTTTCATAAATAACCTTAACAATATCATTTTGCTCAAGGGTAGGAGTAGAACCGATTTTAGAAAAACGTTCAGTAATAACATCCAGCCGATTAATGTCTTTTTCGATTTCGTCAGCAGCCTGGTTTGTATCGCCTTCCCCCATTCTAAGCAGCTCCATCCACGCCATAATTGATGACAATGGTGTACCTATCTGATGCGCAGTTTCCTTTGCCATACCTGCCCAAACCCTGTTTTGTTCAGCATTGCGTGCATAACTGAAAAGAAGGTATGCGATTACAAGAAATACAGCAATAATCAATATTTGGGCGAGCGGAAAGAAACGCATAATGGTTAGTAATTCTGAATCCTGGTAAAAGATGTAACTTGTTCCGAGGCCAGCAAAGCTTACTTCAATCGGCTGGTTTTCATCAACCATTTCTTCCAGCTTATTCGTCACATAAGCGGGGTCGCTCATCCTAATATCGTTTAAATTGCCAAACTGTACAATATTTTGTTTGGTGCTATCAGTAATAATTACCGGAACACTTGATGAATTAAGCGCTACTTCCGACATAAATGAAGTAATATAGTCGTTAAGAACTTCTTTTAGTTCAGTAAAAAATCGAGAGTCCTTGTAGTACAAATAATTGCTCTTTGTTGGTGCATAGGGCACTTCAATAGGTTTATATTTTGAAAATTCTTCGAGTAAATTTCCATTTAAAACCATAAGACTATCTAACGGATAATCGATATTTACATTACTGATGATTTTACCCGTATCATTTGTATAAATTATAGGTATTGTTTTGTTATTATGAATGATGTCAAGATAAAATGTAAGGTCGGTATCTTCAGTGTCAGATAACAATTGTTTATACACTTCAGCAAGCAGTTCAACACGTTTTCGCTCTTCATCTTGTAACTGGCTAAAAAAGAACTCAGTATATTTAACCAATCGGGCTTTACGATGCACGGCAGCGGCCCACAATTGAACATTTTTACGTTCCTGGCTTGCGAATTTGTTTACAAGCACATTGGTGTAAAAAATTGATGAGCCAATGATAATAAGTGCTAATATGAAAAGAATGATCTTCGATCGCTTTTTTTGGGTATAAATGTCCAATCCTGTATAATTTAACTTCCAAATGTACTAACATTTAACTCATCTAATTATTGCAATCATATCAATAAATAAGATCTATTTACTTCATACTGTTACATATCATTACAATTTAATGAACGTTTTCGCACACTGTTTGTTGAATTGGCGAACACTTTGTCAGACATTGGTTTTTTTAATTCATTTATAATGAAACAATTAAACAAACTGGCACAATTACTGATCGATGAAAACGTTTAATAATACCAACTTACAACAGCAAACTCATGATTCAATTAAAGGATATTAATAAAACATATTATACAGGAAAAACCAGTTTACATGTATTAAAAGGCATTAATCTTGAAATTGATAAGGGAGAACTGGTTTCCATCATGGGTTCTTCTGGTTCCGGCAAATCAACCATGCTTAATATCGTTGGCATACTTGACAATTATGATAAGGGTGATTTTTACCTGAATGGCCAATTGATCAGGGATCTAAGCGAAAAAAAAGCAGCATATTACCGCAATAAATTTATTGGATTCGTTTTCCAATCGTTTAACCTGATTTCTTTTAAAAATGCCATGGAAAATGTAGCGTTACCGCTATATTATCAAAAAGTCAGTCGTAAAAAACGCAATATGCTGGCCATGGAATATCTCGAAAAAATGGGCTTAAAAGAATGGGCTCATCATTATCCAAACGAATTATCCGGAGGTCAGAAACAACGTCTCGCCATTGCCAGGGCTTTGATTTCAAACCCAAAAGTAATACTTGCAGACGAACCTACAGGAGCGCTTGATTCAGCAACTTCTATGGAAGTTATGGACTTGTTTCAGGAGATCAACGGTACAGGCATAACAATTCTAATTGTGACTCACGAAAGAGATATTGCCGCCAAAACAGACCGTATTATTCGCCTGAAAGACGGTTTGATTGATTCAATTATTTCGAATGGTGAACGAAAAAAATGGCTTGCTGACCAGGTAATGGCTTAATCTAAAAACAATATGTTCGACCTAGACAAATGGCAGGAAATATTTAGCACTATCCGTAACAACAAATTACGGACAGCGCTGACCGGGTTTAGTGTAGCCTGGGGTATCTTTATGCTTGTTGTTTTGTTGGGCTCCGG
This sequence comes from uncultured Bacteroidia bacterium, assembly GCA_963759045.1. Taxonomy (GTDB): domain Bacteria; phylum Bacteroidota; class Bacteroidia; order Bacteroidales; family F082; genus JAADID01. Next base: position 28,051 of record CAVWXM010000043.1, read on the forward strand.
TTATGGTCTTGAAAATGGAGTTAAACGTGAGTTTATGGGAGATGCCGTTAATTATATTTCAATTAACTCTGGCGTTACCTCTCTTCCTTACAAAGGAATGAAACCAGGCAGAAGAATTCAGTTTACTAATGAAGACCGTGATATCTTACATCAGGTCGACAAGGTTGAAATAAGTTCCACACGTACCTATGTATTTCTTGAAAACAATATGCTTTCCTATAAAAATGAGTATGGTGCTTTCGATGTTTTTGCTATCCTGCCCGATTATAAATATGTTGAGTCGATTGAAATGATTAATGGTCGGTTTTTAAACAAGAAAGATATTGAAGATCATCGGAAAGTTGTTTCAATAGGCAGACTGGTATATGAAGCATTGTTTAAAAATGAAGACGCTGTTGACAAATACATTAAAATAGGCGGAGTACCATTTAAAGTGGTAGGCGTATTTAATGATCCCGGACAGGATAGGGATTTGCAAAGGGTTTACATTCCCATTTCTACAGCACAACGTGTATTTAATATGGGATTGAACATCAGAACTGTTTGCCTGAACCTTGAAAATACATCGAAAGAAGAAAGCTTGCAGGTTGTTGAAGATGCTAAGGCAGAATTGTCAAACAGACACAAGTTTGATCCTGAAGACAACCGTGCTGTTTTTGTTTTTAACAGCATTGAAAACTTCAAACAATTTATGGATTTGTTTGCGGGAATCCGGTTTTTTATTTGGATCATAGGGGTTGGGACTATTATTGCTGGAATTGTTGGCGTGAGCAACATCATGATGATCGTGGTAAAAGAGCGCACAAAAGAAATTGGTATCAGAAAGGCGATGGGCGCTACACCCTGGTCAATAATTAGCCTGGTATTGCAGGAATCGATTCTAATAACCGCTTTTGCAGGGTATATTGGATTGGTAGCCGGAGTTGGTCTATTGGAACTGGTTGGAAATTTAATGCCGGCTCATGATTATTTTGCTAATCCGGAGATTAACATAAACATTGCAATAAGCGCTACCGTTTTGCTTGTCATTGCAGGTGCAATAGCAGGTTATGTTCCGGCAAAAAAAGCAGCATCGGTTAAACCTGTTGTGGCCTTAAAAGATGAATAAATGATAAACGTTAAAAATATTTGCTGATGGGCTTTTTTGATGCTGATAAATGGCAGGAAATATATTTTGCATTAAAGCAAAACAAGCTCCGTACTTTCTTCACCGCATTTGGTGTCTTCTGGGGTATTTTTATGCTGATTATTATGCTTGGGTCGGGAAAAGGTTTAAATAATGGTGCAACACAGGGCATGGGTGATATGGCAACCAACAGCATGTTTATGTGGACCCAACAAACAACTGTTCCATATAAAGGGTTTCCTCGAGGCAGGCGGTATAATTTTACTAATGATGATACAAAGGCACTCAAAGATAATATTCCTGAAATAGAATACATCGCACCTCGATTACAGGTGTTTAGCCGTGGCGAGAACAGCAATAATGTAGTGCGTGGTGAACGAACAGCAGCTTTTACTATTCAGGGTGATTATCCGGAATACAACCTTATTGATCCATCAAACATTTTGCAGGGAAGATTTATTAATGATCTCGATATTGATAATAAAAGAAAAAATATTGTTATCGGAACAAGGGTATATGAAGAAATGTTTGCATCAGATGAAAATCCAATTGGTGGATACTTAAGAATCCAGGGAGTGTATTTTAAGGTTGTTGGTGTTTTTTCGTCTAAAAAGAATGACCGGCAAGCTGAACGGGAAAACAGCCAGATTGTAATGCCTTTTACAACTATGCAGCAAACATACAACATGGGTAATAGGGTAGGCTGGTATTCAATCACAGCCAAAAGAGAATTTAAACCTTCTGTAATTTTAGAAAAGGCTAAAGAATTAATGAAAGTCAGGCATTCAATTGCTCCTGAGGATGACAGGGCGATCGGATCATTTAACCTTGAGGAAGAATTCCGAAAAATGACAACCTTATTTACTGGTATTGATGGCTTAATATGGATTGTAGGAATAGGAACTTTACTGGCTGGCGTTATTGGTGTTAGCAATATTATGCTGATAGTCGTAAAAGAAAGAACTAAAGAAATAGGCATTCAAAGGGCAATAGGCGCTACGCCACTCTTAATAAAAACACAAATTATTCTTGAATCAGTGTTTTTAACAACAATTGCAGGATATATTGGATTAGTATTGGGTGTTGGAATTCTTGAATTAATCAACAATATTCTGATCCAGACCAATGCAAGTACTGATATGTTTAATAATCCTGAAGTAGATTTTAATAAGGCCATAATTGCATTAATTCTTCTGGTAATTTCAGGTGCTTTGGCCGGATTAATTCCTGCTCAACGAGCAGTTCAGATGAAACCCATTGACGCATTGCGTGATGAATAATTAAAAATGAACTAAACATCAAAAAATAACAACAGATGAAAACCTTTTGGAGAATATTATTGATTGTAATTATAGTTGCCGTTTTTGGTGGCACTATTTATTTCTTATACCAAAAATCGCAAACACCTGAAGTGGTTTACGAAACAACAACCCCGTTTAAATCCAATATCATTAAAAAGACAACAGCTACCGGTTCGGTAGTTCCCCGTAAAGAAATTGAAATAAAGCCGGTTGTCTCTGGGATAATTGATGAAATTTATGTTCAGGAAGGACAAATGATCAAAAAGGGAGACCTGATTGCTAAAATCAGGATTATTCCGAATATGATTAATTTAAACAATGCACAATCAAGGATTGATGTAGCCAAAATTAACCTCGACGACGCAAAAAGAAATTATAACCGGCAACTTGAACTTTTCGAAAAGGGAGTTATCGCAAAGGCTGATTTCGAATCATATGAAATAGCTTATCGAAATGCTCAGGAAGAACTGGAAACTGCTGAAGAAACACTTGAACTGATTCAGGAAGGCCAGATTAAAAAACCAGGTTCGGCTACAAATACCATTGTTAAGTCAACTATCGATGGTATGTTACTCGATATTCCGGTCGAGATTGGTGATCAGGTAATCGAAGCCAATAATTTCAATGCAGGAACAACAATAGCATCAGTTGCTGATATGGGTGAAATGGTTTTTGAAGGAAACATTGATGAATCTGAAGTTGGAAAAATTAAAGAAGGCATGCCATTGATACTTACCATTGGCGCACTTGAAGATGTCACTTTCGATGCCAACCTGGAACACATATCCCCAAAAGGAGCCGAAATAAATGGAGCGGTTCAGTTTGAGATTAAAGCAGATGTTAAATTACAAGAAGACCAATTTGTCCGTGCGGGATACAGTGCCAATGCCGACATTGTGCTTGACAGGGTTGATAGTGTTTTGACAATTTCTGAAAGTGTTTTAAAATTTGATGAAGACACAACTTATGTTGAGGTTGAAGTTGGTGAACAACAATTTGAAAAAAGAATCATTAAAACCGGATTGTCTGATGGCATAAACATAGAAGTAATCTCAGGTTTGAATGAAGATGATAAAATCAAAAAAACGTCATAGGATCGAATAATCCGATTGATTAAACAAGTGGTGTTTGAGGAGGGTGTGTCATGGCACCCTCCCTTTTTTGTATATGTCCAAATTTATTACTCTGAATAGCATTTAGTTTTAAACGATACATTATACCGAAATAGGTTTATTTGTACTTTCGTAGCCCGAAATACCCATTAAAATCAAATAAAGATGTTTATAAACAAATTATCAATTGGTGCTGTTGTTTTAATGACCGCATTTTTCTGGGGTTGTGAAAACACCAATAACAAGAACGATCAAAAAACGAATGAAAAATCTGCTTATGAAATGGCAAAATATGCATCAGTAAAATTAACCACTGATATTTCGCATTTAAGCGATAATCAAAAGGAAATGGTTAAGATACTTTTTAAAGTTGCCAATATCATGGATGAAATTTTCTGGATGCAGAATGTTGGCGAAAAAGAAGCTTTTCTAAACAGTATTGAAAATCCAGAGCTTAGACATTATGCTGCTATAAATTATGGGCCATGGGACGAATTGAACAACCTTGCTCCCTTTGTTGAAGGATTTGGAGAAAAACCTGCCGGTGCTGAGTTTTATCCACACGACATGACCAAAGCGGAATTTGAAGCTTTTGAACATCCTGATAAATCGAGCCTTTATACACTGATCAAAAGAGACGAAAACAATGGCTTAATAGTGGTTTGGTATCATGAAGCATTTAAACAACACGTTGAAGAAGCAGCCGACTTATTGAATCAGGCAGCTGACTTAGCGGAAGATGAAGGATTTAAAAAATACCTAAACCTTCGAGCAAAAGCCCTGTTAAATGATGACTATTTTGAAAGTGATATGGCATGGATTGATATGAAAAACAACCTGGTTGATATGGTGGTTGGACCCATCGAGAATTATACGGATGGATTTTTTGGCTACAAAGCAGCACAAGAAGCTTATATACTAATCAAAGATGTTGAATGGAGCGATAAACTTGCAAAATATGCAACCTTCCTTCCTCAGTTACAAACAGAGTTACCAGTTGATCCTGAATACAAAAAAGAGACCCCTGGTTCTGATGTTGACCTCAATGCTTATGATGTGGTTTTTTATGCCGGCGATTGTAATATGGCTGGTAAAACCATCGCAATAAATCTTCCAAACGATGAAAAGGTTCAGTTAGAAAAAGGAACCCGAAAGTTACAGTTGAAAAATGCAATGCGTGCCAAATTCGACAAAATTCTGGTACCTATTTCTGATGTTTTAATCAGCGAGGACCAGAGAAAGCACATCACATTCGATGCCTTTTTCTCCAATACCATGTTTCATGAAGTATCACACGGAATGGGAGTAAAAAATACCATCAACGGAAAAGGCCCTGCGCGTAAAGCATTAAAAGAAAAATACTCGGCTATTGAAGAAGGAAAAGCGGATATTCTTGGTCTGTACCTGGTTACCAAACTAAATGAAATGGGAGAATTTACAGAAACAGATCTTATGGATAATTACGTGACGTTTATGGCAGGTATTTTTAGGTCGGTTCGTTTTGGTGCTTCAAGCGCACACGGAATGGCAAATATGCTGCGCTTCAATTATTTTCTTGAAAAAGGTGCTTTTAAAAGAAATGATGATGGTACTTATTCAACTGATATGGAAAAAATGAAAATAGCTTCAACCGAACTCACACAAAAAATATTGAAATTACAGGGTGATGGTGATTATGATGCTGCTAAAAATTGGATTGAAACAGACGGAGTCATTAAACCACAATTACAAAAAGATTTGGACAGAATAAATGATGCAGGCGTACCGGTTGATATTGTTTTCGAACAAGGACCTGAGATTTTGGGTCTTTAATATGCTGTGTTCAAAGACAATCTGTTGATGTTCACTATCGGTCATTTTTAATGATAAAAAACCCCAATAATATTTTGTAATCACAGAATTTCAGATAATTATTTTGGTCGGCATAATTTGTGATACAAGTATTAATTCTTTAAAATCAAACATAAAAATTCAAATGAAAAAAATCTATTATTTATTATTTGCAGCTTTTATCCTTACAGGAATTGGAAATACGCGCGCAGACGAAGGCATGTGGTTGCCCATGTTTATCGAAAGATTAAATTATGTCGATATGCAAAAGCTGGGTCTCCAGTTAACAGCTGAAGAAATATACAGCGTTAATCAATCAAGCATGAAAGATGCCATTGTTGGTCTTTCAAATAGTCCAACTCCAAACGGGTATTTTTGTACCGGTGAAATTGTTTCTTCGGAAGGACTGATGTTTACCAACCACCATTGTGGATACAGTGAAATTCAAAAGCATAGTTCGGTTGACCACGATTATCTGAAGGACGGTTTTTGGGCCATGAGTCGTGATGAGGAATTGCCAAACGAAGGTCTTACTGCATCGTTTTTAATAAGTATGGCTGACGTTACGGACAGTATCATTCCAATGATTTCTGATACTTTAGTTGGAGGAGAAAGAACATCTGCAATTAAAAAAATTACTTCCAGGCTAAAAAAAGAAGCTTCAGAAGATGGAAAATACAATGTAACTATCAAAAGTTTTTTTGACGGTAACGAATTCTATATGTTTGTTTACGAGGTGTATAAAGACGTAAGACTAGTTGGTGCGCCACCCTCATCTATTGGAAAATTTGGTGGCGATACCGATAATTGGATGTGGCCTCGGCACACAGGTGATTTTTCAATTTTTAGGGTTTATACTGCTCCTGACGGATCTCCTGCCGAATATAGTGAAGAGAATATTCCGTTAAAACCAAAACATTATTTACCTGTTTCTCTTGATGGAATTGAAGAAGGTGATTTTTCAATGATCTGGGGTTTCCCGGGTGGCACAGAACGCTACACTACATCTGCCGGAGTTCAGTTCAAACTGGACTATTTCTATCCACCCTTAATTGATGTATTTGGCGAAAAACTAAGTATTTGGAAAGAACATATGAATGCCAATCAGGAAGTTAAAATTAAATACGCGTCTAGCTATGCTTCTACTGCAAATACCTGGAAATATATGATTGGTCAGGATAAAGGTGTTAGAAATCTTGATGTAGTTGGCAGTAAAAAAGCCTATGAAGAGGAATTAACCAAATGGATCAATAGTAATCCTGAACTTAAAGCTAAATATGGTCATGTTTTAACTGATATGGAAGAAGTGTATGCAGAAAGATCAGTAAACTTTGGCCCATTGATTTTTGGAAGTTTAACGGGAATAGGCGGATCGGGAATTATTGGATATGCCCAGAACTTTTCTGGCCTTCAAAGCCTACTTACTCAGCAAAAAGAAGAGAAAGACAAAGATAAAAAGGCTAAAAAAGAGGAGCAAATCGCAAAAGCAGCTGATGGCATGAAAGCTGCTCTTGATGAGCAATTTAAAGACTATGATATGTCAACCGACAGGGATGTTTTTGCAGCCATGACAGAAATGTACTATATCAACATGCCCGATTCATTAAAACCCGATTTGCTCAAAAAACTGGAATCAAAATATAAAGGTGATTTCAACGCGCTTGCTGACTATGTATTTGAAGCATCTTTTATGTCTGATGCACAAAGCGCCATGGAATTCCTTAACAATCCAAGCCTGAAAGTAATTGATAAAGATCCTGCTTTTCAATTGATGCAGGGGTTTATGGAAAAGATCATCATTGCATCAGGTGCTTATCAGCAAACCAATGTTAAACTGGGCACAGCCGAAAGATTATATTCACAGGCTGTACGAAAAATGAATCCTGATAAAAGTTATTATCCTGATGCTAACTCAACATTACGATTTTCATATGGAAAAGTAATGGATTATTATCCTGCTGATGCTATTCAATACGATTTCAAAACACATTTAAGTGGCGTTATGGAAAAAGAAGATCCGGACAATGATGAATTTTTTGTTGAAGAGCGACTAAAAGAATTATATGAAATCAAAGATTTTGGCCCTTATGCTGATGAAAATGGTAGAATGGTAACCTGTTTCCTGACCAATAATGATATAACCGGTGGAAATTCAGGTTCTCCAGTTGTAAATGCAAAAGGCGAACTGATTGGTCTTGCATTTGATGGGAACTGGGAAGCCATGAGCAGCGATATTGCTTTTGCAGAAGGTGTTCAGCGAACCATTGTTGTTGATGCACGTTATGTGCTGTTTATCATTGATAAATTCGCCGGGGCAGGGCATCTTGTTAATGAATTAACCATCAGGAAATCAATGCCTGAACCATCAAGAATTGAAAAAATTGCAGAACCGGTTTTGGAAGAAGCAGCTATAAATTAATTTTAAATCATTTCAGAGCACCAAAGCACCGGATCGTATGATTTGGTGCTTTTTCATTAAAATCCAAAAATCGCTCTTGTAATTAAAAAAACCCCAAATATTATTAAACCGAAGCCTGCAACTTTATTAATGATTTTCAGGAATTGCTCGGTCAGGAATGTAGTCAGCCTTGAAGCCATAAACACCTTAATTAAATCAGAAATAAAAATAATCCCTAGGGCGGTAGAAAAGAAAAGCGTTAAGCTATAAGTATCTGCTTTATAACTTGCTGTTGCTCCAACAACAACGGTTAGCCAGAAAAGCCATACAAACGGATTAGCGAGATTTAACAGAAACCCTTTACCTATGTAAATGATGGGATGGTTATTATCCGTTTGATTTTGTGTTTTATGTTTTGCAAGCTGTTTTCTTCGCAATGTAAATATGCCGAAAATAATAAGTAATGATCCGCCTATTATCCCAAGTAATTTATAGTTTTCTGAGCCTTTAATCAAGCTCACTGACCCAAAAAGTGCAGCCACAACTACCATTAGATCATTTAGGAAAATACCAAAAGCAAGTAATGCACCCTGCCAAAACCCACGATGTAAAGCAGTTTGAATGAGCGCAAAAAAGGCAGGGCCAAATCCAAAAATAAAAGCCAATGAAAGGCCCAAAGCAGCTCCTTCAAAAATCGCATTCATTTAATAATGGTTTTTTAGTCAATATACTTTCTATCTCTCAGAAAACTTTCCCAGTCATCAATTCTTGAGTTTTTCAATACCCTTGGGAATTTGTTTGCGCTTCCTTCCTTTCCTTTTTCGCGCATGTATTCGTAAAATACTTTTGACGGTATAACCCTTACATGAACGTCTTTAATGGCTTCCAGGCGTTCAACACGATAGTCATCGTTCAGGTTTTTCAGATACTCATCGATTTTTAATCCTGCCGTTTCAGGATTAAGTTCATCATCCGTGCCAATATACCAGCGATGGGCGAAAAGGCTACCATGCCGGATACCCATTACTGTAAACTCCTTAATATCTACATTCAGCTCTTCCTCAAGCAGTTCAATGGCCCTGTTCATGTTTTCTTGAGACAAATGTTCACCGCAAATACTGATAAAGTGTTTTGTTCTGCCCGTGATGATAATTTCACATTCTTTTTTATTCACGAACTTAATGGTATCACCAATTAAATAACGCCATGCCCCAGCATTGGTTGATAATAAAAGGGCATAATCCCTGTTTTCGTCTACTTCAGATATATCCAGCATGTCCGGATTCTCTTTCAAATTACCATCTTCATCAAAGTTTTTATCGTTAAAAGGGACAAATTCGTAATAAATGCCGTTGTCAAGTATCAGTTCCATCCCAACTGATTTGGGTCCATTTTGATAGGCAATATAACCTTCCGAAGCCAGGTATGATTCGCTATAGATCATCGGCTTTGAAAAAAGTTTTTGAAAACTTTTCATATAAGGTTTAAAGGAAACACCACTATGTACATAAATTGATAAGTTTGGCCAAATATCGTGTATTGACTTTACTTTATACTCTTCTATTATTTTTTCAATCAATATTTGAACCCAGGCCGGAACACCAACAACTACACCAATATCCCAGTCAGGTGCATTTTTAACCATTTCCTGCAATTTGCTATTCCAGTCGGGCGAACGTGAGATGCGCCTGCCGGGTTTATAGAAATGCTGAAACCAGAAAGGCAGGTTGCCGGCACTAATACCAGAAAGATCACCTTCATAATATGTTCCATTATATTGAAGATGAGTGCTTCCGCCAATCATTAAAATACCTTTTTCAAAAAATTCAATGGGAAAGTCATATTTTACCATTGTCACCAATTGCCTGATGCTTGCCCTGCGAATTCCCCTGAGCATATCAGCAGTTACCGGAATATACTTGCTTGAAGCTTCTGAAGTACCTGAACTTAACGCAAAATATTTAACTTTTCCGGGCCAGGCAACATAAGTTTCTCCATTCAGCGCCCGGTACCACCAACGTTTGTACATTGATTTATAATCGTGTACAGGAACTGTTTCTTTAAATGTGGCTTCGATATTTTTATCTGAAAGTAGTTTAGAAAATTTGTAGTGTTCACCAAACGCAGTGAATTGTGCCTTGCGAATAAGTTTTTTAAGCTGTTGGTGTTGAGCCGTTTTCGGATCTAAAGTTTCAAGCCTCTTTTCGATAGGTTTGTGGCGCAAGGCATAAGCGCTTTTGATAATGCTTCCCAAAAATGGCATACTCCCTCGTGTTATCTACAAGGCATCAAATTTATTAAAAATTCAAGAGGATGAAAAAACGATCGATTATCTGATAATTTAACTAAAAAACGAGGTTTAGTTTTCTGTTATTCAAATCATTATTATAGTTTTCCAATAATTGTTTTTCTTCAAGGCTAAGGATAAATGGATTATTTTTTAGAACTAGAATTCGTAAGTTAGGTTTCTCGAGCAATAACCATGGAAAATACGCAATTTCATTTTCCTGTAAATCAATTTCTGACAATAAAGACATAACAGAAAGGTCGGGCACATCGAAAATTTTATTGTAGCTCAGATCAAGCCTTTCCAATTTTGAATACTCCGTAATCCAATCTGGAACTATGGATATGTTGTTATGATGAACGTATAAATACCTCAGGTTATGCAAGGATTTTAAAGCTTCTGGTAAGATGCTGATCTGGTTAAACGAAAGAAATAATTGCTTTAAACTGACAAGGTTTTCAATTGCATCAGGAATGGTATCTATTTTATTATAATAGAAATCCAGTTCAATTAGGTTTTTCAGGTAGAAAATTTCAGAAGGAATATCAATAAACTCGTTTTGATAGAAAATAATATTGGTAAGCTTTTCAAGCATTTTAAACGACTCAGGAAGTTCACTTAATTTATTTTTTGAAAAATTGAACTTTCTAACGCCTGACATTTCGCCAATGTTTTCTGGTAAAAATGAAAGATTGTTCCCGGCCAGTAATATCGTATTAATTTTCGCTAGTCTTTTTGCAGAAACCCGGTTAAAGTTAACCTGGTTATAATTCAGGTTGATTTCAACAAGGCTATCCAGCATTTTCAGAAAGCGTGGTATACGTTTAATTCGATTGTTTTCTAGATTAAGATATTTTAAGTTTTTAGCTTTCCGGATTGAACGAGGAATCCTTTTAAGCTTATTATTGCTCAGGATTAAAGCATCTAATTTATTGATGTTTAATACCTTAAATTTAACAATTTCATTTTCTGAAAAATCGATTTTGCGAAGGCTATCACTTACAAAAGAATGTTTTGTGATTTTAGTCAAACGATTTCCCGAACCATTTATAACCGTTAAATGATTAAATGTTGAGAAATCTGGCATATCAATAAAGTAAAGTCCACTGAAGTTTAGTTCCCTGATCGAATCAGGACTGGTGTCATCAAGCCAACTAAAAAAGATTGCCCTTCTTTTTATGGCTTCCTCCTCGTGCAGTTTATAGTAGGCTTGTTTAAGCGAATCAGGATTGTTTATTTTTAAATTCAAATGTTGAACATCCTGTCCAATACAAATACCACAAAATAAAACACAAAGTAAAAACAGGCCTGCTAATTGACGGGTCATTATATTAAATAACAAATGTATATTTACATGTAAAATTACGCATATTGCTAAAACATGAAAACAGTTTTAAAGCTCCTTTTTTGGATAGTGGTTCTTATCGTCCTCCTTTTCGTTTCGTTTCTTCTTTATATCACATTAACCGATTTTAAACCCGATAAAATTGAAAAATTGGTTGAAAATCCAAATGTTAACCCGATAAGTCAGGATACATTTAACTTGATGATTTGGAATATAGGTTATGCTGGACTTGGGGAAGAAATGGACTTTTTTTATGATGAAGGAAAACAAGTAAGACCTTCAAAAAAATTATCCCGAAAATATCTTGATGGTATAAAATCATTCATTGCTGACCAGCAGCAGATTGATTTCTGGTTATTTCAAGAGGTTGATATTGAGGCCAGGCGAAGTCATTATAAAAATGAAGTCGAAGAAATCAGACATGCTGAACCAGGCTTTCATGACGTGTTTACCATCAACTACCAGGTACCTTTTGTTCCGGTTCCTGTTTACGAACCAATGGGATATGTTAAAGGCGGAATGTTGTCTCTATCTGTTCCAGAACCAAGTGTTGCGGAAAGACATGCTTACCCTTTGATTGCATCATGGCCAAATAAATTATTTCTGCTCGATCGTTGTTTTATTTTGATGCGCTTTCCTCTTAATAATGGAAACGACCTTGTTGTATTGAATACACACAATTCAGCTTATGTTTATGATTCGGTATTGCGATTGAAGGAGTTGCAGATTATTAAAGACAAAATGCTTGGAAGAATTTGATAAAGGAAACTATGTTGTATCGGGTGGTGACTGGAATGCTAACCCACCTTATTTTCAGCCAACTAATAATTTTAACGGGCAGGTTTTTGAATCACTCAGTTGTAAAAATGAATCCTGATTTACTTCCTGAGAACTGGACCTGGGCTTTTGATCCATCAGCCCCAACAAACAGAAAAAATTACAAGCCGTTTGTTAAGGGGGAAAATGAAACTACCTATCTCGATTATTTTGTTGTTTCGCCAAATGTTGAAGTACTGCAAACAAAAACGATTGATTTGAATTTTGAGAATAGCGACCACAACCCTGTTTATCTTCAGGTAAGGCTAATTAAATAAAATAGAGGAAATTACATTAATTTTTGCTGGACTTTCCACCAGCGGTCAGGAATATCATGATTTAGAGCTGCCTGGTAATCCTGGTATGAACATGGCACATACTGATGCCGCTTATATTTGTTCATAAACTTATTATCAGCTTCTACTTCCATCCACCACCGCTCTGATTTTTTACTTTTTAAGAAAACAAGATCATCGTCTCCCTCACCGGCAGTTACGGTGAATTTGATATAATCATCAGTTTTTTCTTCTGGCAAATCATTATTACGGTTCATATATCCATCAATAAAATACCAGATCATTTGAGCAGCAAGATGGGCTGTTTGTCCATGGTTATCATACTCAGGATTTATTTCGTACAGACCAAAGCTACTGAGCTTATCGCTCATTCCTGCATAACGGCATAAACGACATGCTTCATCACCAAAAAATCCATTTGGACCTGCATAATAAGAGCCGGGGGCATCAGATTGCCGAATAGCAGAAATATCGAAACTTAAAATATCTGCATCCCGGATAATGGGTTCAGCCTCTTCAATCCCATTTTTCATATTGCCTACACGATAAACATCAAAATAAAGGTTGTTCATTAGCGATATTGCATCCTGGTCTACCTGGAAACTTTGATAACCAATATTTGCATAATTAAACAAGTAATTTGGTTGATGCAGAATGATATGACTTAAGTATGACCTTGAGTTTAAATCACTTTCATCACTTCCAAGATCGAATTGTTGATCTATTGCGGCAATGTTAACAATTTGCCCGATATTTTGATAGGCAAGATAATTTGCATAGGTTAAATCCTGACTTCCTCCGATGATAATCGGTACAATCTTTTGACTTAAAAGTTGGGCAACTGCCTCTTTTAGTGCAAAGTAAGTATCCTGTACAGTATTACCTTTTTTGATATTTCCTAGATCAACCAGATTGAGCTGATTCCAATGGGAGTACATTTGATAAAAATAATCTCTGACCGTGTCAGGTGCTTTCGCACATCCCTTGTTTTGTAATGAGGCACGATCTTCACTAACACCAATTAAGGCAAGTTGAACACCATCGAGTTCCGGAAAGTCACCTTCATGAGAGTAAACCGCAATTAGTTTACCTATGCGATTCCAATCAGTTTGTTTTGCAAACTCATGGCCTTCAAGGCTAACCGGTTCAAAATAATGAGAGATTTCCATTCGCAAAAATGCTTTCTTTCCTTACACAACGTATTTTTTATAAAAAAGGTTACTTCTTTTTGCGATAGTAACGTTTCTTTGGCTTATTAACCGGGTCTTCAGCAATTTTATAACAATCCTCCAAAGTTAAACTTTTTGGTTCAATATTCTTCGGAATTTTAAAATTTTGCTTTTTTACAACTAAATATGCACCATATCGCCCATTTAAAACCATTACATTTTCGTCTTCAGGAAAAGATTTAATTATTTTTTCTTTCTCAGCAATCCGCTTTTCTTTAATCAACTCAACAGCACGAGTTTCGTCAATTGTTTGTGGATCGTCTTCTTTCTTTAACGAATAAAACTTGTTTTTATGTTTTACATAAGGACCAAATCTGCCAATTGCAACTGTTAAATCTTCTTCTTCGAGCGTACCAATTGTTCTTGGAAACTCAAAAAGCTTAAGTGCTTCTTGAAGGGTTATGCTATCCAGGCTCTGGTCTTTTCTTAAGCCTGCAAATTTTGGTTTTTCCTCTGAATCGGTATCGCCCAATTGCACCATTGCTCCAAATCGGCCAACTTTTACAAAAATATTTTTACCGGTTTCAGGATCAGTACCTAATAATCTTTCCCCAGTAAATTTTCCTGATTCTTCCTGTGTACTTTCAATTTTTTGATGAAATGGTCCGTAAAACTCTTTAATCATTTGATTCCATTCCTTTTTACCGATTGAAATTTCATCGAACTCTTTTTCTACCGTTGCGGTAAAATTATAATCAATGATGTTTTGAAAGTATTGTGCTAAAAATCGATTTACAACAATGCCAACATCAGTGGGATAAAGCCTTGTTTTTCCTGAATCAATGTTTTCTTTTAATTTTTGTTCTTCAACCTTGTCATTCTTAAGTGTATAAAGCAAAACATTACGTTTTTTTGCTGGTCTTGCCTCCTTTTCAACATATTCTCTTTTCTGAATAGTTGATATAGTTGGCGCATAAGTTGATGGTCGGCCGATTCCCAATTCTTCCATCTTTTTTACAAGACTTGCCTCAGTATATCTCGAAGGCTGTCGTGTAAATCTTTGACGAGCCCTCATTTCCAACATATTCAATTTGTCTCCCTTTTTAATATGTGGTAACATTCCCGGATGATCCTCATTATCATCGTCAGACCCTTCAAGATAAACCTTAAGAAATCCATCAAACTTTATTACTTCTCCATACGCTAAAAAGTTGTCTTTTGCTGCTGATGAAGAGAATTGAACAGACGTTTTTTCAAGCTGGGCATCACTCATTTGCGAAGCAATAGTTCTTTTCCAAATGAGATCGTATAAGCGCTGTTCTTCGTTTGATCCATCAATTGACGAAACGTTTAAATAAGTTGGCCTGATTGCTTCATGTGCTTCTTGTGCACCTTTTGATTTGGTAGTATATTTTCTTGTTTTTGTGTATTCTTCTCCAAACAAGGTTGTAATTTCCTTCTTTGCCATTCCTATCGCAAGATTCGAGAGATTCACCGAGTCAGTACGCATGTAGGTTATTTTTCCCGATTCGTAAAGTTTTTGGGCAACACGCATTGTGTTGGCTACTGAGAAATTAAGTTTTCGGGCCGCTTCTTGCTGTAATGTTGAAGTGGTAAACGGAGGCGCCGGAGATTTTTTCCCTGGCTTTTTTTCAGTTGAAAAAACCTGAAAATTACTGTTAATGTGATTTTCAAGAAATTCTTTTGCTACTTCTGCGGTGGTAAAACGTTTCGGATATTCTGCTTGTATAACCAGGTTATTATCATTGTTGTCAAGTTTTAAATCAACAACTATACGGTAAGAGGCAGCACTTTTGAAATTGTTGATTTCATCTTCACGTTCAACAATTAATCGAACTGCTACAGATTGCACACGCCCCGCAGATAAAGAAGGTTTAACTTTTCGCCAAAGTAATGGAGACAATTCATAACCAACTAATCTGTCTAAAACTCTTCGTGCTTGTTGAGCAGACACAAGGTTTTTGTCAATGCTCCTCGGGTTATTAATTGCATTTTTAATTGCGGTTTCAGTTATTTCATGAAAAACTATTCGTTTAGTTTTTTCATCACTCAATTTCAAAGCATTAAAAAGATGCCAGGATATGGCCTCTCCTTCTCGATCCTCATCAGAAGCCAACCAAACCATATCAGCAGCTTTAGCCATTTTTTTAAGTTCGGCGACAATTTTCTTTTTGTCAGGACTTATTTCATAATTTGGTTCAAAATCATTTTCAGTATCAACGCTGATTTTGGTTTTGTTTAAATCCATTACATGTCCAAAACTTGATCGAACCAAAAAATCTTTTCCAAGAAACTTTTCAATTGTTTTAGCCTTTGCAGGTGACTCAACGATAACCAGGTTTTTCGCCATAATAGCTTAATTAGATATTTTTAAAAGAGCGCTGCAAAAGTAAAATAATAATAGAATATGCTTCTAAACATAAAATTATCAGGTTTTTTTAAAGAATTAGGCAAGAAAAATTAGTGGTAAAATTTGTTTAAACGTTTGAAAGCAAAGATTGAAGTTTTTCGAATTTATTATGGTAATCAGTAATTGATCTTTCGATAACTTCGTAAGCCTCTTTTGCGCCATAAACATCAGTTATCTCAACATCACTTTCTTTTCCCGGCAGGTCTTTGTAAGTAAGAAAGTAATGTTTTAATCGTTCAATAACCATTTCCGGCAGGTCTGTAATATCTTTATAATGACTATACATTGCATCATTATTAAGAACGCCAACAATCTTATCATCAGCTTCTTTTCCATCAATCATCCTAAACCCGCCTATTGGCCTGGCACTAACCAAAATATCGCCATGAGTAATTTCTTTTTCAGTTAGCACACAAATATCAATTGGGTCTTCATCACCTTTTATATCAGTTCTCCCTGTTTTTTCATTGCAAAACTCTGCGACTTTAGTCGAACTAAACGTTTGAGGAATAAAACCATATAAAGCAGGAACAACATTGGAATATTTTTGTGGCCTGTCAAGTTTAAGATAACCAGATTCTTTATCAACTTCGTATTTTACAGTATCGGTTGGAACCATTTCTATAAAACAGGTAATAACCTCAGGAGCATTTTCCCCAATATCAACACCGTGCCAAGGGTGTGATTTGTATCTTAAACCCATTAATCGTCCTATTGGATCCATTAACTTATTTGCCATAATAAAGATAGTTTTGTGCAAAATTAGCATAAATACTGCCATATAAAAGCAGGGGTTAGAGTTTATAGATTAACAAAATAAGCGTTGAGTAACTCTTTTTGGTAAATGTCGTACCAGCTGTGAACAAGAAATTTGGATAAAATTATAAATGGTAAAAGACAAAAAATTTAATAATTATTAACCGAACTAATTGGCCTAGTTGCTGGTAAATCGTTTGAACCTATAATTTTTCATTAACCAATAATTAAACATGTAAACAATAAAATGTTGAAAATCAACTAAGTCATGCTACTATTTTTTCTTTGATATTTAAAAAGATAACCTAAATTTGCCACCTTATAAAACTGTTTTAGATTAGAACAAAATATCGACCCACTTAATACTTTTTCTTATGAAAAAACAAATACAATTATTTACCCGGTCAATAATTTGGATTAGCATATTGGCAATTGTGTTGTCATCATGTGTTCCACTGAAGAAAACAGCTTATTTGCGGATAGTTGATGATGCAGATACAGTATCAAATTTTGTTAATGAACGAAATATTGATTATCGCGTTCAACCAGGTGACAACCTTTATATCAAAATTGTTACACTTGATGTAACGACAACCACCTTATTAAATCCTCTTTGCAATTGGAGGCGCAGGTACTACAAATGATGCCGGTGTATATCTTCAAAGTTATACTATTAATGAAGCAGGATATCTTGATTTTCCAATGATTGGAGAAATATTTGTTCGAAATATGAATGTTGAAGAGATAAAAGAATGCAGTAACTGAAAAACTGAAAGAATATTTAAAAGAACTTGTCGTAGTTGTGAAACTTGTTAATTATAACTTAACACTTCTCGGAGAAGTACAACGCCCAGGACAATATAAAGTTTATCAAACAGATATTAATCTATTTGAAGCAATTTCATTAGCTAGTGATATGACTGATTTTGCAAATGCTCAAGAAGTAGCTGTTATTAGACAAACCAAGATCAGGATCAAAAGTACAGGTTTTTGATATGACGAAAAGGGATGTTTTATCGTCAGAGTATTATTATCTGAAACCCAATGATATTGTTTATGTTAGACCAGTAAGGGGTAAACAGTTTACATTTGCCACGTTTCCATATGGAGTTATTTTTGGCTTTATATCTTCTACAATATTATTGCTTAACTATTTTCAAACCAACTAATTATCAATTTATATGGCAAGTGAGAGAATTGAAGGAGATTCAACAGCAGGATGAAAGCATTGACATAAAAGCAATTTTTTTAAAATTGGTTAAATACTGGTATTTATTTGCCTTAACAATTTTTGTTGCTGTAGCAATAGCTTTTCTTTTTAATAAATACACAAACCCGGTTTATGAAGTATCGGCAAGCGTACTTAGTAAAAACTGACAAAGGGATTGACCCAACAGTGCTATGATTGGTATAGGCGGCGCGTTATCATCTACGTTTGAAATTTCAAATGAGATAGGAAAATTAAAATCGTTTTCACTTGTTTATCGTACAATTAAAAATCTGGATTTTGAGGTGTCTTATTTTGTAGATGAAGGGCTTAATCAAAACAGAACTATATCAAACTGCCCCTTTTGCACATTGTTTTTGACACCTCAGTTCCTCAGGCAGTTGGGTTATCTTATAGACTTACATTTATAAATAATAATGAATTTTTGCTTGAGGCAGAGGGAGAAATGATTAGAAAGTATAATTTTTCAGATGCAGAATTTGATAACGAAGATATTTGACCAAATTGCCTGGAGTCGAAATTATCGATTTGGTGATTTTGTTCAAAATCCATATAATACTTTCCAAATTGTTTTAAATGAAAGATTCAATTCAAACGAAGATGTTAATAATAAGTTACAGTTTTATTTTTACAGATTATTTTAGTCTAGCGCAACGTTTTAGAGGTGTTGAGATTGAGCCCATTGATCGCGAATCTTCAGTTTTAAGTATATTGATTCAAAACCAACAATGTCCTTAAAGGGGTTAATTTCTTAAATAAATATGTTGATACTTATTTATACCAAAGTCTGGAAAAGAAAAATCAGATTGCCGAAAGTACTATAATATTTATTGATAGTCAACTAAATATTATTTCAGATACTTTAGAAAGCGCAGAAGACAATCTTCAAAATTTTCAATCTTCACGTGAAGTAATGGATGTAGACTTGCAATCTGGCATGGTGTTTCAAAGGTATTGAAGATTTGCAAAAACAAAAAGCGGAATTGATAGTAAAATCAAATTATTACAATAACCTTAAAAATTATATTGAAAGCAGTTCAGAAAACTTAGATGGACTTGTTGCACCATCTGCTATGGGAATTGAAGATCCTGGTTTGAACAAACTGGTTGAAGGACTTATCAACCTTTATAGTACATAAAGCCCAACAATTGCTTTATTCTACAGAAAAGAGCCCAACAGTTATTGCAATTAATAATCAGATAAGGAATACACAAAGGGCGATTCTTGAAAACATGAATAATATAATTGTGAATTCAGATCAAGCTATCAGAGAGATTAATGTTAGGATTGAGGAATATTCTGATAAAGCTCGTTTTCTTCCTGTTACGCAAAGAGAGATGCTTAATTATCAAAGATCTTTTGATCTGTCTAATAATATTTATACATACTTACTTAATAAACGAACAGAAGCCCAAATTACCAAAGCATCAAATGTGCCTGATAATGAAATATTAGACTATGCTATGCCACAAATTAAGCTCACAGGTATTTCCCAAAAAAGCCTCTGAATTATTTAATTGCTCTTGTTCTTGGAATAGCATTTCCTGTTCTTTATGTTCTTGGTAAAGGAGTATTTCAACGACATGGTTGTTGAAAGAAAAGACATTGAAAATATTACAAATCTACCTATAATTGGGCAAATTTTGCATTCTAGCAAAAAGACGGAATTAGTTGTTGTTGAATCACCAAAATCAAGTATTAGTGAATCTTTTCGATCCTTAAGAACAAACATTCAGTATATGTCTAAAGGAAAAGGTAAAAATACAGTGATGATTACCGCTGACATGGTAGGCGTTGGTAAAACATTTGTTGCTATTAACCTTGCTTGTATATATGCTCAATATGGAAAAAAAACAATCCTTTTAGGATTTGACCTCAGGAAACCAAAAATTTATCAGGAATTTGGGCTTTCTAATAAAGCAGGACTAACCTCATATTTAATAAATAAAGCCTCTCTGGAGGAAGTTATTCAGCCATCTGTCAAAGTTGAAAATCTTGATATTATTCTTTCTGGACCCGTACCACCTAACCCAGCAGAACTTATTGCTTCTGAGAAAACCACAGAATTGTTTAGCCTATTACGCGAGCAATATGATTATATTATCATTGATACCCCTCCTGTTGGACTTGTTACTGATGCATTTTTATTATTAGATCATTCGGATGTTAATTTATTTTTAATTAGACAGAACTTTTCTCACAAAAAAGTTCTTGCAACAATTATTAAAGATATTGAAACAAGAAAAATGAACATGAGTATTGTTGTTAATGATATTAAGACTAGTGGAGGTTATGGTTATGGTTATGGTTATGGCTACGGTTATGGCTACGGTTACGGCTATGGTTACGGTTATGGTTATTATACTGATGATAAACCTGAGAAAAAGAAATCATTCACAAAAAGGCTCTTTAATAAACTCTAAACACCACTTTTTAAATGTCTAACAAAAACCCAAAGAGATTTGCTCTTATAGGTGCTGCAGGATACATTGCCCCACGTCACATGAGAGCCATTAAAGAGACTAATAATGATCTTATTGCTGCTCTTGATCCATTTGACAGTGTTGGGATTATCGACAGTTTTTTTCCTGATGCGGATTTTTTTATTGAATCCGAGCGTTTTGACAGGCATCTAGATAAACTTCGACGTTTTGGTGAAAAACCAGTTGATTATGTAAGCATCTGCTCTCCTAACTATTTACATGATGCACATATTCGTCTTGCACTAAGAAATAATGCACATGCAATTTGTGAAAAACCACTATTGCTTAATCCGTGGAATATTAAAGGGCTGGAAGATATTGAGCTAGAGACTGGAAAAAATATATATAACATATTGCAACTTAGGCTTCATCCTTCTATTAAATTGTTGAAAGAAAAGTTTGACAATTTACCTGATAATAAAGTGCATGATATTGAGCTAACATATATTACATCAAGAGGAAAATGGTATTTCTATTCCTGGAAGGGTGATATTAAAAAATCAGGAGGGGTTGTTACAAATATTGGGATTCATTTTTTTGATATGCTAAGTTGGATTTTTGGAAAAGCTAAAAGCAGCAAAGTTCATTTAGCAGAGGAAAATAAAGCGTCTGGTTTATTGGAACTCAAAAAAGCAAATGTAAAATGGTTTCTGAGCCTTGATAGTAACGATCTTCCAAAAAAGATCAAAGAAAAAGGCCAAACAACATATCGGTCAATAACAATTGATAATAAAGAAATTGAATTTAGCAGCGGATTTACAGATTTGCATACTGTTAGTTACAAAGAAATACTTGACGGAAAAGGATTTCATATCTCAGATTCTGTTAACAGCATCGAAATCGCGCATATGATTCGAAATCAACGCCCAATTGGTAAAAAAGGTGAGTACCACAAATTAGTTTAGTGCCCCGTTTATTTATTACTTATAATTAAAGTGAAGAGTAACAGTGAAAGCCTGGTATGCAATTTATGTAAAGTCAAAATCCGAAAAAAAAGTTGCCTCCGAGTTGTCTCGAATGGAAATAGATAATTATTTACCCTTAAAAAAAGTACTAAAGCAATGGAGCGACAGAAAAAAATGGGTTGAGGAACCATTGTTTAAATCATATGTATTTGTTCATATTAATCAAGACGAGTATTATGCCGTTCTGCAACCACAAGGGGCTGTGAAATATATAACTTTTGAAGGAAAAGCAGTTGCAATTCCATTTAGACAAATTGAGGCAATTCGATACTATCTTAATGAAAAAACCCCTGAAAATGTCGATATTCTAAGTTGGGAGAAGGGGCAAAAAGTTGAAGTTATTTCTGGCAGTATGGCCGGATTAGTTGGAACGCTGGTTCAATTTAAAGGAAAACACAGGCTGATCATCGAAATAGAAGCAATAGGTCACAGTATCAATATCCAAATTCAAAAAAATAAATTAAGAGCAATCTAGGTACTTATTGGTTTATTAATGGAATTAAAATCAGATTAACTTATCTTGCGGGAATTTTTAAAAGAGAGCAGATTATTATGGATTCATTTAGCATAAATAACTTAAGGGAATTAGAAGCAGAATCAATACACATCATAAGGGAGGTAGCTGCAGAATTTGAAAATCCTGTTATGCTCTATTCTATTGGTAAAGATTCGTCTGTAATGGTGCGTCTTGCCGAAAAGGCGTTTTATCCCGGAAAACCACCTTTTCCATTAATGCATATCGACTCGAAATGGAAGTTTAAAGAAATGATAGCTTTCCGTGAGACATATGTGAAAGAAAAAGGCTGGGATTTAATAGTACATTATAATAAGGAGGGATTTGAAACAGGAATTGGCCCTTATACGCATGGCAGCAAAGTTCATACAGATATAATGAAAACCCAAGCCCTTTTACAGGGTCTCGATAAATACAAATTTGACGCTGCTTATGGTGGTGCCAGGAGAGATGAAGAAAAGTCTCGTGCAAAAGAAAGAATTTTCTCTTTCAGAGACAGGCTACACCAATGGGATCCAAAAAATCAAAGACCTGAATTATGGAATATTTATAACGCAAAAGTACATAAAGGTGAATCAATCAGGGTTTTCCCGTTATCCAACTGGACAGAACTGGATATATGGCAATATATCCGGCTTGAAAAAATTCCAATTGTGCCCTTGTATTATGCCAAGAAGAGACCAATTGTTGAAGAAGGCGGCAACCTTATTCTAGCAGATGATGACAGGATGCCTGAAGAATTAAGGAAAAAAGCCAAAATGAGGATGGTTCGATTCAGAACCCTTGGATGTTACCCGCTTACCGGAGCAATTGATTCAGAGGCAGATACAATTGAAAAAATTGTTGAAGAAATGATGACTGTTACAAAGTCTGAAAGAACAACCAGAGTTATTGATTTCGATCAGGAAGGCTCAATGGAGCAAAAGAAAAGAGAAGGATACTTTTAATTCAAAAATCATTTATTTAGCATGGACATAAGATCATTTTTAGATCAGGATCAAAAAAAAGACCTATTAAGATTATTAACCGCCGGATCAGTTGATGACGGAAAATCAACACTTATAGGTCGCCTATTATTCGACAGTAAAAAGCTTTATGAAGATCAGTTAAGTGCATTACATCGCGATAGCAAACGGATTGGGCATGCTGGTGAAGATATCGATTATGCCTTATTGCTTGATGGATTAAAAGCCGAACGTGAACAGGGAATAACAATTGATGTTGCTTACCGATATTTTTCGACAGCGAAAAGAAAATTTATCATTGCTGATACACCTGGTCATGAGCAATATACTCGTAATATGGTTACAGGCGCATCAACCGCTAACCTTGCAATTATTTTGATTGATGCAAGACAGGGTGTTATTACCCAAACAAAGCGTCACACTTTTATTGTTTCGTTGTTGGGAATTAAGCATGTTGTGTTGGCGGTGAATAAAATGGACCTTGTTGATTTTTCTCAGGAAGTATTCGATAAAATTTGTGATGATTATCGATCATTTGTCACAACACTTGATATTCCTGACATTACTTTTATTCCAATATCAGCACTAAAAGGTGACAATGTTGTTGATGTTTCGAATCGGACACCATGGTATCATGGAAAAAGTGTACTTGAATTTTTGGAAACTGTTCATGTAAGTAGCGACAGAAACTTTGAAGAACTTAGGTATCCGGTTCAATTTGTTATAAGACCTTCTTTGCATTACAGGGGTTTTACTTCATCAATAGCTTCTGGGGTAATCAGAAAGGGTGATGAAGTGCTGGTATTACCCTCACGAAAAACGTCAAAAGTTAAAACCATAACCACTTTTGAAGGCGAGGTTGATTATGCTTACCCACCTTTAGCTGTGTCAGTTACACTTGAAGACGAAATCGATATTTCGCGGGGTGATATGATTGTACATCCGAATAATTTGCCAAAAATTGATCGTCATTTTGAAGCAATGCTTGTTTGGATGGATGAAAAACCAATGGATCCTGACACACGCTTTTTCATAAAACAGACTACAAACACAACCAAAGCGCATATTGATTCAATTCGTTATAAAACAGATGTAAACACATTGGAACGCTCAAAAGTGACCCATTTTGAACTTAACGAAATTGGCCGAGTTGTAATAACAACAAACAAACCCTTGTTTTTTGACCCCTATAAAAAGAACAGAGAGACAGGTGCATTTGTTTTGATAGATCCTGTAACGCACCACACATGCGCTGTCGGAATGATTATTGATCGTTTTACGGGAAAGGAATTAGAGTTACAAATTACTGGAGCCGATAAAGAAAAAATTATCAAAGGAGAAAGCCTGATCAAAAAAGATGAGCGGGCAAAATACTACAGCCAAAAAGGCGTAACCATTTGGATTACGGGATTACATGGTAGTGGAAAAAATGAACTGGCCTACCTGCTTGAACGAAGGCTTTTCGATTTAGGTGCCACAACTGTGCTGCTTGATGGAAAATCATCCAGATCAGGCTTATCGCGCGAGTTGGACTTTACGCCATCTGACCGGGCAGAAAACCTCAGACGGATTGCTCATATTTCAAAAATGCTAAATGATCAGGGAATTATTACAATATGTTCATTTGTATCTCCTGATGAATCAGTTCGTCAACAAGTGGCTGAAATAATTGGAAAAGACAAATTCCACCTGGTTTATATTGATGCAGAAATAAAATATTGCCGAAAAAATGACGAATATGGGCTTTACAAAAAAGCTGATGAGGGAACATTAAAGTATTTACCTGGAGTTGATATGGTTTTTGAAAACCCACCAAATCCTGATTTGAAATTTAATCCAAAACAAAAAGACAAAAACATTAAAGCACTTCTTGATTTTCTATCGAGTAACAAGATTTATCCCATCGAATAATTTTTAAGAAAATTTGGAATTATTAAAAGATTGAGTAAATTTGTTGCTCAATCTTTTTCGTTTATTGATATAGATCGTTGATAAACAAAGAGTAATGAACAGGCTAAAATTGACTAAATAATACCATATTAACCATTTTCTCGCTTTACAATGCTTGAAACCCTGATCACATCCAAGACCAGAATTAACCTCCTGCTCAAGTTTTTTCTAAACAGTAAAAATACCGCGTGGTTACGATCACTGGAATCAGAGTTTCCGGAAACAAGTAATGCTATCAGATTAGAGCTTCTCAGGCTTGAAAGGGCAGAGTTGTTAAAATCAAGATTTGTTGGTAATAAAAAGGTTTACCGCGCAAACATAAAACACCCTTTATTTCCTGAGATTAACAGTTTATTGGTGAAACATTTTGGCCTCGATGAAGTAATAGAAAGAGTAACCGAAAAAATGGGTGACATAAGTGAAGTTTACCTGGTAGGAAAACTCGCGAAAGGTCAGGAAAGCAAAATGGTTGATTTTTGGTTTGTTGGACATGATATAAATAAAGAATACTTGCTTAAAGTAATTGAAAAAGCAGAAGTGAAAATCAAACGCAAAATTCGCTATATCATCTTAAGCAAAAATGAATTTAAAGATTTTTCAAAGAATATTAAAGAGAACGAACTCTTACTTCTTTGGAAATCATAAAGCCTTAATAATAAATATCTAACAATAGTTATTTGCAAAAGAGCATGTGACTTAGAAGGCGAAGCTGGATTTACTACAAACGATTAATCATAAACTATTAAGTATGAAAACTGTAATACTCGCCGGAGGATTTGGTACGCGTTTATCAGAAGAAACCGGAATCAGACCAAAACCACTTGTTGAAATTGGTGAAATGCCCATTATATGGCATATCATGAAAATGTATTCAGTCTACGGGGTTAATGACTTTATTATCTGTTGTGGTTATAAAGGTTTTATGATTAAAGAATTTTTTGCAAATTATTTATACAGAAAATCTAATATTACAATCAACCTGAAAGAAAATAAACTAAAAGTTCTTGATGAAGAAGTTGAAGACTGGACAGTAACCTTGGTTGAAACCGGAGAATCAACAATGACGGGAGGACGTTTAAAGAGAATTAAAGATTATGTTGGAAAAGAAACTTTCTTTTTAACATATGGAGACGGAGTAAGCGATATTAATTTTGACGAATTGCTCAGTTTTCATAAAAAGCAGGGAACATATGCCACATTAACAGCAGTTCAGCCTCCTGGCAGATTTGGTACGTTTAGTCTTGAAGACAATCAAAAATTAGTTAAAAACTTTCGTGAAAAGCCTAAAGGCGATGGACTGGATACTGCATGGATCAATGGAGGCTTTTTTGTTTTGGAGCCAGAAATATTTGATTATATAGAGGACGATTCAACGGTTTTTGAAAGAAGGCCAATGGAGAAATTAGCACGCGACAGCAAATTATCCGCCTATCGACACCATGGTTATTGGCAAAATATGGATTCGTTGCGTGACAAAAGAGTTCTTGAAGAAGAATGGACAAGTGAAATTCCTCCATGGAAAAAATGGTAATCATTAATTGAAAATTGAGAAAATGAAAATTTTAATAACAGGAAATCAGGGATATGTTGGTCCTGGCGTAGTTAAAGAGTTTCGCATCCATTATCCTGATGCCGAACTAATTGGATTTGATATTGGCTATTATTCTAAGTTTATTACAACCTCAGGCATGGCGCCAGAGGCTTACTTAAATGTTCAACATTATGGAGATGTACGAGCATTTCCAGAACATATTTTAGAGGGTGTTGATACTATAGTCAGCCTGGCGGCAATTTCAAACGATCCTATCGGGAATAAATTTGAAAAAGCAACTTTTGAAACCAATTTCAAAGCAACAATCGAAATTGCCAAAATGGCAAAAAGAAAAGGTGTTAGAAATTTTGTTTTCGCTTCAAGTTGTAGTGTTTATGGTGCCGCTGAAGATATTCCTAGGACAGAAACATCAGATTTAAATCCCTTGACGGCTTATGCTAAATCAAAAGTTTATACTGAAAACGAACTTGCTGATTTAGCTGATAATGATTTCAAAATAACATGTCATCGTTTTGCAACAGCTTGTGGAATGAGTGATAGACTTAGGTTAGATTTGGTAGTAAATGATTTTGTTGCATGTGCTGCTACAACAGGAGAAATTACTATTCTTAGCGACGGAACACCATGGCGACCCCTAATTAATGTATTAGATATGGCAAGGGCTATTAGGTGGTCACATGAAAGAGAACCGGAAAATGGGGGTAACTTTCTAATTGTAAATACTGGGAGCGAAAATTGGAATTACAGGGTTAAGGAACTAGCCCAAAGTATCCATAGTTTATTACCAAAGGTTAAAGTGTCAATTAATAAGGATGCGGAGCCAGATAAGAGATCGTATAAAGTGGATTTTAGCCTGTTTAAAAAACTTGCCCCAAGCCATCAACCAAGACTTGATTTAATATCAACAATAAACAACTTGTTTTTAGGATTAAATGAAATTGGTTTTAAAGATGCTGATTTCAGAAATTCAAATTTCATGAGACTGATCGTAATTAATGATTTAATAAGTAAAGGATTTATTGACAGGGATTTAAAATTGATATAGCTATTAGAATCAAAGAAACCATAGATACGAAAGAACAAAAAAAGAACCAAATGAATTGCAGACATTGTAAAACGGAATTACATCATGTATTTGTTGATCTTAATCACTCACCTATCGCAAATGCGATGCTTGATAAAGATCAATTAAATAAACCCGAGTGTCATTATCCACTTAAAATATTTGTTTGCGAGAAATGTTTTCTTGTACAAGTAGATGAGTTTGAAAAGGCGGATAAAATTTTTGATGGTGAGTATACCTATTTTTCATCATTTTCTACATCATGGTTAGCGCATGCAAAAAAGTATGTACAAATGATGATGGAGCGTTTTCAATTTGATGAAAACTGCACAAGTAATTGAAGTTGCTTCAAATGACGGATATTTACTCCAATACTTTAAAGAGAGAAATGTTCCAGTATTGGGTATTGATCCAACAGCAAATACAGCGGAAGCTGCTGAAAAAAAGGGAATCAAAACAATTGTTGATTTCTTTTCATCTAAATTGGCAAAGAAAGAACTGGTTGAGAAGAACAGACAAGCTGATTTAATAATCGGCAACAATGTTTTGCTTCATGTTCCTGACTTAAACGACTTTGTAAAAGGAATGAAGGTTGGCTTAAAGGAAAAGGGAATTATTACGGCAGAATTTCAATACTTGATTCCGCTTATTAATGATTGCAAGTTTGACACCATTTATCAAGAACACTTTTCTTATTTGTCATTTCATGCAATTAAAAATGTGTTTGAAAGCCAGGGTCTTGAATTATTTGATGTTGAAGAGTTACCCACGCACGGAGGATCGTTAAGAATATTTGGAAAGCACAAGGAAGATAATTCTAAAGTTGTTTCTGACAGAGTTAAAGAGTTAGTAAAAAGAGAAATAGATGCAGGAGTAACAACACTGAAGTTTTATCAGAATTTTCAGGATAGAGTCGATAAAATAAAATACAATTCTTGGTCTTTTCTGATTGATGAAAAAAGAAAAGGCAAAAAAATAGTTGGTTATGGTGCGGCAGCAAAGGGAAATACATTTTTAAATTATTGTGGAATTAAAGGAACTGATATCATTGAATTTGTTGTTGATGCATCACCTTACAAACAAAATAAATATCTTCCGGGTAGTCATATTCCAGTTTATAACGAAAAGAAAATTTCTGAATATAAGCCTGATTATGTAATTATTCTGCCCTGGAACCTTAAAAAAGAAATATCCGAACAACTATCATATATTCGTGATTGGGGCGGAAAATTTGTGATTTTTATTCCTGAAGTTGAGGTTTATTAATTTTCTGATTGATCAGGTGAAACATACAATTAAAGCTAGAATTGGGAAGTGATATTTACCGCTTAATTGAACGGATGTATCCGATTTGTAGAAGTATTACCGGAAATGGTGTTCGTGAAACGTTAAAGATATTGATGCGAAATTATTCCAATAACTACGCATGAAGTACCAACTGGAACAAAAGTACTTGATTGGGAAATTCCACCCGAATGGAATATTAAAGATGCATGGATTAAAAATAGTAAAGGTGAAAAGTTAATCGATTTTAAAAAGCTTAATCTTCATGTTTTAAATTATAGTACACCAATTGATAAAAAGATAACGTTAGGAGAATTAAAGGAGCATGTGTTTACAATACCTGAAAACCCTGAATGGGTGCCATACAGGACCTCATATCATAATAGAAACTGGGGTTTTTGCATGTCTCATAACCAATTAATAAATTTAGCTGATGAAGAATATCATGTAAAAATTGATTCCACAATTGAAGATGGTTCTTTAACCTATGGCGAGTATTACATTAAGGGAAAAACAGAGGATGAGGTTTTGATTTCAACACACATATGTCACCCTTCTTTATGTAATGATAATTTGTCGGGTTTATCTATAGCGGCATATATTGCTGATTTTTTGAGTAAAAATGAAAACGAATTGTCTTACCGGTTTTTATTTGTTCCGGGAACGATTGGCTCATTAGCCTGGTTAAGCAAAAATGAAGATAAACTTGACAATATTAAGCATGGTTTGGTAATTACTTTGTTAGGAGATACCGGAAAATTCCATTACAAAAAATCACGTAGGGGAAAAGCTGAAATTGACAGAATAATAGAAAACAATTTAAAACATAGAAAAGAGGATTTTAGCCTCATTGAGTTTTATCCGTATGGTTATGATGAGCGCCAGTATTGTTCGCCGGGCTATAATTTACCGGTTGGTAGGCTTTCAAGAACACCTCATGGAGAATTTCCTGAATACCATACTTCTGCTGATAACCTTGAATTTGTCAAACAGGATAAGCTTGTAGAGTCTTTCGAATTGCTTTTAAGCATTTTTGAAACAATAGAAAAAAACAAATCATTTCTGAACCTAAGTCCAAAAGGAGAGCCACAATTAGGCAAAAGAGGGTTGTTTAAAAAAATAGGCGGTGAAGGCAATGCAAAAGACAGACAGATGGCATTATTGTGGGTCCTCAATCTTTCAGATGGTTTACACTCTTTACTGGATATCTCAGAGCGCTCAGGTTTATCGTTTGAATTAATTAAAGATGCGGCAACCTCATTGCGCGAAGTCAGCCTGTTAAAAGAAGTGTAGTCGGAAAATTTTATAATCAATTCTTCAAAAATTGTTAAAAGATCAGATAGTTGGAATTATACCTGCTGCAGGACATGCAACGAGATTAGGCCATTTACCATTAAGTAAAGAGGTTTATCCTATCGGTTTTGAAAAAATAAATGAAACCGACGTTCCAAAAGTGGTAAGCAGTTATCTGTTGG
This sequence comes from uncultured Bacteroidia bacterium, assembly GCA_963759045.1. Classification (GTDB taxonomy): domain Bacteria; phylum Bacteroidota; class Bacteroidia; order Bacteroidales; family F082; genus JAADID01. The sequence continues at coordinate 58,398 of CAVWXM010000043.1, forward strand.
AAGACATGGCAAAAGCAGGAGTTACTGAGTTTCACTTTATTTTAAGAAATGGCAAGTGGGATATTCCTGCATATTACCAAAGCGGGGGAAGATATAATTATAACATTTGTTACCATATAGCTGAGTACAGTTATGGTGTGCCTTTTTCTGTAAATCAGGCTTATCCGTTTATTAAAGATAAAATTGTAACGCTGGGATTTCCAGATATATTAATCAATCCAAAAACAGCTTATATCAATATCATTGATGAACTGCTTAATACAAAAGACAACTCAATAGTCCTTGGATTAATTCCATCCACCAAACCCGAAAAAGGTGATATGGTTGTATATGATGAAAATATGCGAATTACTGACATTCACATCAAGTCACCTGACCATACACATTTAAAATACGCATGGATAATAGCGGCCTGGAAGCCTGATTTTTCAGCATTTCTTAATGATTTTGTAATTGGAGAATTAGCTAATAAGTCTAAAGTTGAGCTCCAAAACAACGATTATCAGATGGGCGACACAATAATTGCAGCAATAAATGCGGGAATGAAAGTTAAAAGCGTTTTATTCGAGAAAGGTAGTTTTGTGGATATCGGAACACCAAAAGACCTTCAATTTGCTAGTGAATACCTAAAAGATTTTTAACATCGACTACTCAAACAAACCCGAAGTGCAAAGTTCGATGCAAAAAATGAATCAAAAAAAACCAACACAGGCAATAATATTAGCAGGTGGTCTAGGTTCCAGACTTAGGCCAATTACAGATACAATTCCGAAACCAATGATTGATTTTCATGGAAAGCCATTCCTTGAATATTTAATTGAAATGTTGGTTGAGCAAGGGTTTAAGAAGGTTGTTTTATTGCTTGGATATTTACCTCATAAAGTTACTGAATACTTCGAAGATGGAAGAAAGTGGGGCATTGAAATAAAATACTCAATTACAGATGTTGAAGATGATACTGGTTTGCGCTTACAAAAAGCAAAACATCTTTTTGACCCACTTTTTTTATTAATGTATTGCGACAATTATTGGCCCTTGAATTTCAATAAGCTATGGCAAAGGTATACTTCATTTGACGTTTCCGCCCTGGTAACTATATATATGAATAGGGATGGTTACACCAAAAGTAATATCAGGCTTGATGAAAATGGCTTTATTGAGGTGTATGATAAAACCAGAACAGCAGAAAACTTACAAGGTGTTGACATTGGTTTTTTCATCTTGAATAAAGAAGTGATCGAATTAATTCCAGAAGGAAATAATAATTTCGAAAAAACAGTAATGCCTCAATTGATTGATAATAAAGACATAATTACTTATACAACAGATCATCGATATTATAGTGTTGGCTCACATGAAAGGTTAAAATTAACCGATATTTTTCTGGCTCGCAAACCCACTATAATTCTTGACCGCGATGGTGTAATTAATAAAAAAGCACCTAAAGCTCAATACGTAACCAATTGGGCTGATTGGGAGTGGTTACCCGGTTCGAAAGAAGGCATTTGTGATTTGAAAAAAGCAGGATTTCAAATCATTATTGTCTCGAATCAGGCAGGTATAGCTAGAAAATTTATGACACATCAAGATCTTGCTGACATTCATACTCAAATGCAAAATGATTTAGAGAAATGCGGAGGATCTATAGATAAAATATACTATTGTCCACATGGTTGGGATGAGAATTGCAATTGCAGAAAGCCAAAACCAGGCATGTTATATCAAGCTCAACGCGATTTTCATTTGGATTTAAGCACGATATATTTTGTTGGTGATGATGAAAGAGATAAAATGGCGGGAGACCTGGCAGATATGAAAACAGTGCTTGTAAATGAAAACTTTACATTAAGTGATTTTATCGCAGATAAGCTCCTTATCGAATTTGAAAATAATTAATTCAGTTAACGAACTAGCTGATATAGTTGAACAAACCTATTTCCTAAATCAGCAAAATAAAACAATCATTTTGATAGGAGGTTATGCGAGAGTAGGGAAATCAACACTTGCAAATAAACTTAATCAAAAATTAAAACTTAAATCGATAGAAAGCCAGGTAATTGCTTTGGATTCATGGTTGGTTAGTTACAACAAAAGAAAACCGGGATCAAAAGTTATTGATCGATACCACATAAAAAATATTGCTAATTCTTTGGTAGATTTAATTGATGGGAAAGTAATTTATCCTCCGTTTTATGATACTGTTGCCAGAATTCAGATTTTAGTAAACGGTCCTGATCCGGTTTCATTTAAGTCAGGTGTATTGATTATTGAAGGAGTAATCGCACTGGCAATTTCAGAGCTAATTGAACGAGCAAACCTTAAAATAAATCTTGAAATTAGCAATCTAAAAAGGTATAGGCGCCTTATTTCCTTTTATAAGGAAATTAAAAAGCTGCCTTCCAATGACATTAAACCATTGATCAAAGCAAGGGAAAAAGAAGAAATTCCATTTATAAAAAAACTTTCTTACAAGGCTGATATCACATTTATTGGTTAAGAATTTTCAATAAATAAACGAAAATGGATTTTTATAAAGATTATTTCGAATTGCTGCATGATAAAATTGCAGGTGTTGATCATCAATTGCTGGATAAAGCGGTAGCCATGATCAAAACAACAATTAAAAACGAAAGAAAACTCATTATTGTTGGAAATGGCGGCAGTGCAGCCATGGCTAGTCATGTCGCTGTTGATTTAACGAAAAATGCAGCCACCAGGGCAATTAATTTTAATGAAGCCGATCTTTTAACATGTTTCGCTAATGATTATGGTTACGAACACTGGGTAAGCCAGGCATTTAAGTTTTATGCTGATAAAGGCGATCTGGCGATATTAATCAGTAGCAGTGGTTCCTCAAAAAACATTATAAATGGTGCCAAAACAGCGAAAGAGCTTGGGTTAGGTGTCATTACCTTCTCGGGTTTTAATGCAGACAACCCATTACAAAAATGTGGCGATCTCAATTTTTTCGTGGATAGTAAGGGTTATAATATAGTTGAGATGTCGCACCATGTCTGGCTACTAGCAATGGTTGACAGAATCATAGGCAAAATCGAATATTAGAAAAAGAAACCATGAAAGTTTTAGTTACCGGAAACAAAGGTTATATCGGATCTGTACTTGTTCAGTGTTTGCTGGATAAGTCATATGAGGTAGTTGGCTACGACACTGATTTTTATAAAAATAATTTTCTCTATCCCTATAAGCCTGAAATTAAGCAAATAATCAAAGACACCAGGCATTGCACTATCGATGATTTAAAATCAGTTGATGCTGTAATACACTTAGCAGCGCTATCAAATGACCCTCTTGGTGAGCTTAACCCAAGCCTTACGCTGGATATTAATTATGGCGCAACAATGCGGATCGCAACATTGGCTAAACAAGCTGGTGTTAAACGGTTTGTTTATGGGTCGTCACAGAGTATGTATGGAATTTCAAATACTGACAATGAGCTAGACGAAGACAATAGTGAAAAGAACCCATTAACCGCCTATGCAAAAACAAAATGGGATGCCGAATTAGAGCTGAATAAACTTAGTGATGATCAATTCATTGTTACCTCATTCAGACCTTCAACTGTATTTGGTGCAAGCCCGAAATTACGAACAGATATCGTTTTTAATAACTTGGTTGCATGTGCCTATACTACAGGAAAAATTGAAATTAAAAGTGACGGTACACCTTGGCGGCCGGTTATTCATGTTAAGGATGTGTCAAATGCATTTATTTCGGGTCTAGAAGCGCCTGCCGAACTTATTCAAAAACAAGGATTTAATGTTGGTATTCTTAATGGAAATTACACAGTAAAAGATTTGGCAGAAGCTGCTCAACGTGCAGTTCCTGGTAGCGAGTTAACATTTACAAATGAACATGGTTCGGATGCCAGAACCTATCGCGTAAGTTTTCATAAGATTTTAACGACCTTAAAAGATTATTACAAACCACAATGGGACCTAAACAAAGGGGGCAAAGAGCTAGTTGAACTATTCCAAAAGGTTAATTTTAAAGAAGAAGATTTTAGGGGAAGTAAAACAGTTCGCCTCGAAAGCATTCGTCATCTTTTGAATAATAAACAAATTGATAATAATCTTTTCTGGATTAGCAAATAATAGTTTCTATGAAATTTATTGAACAGAAAATAAAAGGTGTTTTTGTTATTGAAGCAGAACCTTTTATTGACGATCGAGGTGCTTTTAGACGCAATTTTTGCGTCAAGGAATTTAATGAAGCAGGTATTGACAGTGTTGTTAAACAAGCTAATGTCTCAGAGAATAAATATGCTTTTACATTAAGGGGTTTTCATTTTCAATTAGCACCGCATCAGGAAGCAAAAACGATTTCATGCCTGAATGGTAGGATTTACGACATTGTTGTGGACTTGAAACCCGAATCACCAACTTTTATGCAATGGGTTTCTGTTGAAATAGCCGCTTCAGACAGAAAAAGTATTCATATTCCTAAAGGATGCGCAAATGCATTTCTTTCTCTTGGAAAATGATACCTTACTTCATTACAGTAGCTCTGAGCTTTATGCACCTGATTTTGAAAGAGGTATTAGATATAATGATCCTGCATTTGATTTTAAGTGGCCGGCAGATGCAAAATTCATATCAAATAAAGATAATAATCATCCTGATTTTAAATATTAATGCCCAAGTATTATTAACCATTAGAAAAATTAATTATGATTATCTCTAGAACACCATTAAGAATAAGTTTCGTTGGTGGAGGAACCGATATCCGAAAATACTACGAAAAGGAAACCGGGGGAGTATTAAGTACCACTATTGATAAATATCTTATATGTTGCAGTAAAACAACAATTGGACTTTGTTGATTATAAATATAGGGTAAATTGGGAAAAAACAGAGTTTAAAAATGAAATTGATGAAATTGAGCACCCTATTGTAAGGGAGGCTTTAAGATTGATGGAAATATTGATTTTCCAATTGAAATAACAACTTTTGCTGATGTCCCGCCCGGAACTGGCTTAGGTTCGTCCAGTTCATTTGCTGTTGGATTGGTTCATGCTTTATATGCGCTTAAAAATCAACACATCACAAAAGCTGAATTGGCTAAAATTGCCTCACATATTGAAATAGATATACTTAATCGAAATATTGGTAAACAAGATCACTACGCAGCAGCATTTGGCGATGTTAATGCAATTAATTTTAATAGTGACGAATCAGTAAGTGTTGAACCGGTTTTTTATAATCCTGAGATCAGAGCTGAGCTAGAGAGCAGATTGTTATTATTTTATACAAATATAAAAAGAAATGCGAGTAAGATACTAAAAAATCAAGTTGACGAAATTGATAATGGTTTCGAAACCTTAACCATGATGAAAAACTTAATTCCTTCAATGAGGGATATATTTTCAAACTCAAATAATATTAATGATTTTGGAAAAATATTGCATGAAGGCTGGTTGCTTAAAAAAAGCCTCTCTAACTAATATCAATGAAATTATAAATGATTATTACCAAATGGCAATGGATGCAGGTGCCATTGGGTGGTAAATTACTTGGAGCTGGCGGGGGTGGGTTTTTGCTTTTTTACGCAGAGCAAATAAATCATAGTAAAATTCGGGAGGCGTTAAAAGATTTATTTGAAATGAAGTTCAGATTTGATAAATCAGGTTCCAGGATCACTTACTATGATCAGCTAATCTTTTAATTTTTAGCTAATTGTTTGTTACACATGAAAAAAAACGTAAAAAAAATCTTTCTTTTCAGCTT
>CAVWXM010000044.1:0-49354 GCA_963759045.1 uncultured Bacteroidia bacterium
ATTAATATTCTCATAATTACCATCCGGATTATTCTCATATATACTATAATAATTGTTTGTATATGCTGCTAATTCAGGATTGTAATTACGGGGACTCCAGTTTACGAGTGTATCAAAATCCCACGAGTTTAACAGCCAAACATTTTCATAAAACACACCATCAACGGTATCTTTCCCAATTTGGAATGTTGGGGTCTTGAAAGTGTCAAATGTGCCAAGGTAGCCATATTCGAAAAAATTGTTCTGATGTTGTTTGCTTTCAGTTTTTGAGTGGTAATATGTGTATTGAAACTGAAAATCATATTTTAACCAAAGATCATCGGATATTTTAATAACATGATCGAAATTGATATAGCTGTTAATATTCTTTGTCGATTGGGTTTGGTTGTTTGCTGAATTAAAGATCGCGTTATCAAAATCAAATACATCAGAATTGTAGACATGCTGAGTAGTTTCCAATCCTTAAATTAGCTCTTTTAAAGATTGGTAAATCCACTTTTGAATATAGGTTCCATCCATTTCTGCCGGCATTGTCAGGGTATTTGCAATCAATAAAATCGTCACTAGTAGCAAATTCCGCATTTTGGTATGTTCCGGATTGATTGCCAGAGTGCCGCAGTGGGTTGGTTCGCAATTCATTTAATACAACAGGATCGAGTTTTCTGCACTGCTTCCAAACCGGATCGGTATTGTTTGTAAGATTATATTTACCCCCGATAAACAAGGAAGCCAATGGCTTATTGCTCAGCCTCCTCTTCTTTGAAGCCATCGGAATTTCAAGTGTAAATTCTGTATTATAGGCGTTTATTCCCTGTCCAAAGTCAGTATATGCAAGATATGCTAAAATCAAGCTCCCGGCCAACATCTTTCGTTTTTAGTTCGGTAATGCCAATAAGTGCATAACCAAGATGTATGGGTGTGTTTTGGGTATAAAGTGTATAATTGCCAATACTGCTCACCGGAAAACCGGCTGCATCCTTCACGTGCATACCATCAATAAAGTAGTTATTACCTTGCCCCTCAATGCCGTAATAAAACATCCTGTTGTTTTTTAAATAGAAGGCCGAAGAAGTAGTTAAACCAAATTTGTCCAGGTTCCTAAATGGTAATGTGCTGATGTCAATATGATTTAATGTAGTTTTGGTGCCAGACTCACTAAGCTCAATTGCCGATAAAGTTTTGCGCATTAATGTTGTGTCTGTTTCTTGTCCCTGATTCTGAGTATAAAATAGGACGACAAGAATAAATGTATATAATACTGAACTTATTTTCAATATTGGATATTCGGTTAATGAAAACCAAAGTTAGGACTTTGAATTCAGGTAAGTTTGACTTTTAGATATATTGATAATATTTAAATTAAGTCTAAATTAGCTGTTGCTACTTCCATACCGCATGACTAAAATTTCGCTTTATAAAACAAAGGATGAATCACTTACCTTATTTAATAAAGATATTGGTGAATATTACCACTCCACTTTTGGAGCTATTCAGGAATCGGAACATGTTTTTATTCAATCAGGATTGGATTTGTTTGAAGGCCACAAGTCGCCAATCAATATTTTTGAAGTAGGCTTTGGAACGGGTCTGAATGCATTACTCAGTTATGCCTGGGCAGAAACGTTCAAAAGACCTGTTTCGTACCAATGTGTGGAATTATATCCTATCACTTTAGCTCTGGCAGGTAAACTCAACTACCATGAATTGCTTGGTATTGAACCGGATGTTTTTATACAGATGCATCAGGTAGGAGAAGAACTGGTGACAATATCAGAATACTTTACTTTTCATAAACAATTGACTTCATTACAAGAAGTAATGTTACCCAGCAATCATTTTGACCTTGTGTTTTTCGACGCTTTTTCACCCGATGTTCAACCCGAAATGTGGAGTGAGAAAGTTTTTAAGAAAATCGCCAGTTCTATCAAAAGGGGAGGAGTGCTTACAACTTACTCATGTAAGGGGATTGTGAAGAGGGCTATGAAAGATGCTGGGTTTGAAATTGAGAAGTTACCAGGCCCAGCAGGGAAACGAGAAATCCTAAGGGCTTTTAAGTCAGAAGTTACTTAATTGAAAAGTCAGAATAACCAACTTTTGGTGTTTCCTGTCTTTGAACTTTTGATACCCTCGCCCATGAAGGGCCATCATTGCACCACATTATAAATTGTTCAACATTCTCTTGCTGACCTTCCACTTCAATATATACACTGCCATCAGGCTTGTTCCGAACAAAACCTTTTAAATCAAGTTCTTTTGCTTTTCGGTGGGTGTAAAACCTGAATCCAACGCCCTGAACCCGACCGAATACATTTATATTATATGCTTTCTCCTCCATTAGCTTGTCAATCGTTTTGTCATCTGTGCATCCAGGATACCGAATAATTGATCAGGTAAATACTTTCTCCAGATCATTTCATTAAAACCTCCTCCAAAAGCAATATAATAATCGAGGTTTGAATCGGTAAATTCCTTCATCACATGTTTCCTGAAATTCAAACCGATAATCCATCCATCACCAATATTGTCAAACCATTCTTCATAATAATCGGTAATATCAGCATGAAATTCCAATACATTTTCTCCAATCAATATAAAATGAGTGATATCCATTTCTAACATCAATTCAATGATATTTCGATATAAGTACATAATATCATTATAAATAGCATCATTCCATTCACCAATAAACTCAATAATGCAATACTGCTTTTCGTAATCGACATATAGCACTTTAAGGTACAAAGTCCTCGATCCAAATTCATCCCATTGCGGATGGATATAATGATCATAGATTGCGTTTGAAAACTCAAACTCGCTGTAATGCCTTTCGAAAAACGGTGATTTATTGTCTTCGGAAGCAACATAAAGCGAACGCCAACTGTAGTATGGTTCAATAGAGTGCACGGTTATTTTATACTTATGGCCGAATAATATCCAAGAAATGCCAATCCAACCCCTAATATGTTTGAAGCCAAAAGGTAAACTACCATATTTTTGAAATGCCCGTCGTGGATCATGCTTAAAATATCGAATGCAAAGGTGGAAAAAGTTGTAAAACTGCCAAGTATCCCAATGAAAATAAACATCCTGACGCCTGGAGAAACATACACTTTATCAAAATACCCCCATAAAAAACCAATAAGAAGCGCTCCAGCCAAATTCACAATTAAAGTAGACCAGGGGAAAACGGATTTATGAAATCGCTCAAAATAAAAGAAGATCAGGTATCGCAATAAGGCGCCTAGTCCACCTCCAAATGCAACTGCAATTAATTTGGTAATCATACTGCAAACTTAAGCTCTTTGATTTTTTTAAGTTCAGCATAAAGTAAATTCATCTGCTCGCGACTATCTATACTTACTTCGTACGTATAACTTATATATGATCCTTTGCTACTGATTTTTTTATTTAAATATTTATGTTCGATATGAAGGTTTGTAAAAACATTAACCAGTTTCTTGGTATTGCCATCTTCATCATCGGCAACTATCATAACTGCTTTAAGTTTATAGGTTACCGGAAATTCAATTTCTTTACCTTCCAAATCATTAATTGATTTACCTTTTCCGTTTACCCTGTTTATCATTCATGATGTTTCCTGTTTAATATTAAAATGCTATTGTTGCCGTTATGCTACCCCATCCAAAATGTCGGGCTTCAGTAAATTCAGGTGATAAATAGAAATGCTCATATTCAATGCCGATGTTGTTATAATAAATGGCAAATCCAATACTGGCATTAACCACAAATTGATTTATATCATTTGCCATAATTATATAGGGGTTTTCTTTATTGAACATGCCCCCCTGTAATGTTGCGTCATATGCCACAATATTTCCGTTTGCTTTTAAGAATATCCAATATTGTAAATGCCCACCTGGATTTTCGAACTCAAAGATTGATAATGGACCAGAATAAAAGGGTGTAAAATGCCCAAACCGAAGATCAAAGCCACCACCTACCTTGTTGTATAGAGTTCCTAGATTTCCATTAGCGTTGATGTTAAAATCAAATAATGAGTTGTTGTAAATTCCTTTTTTAAATTGTATTCGATAGTCAATAACAACATCATTACTGATTTGGTTTTGCCAACCTATCGGTTCAATCTCATGTATGGATGATTGGACTTGTTGACCAAGAGATGAGGGCCCCAAAACACCCAGGTTTAATTCACTTTTAAAATAGATGGTTTTAGATAAATTATAAACCTCCCTAAACTGCCCAATCGCAAGATAGGCTGCAAAAGGCCTGTCACCCAATAAAACATCTCTGGTATCAGGATTAGTTGGTGTATAAATATTTTGTGTAATTGAAAATCCACAAAACTCGATATCTATATTCTTCGATGCAGGAAAAATTTTATTAACAGGTGATTTATTTAATCCGGGAACTACCAACTCAACTCTAAATCCATTTGTGTAATAATAGTCCGTATTGCTGAAAATATCATTATCAAGAATAAGCCTTAACATCCAGGCAGTTTTTCTGAGATCAGGATTACTGCTAAAATAATTTTTTTCTGGTGTATCGGGATGGGTGGATATTTTAAGTTCTTGTTCCTCAGGCTGCAATGCTTCAATATGACCATCAATTAGTTCACCAATGCACTGCTTGTAAGTTGTTGTATTTTGATATTGAATCGGTGTAAGATCGTAGGTAAGTTTCTCATCTGTTACTTTTCTTTCCAGATTCTGAATGTTTTCCTGGCGGAGATGTGGTGTTGTTTCAGATATATTTTTTGATAATTTGCCATCATCAATGCAACTACTTATTAGAAACAACCAAATAAGACAAATGAAATATATACAGTTTTTTAGCAAAGCGAGTTGAAGTTATCTTCAACAAAAATAAATAAACCTTTGGTAATGATTCAACTATTAGTGGTTGATGTTTATTAACCAAATTTAAAAGCAGGTAAATTAGGCTATTCACTTGGAATAATTAGTTGAATTCAAAAGTTATAATCGCCCTATTCAAAGGAATAATTTCTTGCAATGGCCTGTTTTTTCACAGCTTCGATGATGACTTTGTCAAGCATATTTGAATTTTCAGATTTACTTTGTTCCTCAGCGATATATTGATTTCTCTTCGTATTTAACTCAGCTATTTGATTTGTAATATCATTTCTTTCAGCTAATTTCTTTTCTATAAATGCAACCTGTTCTTCTTCACTCATGTTTTTCATTTCCTCTGGCAATTCGTTATGTTCTAACTCTTGAATGATAGATTCATTATCTTCATAAGCATCAACGATATCCCATTCGCTATTCGAATATGTTTTTGTGCTTTTAGACATAGTTCTTTGAATTGCACTTTCACTACCCATCGATATGGCATTTGCATCTTGTTCTTCCTGTCGAAACTTATATGCATTTCCTTTTAAGCCATAACCAACATAAGTGCCATTTAGTTTTTTATTCAAATCATAAATCCTGTCATCATAAGGTGAAGGAATATGCACATATTTACAATCCTGATCAATGTTCATATATTCTCCTCCTCCAATGTAAGCGCCATCTTTCCAATTTGTACTAACTCCTTCCTGAAAATTGCCGCAAAAAATTGTGTTTACTATAATGTCATTGGCTCTGGCTGTTTTACAAACCTCGTGATAATTTACATTTCCCTGATCAAAAGGTTCATTCCCGGCAATGAAGATCATTTTAAGATTTTCTTTATTGTCGCCCCATTCCAACTGTTTTAATGATACATTAATTACCTGGCCACAGAATTCACTGCCACCATCGGTCTTCAGCTGAAATAGTTTTTCGGAAATTAAATCAAGATCATGGGTAAAAGGTGTTACCTGTCGGATATAGCCCTCGCGCATTGGTAGCCTGTCGTTACCATATTCGTAAAGAGCAATCTCCAATCCTGGCTGTTTTTCAGCATACTTACAATGCGATAATTCATTTACAATTTTCCAGAGTTGAGACTTTGCCTGATCGATAAGGCCATCCATGCTGTTACTTGTATCGAGTAATAAGGCAACTTTAATGTTGGTATTTGAATAACCTGTGGAAGTTAATAATGCTAAAATTACGGCAATAAAAAGAAAGCGGGCTTTTTTCATGGTTTTAAGATTTGAGTTCGACTGAAAATAACCAACTTTATGCCATACTTATTTATAAAAATGAAAGCAGGGCAGGATATGTAGTCCTAAATAGAACAAATACAATTACTTAACTAAATATAGCTGACACCTGATGCTCACATTAAAAAATGTTAATTAAGGTGAAGAAATTAAGAAAACAGTTAAAATATCTTGGGGTATTTCGCAGGTTGGTAATCGTGCATCATATTATATACGGCTTCAAACACATCTTCAGCATTAGGGTTTGAAAAGTAATCGCCATCAGTACTATATGCGGCACGGTGTGGTTTTGCGGTGATCGTTCTGGGATCCATATCCAGCTGATAAAAGCCTCCATGTTCTTCAACCACGATTTGCATCATGTATGCAGTTGCTCCTCCCGGAACATCTTCATCAAAAAAGATGACTTTATTGGTTTTTTTCAATGATTCAAGAATAGTTTTATTAGTTATCAAACGGAAGTAAAGTTTGCACATCTATTAATTCAACACTAATGTCAAATGCTGTTAATTGCTCTACTGCATCTTCTGCTATTCTTACGCAGCTTCCATACGTTACAAGGGTTACATCAGTTCCTTTTTGTAATACCTCGGGAATACCCGCAGGGATGGTGAATTCTCCTATGTTGTTAGGGTATTTTTCGCGTAATCGGTACCCATTTAGCGGTTCAATAATAAGAGCCGGCTGGTCAGAAGCTAAGTATAAATTATAAAAGCCAGCTGCCTGTGTTAAATTTCGTGGTACCGCAACATGCATTCCCCTTATCGAATTAATGACCATAGATAATGGAGAACCGGAATGCCATATTCCTTCTAATCGGTGACCTCTTGTGCTGACAATGAGTGGTGCTTTTTGACCGCCATTGGTACGATAGTGTAATGTAGCAAGATCGTCGCTTAATACCTGCAAACCATATAACAAATAATCAAAATATTGAATTTCAGCAATGGGTCTTAAACCCCTTAATGCCATTCCAACACCTTGTCCGATAATTGTTGCTTCGCGAATACCTGTATCGAAAATTCGCTCTGTCCCATATTTTTCCTGCAATCCTTCATAGGTCTGGTTTACACCGCCAATTTTTCCGACATCTTCTCCAAACACAACAACAGACTTGTTTTTCTCAAAAATCCTGATCAAAATTATCACGGAGAATTTCCCGTCCTGGAACCATTTTCGGTTTTTCATCAAATATTGGCGGTATTATAGTCACTCTTTCGGTTGCTTTCGCAGATTCACTGTAAAGGAAGGTATTATACCTTTTCCTGTTATCCTTCAACTCTATTTCCAACCATTTAGTAACATTGGTTTTTAATGAATTGGTTGGATTACTGCAACTGTTACAGATAAGCCGTAATACCTTTTTTGCTGATGAGACAATATCCTTCCTTGTTGGTTCTCCAATTCTGCTTAACTCAGTTTTTAATTGCTTGATAGCATCGGTTCCGGCACAATTACAAGTGGTGATATCAACCAACTTTAAAAACTCATCTTTTTTTGCGAGTATTGGTTTCTGGTAATTATTCCATGCATTTTTCCTGGCTTCCCTGGCTCGTTTCAGCGCCTCAGTTTCAATGATATCAAGTTCTTCAGACTTTGCAATTTTTTCTTTGATGATCCATTCACGCATATTCTTAATTCCATCCCTTGAATCTTCATCTTTCAGTTGTTCACTTGTTTTATAACGTTCATGCGATCCGGATGTAGAATGACCTTGTGGTTGCGTACATCCAACAATATGAAACAGAACGGGAACATGGTTTTTTCGACAAAAATCAACGCCTTTTCTATAGGTTTCAATAAGTGTAGGATAATCGTAAGCAAATGCTTTTAGGATGTGTATGCCATTGGTATTTTTCTCTTTTTCAAAACCTTTTAAAATCTCTGAAATACTTCCTTTTGTGGTCTGGAATTCGTTTGGAACGGATATGCCCCAACCATCATCCCAAACTGACATGGCCATCGGCACTTGTAAAACACCGGCAGCATTAATTGTTTCAAAGAAGTGTCCTTCTGAAGTAGAAGCATCACCGATGGTTCCGAATGCTACTTCTGAGCCCTTTTTTGTAAATTTTTTGAATTCAGGTATTGAATTATTTTTTTTAAAATATTTTGATGCCAGGGCCAATCCCAATAACCTGGGCATTTGACTTGCAGTAGGGGATGAGTCTGCTGATGAATTTTTAAGTTTTGTCAGATCGAGCCACTCACCCTTATCATCAAGACATCTTGTGGAGAAATGATTGTTCATCAATCTGCCACCGTTTGCAGGATTGGCTTTTGGGTCGGTATCACCAAACAACATTGCAAATATTTCTTCAAGGCTTGACATGCCTGCTGCCAGCATAAAGGTTTGATCCCTGTAATACCCACTTCGCCAATCACCATCTTGAAAAACCTTTGCCATTGCCAGCTGAGGGATTTCCTTTCCATCCCCAAATATGCCAAACTTGGCTTTACCGGTAAGCACTTCCCTGCGACCAATTAAACTTGCATGACGACTTTCGCTTGCAATACGATAATCGTTAAGCACCTCTTTTTTAGTTAAATGAAGTTTTTTTAATGTGGTGTTGGTTTTCTGCATATTTAGAATATCATAAATTGTCCTTTTTTAATAAAAGGCTCGCAAATTTAGTTAAAATGGCGCTAAATAAAAAAACGATGTCTATATGGATTTACAACAGGATTTTATAAGATGGAAGATATTGCAGCCGTAAGTTTGAATCGGGGTTTACCAATTAATCAGGTAATTTTTGCTGAGTACCAAACGCATGCCCACGACTGAAATAATAGCAAGTAGAATTAGAAAATATGATAACTTAACATCCTTTTCTTCATCCTCAAAGTAAATAGTTTCATATTGATTTGCCCGTCCGAAAGCAAGAGCAAGAATTACTGCGAGACTTATCCAACCAAATCTTTCCTGGAATAATACATTTGGCATGAAATAACCAATAATTATTAAATTACCCAATATGAAAGGAACAGCAATTTGCGCTGTAAAAAAGAATGGAAAATTATCAGAATTTAAATTTTTAAAATAAGAATTGGCTGTATGTGCTATTGGTTTTGCCATAAGCAAACCTGTACTTAATAGTCCGAAAAAACCAATAAGTGCGACTATCATTTTCTGGGTATCGGTAAAATATAACCAATTGAAAACATGACCCACTCCCTTTTTAAACAGGTTGCCAATCATTAATCCTCCAAACGAGTAATTAAAAGCAATTATGGCAAACCATAGAAAAAATATCTTTATCCGTGCCTCTTCTTCCTTGAAGGCAAAATAGGCTATAAGACTGATAAACGCCATGATAAAAATTAATATTGGCCCGGCACTGTACATTAATTTAACAGCATCATGAGTCCATTCAAAGGGCTCAATATGAAAGAAAATCTGGAAGTAATTAAAACTTACACTATAATCAAACATTCCTGATGTAAAGACTATCGAGAAATGATTGATATAAAAAATGATGAGATATGCCAGAACAAATGCGGATGTTGAATTCGCGACAATAATCCAGAAGTTACCAGGTGTTAAATCTCTTTCAAGTTTCATCTAAGATGGAAGCAAGTTAGGAATAAAGTGTATGAACAGATTAAATGACGGTTTGTTCCTGAATACTTTCAGAATACTCTTTATTCTCAAGCTTACGTTTTACGTCAGCAAACGCATCAACAGTATATTGTACATCTTCGAGTGTATGCACTGCGGTTGGAATTAACCTAAGCAGGATAATTCCTTTTGGCACCACCGGATAAACAACTATTGAACAGAAAATATTGTAGTTTTCTCTTAAATCATAGGTAATCTGGGTAGCCTCTCCAACAGTTCCACTGAGCATAACCGGTGTAACGGGTGATTCAGTTTTCCCAAGATTCAATCCTTTGTCTTTTAAGCCCTTGTGTAATGCATTTACAATTTTCCAAAGGTTTTCACGGTGCTCCGGTTCGTTTTTTAACATCTCGAGCCGTTTGAGTGCTCCAATTACCATCGGCATTGGCAAACTCTTGGCAAAAATTTGTGATCTCATATTATATTGAAGATACTTAATCACATTTGCTTTTGCGGCAACAAAGCCACCAATTCCGGCCATCGCTTTAGCGAAAGTTCCAAAATATAAGTCTACTTCATCCTGAACGCCAAAATGCTCATCAGTTCCAGCACCTGTTGGCCCCATAGTTCCAAAACCATGGGCATCATCAATAAATAGCCTGAAATTGAATTTCTTTTTTAATTCAACAATTTTATCCAATTTGCCAAGGTCGCCTGACATACCATAAACACCCTCAGTAATCACCAAAATACCGCCACCAGTATTATTAACTATTTTGGTTGCTCGTGCAAGTTCACGCTCAAGGTTCTCAATATTGTTGTGTGGGTAAACAAATCGTTTCCCAAAATGAAGACGCATTCCGTCAATTATACATGCATGGGCCTCAGAGTCATAAACAATAACATCTTTACGGTCAACCATAGCATTGATGATTGAAACCATTCCCTGATAGCCGTAATTTAACAAATATGAAGCTTCACGCTTAACAAATGAGGCAAGGTTCTGCTCAAGCTCTTCATGGTATTTGGTGTGCCCTGACATCATCCTTGCTCCCATTGGGTATGCCATGCCAAATTCAGCTGCAGCATCTGCATCAGCTTTACGAACATCAGGATGGTTACCAAGACCAAGGTAATTGTTCAGGCTCCAAACCAATCGTTCCTTACCCTGGAAAATCATTTTATTTGAAATAGGACCTTCCAGTTTTGGAAACATATAATAACCTTCGGCCTGGTGTGCGTATTTGCCCAGAGGGCCCATATTTACTACACATTTGTTAAAAACATCCATTGTCAACAACATTAATTTTTGAATGTGCAAAAGTAATGAAATTCATTGATTTAAAAAGAATTTGTTGAAGTTCCTCTAATTCGTTAAAAAATCAAAAATTGGCTCAATCAAATAAGATGGAAAATACTGCATTTAATAAATAATGACATTGTAAACGATTGATATATAAGTTTATAAAAAGTTTCCATCTGTAGTAAAAGCGTATAATAATCATTCATATTTTTCGTTTTGTACTTCAACAAATTGTTATACTTTTGCCGCATGATTAGAAAGGGTGTTTTATTTACGTTTATCCTTGGTTTATTGTTTGTTACGTTTGGTTGTAAGAATTATCAAAAGTTATTAAAAGGATCAAACAATGAACTTAAATATGAAACTGCAGTTGACCTTTATGAAGCAGGAGACTTTAATAAGGCACTCCAGTTTTTCGATATACTGAGAGCTGTTTATCGCGGAACTGAAAAAGGTGAGATGCTGACTTATTATACAGCGAATTGCTATTTTCAAACGAAAAGATATACAGTTGCCAGTTATTATTACAAGCAATATGCGCAAATGTATCCGCGTGGTAAGCAGGCTGAGGAATCTTCATTTCTAAGTGCCTATTGTAATTATTTAAGTTCGCCACGACCAAGCCTTGACCAATCAAATACCTACCTGGCATTATCAGAATTACAGTTGTTTGTTGATATGTATCCAAATAGTACAAAGATTCAGGAGGTAAACAGGCTAATGGATGATCTCAGGGATAAATTGGAGCAAAAATCATATCAAATCTGTAAATTGTATTACCGGATGCAAGATTATCAGGCAGCAATTACCTCTTTTGAAAACCTGTTGGATAATTATCCTGATACTGATTACAAAGAAGAAATCCTTTATTTCACAACTAAAGCTTACTATGAGTATGCTGAAAAGAGTGTATACAAGAAAAAGATGGAGCGGTATGAAAAGACGATTGAAGCATACAATAACCTGATATACCTGTATCCAGATAGTGAATATATTAAGGATGTCACAAGCATCAATGAAGATGCAAGAGAACAGTTAAGAAATTAATAAAATAAGCATGGACTATAAGAAAGTAAAAACAGAAACCACTGCGGTTACCCGCCAAAAAGCTAGATTTTACGAGCAAACAGGAAATATTTATGAAACTGTTGTTGTTCTGTCGAAAAGGGCTAATCAAATTGGACTTGAGATCAAAAAAGAACTTGATCAGAAAATTGAGGAATTCGCACCTGCAACCGATAATCTTGAAGAAGTATTTGAAAACAGGGAACAAATTGAGATTGCAAAATTTTATGAAAGACTTCCTAAACCAACTCTTATCGCTGTAGATGAGTTCCTGAAAGAAAATATTTATATCAGGAATCCACACAAAGAGAAAGGCGAGTTTTAACAACCTCCCATGTTCAAGGGAAAAAAAATAGTAATAGGGATTACAGCAAGTATTGCTGCTTATAAAATCCCGTTTTTAGTTCGCTTGCTAAAAAAGCAGGGCGCTGAAGTACAACTTATTCTTACACCAGCTGCTAAAGATTTTGTTACTCCGCTTACACTTTCAACACTATCAGAAAAACCTGTATTAACTGATTTTTTTAAAGAGGATGATGGTAGTTGGTTCAGTCATATCGATTTAGGTCTATGGGCAGACTTGATTCTGGTGGCTCCTTTATCTGCGAATACGATGGCAAAAATGGCAACAGGAATTGCAGATAACCTTCTGTTAACTACGGTTTTGTCTGCACGCTGCCCGGTATACTTTGCGCCAGCGATGGATTTAGACATGTATAAACATCCATCAACCCATGAAAACATAAAAAAACTTATTTCATTTGGTTATCATTTAATAGAGCCTGTTGAAGGAGAGTTGGCGAGCGGATTAAAAGGTGTGGGCAGACTTGAAGAACCTGAACAAATTCTCGAAATTCTGAATTCAGCGTTTCAAAAAAAAAAGGAATTAAAAGAAAAAAAGGTCTTGGTTAATGCAGGGCCAACCTACGAACCTATTGATCCTGTTCGATTTATCGGTAACCACAGCAGTGGTAAAATGGGTAGTTGAAATTGCCAAAGCGTTTGCCGAAAAAGGAGCTGATGTTAATTTGGTACTCGGACCAAGTGATTTGAAAATTGATTTTCCTGGAATTAATGTCATCCGCGTAAATACTGCTGACGAAATGTACGCGAATTGCATTAAACTTTTCCCTAAAAGTGATATAACCGTTTTATCAGCTGCAGTTGCCGATTATAAACCATCCAGACTTTTTTCAAAAAAAATAAAAAAAGAAGACGGTGTTTTAACTATTGAATTGGAACCTACAAAAGATATATTGGCCACACTTGGTTCTAATAAAACTGAACAACAATTTCTGGCTGGCTTCGCCTTAGAAACTGATAACGAAGAGTTAAATGCGTTAAAAAAGTTGGAAAATAAAAACCTTGATATGATCGTTCTTAATTCATTGAATGATCAGGGAGCTGGTTTTGGAACTTCAACCAACAAGGTGAGTATTTTTATGAAGAATGGTTCACGTCTTGATCTTCCTTTAAACACTAAAAAAGCAATTGCAGAAGAGATTGTAAATCAAATTGTAGTGCTGACAAAACCTGAATAATAATCATGAACAGACTTTTTCTTGTATTATTAATATCTCTGATAGGCAAAAACTTAATTGCCCAGGAGTTTTTATGCAATGTACAAATACAACATCAGCAAATTCAAGGTGTTGATGCTAATGTGTTTGAGTCGATGGAGAAGGCTATTTTCGAGTTTATGAATAACCGTAAATGGTCGGATCACACATTTCAAATTGAGGAGCGTATTGGATGCACAATGATATTAACAATAAACCAGGCTGCTCAAGGCGGTGATGAGTTTTCAGGAACCCTGAATTTAGTGCTTCAAAGGCCTGTTTTTGGAACTGATTATAATTCAGTCATCATCAATCTTGTTGATAATGATCTTCAATTTCAATATACTCCATCGCAAGCGATGGAATATTCTGATAACGCATACAACGATAACCTTACACAAATACTAGCCTTTTATGCATATATGATGCTGGGGCTTGATTTTGATACATTTTCGTTATTAGGTGGGACAACTCTTTTCGAAAAAGCAAATGCAGTAGTACAAACAGCCCAAAATTCAAAATACCAGGGATGGCAGGTTTTTGAAGGACCAAAAAACAGGGCTCAATTTGTTGAGAATGTCCTGAATTCTTCTTATCAATCTCTTCGTGAAATGATGTACGAATATCACAGGAAAGGTCTTGATGTCATGAATGATAAAGTTGAACCGGGCAGACAGGTTATTACTTCATCTCTTGAAAACCTTAAATCAGTTTACGATAAAAGGCCGAATCTGTACTACTTGCAAATTATTTTGGAAGCGAAAAGACAGGAAATTATTGATATCTATTCCGAAGCAACACCTGCCGAGAAGGTTGCGATGCTAAATATTATGAAAGAGGTTGATCCTCCTTACGGATCAAGATATGATGAAGTGATGAAATAGGTAACTTCTTCCGACTTTCCCGACATCTTTTTCTTAAATTTGTTTTTTCCCTATAAAACTGAAGACTTGTGCTTAAAAGCCTGTTGATACAAAATTATGCCTTGATTGATGATGTAAGCATTCAATTTAATGAAGGTTTTACCGCCATTACAGGTGAAACTGGAGCAGGTAAATCAATGCTTTTAGGTGCTCTTTCGCTTTTGCTTGGTAATAGAGCTGACTATGGTGTAATTCGAGAGAAATCAAAAAAATGCATAGTTGAAGGGCAATTTGATTTGAGCAAAATACAAATCGCCGATTTTTTTGTTCAATACGATCTGGATTTTGAATTTGTTACATTGATTCGACGTGAGATAATTCCATCAGGCAGGTCAAGGGCATTTATTAACGACACACCCGTAAATCTTGATTTGCTGAAAGAATTAGGTATATTGCTGGTTGATATCCATTCACAGCATGAATCATTAGAAATTGGCAAGTCTGTTTTTCAAAGGGAAGTATTGGATTATTTTGTTAATGAGCCCGAATTAATTATTCAATACAGGAAAGAATATGACAAGCTCATCGAGCTGTCAAATGCACTAAAAAAGCTTACTGAGGAAAATGAGCAATTAAAAAGAGATGAAAATTATTACAGGTTTCAATATGAAGAGTTAAAAACGGCAGAACTTGTTGAAGGCGAAGATCAGCTTTTGGCAAACCGGGAGAAATTACTCATTCATGCTGAGGAAGTGATGCAGGGAATGCAAAGTGCACAGCAATTGTTGTCGGATGGCGAGGACCCAATTCTTGAAAAATTAAATGAATTATATAATTGGTTTTCTAAAATTGAAAAATATCATCCTGATTTTAGTGAAATACTTCAAAGAATTAAGTCAACGCGAATAGAATTGGAAGATATATCCACTGAAATAAACAAAATGGATGTGCTTACTGATTTTGACCCAGATGAATTGTCCAGAATTTCAGAGCGGTTAAGTGAGATTTATAAACTTCAACAAAAACATCATGTTAGCAGCGTTTCAGCCTTGCTGGAATTACAAACTGATTATGAGGAAAAACTCAATAATCTTGATCATGATGAGGAGTATTTGAAGCAATTGAAGATGAATATAGAAAGGGTTAGTATAGAGTCTGAAAAACTTGCAGTTCAAATTCATAATGCAAGGAAAAGGGAAGCACCTAACTTGGCATTATCAGTTAAAAATGTACTCGTTAAATTAGGGATGAAAGATGCAGGATTTGAAGTTACCGTTAATAAATTGGAGCAATTAAGTCAAGATGGGATTGACAAGGTTAATTTTTTATTTACTGCAAATACAGGTGGTCAGTTAAAAGAGATTTCTGCAATAGCCTCGGGTGGTGAATTGTCGCGGCTTATGCTAGCTATTAAGTCACAAATTACCAAAGAGAAACTTCTGCCAACCGTTGTTTTTGACGAGATCGATTCTGGTGTCTCCGGTGAAATTGCTGGAAAGGTCGGGAATATCATCAATGAAATGTCAAAACATCATCAGATTATTGCAATTACACATTTGCCTCAAATAGCTGCCAAAGCCGATGAGCATTTCAAGGTTTATAAATTAGTGGTGAACGAAAAAACCATAACGAATATCGAATTACTTAATGAACAGACAAGGGTTGAAGAAATCGCAAAATTATTAAGTGATGAGAAAGTATCGGGAGCTGCATTGGAAACAGCAAGAGAATTGCTGAATTTCAACCTCCAATAATTTTAGATGTCAACGATAATTGAACTACCAGGAGTAGTGCTCTATCCTCTGAAAAAGTTGAGCAAAGTGAATAGTTTTTATATTTGCCGTTTAAAATCATTCTAAATTATAGTTATGGCATACAACCTGTTAAAAGGCAAAAAAGGAATCATTTTCGGTGCCCTCGATAATAAGTCAATTGCCTGGAAAGTAGCTGAAAAAGCTTATGAAGAAGGAGCAGTTTTCACCTTAACAAATACACCTACCGCACTCCGTTTCGGTCAATTGAATGAATTGGCTACGGCCTGCAATGCTGAAGTTATACCGGCGGATGCAACCAGTGTTGCTGACTTAACCAATGTATTTGAAAAATCGGTAGAGATTCTTGGTGGTAAAGTTGATTTTGTGTTACATTCAATAGGTATGTCGCTGAATGTAAGGAAGAAAAGAGTATACAATGACCTTGATTATAATTTTCTGAACAAAACCCTTGACATTTCATCTATTTCTTTTCATAAAATGCTGCAGGTTGCACATAAATTAAATGCCATTAATGAATGGGGATCGGTAGTTGCTTTATCATATATCGCTGCCCAGCGTACATTATACGGTTATAATGATATGGCTGATGCAAAAGCATTACTTGAATCAATTGCCCGTAGTTTTGGGTATATTTACGGCCGTGAGCGAAAAATCCGAATTAACACCATTTCTCAATCACCCACGTTTACTACTGCCGGATCTGGTGTAAAAGGTATGAATGCGCTGATGGATTTTACTGAACGCATGTCGCCCTTAGGAAATGCTGATGCGGAAGAATGCGCTAACTATTGTATTACTCTGTTTTCTGATCTTACCCGGAAAGTCACAATGCAAAACCTTTTCCATGATGGCGGGTTCTCCAATATGGGTATGAGCCTGCGAGCGATGAAAATGTATAACAAGGGCTTACCCGGTGATGATGATATTGAATAGATATATTAAACCTTAAACACCTAGATCCTTTATAATTCCTTCAATCTTAGCTTCTAACTGACTGTTTACAAATTCAAAATCGATTTTGCTCGAAAGAGGAGCCTTTACACCAAAGTAGAATTTTATTTTAGGCTCAGTTCCTGAAGGTCTTACGCTTACTTTACTTCCGTCCTCGGTAAAGAATTGAAGGACATTTGATTTTGGTAAATAAATGTTTTTTGCTTCTCTTGTAACCAGGTTTTTCTCTATGCCTGCCTGATAATCTTTTATACATACAACTTTAGAATTGTTCAATACGAGTGGTGGCTGGTTTCTGAAGTCAGCCATTATTTCCTGGATTTCTTCAGCACCTGCCTTACCTTTACGAACAATAGATATTAAACTTTCTTTATAAAGGCCAAATTCGGTGTAAATTTCAAGTAATAATTCATAAAGCCCTACTCCTTTATCTGCTGCCCATGCTGCAGTCTCAGCGATCATAGCACAAGAAGAAATGGCATCTTTGTCTCTAACAAAGTCACCAACCAGGTAACCATAACTTTCTTCGCCACCACCTATGAAGGTTTTTTTGCCTTCATATTTTTTGATCAAATCGGCAATGTATTTAAAACCTGTTAGTACATCAAAGTGTTCTACGTCATATTTATCAGCTATATCATTTAATAACTCGGAGGTTACAATGGTTTTTACAATATACTCTTTACCTGATAATTTACCATTTTCTTTCCATTTTGTGAGTAAATAATAGATAAGTAAGGAAGCAGCCTGGTTTCCATTTAACAAAATAAATTCTTCACCTTTACGGATAGCAATACCTACCCTGTCCGCATCAGGGTCTGTAGCCATCACCAAATCAGCATTCACCTCTTTGGCTTTATTCATCGCCATTTCCAGTGCAGCTGATTCTTCAGGGTTTGGTGATTTTACTGTCGGGAAATTTCCATCAGGAATATTTTGTTCATCAACAGAATAGATTTTATTAAATCCAAACTTTTTTAAGACCTCAGGTACCAGTTTTGCACCGGTTCCATGAATGGGTGTATAAACAATTTTAAAATCTTTCTGGCGCTTAATAGCCTCTGGCGAAAGCGATAATGATTTGATTTTATCAAGGTATAGATCATCTACTTCTTTGCCAATGAACTCAATTAGATCATCATTTTTATTGAATTTGACTTCTGAAATATCTCTGATCTTGTTCACCTCATCAATTACATTTTTATCATGCGGACTGATCAACTGACCACCATCATCCCAATAGGCTTTGTAACCATTGTATTCTTTTGGATTGTGTGAAGCTGTGATCACAATTCCACCCTGGCAACCGAAATGTCTGATAGCAAATGATAGTTCTGGAGTAGGCCTGAGTTCGTCAAATAAATAGACCTTAAAACCATTGGCAGAAAATACATCCGCTGTAATTTGTGAAAAATAAGGACTGTTGTTCCTTGAATCGCAGGCAATAGCAACTTTTAACTGATCAACTTCAGGAAAACATTTTTTCAGGTAATTTGCAAAACCTTGTGTTGCAGCACCAACTGTGTATTTGTTCATTCGGTTTGAGCCAACTCCCATAATGCCTCTCAGCCCACCTGTGCCAAATTCAAGGTCACGATAAAATGATTCAATTAGTTCCTGGGGATCCTTATCCATCATATTTCTGATGGCTTTTTTTGTGTCTTCATCATAGCTACCTGTTAGCCAGGAGTTAGCTTTGTCTAATACATTTTGGTCAATAGTAGTATTCATGGTATTATTGATTGTTAATTTTATTTATGGCAATAATTAAACTTTCAAACCAGTATGGGATGCTGATATTAAAATCAGCTTTTATTTTGCCTTTATTCAATACACTGTAAAAAGGTCGGTTTGCTTTTGCCGGAAAATCTTTCGACTCAATTGGGTATACATTGCAGGATGCTTTTGTTATTTGCATGATGGCTTGTGCAAAATCATACCAGCTGATGACACCTTCATTGCTGAAGTGATAAATTCCTTTAATTCTATCTTTTTCAGATGTGTTTATAATATGCAGAATGGCTTTCGCAAGATCACCCGAATAAGTAGGTGTACCAACCTGGTCAGAAACAACATTTAATGTCTCCCTTTCTTTCGAAAGCCTCATCATGGTTTTAACAAAATTACCACCATAGGAGGAGTATAGCCAGGATGTCCGAATAATCATTGAGTCCGGGTTTATTTTCTCAATAGCTTGTTCTCCTTTTAGTTTTGATAATCCGTATGCTGAATTAGGTGATGGTATATCTGATTCGATATAAGGTTGGTGATTTGTCCCATCAAATACGTAATCGGTAGAAATATGAATTAACTTAGTATTGTATTGTTTACAAATCTTTGCGAGATTAGCAACTGTTCCTTCGTTTATTTTTATTGCCAGCTCGGGTTCATCTTCTGCTTTGTCAACTGCAGTGTATGCTGCACAATTAATGCAATAATCAGGTTTGTGTTTTTTGAAAAAACTGTCAATTGCAACATCGTCTGTGAGGTCAAGTTCCTCGATATCAGTAAAAATAAAACCAAGGTTTTTAAAATGAACGGAGGTTTCCTGTATATCCGATCCCAATTGACCTTTGCTTCCTGTTACAAGTACTTGCTTCATGATTTATTTAAAAGGTTATCAAAGTAAGCAATTGTTTTCTTAAGCCCTTCTTCTAAAGGTATTTTAGGTTCCCAATCCAGTTCTTTTTTAGCAAGGCTAATATCCGGTTGCCTTTGCATCGGGTCGTCAGCAGGTAATACTTCATAAACAATTTTCGAGCTACTACCAGTCAGTTTAATCACTTCTTCGGCAAGCTCAAGAATTGTAAATTCTCGAGGATTCCCAATATTTACTGGTCCGTGAAAACTCTCTCTGGAATTCATTAGTCTGAGCAGTCCTTCAACCAAATCATCCACATATTGAAAACTTCGTGTTTGATCCCCTTTTCCATAAACTGTTATGTTTTTGTTTTGAAGTGCTTGCATAATGAAGTTGGAAACTACCCTTCCATCGTTAGGGTGCATTTTTGGACCATAGGTATTGAAAATCCTGGCGATTTTAATATGCACATTATTCTGTTGATGATAATTGATAAATAGAGTTTCAGCAACCCTTTTACCTTCATCATAGCATGATCGGATGCCAATTGGGTTAACATGCCCCCAATATTCTTCGCGCTGCGGGTGCACTTCCGGATCACCATATACTTCACTTGTTGAAGCTTGCAAAATTTTTGCCTTGATACGTTTTGCTAATCCGAGCATATTAATCGCTCCCATTACCGAAGTTTTAACCGTTTTGATAGGGTTGTATTGATAATGAATAGGTGATGCAGGACAAGCAAGATTATAAATTTCATCTACTTCAATGAAAAAAGGCATGGTTACATCGTGGCGTACTACCTCGAAAAATGGATTATCCATGAGATGGACGATATTGCGTTTTTCACCAGTAAAATAATTATCCAGGGAAATTACTTCGTTGCCCTCATTTAACAGTCGTTCACAAAGATGTGAACCGACAAATCCTGAACCTCCGGTAACCAGTATCCTCTTCATTTGAGATTGTTTTTTAGATATAATATTATTAGCCTATACCAATACCAAAATAGTTAAATCCTTCTTCTTTAATATCCTGAACATCATAAATATTTCTGCCATCGAAGATAACGTGTTTACGCATGAGTTTCTTCATAATTTTATAGTTAGGGAACTTAAATTCAGGCCATTCAGTAATCAGGAATAGTCCATCAGCATCAATTAATGCTTCATATTGATCCTTCGTATATTCAATTGAATCGCCAAGAATTCGTTTTGCCTCCTCGCTGGCAACCGGATCATAAGCTTTTACAGTTGCACCAGCGTCAAGAAGTTTCCTTATTACAACCAAAGAAGGGGCCTCGCGCATATCATCAGTATGCGGTTTAAACGACAGTCCCCAAACAGCAAATTGTTTACCTTTTAAATCCTTATCAAAATATTTCATGGCCTTGCCAAAAAGTATGGATTTTTGTCGTTCATTAACGTCTTCAACAGCTGTTAGAACTGACATCTTATATCCGTATTCGTCAGCTGTTTTAATAATGGCTTTTACATCCTTTGGAAAGCATGATCCACCATAACCTGTTCCCGGATAAATAAAATACTTGCCAATTCTTCTGTCGCTACCAATTCCTTTTCTAACCATATTAACATTTGCACCAACAATTTCACACAAGTTGGCTATATCATTCATGAAACTGATCTTCGTTGCAAGCATGGCATTTGCTGCATATTTGGTCATTTCTGAAGATAATATATTCATAAAGATAACAGGATGACCATTCATCGTAAATGGTTTATAAAGCTTTTTCATGAGGTCCTCAGCTCTCTTTGAATCAACTCCAACAACAATACGGTCGGGTTTTAGAAAATCATTTACGGCGTCACCTTCTTTTAAAAATTCAGGGTTTGATGCAACATCAAAAGGAATTTTTGCTTTGCGCTTTGCTAGTGCTTCCTGCATGGCTTTTCGGACTTTTTCGGCCGTGCCAACAGGAACAGTACTTTTGGTTACCATTACCAGGTAATCGGTCATGTGTTCACCAACTTCTCTGGCAACGTTTAAAACATATTTCAAATCAGCACTTCCATCTTCATCAGGAGGTGTGCCAACTGCACCAAAGACCACACTTACATCCTCTAAACATTCAGATAGCTTAGTGCTGAAATGCAGTCTGCCTTTTTCAACATTCCGATGAACGATATCTTCAAGTCCGGGTTCATATATTGGGATAATTCCTTTTTTGAGATTTTCAATTTTACGCTTATCAATATCAACACATGTTACATCAATTCCAACTTCTGCAAAACATGCTCCTGACACAAGTCCGACATATCCGGTACCCACAACAACTACTTTCATTTAGCTTAATTCGTTTTAATTATTATTGAATTTTATGAAAAGATAAAATATTCAAAACGATATTTGACTTATTAATAACTTCTCTTTCTATATTTTATTTTAACCATTTATCTAACCATGCAAAAAAGGTACGTTGCCACAGAATTCCATTTTGTGGTTGCAATACCCAATGGTTTTCATCGGGGAAATGCAGGTATTGGGCAGGTACATCTTTTAAAATAGCAGCATTAAAAGCAGTCATTCCTTGTGTAAAAACAACCCTGTAATCCAGTTCACCATGAATAATCAGAATAGGTGTATCCCAGTTTTGCACCAGTTTATGAGGTGAATGCTCATAAGCTTCCTGTGCAACTTTATTGTCCTTTTCCCAGAAAGGTCCACCTTTATCCCAGTTTTCAAACCACATTTCTTCTGTTTCGAGGTATTGGGCTTCTTCATTAAAAATACCATCATGTGCAATAAATGCATTAAAACGACCTTCATGAATACCTGCCAGATAAAATACGGCATATCCACCGGCACTTGCGCCAACAGCTCCCAAACGGTTTTCGTCAATAAATGGTTCTTTGGCCATTTCATCAATGGCAGTAAGATAATCATCCATACTTTTTCCATGATAATCACCACTGATTTGTTCCTGCCATGCCTGTCCAAAACCTGAAACACCTCTTCTGTTTGGAGCAACAATAATGTATCCATTTGCAGCCATAATCTGGTAATTCCAGCGATAATGGAAGTTTTGGCTCAGTGGTCCCTGTGGGCCACCTTTGCAATAAAGCAGGGCAGGATATTTTTTATTTGCATCAAAATGTGGAGGATAAATGACCATCGTAAGCATATCCTTACCATCTTCGGTTTTCATCCATCGTTCTTCCACTTTACCCATGGTCATTTGATCCAGTAAATCTTTGTTGGTAAAAGTAATTTGCTCTGCCTGTCCATCAGCAATGTTTACGGCGTATAGCTCAGTTGGCATCGACATTGAATTGCGGCTAGCAATTAATGTGTCACCTGCAAGCGCGACACTTCTGTAATCATGCATTCCTTCTGTAAGTTTTTCAATTGTTCCCATTCACGTTGTAACTATAAATCTGGAAAGTTCCATGCCAATCGCTGGTAAAATAAATTGCATTACTGTTATCTGACCAGACCAAACTCCCAACATTTTGATCAAAACCTTTTGTGGCATATATTCTTTTCACCTGTTTCAAGGTTCATAAGGAAAAGTCTATTTTGATCCGATTCATATCCATCTCTTTCCATGCTTTCCCAGGCAATAAATTTTCCATCAGGAGAAAAGAGCGGGGATACATCAAATCCCATATTACCTTCTGAAATATTTACGGTTTCTCCATCTTCGAGGTTGTAGATATAAATATCAGAATTGGTTGAAAGCGTTGCAGCTTTACCAGTTAGTTTTTTACAGGTGTAAGCTATTGATTTGCTATCAGAGCTCCAATCCACCTGTTCAATACCTCCAAAAGGTTTCAAAGGTGCCTGGTAAGGCTCTCCATCAAGAATATCTTTGTCATTGGTGATATTATTTTCCGTTATAATCTGCATAAAAAACATGGCTGTATGAGTCAACCCAATGATCCCAATGTCGGTACATTAAATCATCCATTAGCCTGCCAGTTGCATTTGGTAAACCGTTATAAAGATTTTGAAATTTGTTTTCAATAGCAACTTCTTTGGTGTAAAGGATTTTAGTTTGATCCGGCGAATACTTGAATCCTGTTATTCCTCCTTCGATATCTGAGATTTTAACCCTGCCAGTACCATCCGGATTCATTTCCCAAAGTTGCACCGATCCGCTTTCGGAGCTTAAAAAACCAATCTTATTTCCGTCAGGTCTCCAAACAACATTGAACTCGCTTTTTTCGCTATGTGTAATCTGTTTGCCGTTTTCTCCATTGACATCAATGGTATAAATATCTCTGTTTCCTTTGTTCTGTTCAATTGAATAGAATGAAACACCGTATAACACAGTTTTTCCGTCAGGAGATACTTCTTGTCCGCTTACCCTGCCAAACGACCACAAGGCTTCGGGTGTCATGAGGTCATTTTCAAGATTTAATTCTGGGTTTCCAATGACCATAGTTTTAGTTTCTTTTTGGTTTTGTTCACATGCTGAAATAATCAAAATAGCAGCAATAAAAAACAGGCTGATTTTTTTCATGATGGATATTATTGGTTTGGTGGCAAATGTACGGAATGCAGAAGAATACAGTAGCGGTTTTTACTTAAATTTATCAGCCAATGATGGTTTTAATTAATTTGTCTTTTACACAATGCTTGAATTGGATATATCGGTTAAACTGGATATAACGATAGCATTGCATGGGTTTCGTATGAGTCCTATGTTATGATAGGCATATTTCACTAGTAAAAATATTTTTAATTATATGTTCCGCTATCCGGTTTGTAAATTGTCCAGTTTTTGTTGAATGCCAGGTCATGTGATTTGAACTTTTTACCATCAATTTTTTCTACAACGAAGCGAAAGGTAGAAAAAGGGATTTCTTGTTTTTGTAAAAACTCCTGAAAATGCTGTGGGTGTAGCTTAAAGTGATGTTGTTCAGCATGGTTTAATTTAATCGGGGTGATTCTGTTAATTTTATCAGTCTTAATTTCAACGCTATCTATTTTTCTTTTTTTGTCAATTAATTCTACCGAGAATTTAGCAATGGTAAACTCTTTCTGTGCGGATATTTTAACCATAAGATTTTGTGTTTTACCATATTGTTTCTGAATGATTACTTCCAATAATACATCTGGAAAATGTTGTATGCTTAACGGCAGGTTGCGTTGCTTTGTCCTGTGTTTTTGGTAAAGGTAAACAGCAGTTAATCCAAAAGCAAAAAGTATAACATATGATATGATGTCTTCCATAAAGAATATAAAATTAAAAATCAATCTACCTGATGTGATAATAGCCTGATAAAAACTACCAGGCTATTAATCTTTTCTTTTATGTAATAAATTTTTCTATTCCTCTAAATACCTTGTTGATTCTTCTTTGCTTCCAAAACTAAACCTGATAAACCCAAATGCATAAGATACTGTGGGGTTGTTTTGTTTAAAAAGAGTGAGCATATCCCTTGTCGCAATTCCAACTTCCCATGTGTTACTGTCGTTTTTTATTGGATAAAAGGTCACTCCGAATGGTACATTTGTTCCAAATTTTCCACCTGTAACAACACCCAATGAAAGTTGGACCCAATTAGCAGGATTGGCTCGAGCTCCAATGCCAAACACAGGCGCCTCAAAACTACCCGGGACTTTTTCTCCAAGAGGAACATAAGCATCAAACCCAGCCTCAACAATTTCGTTAAAGGTATAACTTATACCTCCTCTGAAGTTCATTGGAAGATTGAGTTTCTTCTCTGCCATACCAACAAGCGTTGTATCATTGGGTGGGGGACCGTTATCAGTATTGATCAATTGGCCTTCTTCAAATACATTATAATTATTTAAGCCTGGCGTGTCAATTCTCCAGACGCCTCCATCAACGCCTTCGTATACATTCTTTTTCCAGGTAATACTGCCAATATCATTAACTGCAAGGCCTATTTTGAGTTTCTGTTTTATCTCCAGAGTTGTACCAATATCAAACCCAAAACCACTGCCAACTGATTTTATACTTCCATCCGTTAGTTTACTTACATCACCATCATATACACCTATGCCGCTATAGTCGATGCCAAAGCCTGGGCTTAATGAAGAGGTGCCAACGAGTTCACCATTATCTTTCTGATAATACCTTGCCATAGCCTGTCCCATGATATACTTTAAATTAATACCCATATACCAGGCAATATTCTCATTTTTAATAACCTTGCGCCCATAACCAAGGTTAAATTCCATGTACATTAACATATGATAATCGCTTCCCTGGTATAAAATCGAAGCTAGGTTTGGATTTGATGAATACCCCACAGTATCACCATCTTCAATAACTTTCGTATCAAAATAGGGGTCGTTATAACCGTTGAATAAATAACTTGCACCATTATCATTCAGCAAAGTATGCCAATGGAATCTTTCACGAATGTTAAATGCAAAACCGCCTATGTTTTCATCCTGGTACGAAAAGCCAACCAACATAACAGAAGCAGAACCAATCATTCTTGTATTGGTAAATGCATCAGCTGCATCTTCCTTACCCTGTTTATCAAGGCTGATTGCACTTCCATAAAGATCATTATAAATTTGCTTTTTTGTTAATGCTTCAGAATAAACAGAACCACCAAATTCGAAAAATCCGATATTCATCGAATGATCGTTTCTTGACCATCCCAGGTTGGCAGGATTAATACCTAATGATTGATAATCGTTAATGGTAGCTGTTGTGTATCCCGATCCTGTTGAAGTAAACGAACTAAGTTCAGTTTGTGCTGAAAGAAAAGTGACTGATAATAACAAAATGAAAAAGAGAGAAAGATGTTTCATAATAAATTGTTTTAGAATGTTGATCACCCAAATTTAAACATATTGAAGCGTTTTGTCAAATCGGCCTGTTAAATAATTTTTCTAAAGATTTTAAAGACAAGTATATCAGGATGTTAAAGTGTTTACCCGGTATTTTCAAAACGATAAATATTGACTATTGATTAATTAGGTATTAATTTAGCTATCGAATCCTATTGCATTTATAATGAAAATAATACAAATTAAAGTCCTACTGCAAGTAGTTTTAATTTCCTTCGTTTATAGTTCAGGTTTGGGACAGGATACGAAGGTTGTACAAACCAGAACTGCAGACGCTATCGAAGTTGATGATCAACTTGCTGAGATAAATTACAACAAGGCAATCGAGTATTATAACGAAGGCCATTTTGATTCTGCATTACGCGCATTGAATCGAACTATTTCGGTTAAACCTGATTTTGCCGAAGCATTCAATAACAGTGGAACTGTAAAATACATGCTACA
Organism: uncultured Bacteroidia bacterium; assembly: GCA_963759045.1. Classification (GTDB taxonomy): domain Bacteria; phylum Bacteroidota; class Bacteroidia; order Bacteroidales; family F082; genus JAADID01. The sequence goes on from CAVWXM010000044.1 coordinate 26,990, forward strand.
TGATTACCTTGGTGCACTCAATGACTTTAACACCGCCCTTAAGTTCAAGGGCAATGCTAAGACTTATTTTGGAAGGGGTTTGGTTCGCATGGCTCTTGACTCATTAAACGAAGCAATCACTGATTTTGATGAAACCATTATGCATGAACCAAATTATGCGGAGGCATATTATTACAGGGGAGGGGCGAATTTTTTGCTGAATGAGTACCAATTGGCTGTTAACGATTATACACGTGCAATTACATTGAAAAACGATTATGCAATCGCTTATAATGACAGAGGAAGCGCAAACTTAAAATTAGGTAATCTGGAGGAGTCTAAAAGTGATTTTTACAACGCTTCATTGTTGGATCCATCTTTATACTATGCTTTTAACAATCTAGGTGGGGTTAAAATGAAACTTGGAGATACCGAAGAGGCTATTGCTGATCTTACTGCAGCAGTAAAAATTAATCCTGAATATTACCTGGCATTTAATTGTAGGGGAAAAGCAAAATTTATGGTCGAAGATTATACGGGAGCCATTGAAGATTTTTCGAAAGTGCTTGAACTAAATCCTGATTACTATGCTGCCCTAAATAATCGAGGTAACGCAAAATACAAATTGGAAGACTATACTGGAGCGATTGACGATTACAATCAAGTGATTGAAAATTACCCGAATCATGGTGAAACATATTTAAACCGGGGAATATCAAAAGAAATGATAAGAGATGAAGACGGTGCCTGTTTAGATTGGAAAAAAGCTGCGGAATTAGGAATTGAAAAGGCAAACGAATATTTGACTAATTGTAATGATAACTAACAGGATATGAATAAGAAACCCTTTATCTTAAAGCCGATGTTGTTGTTAGTGTCTTTTTTGATAATTATTCCATTAACAGCCCAGGTAGATACCCCATTTGAAAAAGAATCATTTCCGCCTGAACAAAAAGATGCCCTTAAAGAAGCCTTAAAACAAATCAAACAAGGCGATAAATATTACGAAGATGATATCCCTATTTATGATCTTGCGCTCGAATATTATTTAGATGCCTACGAATTTAATCCAAATAATGCACTGCTGAATTACAAAATCGGTAAATGTTATCTTAAAACAGTTCAAAAACCCAAGAGTCTTAAATACCTGGAAACCGCTCAAATGTTAAATCCAAAAGTTGAAGCGAACCTGCTTTATTTATTGGCAAGAAGCTACCATCTGAATCTTCAACTCGAAAAGGCGATTGAAACGTTTGAAGAATATAAAGGCTCATTGACACCTAATGAACTTTCTGAATATGGTGATGATGTTGATAAAAAGATAGATGAATGCCATGTTGCTATTGAAATGGTGAACAACCCTGTTCGAATATTTATTGACAACCTTGGCAGGGGAATTAATTCAAAGTTTCCTGAGTATGGCCCATATATCAATGCAGAAGAAACAATCATAATGTATACCTCGTCACGCGACAATACCACCGGAGGGGATAAGGATGATCGCGACTTACAGTATTTTGAGGATATTTATGTCTCGAAGAAATCAGGTGAGATATGGGCCGAGTCATTTAACCCGGGAAAACCATTGAATACCGATTCGCATGATGCTATTGTAGGTGTTTCGCCTGATGGAAAGCATGCTTTGATCTACAAAGGTGAAGACAATGGTGGTGATATATTCGAGTGTCGGATTGACGAGGAAGGAAAATGGGGATCACCCAAACGGTTACCAAAAGAAATCAACACAAAATACCATGAAAGCTCGGCAACATTTTCTCCTGATATGGAGGCTTTATACTTTGTGAGTGACAAACCTGATGGTTTTGGTGGAAAAGACATTTATTATACCAGTTTTCGGATAAAAGGGAATAGGGAAAAGCTTGATTACAATGACGCTACGAACCTGGGGGCCGTGATTAATACCCCATATGATGAGCAGGGTGTATTTATGGACGTTGAAGGAAAAATTCTTTACTTCAGTTCGAAGGGACACAAAACGATGGGTGGCTATGATGTTTTTAAAACCACTTTGGAGAATGGCAAATGGACTAAACCACAAAACCTGGGTTACCCGATCAATACACCTGATGATGATATTTTCTTTTCTTTTTCTAGAGATGGTAGGCATGCTTATTATTCATCATTTGATCCGGATGGTTATGGTAACAGGGATATTTACATGATCACTTTATTAGGCCCTGAAAAAGAAGTACTCTTTATGGAAGATTATGATTTCCTGGCGTTTAAAACAGCAATATTAAAGGAAAACCTGATGCTTGATAAAGTTGAGGTAAAAGAGGGGCAAATCACGATTGTGAAGGGCAAGGTAATGGATGCAATTACTTTGGAACCATTAGGAGGCGTGCCTGTTAAGATTTATGACAATGCACTTGGCAGAATGATTTCAAGTTTCGAATCAAACACAACAACAGGTGCATATATGGTTTCACTGCCTTCGGGAAGGAATTACGGTTTTAGCGCCAATGCAAAAGATTATTTGTTTCACTCCGAAAACCTGATCATTCCACCTACCACTTCTGTCCAGGAAATTTATATGGATATGCTGCTTCATAAGGTTAAAGTTGGTAGTAAGATTATTTTAAAGAACATCTTTTTTGATTTTGATAAAACCACCTTGCGCCCAACTTCAACTGCTGAATTGGACCGATTGACAAAAATGCTGAATGACATCCCCACATTAACAATTGAAATATCGGGGCATACCGACAATGTTGGATCCGACGAATACAATAAAAATTTGTCTGAAGGCCGGGCTAAATCGGTTGTTAATTACCTGGTTCGAAAAGGGATCAAAAAGGAAAGACTGACCTATGCCGGTTATGGGGAATCAGAACCAATCGAATCAAATGATACAGAAGAAGGCCGGCAAATGAACCGTAGGACTGAGTTTAAGGTATTGAGCAAATAAGACTTATTTTATATCCTATTCCTCAAAATTTTTGTTATCGGTATCAGAAACATCCAAATTACTGCCATCCCCTAGCAGAATACCTAAATTTTGGGTAGCAGGTCTGCTATCAAAAATAATTTTTATCACAATTGTTAATGGGGTAGCAATCAACATACCGATAGGCCCCAGTATATAGCCAAAAAATATCATTGCAATAAAAACGACGAGTGGTGATATTCCCAGGTTTCTTCCCATCAATTGTGGTTCAACGATGTTTCCAATAATGGTGTTAATAACGAAATAGGTTATTATCGTAATTAATGATCCAAGTGGGCCAATCTGAACAAAAGCAAGAATTACAGCAGGAATAGCGGCAATAAATGATCCGATACTTGGGATGAAATTTAAAATAAAAGCTAGAAATCCCCAGAGCACGGGAAAGTCAACTCCAATGATCAATAATGCAATGGTAATGGAAATACCTGTGGCGAGACTGGTTAAAAATTTTATACCAAAATACCTGCGGAGTTTTCTTAAAGTCAACTGAGCACGGTCAGCATTTGCCGGGGTAATGAACATTAATTTTCTTCCAAATGTTTCAGCCTCAAAAATCATAAAGATGAAAATAATAAAAACGATAAGGGCCTCAGCCATAACGTTACCAAAACCAGCAAAAAAGGTTCCGGCAAAGGGAAGTATTTTATCAGGGTTGATATCCTTTAATGGATTTACGCCTTCTTCGATAAAACCAAATTTAGCCAGCCATTCTGCTACCTCTGCCCATATAATGTCAAATTTCTTAATGTAGAAGGGCATTTTACCTGCAAAGTTGTTTGCCGATGATCCTATAACAGTTCCGGTTAATCCGACCAGGATAAGCAGAGACAGAATGATAAGAATAACTGAGATTGTGGAATTAACACCTTTTCTTTTCAGCCAATCAAGTGGTGCAAGGCTTACAGATGTTAACAAGGAGGCCAATAATATCATGTTAACAATTGAACTTGCATGTTTTAAGGCAGTTAAGGTGATGATTACACCAGCTGCAATAATCCAAAACCTAACCCCACCAATGTAATTCAGGTATTTTTGATAATCTTGTTTCATTGAATTTTTAAATATTAATCATCATCACCATCAGTAAAATCTTCTATCTCTTCTTTGTGATCAGTTTTTTTTGGCTTAGGTTTAGCAGTTTTTTTTAAAACTCTTTTATTTGTAATTGTGTCTTCCGGTAAAGATTTAATGTATAAATCTCGTTGAGGAAATGGAATACTTATGCCTGCTTTTTGCAGCGCATTATAAATAGCAACAGTGACGTCACTTTTTGTAGTCATGCCTGAGTCCATGGTTGTCCAGATTCTGACCCTGAAATTTAAAGCACTATCTCCAAACCCATCAAATAATGCCCATGGTGCAGGGATCTTTTGAACCTCGGGATGTTCGTTTGCAACTTTCTTAATGATCTCCATAACTAGTTCAGGATCGCTTCCATAGGCTACACCAACATTGATATCTCGTCTCTTTTTTCGATCGGACAATGTCCAGTTAATTACATCATTAGTTATTAAACTACTGTTTGGTACAATCACTTCCGACCCATCATATGTTTTGACTGTTGTTGATCGGACACCAATGTGCAGTACATCGCCATACATTTCAGCCAGTTGAATGGTGTCACCCACCTGTATCGGACGCTCAAATGCAAGTACGATTCCGGCAATAAAGTTCGCAACAATACCCTGTAAACCAAAACCTATACCAACACCTAAGGCACCAGCGATCAGCCCAAACGAGCTCAAATCAACACCTGCGGCGCCTAACGCAATAAAGAAACCATAACCCGCAATAAAATAACCAGTAATCATAGAAATAGAACCTGGCAGTCCCCTTGCTAATTTAACCCTCGGAAAAACTTCATCAGCCAAAATTGATTTTATTACCCTGAAAATAATTACGGTAGCAAAAATGACAAGAAAAAACGTTAATATGCCACCAATTTCAATTGAAGTAGAACCAATCTTGTACGATTCTTTGATAAATTCATTAAACCATTCTACAATCGGATCGTAAAGTCCGAGTAAATGAAATGCAGCCCTTAACCATAAAATAATTCCTACTATTTTAATAAACTGGAATATTCGTTTTTCTATATCAGTAGTATAATTCTTTATGATGTTGGAAGCTTGTGCATATGGTGTTCTAAGAAGCACTATTAGGGCCCAGTCAATTACCAGAACGGCAAGTATTAAAATGATTAAGTTAAAAAGTGATCTTACCACCACATTCTCCACCAGAATTGCGAAATCAACAAAACCAAAAATATTCCCGATTAAAGCAACAATTAAAAACAAATAAAAAACAGGCATTATTTTAAAGATAAATCCCCACCTTTTTTTAAATCGCTGCTCTAAGTTCTGTTTCTCAGGTTTAAGAATTAAATAAAGAACCCATCCAACAAAAATCGTTTCAAAAAACATAACTATTCTGCCAACCAGAAGTTTCCCATAAAATATATCTTGCAATTGATGGATAAAGAATAATATAAGAAGACTATATAATACCTTTTTATATTTTTTATTGATAAAATTTGGGATGACATATAGTGCAATTATTAAATAAGTTAGTTGAATAATGTCACCTATACTGTTCGGAAGGGGAGATGGATATAGCCAAATTGATGCAAATAGTGCCAGAATTAGAGCTGAAAGGCTGTGATGAGATAATATTTTTCGGGCATTAGCATAGTCATAAATATCCTGATGCTCTTCCATTTTTTTTGATGTACGATACAACAAATACAAGCCAAGCCATAAGATGAAAAATATCAGTATGTGAAAATTTATCGTTTTTTTGTTGGTCGCATAAAAATTATTGAGGTTCCTTTTGGTTTCATCCCTGGTATTCAGCATTTGTTTTTTAGCACTTTCATAGCTTATAGTAGAGTCGCCTGCTCGCCATATGGGTGGGCTGTCCTGTCTGAAAACATCTGATTGTAACACTTTTTTCTTATTTGAAAGGTTGCTTAATACATCATCTATTGAAATACTTAAGTCAGTGATATTATTTTGTTTACGTAAAACTTCGGTCTTCGCTTTCTTTGCTTTTCTTTCGAGAGCTATTAATTTACTAAGCAAATCTTTTTCGCTACTTAGCACATTTTCAGGAACGCCCTGATCTTTATAACTAATAAAAGTTTTTTCCCATATTGCCTTCATAGTCTGAATCTCAAACAGGTCTGCCTGCAACACGGTAACTCTTTCATTAATAAGTTCTTTCCAGTTACTTAAAGCATCTTTTAAACCAGCCCATTCCAAAAAGTCATTTTCAAGATTTATCAGTGAATAATAATCATCTACTTTCTCAAAGTTGGTTTTTCTGCGTTCAACCTCCATGTTTAAATGCTGATAAACTGAATCAAATTTCAACAGATCGCCTGTAGGCAGAAGTTTATCTTCAATTTTTTTAATTTTAGCAGTGGCCGTTTCCAAATTATTCGGTATTTCGGCAAGTGATATTGCATTTATTGTAATGGTATCTCCATTTGGCGAAATTAATTTGTCGTTTTCAGTCTGGCCAATGATCAGACAACTGCTCAGGGTGAAAAAAATACAGATGACTATTTTGAGTTTTTTAAACATAATTGCAAAGTTAGGATTGGCTTGCGTAAAGATAAAAAGAAATTAAGGTTTCACTTTTCATGATAAAAACAGTAATTAACAGCAAATAGTTGGTATGAATCGGCTATTTCAAACCAATATTCTAAAATGAGCTATCGAATGATTTAAAACATGTATTTAGTGTTCTATTAATTAAATTAACTCACTTTTTTTGCTCTTATAAATTCGGCTTCCCTGTCAAATAAATACCGGTATGTGATGTGTGTTTTTCGAACTGTCGCTCCCAGCAATTCAACGAGTTTGATCATGCTGGGATTAAAATCACCAATCCAGTTCATTTCAAGATCAGTATAATGAAATCCGGGTTTATACGATTGTTGCGCGAAATGCATGATCATACCTCCTGCAACTCCTTTTTTTTGAAATTCAGGAACAACCCCAAAAATTAACCCAATAAGTTTGGTGTATTTTTTACTGATTTTAAGATCGTACATCAACCTTATTTTATTAATTACATTTAATTTACCATTAAACTTTTTATAACTCTGAAACAAATCAGGAATCATGATAAAAAAACCAACCGGCCGTTTATCGTAGTACCCAAATATTATGGTTCGTGTATCGAGAATGGGCTTCATTGCTTTAAACATAGCCTCGGCTTGAGCGTTACTCATTGCTTTTACCCCCGGGAATTTTGACCAGGCCTCGTTGAAAATAGTTACAAAATCTTCGGTAAACTTTTCAAGTTGGTTTTTGTCAATAGTAATGAACTTAAATTTCGGATCTTGTTTGCAGCGATCTGCATTTTCCTTAATCGATGGATCCATAATTTCAGGATCAATCGGCATATGATATGTTAATTGGTTAAAATAATTTTTAAAGCCATATTCTGTAAATAAATCATTGTAATATGCCTGATTATATGGCATATTGTAGTTTGGCTCATAAAACCCATCGGCCAGACAGCCCCAGAAAGTTTCGCGTGATCCAAAATTGATTGGGCCATCCATGGCTTCCAGGTTTTTTGATTTTAACCAATCACGAGCCGCATCGAATAGATAGTTAGCTGCTTCCTGCTCATTAATACACTCAAAAAAACCGCAGCCACCTGCTAAAAGTCCCTCTTTTTTTGATTTGCCAGATTCATAGAATGCAGCAATGCGACCAACAGTTTGATTTTTTTCATCTTTTAATATCCATCTAATTGCATCACCATTCCTGAACTTTTTGTTTTTGTTTTTATCAAAGATTTTTTCAATGTCATGATCTAGCGGCCTGATATAATTGTGATCATTCTTATATAGCTTTGAAGGGAGGATTATAAATTCACGGTTGTCTTCTTTCGTGCTAACAATATGTAGTTTGAAGTTTTCATCCATATTTGGTAACAGATGTCTGATTGATTAATTTTAATTTTATTATTCCTTGTAAATCCATGCTTCCCGGTAGGTATAAGCAAGGTTTTGTTTAAAAAACATGGCTTCTTTAATGGTTGAAAAGCTATCTAAATAAAGCCTGTTTGTATCATTACCTTTAAGGATATTGGCATCGGAAAAGCCATCTTTCACCAACTTTTTAAGCGCTTCTTTGGCATCTTTGGTGTTGCTGTAACTGCCAAAAACAACATAAAATTTTAATTCATTGTTCGAAGGTATTTCTGTTGTTTGAAAATTCGATGAATCGCTACATATATCAGGTGGTTTAACCTTATCGCTTCTTTGCCCAAACCAAACCGAAACATAATTGCTATTTATCCCAACACCCATGCAAATCCATTTCTTTTTCTTAAAGTTGCCCTCAGTTAAAATCATATCCAATACTTCTTTTGAAGTGCTCCATAATTTCATTACTGAATCTATTGTAAAATCATCTTCAAAATAACTTACCAGTTCATAACCTCTGTATGGATATGTAGTGAGTTCTTTGGGTTTATCCCACATGCAATCTTGTTGAGGCACGTATGGGTTATGACAACATGCTGTCCAATCACCATTGCCGGACCAACTGGAAAGGTTACAAACACTGGTGTCAGGTCGGTTTTTGAACAGGTCATTAACATGAATATTGGCTACATACGATAATGACGCTGATAACTCAAGTTCCGTTTTCCCGTATTCATCAATCAGTTGATTCAATTGGTTGAACAGCTCTATTTCATTGGTATTAATGCAATATTCAGATGGGATATCTTTTTGAGCAAAATTATGAAGACTATAAAGCATAACGATCAGAATAATAAACGCTTTATACTTGTTCGAAATAAAGGGATTCGCCTTCATCTTGGGTTTAAATAAAAATTTATAGGGGTAAAAATACAAAAATAAGGTTGCCTGTTTTGGTTACTAAACGAATAACAAATAGTATTCCTCGATGGCCGTTACCAAATAAATGCATGTATATAATTATTGACCAGATCGTTATACGAATCAGATAATTTAATCATTAATGGATTGTCAATACCAAAACGGATGTCATCAATTTGATTCACTGGTAAAACACTTTTTGATGTACCGCTAATAAAACAGGCATCAAAACGATTCACTTCAGAATAATATACCTGTACTTCACATACTTTAATATCTAGGGATTGGGCAAGTGATATTATTTTCTCACGTGTTATCCCTTCTAAAACAAGGGTTGCCCGTGGGGTTACTAATTGGTTTTCCCTGATGAAAAAAAAATTTGAACTACTTCCTTCTGTTATTATTCCATCATTATTGACCAATAAAACTTCTGAAATGATTTGTTCGGCGATCATTTTATCGGCAATTTCACGAACCGGCAAATTCGCTCTTTTTGAGTGTGGATTTTTGCGAATTGCGTTTAATGATTTTATTACGACACCATGAACTAAATCTGACTTTGAGGGGTAATGAGAAGGTATTATCCAGGCAAGAAATATACCGTTTCCGTTCTCGGATTTATTGTATTGATACTTGATATTGCCATTTTGCATCCGGTTTTGTTCAACTAATATCCGGATTTTTTGCTTTATGTCAGAAGGCCTTAATGTGAGATCAATTTTTTCATGAATAGCGGAATTCAGAAACCGGTTGATGTGTTCTTCGAAGAACAAGGGTTTTCCATCAATAATCCTGATAACCTCGTAAATACCAGTTCCCTGGCGTAATAAACCAGGATTAAAATCGCAGGAGTTAACTATTTCGTCATCTCTGATAAAGTAACTTAAAAGGCATTGTTCCATTAGCTTTTCCAGTCTTTTTTCAGCATACTAAAAATCAATAAATCATGGTGTTTATTGTTAATCAGTTCTCCGTCTCGTTCAACACCTTCCTGGTAAAAGTTGAGTGCAATAGGAATAGCTGTGCTTTTCTCATTTCCTATGGCAATTTTTATGGAGACACGGTTAAGTTTTAGATCATTAAAAGCATGGTCAATTAGTTTTTTGCAAGATCTAAGTATAATCCCTTTTCCGGTTTTTAAATGATCAAGCCAATAACCGATTTCAACTTTCAGATTTGTATAGTCTATTTCTTTCAGTGCGATCAACCCGGCAAATTCATCATCATGATAAATTTCAAATACTTTGTCTTTTTTAATGCATTTATTATTTAGTACTGAAATGATAAAGTTGCGTGTATGCTTAGCAGAGCGGGTTTGATCAACAAATGGCAACCAGGGGCGCAAATGATTTCGCGATCGGTTAATACTATCAAAAATTGTCTTGGCCGAAGCTTCAGTGATTTCTTTTAGAACAATTTCATCATCAACAAAAATCATTTTATTTCGCTTCTTCAGTTGAGTTTCTGTTCTCAAAATAGTCTTTAATTATTTGTTCTGCTTTTTCAAAATTAAATGACTCGACGAAGATTCTGACTGCATCTTCAGGATAACCATCAGCCCATCCTGCCTGAACACTTGCCGAGAGCGTGTCTTTTAGAATTGCCCCAATCCCTTCTTCCTTTAGTACTTCTTGTATCCACAATCCTTCTGCCCTTGAGCCTTTGTACACAATTTTAATATCTTCTGACATGATATAATTATTAATGGGTTTTCAATGATAAAAATATGAATTACATTGATAACTTGAAATATGGTTAGTTATTTTATCAGATTAATTTACTTGTTCAGTTTAATGATAGCAAACACCATGATCGCTGCACTAACAAGTTGGACAATAGATAAAACACTATCGTTGATGAGATAATCGAATAAAATGGCGGAGATTGGAAACAGCAACTCACTGATGGTCGCAATAATGGCTTTTACACGGCGCAATCCATAATAGTAAATGAAAATTGCTCCCGATCCGGTAGTTAATCCAATAATGATGAAGTATAGCCAGTTTTCAGGTGTTGTTTCTACATAGCTTGTAACCTGACCAGTCGCTATAACAACTACCAACATGATTAAGGTCGTAAAACCATATCGGTAGAAAGTGGCCGTGATAAAATTATGGTTCATCAGTATCTTCTTGGAAAATACGGTTGAGCTACCAAATGAAAAAGCAGCAAGCAATGCAAAAAGAGCTGCATAAATAGTATTATCATCTGACGAGAAATCTGGTAGGTTAAACCCAAACGTGAGAAAATAACTTGCTACAATCGCAACAGAAGCCCAGACAGCAAAGTTTTTGCGAATTTGCTCTTTTAAGAGAATTCTTGCAAGTACAATCGCAAATATGGGCTGTAGTTTTTGTAACAGAACCACAACTGATAATTGCTGAAAATTGACGAAAAACAAGGCCTTTACAATGGCATAAGTTCCTAAAGCTCCCCCGAAAAAAGCGATCAGGAAAAAAGTAATATAATCCTGTTTGACAAAGTTTTTTAGTTGTTTATATTGATTGAACAGGAAAATATTCATTAATAAAAAAGGAAACAAGTGAAGTATAAAAACAACATACAACACATTCAGGTTGAAAAGCCGTGGAGTAAGCACTACACCATCAAATCCCCACATAATTGCAGAAATGCTTATGGCGATTGTGCCTCTTAATATTTGATTTCCTTGTTTGTCCATTAAAAAACCCCGCAAAAATAGGAAAAGCAACTCACAAACCAGCCGAAAAAAAATCGTTGAGAATACCTTACTTTTGAGAGACTAAAAAGAAACATGATGGATTTAAAAATTAAGGATAAATATTTTATAGTAGGTGGAGCAGGGGCAGGATTCGGAAAGGCCATTTCTGAAGCACTGGCTAATGAAGGAGCGAAGGTGTTGGCTGTTAGCCGAACCGAAGAAAAACTAATTACACTTAAAAAGCAATTCCCAAATAACATTGAATACCGCTGTTCAGATATAACAAAAGAAGAAACCCAAAATGAGATCATAAAATGGGCAGAAAAAAAGTATTTGTCAGGTGTGTTAATCAATGCTGGTGGACCACCGGCGGGTGGATTTTTTGAGATCGATATGGATCAATGGGAGAAAGCATGGCAAAGTGTAGTCAAATGGAAAATTGCTTTTACCCGTAAACTGATACCCATATTTCAACAGCAACAATATGGCCGTTTGCTTTTTATCGAGAGTGTTTCTGTTAAGCAGCCGATCAGTAATCTTATTTTGAGTAATGCACTTCGTCCTGCCATACTGGGTTTTGTAAAAACACTTTCACAGGAAACAGCAAGTCATGGAATAACTGCCAATCTTTTGGCACCGGGTTCACATGCAACAGCTGCTTTACATCGTCTGTTTGTCAAAAAAAGCGAGATGGAAGGCATAAGTGTTGAAGCCGCAAAAACAGCCTGGGAAAGTGAAATACCGGTTGGCAAAATGGCTGAAGCCAGCGAAATGGCAAGTTTAGCGTTGTGGCTATTGTCACCTCTTTCGAGATATGTTACCGGCCAAACCATTACCCATGATGGAGGAGTTGTGAAGGGAATTTTTGGTTAATTAGTTGTAATAGTTTAATTGGTTGAAGTCTGAAAACTGAGAACTGAAAACTGAATACTCCTGATCCCAATCAGGGCAAACCAGGAAATGACTCAACTACTTTGATCTCAATATCCGCAAACGACTCAACCACCTGTATTTTAAAGTCAGGAAATGATTCTACAACCTGCCATTCGCCGCACTCATCAGGGAATGAAGAAACAAACTTCACTTTTAAATCGGGGAATGAGCTCACAAACTTGACCTTAAAATCAGGAAAAGACGTGACGAATTTTACTTTTCCATGCAATGGAATTCCTTGATAATAGCAACTATCGGGAGAAGATTTTTTCGCCGAAGGATTTAACAAATAATTTCCTGCCGGATTACGTCCAGCAGGGTAGAAACCAGTTAAAGTGAGAACAATGGCTGCAAAAACCAAAGCGCCCATGTATTTTAGATACATTTTTTTGTTTTGGTAAAACAAGCAAATGGTAAGCCAAACTTATTTCTCAATCCAGTCAATAATTTCCTGGTCATCAGGTTTCGTAGAGGGTGAAAGTACTTTTTCCAGTTGACCATCTGAGCTTACAAGGTATTTTTGAAAATTCCATTTTACCGATGAATCTTCTTTTCCATTCATTTCTTTTTCTGTAAGCCATTCATAGATCGGTGATTTATCTTTTCCTTTTACCGAAACTTTCGACATCAATGGAAAAGTTACACCATAATTTAATGTGCAAAACGATTTAATTTCTTCATCTGTTCCGGGTTCCTGCCGCATAAAATTATTTGCCGGAAAACCAATGATTACAAAATTGTCATCCCGGTATTTTGAATAAATGGCTTCCAATTGCTCATATTGCGGAGTAAAACCACATTTTGAAGCAACATTTACTACCATTACTTTTTTGCCTTTAAGCTGTTCAAACGAAAATTCATTTCCGTCAATATCAGTTACAGTATAATCGTAAAACGATGATTGAGCAACAGAGAAGAAAGGCATTAATGCTAAAATGCCAATTAGAATTTGTGTTTTTATTGAATTCATGCTATATTTAGTTAAATGTTTAATAATCAAGAATATAATATTTTTGTCGTGGAACATTCTTTTTAAAACGATCAAAAAAAATAGTGGTTTTCAGGGATAACAAATATTTTGAATAACTTAATATTGTGTTATTAAAATGCTTGCTATTTGATCTAACAACAGTTTTAAATGTATATGGTTCATATTGGTTTTTTTCTTCATGCAGGTTATTGAATAAAAATACTAATTTTAAAGCTTCATACTAACCAAAACCGTTTACTAATTTGAAATTCCTGTAACAAACTAAAGTGTTGATCTTTATTATATGATCAAAAAAATTAATGTTTTATGGCAAAAAATACTGAATTTAGGGATTCAGGCCGATGCTGAATTCAGTGATTCAAAAAGGATCAGAATATTAAACGGGGTAGCTTTTCTGGCTGTATTTTTTACATTTTTTAATGCATTATGGGGCTTTAAATTAAATATACCAAGTTTAGCTGTGCTTAATTACGCAGTATCAACCGTAATGTTATTAGTCCTGTTTGCGAATAGCAAAGGTCATTTTAACATATCAAAATTTTTGTTCTTTATTTCTATTGGAATTCATATAGGTACCGTTGAAATGGCATTTGATGTTGGCGCACACTTTTATCTTTTCCCATTATTTATTATTTCAGCTTTTATCATTGCAAGCCGGGCTGTTTTATTTTTTTATCTGGCATTTTTATTAATCATTTTTCTTGTTTCTGAATCCCGGATATTTCCACAGTTTTTAATTAACCTCGATCCTGCTATGTCGTCGATGATTAAATTATCTGATGGCTTTCTGGCATTTGTCTTCAGTATATTTGGAATTGACCTTTTCAGAAGGCAATATGAGAATAACAGACAGGAGATTTTATTAAAAAATAAACTCCTAAAAGAAACAGCAAAGGTTTCAAATGAACGGGCATCATAACTCAACTCTTTTGTTGAAAGAAATGAACCATCGCGTAAAAAATAACCTACAACTTATTTCAAGTTTGTTAAATATTCACGCCGCGCAATTAGAGAATAAAGCTGCAAAAGAGGCCGTGTTGAATGCAAAAAGACGCATTTCTTCAATCGCATTAATTCACAGGCAATTATATAAAGACAGCCATGCCTCAACGGTTGATATAGCTGAATATATTGATGATTTGGTGCCATTTATAAAAGAGTCGTTATTAACAAAAGAAGATGGTGTTGTTATAAAAGTAGATGCTGATAAGTTTCAACTTTCTATAGAAGATGCTGTATCAATAGGACTGATGATTAATGAAACTTTAACTAATTCTATCAGGCACGGTTTTAAAAAAGTACAGCATAAAGAAGTGTCTTTAACGGTCAAAAAAAGTAATAAAAACATCATACAAATTGTAGTAAAGGACAGTGGCTCAGGCATACAAAAAATGATTTCTGAGAAAAATTCCGGGTTTGGATATGAATTAATCAAAATGCTGGCTTCTAATTATGATGGGAAGATAATTGTTGATGATAGAATCAATATGATAACGATAGATCTGCATTATAAAATGTACGATTTGTTCTCGGTAAACTTAAATGCCAAATCAAAATGAAAAAGAAAGTATTGATAGTTGAGGATGATGCAATTGTTGCAAGGGATATACAGCAAATCCTGAAAAAAAATAATTTTTCGGTAGTTGGAATAGCAAACTCAGCTAAAAATGCACTCGATTTATTTAACCATTTTAAAGTTGATCTGATATTATGCGACATAAACCTTGGAAAAGGTGGTTCGGGCATTGACCTGATAAAAATTATTAAATCAAAAAATGAAAATATTCATGTGATATTTCTTTCGGCTTACAGTGATGAATACACCGTTAACAATGCCTTCGAAACAACCCCAAATTCCTATGTAACAAAACCTTTTACCGAGGAACAATTGGTAGTTGCTACTAAAAGAGTATTTGCTACCGCATCAAAACAAAAAATAAAAACTACGGGCAATGGTTATCCTACCAGGCGGGAAATGCAAATTCTTAAGCAAGTGGCGAAGGGACTTACAAGTAAAGAAATAGCTGAGAATCTAGGCATCTCATTTGAAACGGTACAAACTCACCGAAAGAATTTATTAAATAAATTCAACCTTAACTCGAGTGCAGAATTAATTGCCTATTCACTAAAAAGTAAATGGATTGATTGAAATGCTAATAAAAAAGCATGTTTTCGAAAAAAAATCACTGAATTCAGGGATTGACAATGGCAGATTTACACCATACATTTGTTTCATAAATAAAAAAACAAGAAAAACGTCAAACCCAAATTAATTAGCGAAACTTGGTTACTACAATTATACTTACCCCGAACGAAATTAACTCCTTTGGCCCCCTTTACTCCGGGGGGCTTAAGGGGTAAGTATTTTAATCAAACAATATATCCAGGTTAGCCAAATTAAAACCATAAAAAGAGACTCTCGAGGTCTCTTTTTTCATGTATGCTAATTAATAAATAATTTATCGTGGTAATCGTTTTAAAGACTTCACAATCCGGAGGATCCATAAAGTTTTAAAATTATTCCGTTTTATAGAAATGTTTTGCGTTTCAAATTCATCAGGGCCGAATAATTGTTTATAGGCATCCGTACCAACGGTAAAATCGTAAATCTTGTATTTTTCCTCAATGGCTTTCTTGATGCTGTCAGCAAACAGTACAATACCGGGTGCAATTTTTGAATAAGATGGATCGTGACTGGTAATGAATGCATACCATGTCTTTTTTTCAGGATCGAGGAGGCATGCAAGTGCTGATACCGGGCTTGTCTCGTCCCATAATATGCTTAACCGTAAAAGTCCGGTATTGAAATATTCAATAAGTGTTTTACCATTCCATTCCGCTTCTGACTTTCTTTGCCACCTTGCGTTCCATAATCCATTCAGGGCATCCACATCAGTTTGCAGTGTGGTTGATGTGGAATAGGTGATTTTATAATTTTGATTGGATTGAACATGCTTCATCCGTCGCTTGATCATCCGCCTGCTGACCCTGCCAAAATAATTATCCAGGTAATCCTGAAAAGTACCGGGTAATTGAATACGCAATGCTTTTTGATTTCCACCTGCAGCAACATCAAATTTCCTTTTATCGAAAGTGGCCATGAAAACATCAATTCTCGGATCTCTGATCCAGTTGAAATGCAGGATGTCCCATGTCAATTCCGATTGCACATATGTTCCTAATAGATGAATTGCTTCATCCTCAAAATCGGGCAAGCATAAAAACCCGGGATAAATGGAGTGTGGTTTACCGAGATAGTCGATTTTGTGCAAGGAGTATATTCCCCGTAAACCATATTTGCTAAATTGAATGGGTAGAAATGCAACAAAGGCAGATGTTTTGTCATTTTTTACACCGAGTATCAACCAATCCGATGATGCAGAGACTAAATAATTGAATACCCATGACCATGAAATAAACAATTGGGCATTTGGATCGTATTTATAGAGGTTTTCCCATTCATGTTTTGTTTCTTTAAAATCTACAAGGCTCCTGATCCGAATTACTCTTAAAGAATTCATAAATGTTTTAGCTCACTAATTGGTATTCGTCAATCATTTGAATGATTTCAGATGGTGAATTAAACATCATGGCATCAAGTATTGATAAACCCGGGGTAAAGCAATTTCTTCCCTGGTTATATTCCGGGAATTCATATTCTAAAAACTTCAAGTCGATGTTATTCTTTGCGTATTTTGTCTTATCAACAAAAAGTTGTCCACGCTCCGGGTAAATAAATTCTGGAAAACACATGGCCTTGCATATATTTAAACCCCATTCATCAGATGCCTTCACCGGTTCAATGTTGAGGTTCATTTTCGAGAAAAGCGAATATTTGAAATCAATACCGAGGTATGCACAGGTTGATTTAATCGTATGTATGTTCAATTCTGCTAATTTCTCAAAGTCATTATTTAAAGTTTCAGATACAAAAGCAACAACATCGTTATAATGAGGTGCGCGCTTTTTATAATAACCAAATTGTGAAATGATCTTATTCTTCCAGTTAATTTCATTTTGAATTGTAATATCATTCATCGATGCTTTCAATGGATGCTTCTTTACCGGAACAGTGATGTAAATCCATCCTTCAGAATTGGGATCCAGTATCCTGTTCCTGTTCATAAACGAACGGGAAACGAATTGTGGCGTATCAAAAACCACATATTGGTCTGTGCCATTGATCATCGAAAAATAGCCCGGATATGGAAAAAAATAGGGCTGCATAACCCCAAGTTTTCTATTTCTTAGATAGTTGTTATCCAAATCCTAAAAATTTCTATTAATTAATTGGTTTAACCGATTTACGCAATTAAATGTTACATGCAAAATCCGTTATTGATAAATAACATTAAAGATACGCCACTTTTTGCGTTAAAATTACAATTTGTTTCAAAAACCTATGCTAAAGTGTAGGTTTATTTTGCAGGATTTACTAAAAAACGGCCAAAATATACCCGAATTCGGGTATTGACAAATGCTATTTACTCATTTACTTTTAACTCTCATTTTTGGAATAAACCAGGACTACTCAAAAACCGTTTTAATTCTCAGCGAATTAAATTAAAATGCAGTTACTCCCGATGATGCCATATCATTGTATGGCTTGAAATATATTAGTGGAAATGTATATAAAAGTTTTAATTCTTGAAGATGATATAGTTGGCGCTCTGCATATGCAGGAAGTGCTCGAAACTAACTACTTTGAGGTGGTAGGAATCGCCAGCTCCTGCCAGCAGGCCGGAGAGCTGTTTTCAAAACATTTACCCGACCTGATCATTTGTTGCATTTACCTGAACAATGGTGAAATAGCCATCAAATTTTGTTGAAGAAGCCCGTGGAATAAAAAGAGTACCTGTAATTTATGTTTCAGCACATGATGATGAGGAAACATTGAACAGGGCCATGGATAGTTCACCCGAATCATACATCACCAAACCATTTACCAGCAAACAGTTGCTTGTAACCGCAAAATGTGCTGCTCACAAATGCAGGTGTATGGCGGAAATCCATTCAATGCGCGGGCCAACCTGTCGCGAGCTTGAAATCATAAAACAGCTTGCAATGGGGAAATCTACCAAAGAAATTGCCGACAGGCTCTGCATTACCTACGAAACGGTAAAATCGCACCGCAAGAATATCTACAAAAAATTTAGCGTTTCATCCGGGCCCGAAACAGTGGCACTGGCTTATCAAAACCAGTGGTTATCATAAATTAATCCTGGATATTCACCGGCACATATTATTCAATATTGCCTTGGAAAATTTCTCGAAATACCAACTGTTGATCCAATACGGGTTCATTCGTAAACCCCTACTTGCTATTTTCTGCAAATAGCTGTTAATTAAATGATTTGAACGCAAATATCCCCCGAACGGGGGATTGTTTGGTGTTGATGCATGCCATAGATTTGCTGATTAAGTAGTTTAAAAAGCTTAAAATGAGCGGCTTTAGCAGAAGGCTGCGAACAACAGGCGAATCATTTCATCTTAACCAAAAACCGAAACCAAATTGGGAAACCAATAAACCTAAATAATCATTAAACAAATTATGTTATGAAAAAATTATTTTTAGTATTACTGGCATTTGTAACTGTTTACAGCTGCCAGAAAAAAGAACTAGATGTTCCACAGGAAGTGGAAGTCGTTTTCGGTATCGATAATATTGATCCGACAAACGGGCTCAAATCACCTGGTGATTGGATCTGTCCTACTGATCCTTTAACTGGTGAATTACTGGAACCAACCAAAGCTTTTATTACTATAACCGATGGCATCACAACCCAATACCTGAATCCAGCTGTTTTCAGGTTAGATGGCAAATTATACAGCCAGGCCATAAAACTGGTAGCCCTGGATGGCAGCGCTAAAACCTACTCGGTAACAGAATTTCTGTTGCAGGATGATCTTGGCACAACCATCATGGCAACACCTGCAACGGGCTCAGATTACTCCGAATATGTAAGCCAGGGTGTGCCATTTGAATTTACCGTTAATGCATTTGAAAAAGCAGAGGTGCCCGTAGAGGTATTGTGTTATTTCCCTGAAACACATGACTTTTTTGGTTTTACCTGGTTTGAGGTTACTGAAATTGTGATCAGGGAGTTCTGTTTTTATGGTGATATCTGTTTGAATGGAGAGCCTTATGGCCCTGACTATTATGAAGGTTCATTATATGGAAATGGACTAGGTGTTGATGTGCCTGCAATTATGGAAATTGTAGTAAAAAGAGATGGCGTATTGGTGCCAAACAACGATTTATTTAACAACGAAGCAACACTGGGTATTGGAGCCCCACTTTGTGTTCAATATCCTGACAGGTTAAATGTAACAGGAGAAGTATTTACTTTTGAACTGTATATTTGGACTCCTGATTGCAATGGCGTATTCGACTACCGTCTGTTCCATACTTTCACAACGATTGATGAAGCCCCTATACCTGACGTTGATAATGATGGTGTAACTGATTTTGTAGTAGGATCCTGTAACCTTTCTGCAACCGACCTCCAACTGCAACATTTTACCTGGCTTGTAATAAGTGATTTGTGGGATGAAAACAACCCGAACGGCTTCCTGTATACTTCAGATCCCACAACAGGTGCATTGTGGAAATGGCAAAGACCTGATGGTGCTGCAGCTCACAACATCACTGAACCAATGGCCTTTTATTTAAACCTGGCAGGTTTTCCTGAGATCGCAGGAGTTGCATTTGATGCCATCTGGTGGGATCTGGATAATGGAGAACGTTTCTGGAGCACAACGCTCAGCGGTTTAATGGGTGGTTATATGATGACTGCGGACAGTAAGTATTTAACTATGGCTAACTCTATAATGGATGCTGTTTATGCAAAATATCACCCGGTAACCGGAACGGCACCTCCAAGAGCCATATATGGATTATGGGGTTATGATTACCTTAATATAATGCGTAGTGCAAAATTTGCCAATGATAATGGTGTAGCCGGTACAACCTACTCAGCAGCTACTTATTATAGCGAATGTGTTACAGATTATTTAGCCAATTATACAACTTTTGCCGCAACTGACTATGACCGTATATTCATAAATGTTATTGCTGCTGAATTAGGCGTGGGTACTTTCCAGGGTACCGTCGTATGGGATGATACACAGTATGGAATTCAGGAAGCTGCTTATGGCTTAATTGGTGGCTCATGGGATGATCCCGCAGCAGCAAAACAATTTATCTGGGATAATATTTGTACTGCAGGTTATTCTGAACCTGTTGCTGAAGCTATTCTATGCCCTTAGCTTATAATTAAAACCCAAACTGAACCTCACGCAAATGGTTGTGGAGTTCAGCTTTTGTATATGTGTTAATTAAGTATTAATAAACTAAAACAACAAACAAATGAAAAAAATTTTATTTCTCGTTCTGGCCATGGCTGTAGCATTCAGCTGCCAGAAAAAAGAAATCGAAACCCCCAATGCAGACGTTGAAGTGGTTTTCGGTATTCAAAAAGTTGATCCGAATGATGGATTAAAAGCTACTGACCCGCCCACATGCCCAACCGACCCTGTAACAGGTGAATTACTGGAACCGGCATACGCTGAGATTTATATTAACGATGGAGTATCTACAACAATGTATTCTCCAACCGTTTTTGATGCTGGACGGAAAACTCTACACCCAGGCCATCAAATTACCGGCCGCAAACGGTACAGCCGTTACCTATACGGTTGAGGACTTTTTACTGTATGATGCATTGGGAGTAATGATCATGGCAACCCCAGGTCTGCCGCCGGCTGCATATGCAGAATATACTTCTGTACATGTTCCGTTTACATTTGATGTAAACGCCTTTCAAAAAGCAGAAGTACCAGTGGAAGTATTATGCTATCTACCCGAACTGTATGATTACTTTGGATTTACCTGGTTTGAAATTACCGAGATCGTAGTGCGTGAATTCTGCTTCTTTGGTGACATCTGCCTGAATGGTGATCCATTCTCACCAGCTGATTTTGATGGTTCTCTTTATGGAACCGGTTTAGGTGTTGATGTATCTGCCATCATGAAAGTTGTAGTAAAAAGAGATGGTATTGAAGTACCTAATTCCCCATTTGATAACGAAACATGGTTAGGCATTGGTGATCCATTATGCGTTCAGTATCCTGACAGGTTGAATGTACAGGGATGAAGTCTTTACATTTGAAGTTGTACCTGTGGCTTAAAAATGATGCCGGTTGGAGCTATCAACTATATCATACCTATACCTCAACTGATGGAGGAATATTGATGTTTGATGATGCCACTGCAGCTGATTTAGATGACAATGGTGTGGTTGAATTTGTAGTGGGTACTTGTAACTATAGCGACACCGACCATACCTTCCCATGGCTATGCCCTCCAAATTATTACCAACCATTTGATTCTGACGATGGTGACTGGTTCGATTATCCTGGACCGATGACAATTAGCGGAGGTCAGAATGTAATTGAAAACGGCGCATTTACAAGGTTTGACGGTTACCTATCCGTATGGCCGGGAACCTGGACCGCAGAAGTAGTAGTTTATTTAGATCCTGCCTGGACAGATGGAAAAGGATTCGATTATTCTGTTGCAGCAAATGGCACTGACAATGCACATCAGCGAGATTTTATCTTTCATGTAAGCAAGGATATTTCAGAAAGTAAATTGCTAATCGGCGGTTCAAATAACTCAAATTTTGCAACTCGTCAAGACCTTGAAACAATTAACCATTATGAAATAACTACTGCTGGGTATTATACATTACAGCATGTGTTTTACGATGCAGGTGGTTATCTGGCAGTAGATCTAAATCTTGTAGATGCAGGAACTGTTGTTTGGACTGAAACTCGAGAAACACCTACCGTAGATCTCATACCAAGTGTTGTTGGTGGTAACCGCTATGGATGGTTCACATTTATTGATGTAACTGGTGGCTTAATGGTGGATGAAGCTTTACTTA
>CAVWXM010000045.1:0-97250 GCA_963759045.1 uncultured Bacteroidia bacterium
GGTCCACTCGGTTTAAAAACATCGATAATCAATTCAAAGCCGTTCACCTGCTGCAATTCATAGCAACCGGGCAGGAATCAACACCCGAGTATGACCTTAGCCTGAACAAGATTTTGTGCGGCCTGGATATATCAGAGCCTATACCGAAGGAAATGCTTATCACGGATGAAGAAAAAGCCGAATGCCTCCATTTGTTAGCTACCGTATTGGAAAGATGGGAAGCTTTGAAAACAAGCAAACCGGAAGCCCTCAGGCGCTCGTATATTCAACGTGAAGGAGCATTAAAAAAAACAGGACAAGGATGGAACCTGAACATTGAAAGAAACACTTTTGATGTTATGCTTGAAAAATTACCATGGACAATTTCGATTATTAAATTTCCTTGGAGTGCCCAAATGTTATATGTAGAATGGTAAAACAAAAGAAAATAATATCCAATGCTGCCGACGTTAATAAAGAAATTGGCTGGTTCAGGGAAATTCTCAAAACGCGTTCTTTATTGAACTCGAAGAAAGAGACAAAATACAAAAGCGTTTATGAAATCGATCCGCCTCAACTGAATAGAAGTCGGTCAGCTTTTGCAAATTTCATAAAAGAACATCAACTCGATTTCGAAGAACGTTTCTTACTGGCTCTTGCTCTTGTTCCGCATATTAAGCCTGAACTGCTTGATATGTTCCTTGTTAAAAATGAATCCACCCAGCAAATTTATACCGAGTTTGGTGGGAAGAAAGGTAAGAATCATGGTGGGTTTTTACCTACAGGAGAAACAGCCATGTTTATCTTAGCTGGTAACGACCTCAGCAAACGTTTCTCGTTGCAACGTTGTTTCGATGGTCAGCATAAATTCAGTAAAGAAGGCATTTTGTGGCTTGAAGAGATCGGAAAAGAAGAACCGATGCTCAGCGGCTCAATCAACATTTCACAGGAAGTATTGGACCTGTTTACCATTGGTGAAGCTCGAAAACCAAACTTCAGTCCTGAGTTTCCTGCCAAATTACTGACAACCAATATGGATTGGCCCGACCTTATATTGAGCCATCATGTGATGTCACAGTTAAAAGAAATTGAAACCTGGATCACGCACCACGAAACGCTGATGCAGGACTGGGGAATGGAAAGGCTGCTTAAACCAGGATACAAAACTTTGTTTTACGGACCACCAGGAACTGGAAAAACCACTACGGCTGCCTTGCTTGGCAAAAAAACAGTCAGGGATGTATACCGTATTGATCTTTCTCAGATGGTTTCAAAATACATAGGTGAAACAGAAAAAAACTTGTCGAAAGTATTTGACCGGGCTGAAAATAAAGAATGGATATTATTCTTTGACGAAGCTGACGCTCTTTTTGGCAAAAGGACAAGTACCCAGGATGCGCATGACAGATTCGCCAACCAGCAGGTTTCATATCTTTTACAAAGGATCGAAGACTTTAATGGCCTGGTTATCCTTGCCACAAATCTCAAAGGTAACATTGATGAAGCTTTTATCAGGCGGTTTCAATCCATGATTCAATTCCCAATGCCATCTGCTGAAGAACGATTCCGAATATGGAAGAATGATTTTTCAAAATCAATCGAGTTAGATCAATCAATCGACTTGCAGGAAATTGCTAAAAAATACGAAATCTCCGGGGGTGCCATTATCAATATAATCCAACACTGCTCGCTGCGTGCATTAGGAAGAGGTTCGAATCAAATAAAACTAGTTGATATTATTGAAGGCATTAAAAGAGAGTACCACAAAAATCGAAGAACACTATAAAATTGTTGATTATGCTACAATTTAATTCTCCAGATATAACGAATAGTTCACAAACCCGCATACAGGCAAGGCTAAAAATTGGTCAGTCAGGTGACAAATATGAACAGGAAGCTGACGCTGCTGCTGACAAAGTAATGCGAATGAGCAAAAGTGAAACTCTACAGATGCAGCCAATGGAAGAAGAAGAGGAATTGCTGCAGCCGAAACTCAGGATGCAACCAATGGAGGTGGAAGAGGAAATGTTACAACCCCAAATCCAAATGCAGGAGGAGGAAGAAGAAGCCATTCAGATGAAGTGCAATGGATGTGAGCGTGATGAAATGTTGCAAACAAAATCAAATTCAGATTCGACTTTTGCCTCAAATGCTTTTACGCAAAAATTACATACAACCAAAGGAAATGGCAAATCACTATCTCCAAAAATGAACCAAAGTATGAGCAATAGCTTCGGTTCTGATTTTAGTTCGGTAAAGATTCATGAGGATAATCATTCAGTTCAAATGAATGAGCAATTGCAGGCACGGGCTTTTACACATGGTTCGGATATATATTTTAATAGTGGGCAATACAATCCCGATTCTTCACAGGGTAAACGGTTACTAAGTCATGAGTTAACTCATGTAGTTCAACAAGATTCTGCTCCTTTGATGATCCAGAGTGATCTGGCCATTGAACCCACAACACCTAATGCAAGGGAAAGAACGCTTACTGCCGCCCAAATACAAACTGCAATTGCATTTAATCAATCGCGTCATACAGATGCTGCTGAAATATCACTCATGCGCGATATTCTGGGAATCGCACAGCTACCAGCAGACATCGATGAAAATTTTGTAACCGCACTAGCCAGTTATCAATCACAATATGGGCTTACTCAAGATGGAAAATTAGGACACGATACCGCTGATCGGTTAGCAAAAGAAATTATTGCTGAGGGTGCTTTCCTTGGACCTGGAAATCTTGGAAGCCTTGCCCCGGAATTTCAAATTAAAACAAATATCAGCACCCTGGTATCAGCAGACAATAGAACCTATGCAGATTACAAAAATATCGTTCAAGCGGGTACTATGGTCCAAAGACATGTTGCATTAAATGATCAGCAATTGCTTACTGATTTAAAAGCTAAACTTTCGTGGAACAATTGGGCAAGATGTATTGAACTACTAGGAAGGCTTGCTCCATCTGGTAACGAAATGAGAATTAACAGCACCGTTAGGGCAGCTATGCGAGTGGCCTGGACTGATTCAAATCCAGCTATCACGCGCTGGCCTACTCCTGACCCTGCCAATGCCTTAGCTCCACAATGCGATCCCATTGTTGGGTCACCTCCTACTAATGCACATGAAGAAGGAGGATTTATTTATCTAAATTTAATAAACGGAAACATGACTACACGAAGAGTAGCTGCCGGAGGACAAGCCGCTTTACCACTCAATAATCCGCCAAATGTTGCAAATTCTATTGTTGTCGGAGGTTTTCATACCCATCCAAATGTCGGAAATTGTTGGGGAGCCCCATTTTTTAGCGGAGCCGATGTTACCTGGTCTTCGACCAATGGGGTACCACTATTAATGATTGGGGCTTTTCCCGGGGTTGCTGATAACTCTTTCCATGCAACTGGGACAAAAAGACTCCACCTCGCCGGAAATCGTGGTGTACCAGGAGCCGCGGGAGGACTTGCACCCCAGGCAACACGAGATGGAAGACATGATGACTTATAAAACAGGTAATTTTGACTTATGTCTATAATTTATGATCAGATTAGTATTATATTTAATTTTCATTTTATGTGTTGAAACCTTTACAAGTGCTTGTTCAGGAGAACAAAGAAACTCAGAAAATAAAACAATAAAAAATATGGAATCAAACCCAAAATCAGACTCAATTTCCAGAGAAGAAGCTTTATCTATCGCACATGAAAATGCTTCTAAGTTTTACCGTGATCTAACAATTTATAAGATTGAGGCAAATTATAAAGAAGGAAATTGGCATATTGATTATGAGTTAAATGATTCTGGAATGGTTGGTGGAGGCCCACACTATATAATCTCCGCTCAAACAGGGAAAATTGAGTCCTACAGATTTGAACAATAAATTTATACAGCTTTTGGCTATTAAAATATTCTTTTTCAATTACCCAAATAAACTGAAAAATTGCTAGTAACACTTAATTCAATCTATAGTGATACTAATTATCTGAAATGAAAATAACAGACGCAAATTGGTTGACAACCAGGACGAAATAGGGTAACTTTGAAATAACATAAAACCAGATGTATCAACTAAAACCACTTTTGGAAAAATCACGCCCTCACCGGGCAATTCAAACAAAGCTTGCAATCGGCAAACCCGGTGATAAATATGAACAGGAAGCTGATGCTGTTGCGAATCGTGTCATGAGAATGAGTGAAGGTGAATCGATTCGGATGCAGCCTATGGAAGAAGAAGAGGAAATGTTGCAGCCAAAAATCCAGATGCAGTCTGAGGAAGAGGAGGAACCGATCCAGATGATGTGTGCGGAGTGTAATAATGAACAGATGGTTCAAAAACAACCAATGGAGGAAGAAGAAGAGTTAATTCAGCCTAAGTCAGATCAAAACCAAACTGCAAATGTAGCTGGCAAAAACCTGCAATCACAAATTCAAAATACCCGGGGCTCAGGGGTTGCCTTGGATAAAGGAACCCAAGCTTTCATGGGAAACAGGTTTGGAACTGACTTTAGCCATGTTAATATTCATAACAACGACCAATCACATCAGCTCAATAGACAGCTCAATGCAAGGGCTTTTACAATTGGAAATGATATCTATTTCAACCGTGGTAATTACAATCCGGCTAGTCCTTCGGGCAGACATCTGCTGGCCCACGAGCTGACCCATGTTGTTCAACAGGGAACAACGCTACAACCCATGATTCAAAAAGATGACGAGGCAGCTGCTGCCGAAAGTTCAGCAGGAAGTAGTACGCCTGTTGCAGACCTTGTTTCCGGACTTTTACGTGACCAGCTTTCCGATTCGGGCATGCGTGGCCACCTAAGCACACTGGGTACTGCTTTGCAAGGGCTGGCTGTTGAAAGTTCTACGACTGAAGGAGATCAACCTGCTACCAGTGCAGAAAGACTATCAGCTCTTGGTGTTGCCAGGGCATTCGAAATCACTTCAGCAGCTATACTTCGCGACCCCGCATTTGCTACTTTGCGTCAAAGAATTGTTGAGATCGTTGGCAGTAGCGACGAAATTGCCCTTATTACTGCGCTCGCGGCCGGGTTGGTTGCTGTGCTTGCCGATGTGCCATTAAGGCATTCACCTTCCCAGGATCTTGGTGCAGGATTTAGTGTTGGTGGATCCTTTGACCTGGGATCAATTCAAAGCCTGCAATTTAATAACCTGCAACTTTATGTGCAATATGCACGTGAATATTTTAGAACGAGATTGACAGGCACAGTTAACAGGGATGCTGAAACTGAAGCATTTTCAGGCACCGGAGCCGGTGAAGTCAGAGTGGGGAGTGAAATAAGCCATCTGCTCGGGCGTGTTACAATCAATTCAGATGGCGAAGTAGTTTTGTTTGGTAGGTTATCGGCTGGACACCAGTTTAGTGGAAGTGACAGGCTCGTTTTTACTACAGACCTTACCCATTCGTTTGCATCCGGTGAGACAATCATTCAACCAGGCGTAAGCGGAAGATTTGATTTGGGATCGGATCAAAGTCTACGAATTGGTTCACAGTTGGCAATATCTTCTGATAGCGGTTTAACAGGCGTTACCGGCTTCATCGAATACCGGCGTGAACACCTTCAATTGAGAATAGAAGGTAATATGACCGGCCTGGGTGAAGGAGTTGGCATTGCTCCTGGTGGTGATATGCGGGTACAGGGAATACTTACCATACCATTGTGGTAATTGTGGAATCAAAAAACTGACGCATAAATCCAATTGAGAAAGCCAGATAGGACGAATTAAAAATTTGCTTGCGGATCAAATTCATAATCCAGATTTTTCTTTTATCTTTGGCTTACTAGCTGTAAACAACTATGAAGAAAACATTTTTATTCGCTACTGTACTTGGATTTGCTGCAGCATACTGGTTTTTCCAACAACCTATCAGTTACGGAACCCGCTTAAAGGGATATATTACCTCAATTCTCAAAGGAGATGATAGTGATATACTTATTAAATTCAGCAATGACAAACATTATTTTCGAATTGCAAATGGACTTGAACTAGGTATAGATCCAAAAAGGCTAAAGACAAAACTCATTGGCAAAGAAGCCATTATTTATTTTACCCATCCGAAATGGCCTATTAAAACTACTCCATACATTACACGACTGATTTGCGATAGCGAATTGGTTTATACTAAATGGTAAATCAATTGATTTACTTTATTACTAAAACAACTATTTATGCGAATCAAAGTTGGCACTTTCAACCTGAACAACCTTTTCTCACGTTATAACTTTCACGCAAGTATAGCTGCTATAAAAAAGGGGACAACAATTGAATACACATTCGGCAATAGCGATGTATTCAAAATTAAAAACTTCCGTGGGCAATTGATAAAACCTAAAAAAGAAGCCGAAACTATCGAAATCGCTCAACGGATTAAAACCCTTGATATTGATATTCTTGCTGTTCAGGAGGTTGAAAATATTGATATATTAAAACAATTCAATGGCGATTATCTTTCTGATCTTAACTATCATTATGCGATCTTAATCGAAGGCAACGACCCCAGGTTTATAGATGTAGGTTTACTGTCAAGATTCCCGATTGGTTCGATTACTTCGTGGCAGGAAAAAAGGTTCGCCAATGAATCCAAAAAAATATTCAGCCGGGATTTATTACAGGTTGAAATTTTAAATAAATCCAGAACTAAAAAATTGTTCACCCTTTTTAATACGCATTTGAAGAGTCATTTTGTGGATCGCAATTCTGATGATCCTGCTGAAGATGCAAAGAAAAATGACGAAAGAAGGAGAAAACAATCGGCAGCAATCGCAGAAATTATCAAAGACCAGACTCGTCCGGATAGTTCTTTCATTTTGGTTGGAGACATGAATGACGACCTGAATGCTGAGCCGCTCAAAGAGTTTATTAATGATCCCGAACTAAACTTGCATAACGCTTTGACTGATATGGAGGAATTAGGTGAAATGAACCATACGAAATATCCTCCTGCTGATCATTTCTGGACACACAGGTTCAACGAATCTGCAGGTATTTATCATTACACTTTATTTGATCAGATATGGATCAGCCAGGCATTAGTAGATAATTTAACCGGTGCCTGGGTTAGCAGAAGAGAAAAAGTGGGTGGAAACGGAAGCGACCATGACCCAGTCTGGATTGAGCTAGACTTTTAAACATTAAAACCAATTTTAAACATTTAACTAATTAATACTATGGCAACAAAACAAGAAAGAAAGGCATTACGCAAAGAAAAGCGTAAAGCACGTAAAGAAGACAAAAAACTTAAACGCCAGAAATTTAACGAAATCGTTTCAGCTGCGTCCAAAGCAGATTTTAAATTTGAACTAGATGGAGATAATCCAAAATTCGTTGAGGCATTTAACGAAGTGTGGCCAGTACTAAAACCAAGCCTTGAATATGCCAGCCTGAGCAGGATTACCGGACCAAAAGCCGACCAAACGATTAAAACAATCGTTGATTTAGGTCATCGGATATCAACAGGAAATGCCAGCGAAGAAGATGAAACCAAGTTTATTGTTGCTCTTGATTCTGTTTGGAGTATTCTGGAAAAGGTACTCGGCATCCTCAAAACTTTTACTAACGAGAAAACAGACGAAGTTATAGATAAGATACTTGATGTGGGCGACTGGATTACTGACAACGAAAAATGATTTATTTAATATGCAATTAATAGAAAAATACTGCATGATCATCAGTCATTCAAAGGTATAAATTTATCATCTTCAGCATAAAAGAAGTTTTCCAGCACTGGATTAAAACGCCAGTATTTTCCTGACCGTTTTTCTTCTGGCAGTTTTTCTTTCAGAAAATTATTCATCAGGAGATCGAATGTATAACCTGCATAAGTCCTGCCAAGCATATAGGCAAAATTATATATTTCGGCAGGTTTTAATGAATCAACCTCGTAAAGGTATTTTACCTGGCCACTGAAGTAATCAAACTGAAATTCTCCCTGAAGGTCATCAGTAATTATATCACTTGAAAAATAAACATTATGATTCTCGGCTTCGGCATTAATCTCATTGACCTCAATCCATGAATTAACATATGCAGCATTTAACTGATGATCGTGATAGTAGTATGTATTATACATGCTGATTTCATCTCGCTTTGTGTAATAGGCCTCCTCGATTTCAATTTGCGCCAGATTGATAAGATATGCATTTGAGTCATTTTCCATGAAACTACTTGTGGCTATTTCACGATAAACCTGGAATCCAAATCTTTTAAGCTCCATATCCATGCCAAGCAAATAATTAGCAATAAACATCGAGTCTTGAATATCTTTTAAAAAATCTGAATTGGCCATTAATACCGAATCAAATAACCTTTCATCTTTAATACCCAGTGAATCCAGTATATTCTTTTTCAGGTTTGTTTTGTAAATATATTGAGGTGCAATTAATAATGCACTTCGCTTGTTTTGATCATACACAAAACTTTTAACCAATTTACGTTCAGGACTGCAAGCAGTAGAGATCATAATAAATACCACCAGGAATTGTATTAAAATACCATGCCTGCGAGAAAAAACATTCGCTTTAAACTTTACTGTTTTTACAAATAACATCCGTCCTCTAATTATTTTAACAAAAACCAATAGCTCTGTTAATCGTGCTATATACAACAAACTTAAAAAAAACTCTTTTGAAATTGGAAATGAATTGGATAATATCAATAATAATGTGAAAGTCACCCTGGATTCCACTATTTCATTTTTCACCAACAGCGGAGATTCCATCATCGGTTAAAACCCAAATATTTCCCCATTTATCCCCAAAAACATCATTTATGTGATTATCAGAGAGCCCGTTATCCTCTGAATAATGAACCCATGATTTGTTTTTTAAAAGCCGGTAAACGCCATTTTTTTTTGTCCCGATCCAACATGTCATTTCTTTATCAATATATATGACGACGACCTCCCAGTCTTGTTTAGGCTCAAGCACAGTTTCCCAGTCTTTACCGTTATAGCGGTATAATCTTTTTTCTCCGCCCAACCATATCTGGTTATGTACGTCTTTCATAATCAAATCATACTTTTTATCCTTCAAGCCCGACTCACGTTTATATGGTTTCCATTTGTTACCCTCAAATCGTGAAACGCCGTAATTGGAAAAAGCAATTACAATAGAGTCTAAGAAAAGTAGCTCATCCACTGCGCCCTTAAGTTGTATATCGTTCGATGAAAACCCAAACCATTTTTCACCATCAAACATATTCAAACCATTGAAACTGTAATTACGTTTGGTATATGCCCAAATACGATTCGACTGATCTTGTTTTAATACATCAAAGTAAGTATTAATCAAACCTTCTTTTTTAGTATAATCTACCCATTTAGCATTGGTGTACCTTGAAATACCATATTCGGAAGCCACCCATATATCATCGTCGTTACCTTGCATGATATCGTATGATTTAACCGCTTTACTGTCAAACTCATGATAGTCATTCCATTTTACGCCATCAAACCTGAATAAACCATCCAACGAACTAACCCAAATATCACCATTGTTTGCCTCCAAAAAATCGGTAAAAAACTTTAATTCCTGGCGGGTATGGATGATGCCGGCGGTACCAGCAACAACGCTATCATATTCGTACCAACTGGATCCATTAAACATATGTATAGTACCATTTGCCAAAATAATACCCATTTCCTTTACAAAATTTTTAAAGTCCTCCTGCATGGTCCACAGCCAACCGCGGCTGTCTTGATAAAAAGCGGTTACTATATGCTCTTTTTCACTATTGTTAATGAAGCCAATCCAGTAATTCCGGTTATACAAAAACAAACCATTCGATGTACTTACCCAGATATAGCCTCTATTATCTTCAAAAATAGTCTCCACTTTGTCAAGTGGACTAGGCTTGCCAGTTTCTTTATTTTCTATCTCGAAGATTTGAAACCATTTGTTATTACCATAAGCATTTAAACCTTTTTTTGTTCCTACCCAAACAATGCCTTTCGAATCGACCAGGGTGGTTGTAATCTCATTTGATGTTAGTCCGTTTTCTTTTGTAAAATTAATGATAGTATCCTGAGCACTAATGGTGCTGGTTACAAACAAGAAATAGATTATTAACAGCCTATGCATTTAAACGAGTTATCAGTTTTTCTAAAAATACATAATTATCAAGATCATTAAAATTCAGAGCCTGAATATTAGACCAAACAACCTAAAAAATAGACAAAAATCATCACTCGAAATGTAACTGTTTGCTATTGCATGGATCATTTTCAATAATAAAATCAATAAAAAAACCCGGAAACCTAAATAGTTACCGGGCTTTCATTCCTTTTCAAAATTGCTATTGTTCAATCACAATTTCGTGGGTAATCTCTGCAACTTTCCTTAACATTTCACTTACACCACAATACCTGTCCTGTGAAAGATTCACCGCTTTTTCAAGTTTAGCCATCGGCAGATCCTTTCCGCGAAAAACATATTTGATATGCAATTTGTTGTAATATTTTGGATGCTCTTCTGTCATTTCACCACTTACCTCAACATTGAAATAATCGGGTTCAACACGCATTTTTTTCAAGATAGAAATCACATCCATTCCTGTGCAACCACCCAGGGAAACAAGGATTAAAGGTTTTGGCCTGGGGCCGCCATTTTTACCACCAACTTGTTCAGCAGCATCCAGTTTAATATTAAATCCATTGACTTCTGCATCAAAAGCCATATCTCCGGTCCATTTTACGTTTACTTTACTCATTCGCTTATTTAAATTTTTTGCAAAAATAGCAGTTTATATTATTTCTTATATAGAATTTAATCCAAATCACAGACTTAAAATTTTTACTAAAACTAGTAGTTAAATCCAAACGCACCCGGAATAATTCCAGCTCCAATTTCTTGCATGAAGGTACCACTTGAAGAATACCGGTAAACAGTTCCAACAGATTGATAATCTTTTGGATCACCAATATAAACCTCAGCATTTGCAGGATCTATTCCCAGATAGGCAAAAAAGCGGTTATTATCCTGATCAATGAAAGGTGACGAAGGTAACTGAGCATCACTAATTGACATTTTAATAACACCATTATTCAGGAAATATAGTTCATCTCCACTACCATTAATTTTTAAAGATGACGGATTTGATTCCAAAACGCTAAAAGTATGTGTTTGTAAAACCTCACCGTTCAAACCATTTATTTTCCATAGCGTTGGGTTTTCTTCATTCATAAATCCACCTGAGCATAATACCCAAAAATTATTATCCTTATCAACGACCATGCTGTTTGGTTCAACACCAACTTTGATGGTATCAACCATCGCATCATTTTCAGTATTGATAACAAGGACTACATCGTTTTTCAAGGTCTGGCTGTAAGCTGACCAATTAGCAATGTATGCTTTATTACCAATTAAAACCATTTCTTCAGAGGTACGGTTAACAGGTATATCCCCCGTTATTTCATATGTTGATGGATTAACAATTGAAATATTTGTACTATACAGATCAGAAACATAGGCTTTCTCATCGTTAATGATTAAAATATTTCGGGGAGAGGTTAGCCCTGAAACCTTACCTTTTACTTCAGCATTTTTATTATCAATACAATAAACTAACCCCGAATTATTTACAACAATGTAAGACTCATCAACTCCTACATTAATACTTTGGGCTACATCACCTAATGATGCACCATTTACATGAAAGAAAAGGGAATCGATTGCGCTATTGTTATCTGTCTCAAAATAGGTAAGTGATGCATTGTCAGCGTTAAATGCCCCCTGACTTACTATAAAAACACCTTCTTTCAATTCAAACGCTTGAGGTGCCGGATTGTCCTTTTTACAGGCTGTAAATATTGCTAAAACTGTTAATAGCCCAATAAAGTATTTTCTCATTCTACTTATTTATTAAAATTGTATTTAATGATGATTTCATAATTTCTACCTGGCATTGCCCGGGCAGAAACTGACTGGTATTGTGTATTGAAGATATTGTTAGCTTTTGCCCTGATATTTAAGTTCGATATTCCAAATTTCCATTGTTTACCTATTGAAAGGTCGTTCAGCATGAAGGCTGGCAATTGATCACCAACTGTATTTTGTTCTCCAACAAAATGTGTATGCCAGTCAAATGAAAACCCATGAAATGCGAAACTTATGTATCCATTAGCTGTATGCTTCGGGATATATATCATTTGATCCTCATCAGTTTCCCTTTCAATGGATTGCTGACTCACGTTGGTTGTCCTTGTATAAGTATATTGCCCATAGAATAAGAAGTGCACCTTGCCAACGACACCCCGCACCTGTCCCGAAAATTCCAAACCGCGCGAAAATACTTTGCTGATATTTTGCGGGGTCCAGAAAGCAGTACCCGTATCTACCCATTGTATCCAATTATCAACTTTGGTGGCATAAGCAGTTAAATCAGTCTTGAATAAAAGCTTTTTATTAGGAGAATAAATATAGTTGAACCCCGCCTCCAACTCATATCCGTCTTCTGGGTTGAGATCTGAGTTTCCTCCCGGGTACCAATACAAATCATTCAAAGTTGGCAGATGGTAATTTCTTGATAAACTGGTTCTGAAATAAAAATCCTGTTTCTTCAGGATTTTAATATTTAAACCCAATGAAGGCATTATTGGCAAAAATTCCGCATCTGCTATTTGTGTTCGGGTAAGTAAACTCAATGTTATTCGCCGAATAAAAACCTTCTGAATTTTTGCAAATGCACCCAAACTATTTCTTTGTCTTTCTTTAGCGTAATTGTTTGAATTTACCCTGTTATACTCATAATTTAAACCTGATGAAAATGCAAATCCATGTTTGAAAGATGTTGAATAATTTGCCCTGGCAAATACACCATTGGTTTTGTTTTGTGAGTTAATCAAAGTATCAGTTATCCCATTGTTAATTAATTCCTGGTGATATTCATAATTCTCGTAGAACCATGCTGCTTTTACTTCCAGCTTTGATTTGTTTTTCTGGTATATCCATAAAATGGTATTCCTGCTAAAAAAATCATCTTCATACTCTTTCAGGTTTTCATTTGCCTCAGCTTT
The DNA here is from genome assembly GCA_963759045.1 of uncultured Bacteroidia bacterium. GTDB lineage: Bacteria > Bacteroidota > Bacteroidia > Bacteroidales > F082 > JAADID01. Next base: position 13,016 of record CAVWXM010000045.1, read on the forward strand.
CGACATAATTGGGGGCACATTGCGATGATTCCATTGTGTCCAGGAAGCAACACTAAGCGTTTGGTTAGCCGTAAGTTTAAAATTGAACTGTTGCGAAAAACCTCCATTTCGGTAGGATGCATTTCGCTGTTCCATATCTTTAGCTGGTATAATGGCATCGTTGTAAAAAGTGAAATCGTTTTTGGAGGTTTGGAAGGTCAATCGCGTGTCCGAATTAAATTTTTTCTCGCCCAGGTTTAAACCAGCCGATGTAGAAAAGGAGTTAAAACTACCAACAGATTGAACGATATAAACCGTGGGTTTTTCATCACTAAATGGTTTGTTAAATAAACAAATATTTCCACCAAGACCTCCCTCTGATTTTGATAGTGAAGCACCGCCATAATACAATTCAACCCGGTCAAAAAAAGTAATTGGGATCAATGACAAATCAGATTGGCCCAACATTGGCGAATTGATCTTGAAATCATTCCACATCAATTGTGTATGACTGGCTCCTGTGCCCCTGAATGAGGCAGTAGCCAGACTTCCATTTCCATATGATCGAATGTATACCGGTGTGTATGATGACAAAACAGTACCAAGGTCCAAATGACTCAGGTTTTGTAAAAACATAGAATCAACTGACTGTTGTTTGCCAGTAGCTGTGTAATCAGCTTTGTAATCTAGTATTTCAAGTTCACTAAGAAGTAGTGTATCATAGATCATTTGCGCAACACCCAATTTTGGGTTTGCCAATCCTGTTAATACCAACAGGCATATGATAATTTTTTGCTTCAAAGTAAAATCTTAAATGATACTTTAATGCAAAGCCTGGTACAAATAATTATTTGAATATGTCGACCATATTAGCTAGCCTTTGTCCCGAAAGCTTTGAATATATATTTATGGCAATGGCAGGTCTTCTGACTTGCTCGCTTTTGAGGCCTTCCCTTTTCAAAATTGAAAAAGTGACCGAGGTTTCAAAAGCATATAAAAGAGCTTACAGCAGCGGGAACTGTACAGGTCTTGCACCTGTTTCCCTGTTAGGCCATCCATCGGGTCAGATGAAATTGGCACCATTACTGACGCAAAAGTAGGTAAATTTTAATGCAAAAAATTAAAGACTGGAAAAAGTCATGACAACTTAATTGTTGTTTTTGTTTAGTTCGAAAATGTTTCCTTTTCTCCAAAATTCTGGTAGACCATATCTTCACTCATCACTTCGAGTGCTTTTATTATTTCACGGTCTTCTGCCCAGAGCACTTCAAAATAAGCGTTTGTCGTATACATATTTCGTGCTATCATAGCTTTTAACTGGAGCTTTATAAAATCGATATTGGGTTCTAGTTCTTCAGTTTCATACTCAATTTTTTCATCCTTTGCCCTTGAAATAAAATCATCAAACTCATCCTTGGATATATAAAATGACTTATTGAATTCTTTGAAGTTTTTAAACTTCTTATCAAGGCTTTTCCTGTTATCATCAAGGTATTCATTTACGAACCCATTAAAAATACCTTTCCTGATCAGATCAGAATACAATTGGTTGTAACGTGCAGAATCCCATGGGATAAATACATCAGGCATTATACCTCCGCCGCCATAGACTATTCGTCCTTTCTCGGTTTCATATTTTAATGAATCAGGGAAATGGATGCTGTCAGCATTTGCCAATTCTCCATTTTTGAACCTACTGTAATAATCTTTATAATAAGCTTCGGTACCATCATCATACGGATTTTGTATACTACGACCTGAAGGTGTATAATAACGCGCAACTGTTAACCTGACAACAGACCCATCGGGTAATCTGAAAGGCCTTTGGACCAGCCCTTTCCCAAATGAACGCCGACCAATTACAACACCGCGATCCCAATCCTGAATAGCTCCAGAAACGATCTCACTGGCAGATGCAGATCCTTCATTGATGAGTACTACCAGTTTACCTTCTTCAAACATACCTTCTGCAGTGGCTATCAAATCTTGGCGAGGTGTATGAATACCTTCAGTATATACAACCAGTTGACCATTTTTAAGGAATTCATCACTTATGCTCATGGCAGTTCCAAGATAACCACCGGAATTAGAACGTAAATCAAAGACCAGGTTTTTCATTCCTACTTTCTTTAAATCGGCCATTGCCTCAGTAATCTCTGTGTGAGAATTTCGGGCAAATCGATTAAGCTTTATGTACCCGGTTGTTTCATCCAGCATAAACGAAGCATCCATGCTATTAATTGGAATTTCATCACGCTCAACCTTAAAATCAATGAGACCATCAACGCCATTCCGGTATATGCCAACCACTACTTCACTACCTTTTTTACCTCGTAAGTGATCCATCACCCATTTGTTGGTGATCTCCTTACCAAAAGCATCCAGATCATCGACTGTGATAATTTTATCGCCTGCCATGATGCCTACTTTATCACTTGGTCCACCAGGTACAGGTGCGATTACAAGTATCGTATCCTTGAATAATTGAAAAGTGAGTCCAACCCCTTCAAAACTGCCTTCTAACTCTTCGGTTGATTGCTTAACATCTTCTTTTGAAATATAGGATGAGTGCGGATCAAGTTGCTTTAAGGTTAGTTCAACAATTCTCTCTGTCATGTCGGGCATGTTAAGTGTATCAACATAAAAGCCATTGATCAGGTGTAATAAAGTGGAAATCTTTTTGGTGGTTTCAATATCGTTCATCCGTTTGACATTGGTTTGCGAGATAAGAGAAACAGATGAGATAAAAAGTAAAACCAGAATGAATATTTTAGTCATTTTTGTCATGCGATTCTTGTATTTACTGGTCTAAGTGAACCAGGGAATTAATATACTTCCGAGAGGCCTGAACCAAATAGTTTAACTAACTATTTGATATTAAGCTGCCAAATATAGAAACAATTGCTGTACCATAAAGGTTCAATGTCCCATGTATCTGTGTTAATTTTTGTTAAGTATTTATACGAAAGACGAGCTTAAACGATAAGATGTTGTCTATGACTTGCTAATTATCTGTTAATGTAAAGGTCATAATTTCTAATTTTGTCCGTTTCTAATCAGATTGTCCAAAGTATGAATAAATCATCGGCCAGATTTTACCTACAAGTCATTTTGTCGATGATTGTTTTATTGATTGCGACTTCAGCTTTTTCATCTGAAACCGATTCGCTTAAAACCAAAATCAGGAACCCAAAATCGGTTGGTTTTTATTATCAATATGGCAATGTAGTTCTCTCACATGCTTTTGTAAAAGGCGAAAATCCTAATAATGAAGCATATGGGTCTTATCATTCTGTTTCGGCTAAATACGGAATACATACCCAGGGCGCCAAGTTATGGCAGCGAGTTTATGCCAACCCTGTTTTCGGAGCTGGGATTTATAAATGTTTTTTAACCAATGATTATGATGAATTAGGCAACCCTTTCGCTATCTACTCATTTATTGATCTTCCGTTGAAAAGATGGAACAAATGGTCGTTAAACTGGGAAATTGAATTTGGTATAGCTTTTAACTGGAACCAGCATGAACCACGCGAAAAAAACTATTATTACCCCATAGGTACCTACAGCACACTCTTTGTTGATTTTGGCCTGACAACCACTGTTCAATTAGGAAAACATTTTGATTTGACGGCCGCTATTGCTTATACCCATTTTTCGAATGGTGCCTTAAAATTACCAAACCTCGGAATCAATATGATTGGTGCAAGGCTTGAGTTACAATACATTTTTAAAAAGCGTCCCGAACATCAGCAATACGAAATCCCTAAATATAAAAAGGAATGGGAGTTTATCGCATTAATTGCCCCTTCAATGAGGCAGGTTGCTTTTGAATACATTGATGATAATGGCGACACGCACGCCAAAGCTTTTGATTATGGAATAGTCAGTTTTTCAACAAGTTTTAACCGGCAAATTTCACATAAAGTAAAATTTGGTGCCGGATTTGATATAAGTTATAACTCTGCTTATGGAGCAGAAATGAAATTGGTAAATGGTGTACCAGAGAAGGCCCCATTTAATCCTGGAGATAAAATATTGGTAGGTGTATTTCCTTCGTTTGAACTTGTTTTAGGAAAGATGGCATTAATTGCTCAACCTGGTTTTTATATTTATCAAAAAGACGTGTCAGGTTTTGAAACACCAACCACTTACCAGCGAATTGGGGTAAAGTATCATTTCTGGGACCATCTCGTAATTGGCCTCAACCTCAGGGCTTTCAATTTTTCAAAAGCTGATTTTATTGAGTGGTTTATCGGATATCGGATTAAATGGCAGAAAAGTTATCGGTAATTGGTTAATTGTAAAATGTCCCAATAACTATTAACTAATCACTAAAAGTCAAGCACTTCCTTCATACCTATGATAATCTTTTCCACATTGGGAAGTATCGCTTTTTCGAGGATGCGGTTAAAACCAACAGGAGTGAATGTGGAACCGATGCGTTTAACAGGAGCATCAAGATTTTGAAAAGCTTCATCAGCAATCATTGAAGCGATTTCGCCACCAAATCCTGCAAATACTTTGTCTTCATGCACGACTAAAGCCCTATTTGTCTTTGCTACCGAATTTAAGATTGCTTTCTTATCCAGAGGAATCAATGAACGAAGGTCAATAACTTCGATACTCTTTCCTGTTTCATCTGCAATTTGTTCAGCGGCTTTCAGGCAAAATGGTGTTGTGTTTCCGTAAGTAATTACAGTCAAATCAGTTCCTTCCCTTCTTGTCCTTGCTACACCAAATGGTACTTCAAAATCTTCTGGAACAATGGTTTCCGCCATTGGGTCATTGTAAAGCGCTTTGGGTTCCATGAACATGGTCATTCCCCTTGATCGCATGGAGGTACGCAATAATCCGGCTGCATCATCTGCAAATGAAGGATAGACTATGCGCAATCCAGGCAGCGTTGATAATGCACCCTCAATATTTTGTGAATGGTAAAGTCCGCCTCCAATATACCCGCCCGATGCCAGGCGAATTGTTACGTTAGGTGTAAATGCTCCATTACTTCTCCAGTAATCGTGAGTACTATCAACCAATTGTTCCATAGCCGGCCAGAAATAATCGGCAAATTCAGCACCTTCCACAACGATTCTGATTTTCTCACTATAACGGCTCATTCCATTAGCTGTTCCCATGATGTAATCTTCTGCAATAGGCGCATTGAATACCCTTTTATTTCCAAATTCCTGTTGCATACCTTTGGTCACATTGAAAATGCCACCTTTTTCCTTATTGGCAACATCCTGACCCCAGATATAAGTATCAGGGTTATGGCGGAACTCAGCCTTCAGAGTCTCGTTTAAAGCAGCGATCAATCTTTTGGGTTTGCCTTTGCTTCCATCATGCAGTCCATCAGGATACTTTTCTGAAACATAGGGTTCCGGCAATACAAAATCAAAAATCGAAGCAGGATCAGGATCAGGTGCTACAAGTGCTTTTTTATGCGCCGCTGAAATATCTTTTTTAGCCTGTTTATCAAGCTCTGTTAATTCTTCTTCCGTGAACTTTTTAGAGTGGAGCAATTGAACTTTAAACCTCTCAAGCGGATCGGATAAGCGCAAACAATGTCGCTCATTTTCATCACGGTATAAATCGTGCGCATCTGAATTGGAATGTGAATGAATGCGATAGCAATTGGCATGAACGATTACAGGCTCTTCCTTTTCCTGGATATGTTTTTTAGCTGCGAACATGGTATTCATGGAGTCGAAAACATTTTTACCGTCGCAATACATGATTTTCAGGTTTTTCATGCCCCTGTAATTTTCAGCAGCCCTTCTGTTCGCTGATTGGTCACGTTGTGGTACTGAAATCCCATATTGGTTATCCTGAAAGACGAATATCACAGGAAGTTTTTCATTTGACGCACCATTGATGGCCTCAAAAACATAACCTTCAGAAGTGGATGATTCGCCTTGAGAACTAATGGCAACACCTTTGCCATCATACACTTTAATTCCCCTTGCAGCTCCTGTAGCATGCAGTGTATGGTTGCCTGTGGCTGATGACACATTGTGAATATTCCATTCGGGTTTAGCAAAGTGGTTCGACATATGCCGACCACCACTTGCAATATCAGTTCCTTTTGAAATTCCGTTCAGGATAATTTCTTCAGCAGTTAAACCTGCTGAAATAGCAGTTAACATGTCGCGGTAATATGGGAAAAGAAAATCCGTCTCTTTATTAAAGTGCTGGCCAATGGCTAATTGTATTCCATCATGACCTGCATAGGGTGCATGGTACGACCAACCCAATGCCTGTTTGAGGTAATTTGGGGCCTTGTTATCAATCTGTCGACCAAGGGTCAGCAGGTAATACCATTTTTGTAATGTTTCTTTACTTGTATTGTCTAAGGTGTATTTTCTTTTTTGAGGCATTTTTCTCTTTTTAAAAAGCGGGGCAAAAATAGCTAAATTTTATTATTTAAAATTAATCCAGATAAATGAATTAGGCTTTTTTAATGCTTTTGATTGTTAGTCTTTTGAAAATCATTTTATGCAATCGTTTGTGGAGTACACCTTCTCCCCTATGATTCCCCTCAAAGGGGGTTAAAGAAACAAACATGATGTTGCTATGGCAAAGGCAGGCAACCAAAAGAATTAAGAAGACAATCCTTTGTACTCCTCCGGAAACCGGTCATCAAGAACATGGTTCTTATCAGTAATCATTTTATCTCGCGATTTCATCGGATCGATGGTGGTTAGCAATACCTCTTCATTAGCTTTGGAAGCCTCGTTAATCAAATCACCCTCGGGATCAACAACAAATGAACGACCTGAAAAGGAAATATCCCGCTCAGTTCCGATACGGTTTGTTGTAAAAATAAAAAAGCGGTTAATAACAGCCTGTGCAGGAACAACCTTAAATGCTTTATAGGTAACCAGGTTTGAAGGATGTGCAATCATATCTGCGCCTTTTAATCCCATGATCCGCCAGACTTCAGGAAATAGATAATCGAAACAAATCAGCATACCCAGTTTGTATTCATCCATTTCAAATATCGGCAAACCCAGGTTACCTTTCGAGAAAATCTGCTTCTCATTCATAAACAAATGAATCTTCCGGTATTTGCCAATCATACCATTTGGTGTGATAAAAACCGAAGTATTAAACAACTTATCCCCTTCCTTTTCGTGAAAACCGGAAACAATGTATTGGTCTTGCTTTCGGGCAGTTTCAACCAACATATCAACATAGGTACTTTCTTCCACTGCTGATGCCAGGCTCAGGGCATGTGCCCTATCCAGAAAATTATAACCGGAGTTGGCTAGCTCGGGAATAATGACCAGCCTCGCTTTATTGGTCTGGCCAAGTAATCGTTTGACGGTTTGATAATTTTGATCCATCTCACCCAGCATGGGATCGAATTGTATTTGGGCAACGTGAATCATGTTTTTATTTCAAAAATACAGGTTTAATCCTTAAGACACACTCTGAAAAACAACACTAAGAGCCATATAACTTTATTGTGCAGCATTTTCAACTTGTTTTTGAACGAAAGGATCTATGAAATAAATTTCAACCATATAAATACACTTATAATGATAAAGTGCAATATCCAAGTATGTGATATTAATGACAATAATCCATATTGAGCAACATATTTTAACTGGATACGTAAAGGATTAAGGTTGAAAGAAGGAAGTAGGGATTTATAAAAATATTAGAAAAATATTTAATAATATGAATAGAATTTTATTATTAGATAATGCGAAATTTTTAATGATATTTTTGGTAGTATTTGCACATTTAATAATGCCACTAGTAAGTCAGCACTCAGTTATTGAGACAATGCTTAAAATTATAATGTCATTTGTTATGCCTGTTTTTATATTCATAAGTGGTTTGTTAACTAAACAAAAAACAAATGAAGATTATGAGATGAAATTAATAAAATCAATTCTTTTTCCATTTATAATATTTACATTTTTTTATGAAATCCTAGAAATAATATTGAATGGAACAGTAAGTGATTACACAAAAACCTTATCGCCGTATTGGTCGCTATGGTTCCTGTTCAGCTTATTCTGCTGGAAGATTATTGCCCCTCTATTTATAAAATTGCGGTATCCTATTTTAACTTCAATTGTTTTCTTGTTGATAGGGGGTTATTTTGATTCTATCGGTTATTTTCTTGGATTGTCAAGAACACTGTATTATTTTCCATTTTTTTTAATCGGGTTTAAGCTTACTCCTGAAACTTTTTTAGGTTCAAAATTATTCAATATCCCCAAAGTTTTCTTTATTAGCATTTTAATTTTAAATATTCTCCTATTTATATTATTACCGGAGATAAATTATACTTGGCTATTTGGGAGTTTATCCTATTATAAAATGGGGATAACAAGTTGGCAAGCACCTCTTATTCGACTAGGGCTATTATCATTATCCTTCATATCGAGTATAGCTATCTTGTTTTTAATTCCTACTAAAAGAACATTTTTTTCAAGAGCTGGAACAAAATCAATATATGTTTACCTATGGCATGGTTTTTTTGTTAAAATACTATGTAGTCTTAAGCTATTTGCTATACTGAACGAATATTTTATTGACATAATAATATTTTCTATTATCATAATTATTACATCAATAATTACATTCGTCTGCTCCACGGAAGCACTAGAACGATTAACTAATCGTCTCATAATTAATCCTGCTAGTAAATTATTATTAGGAGACATCAAATATAGAATTTGATTATAAAAGTAAAAATCGCCGTTACTGTTGAATAAATTAATGAAATTAAAAAATTAGTGAAGAAATAAAAAATCCGATTTCTTGTGTTTTCATAATATGAAATATTATCTCTTAATAAAATTTGTAATTTGTACATTTAAAACCTCTAATAAAAATGGGCGGTGAAGGATCAATAGCCGGAATAATAACAGCATTACGCAACAATGCAAATATGCAGCTCAACCGAAAACATTTTTTCAACAAAAAAGAAAAAAGAATCAGTAGCAATGAAAATGTAAAAATTAAGATGCGTCACACTGAAAGATCACCTGCTCAAATCCAGGAGTTCAGGAAAAATCTTAAAGCTCAAAAAAGGAAAGAAGTAGCGAGAATGATTATTGCATTGATTGTTGCTGTAGGCTTCATCGCATTGGTAGGTTATCTCTTTTACGCGGTTTTCTAAAAAAGTTGAACGCCACCTTAGAATACTTTTGTTAACAATTAACACTTGAATTATAAACCATTAATATTTGGATACATAGAAATAGTTTTGTAATATTGTACGCAGACACTTTATTGTAACTTTTGTTTTTACTGAAACAACCTACCGGGCTTTCATGCGGCCAACTATCTAAAAGGGCATGAATGGAGGTATTTGATCTCTGGCATTATTTTGAGAATAGTTAAATCGTTTTTTATGACACTTTATACGATTGATCAAAATGGCAAATTTGCTGAATACAATGAAAATGCAAATGGGTCAGGTAAAAAGAAGCTGGATATTCTTACACTTATCGAAAATAATCCTGAAAGCATTCTGAATCGAACAGGAGCATTGATGATCGGAAAAGAGGTAGTATTCAACGAAAATGAAACCTTCGACCTGTTGGCTATTGATGAAAATGGCAATAGTATTTTATTTGACGTTCAAAAAAGTGAATCCAGTCGTGATAGCCTGATCAAGCTGATCGAAAAGGCTGCGTTATTGGACAAATTAGAATACACCAATTTAAACAAGTATTTCCAGGCGTATGCTGAGGATGAGTCAGCGGAGATGGATAAAGCACATTATGACCTGTTTGGCAATGATATAGAAGAGTGGAACACGAATACAAGAATCATCCTGGTTTCAAAAAAGATTACAGAAGAGGTTGCCAATACTGCTAACTATTTTCGAAAAATCGGGCTTGATATCAGTTGTGTCGAATTCAAGTACTTTATCAATGATGATGGCGTAAAAATGGTTTCAAAGGAATTTATAGTCGGTAACGACAGAATGCAGAGACCGAGTACTTGCAGCAATGTTTCAAACACTCCAAAAACTGACAAAGAAGCCTTTTTTAAATCACTTGATAAATTCGGGAAAATTGTATTCAAACAAATATTCCAATTTGCAACAGAAAACGGATTTGAGTTTCGATGGACCTCAAAAGGCTTCTCATTAAACGTGGCAGTTGAAGACAAGGCAATTGGCCTTTGTTATGGTTATGCACAGGATTCATTGCTAAATCAGAGCATTTACACTGGTTTCGACCAGATTAGTAAAAACGTTAAAAATGCTGATGAAATTGTGGCGGTTTATCAAAACCGCATTGAACAACTCGATTTCTTTTTGAAAAAAAGATCGGGTTACCGATGGGAAATAACTGCGGCCTATGCAGAAGCTGAAATCAGTAGTTTCCTGGAAATCATAACCGAAGTTGCCCTGCTGATTAAAGAGAATGGGCTTATCGAAATAGAAGCAGATGCATTCAGCTTTTAAATTTTGTTCACATTTTATTTTTTTTCATATATCATTATATAAACTGATTTTCAATAGTTGGATTTCGTATGTTTTATTGACATTTAAGAAATTAGAATAACAGAAGTGTTTTTATCTTTATATTAATTTTGAAAAGGACATTTTCACAATATCATTAATTAAAAACCAATTCTTATGAAAACAATCCACAATTTCATGATTTTATTGCTGTCACTTGCACTTATGTTGGCGATTGGCTGTAAAAAAGACAAGACAGAAGAACCCGATCCCAACCCTACTCAATATGCTACCGGATGGAACGGAACGGATGATCCCAGCAAAGTTCCATCATCTACCAATTTTGGATTTGGGTCCGACAATCTGCCCGCGAGTTATACTATTATTGACAAATTCCCTCCAATTGGAAACCAAGGCAGTTATGGTACTTGTGTGGCCTGGGCGGTTGGATACAATACCAAAACACTGGTTAACGGATTATCCAAAGGTTATAGTGCCAGCGATCTTGCCAATCCGAATAAACAATTCAGCCCGCTTGACTTGTTTACTGCGATTGATGATAATAATAAAGGAGATAATTGTGGTGGTACCAATTTTAACTTTGCCATGGACTTAGTGCAAAATCGCGGAATTGCTACCTTGCAAACAGCACCTTATCCGCAAACCATTAACAGTTGCTCACAAAACAACCTAGATCCATCATGGACTCAGGAAGCGCAGAATAATAAATTTAAATGGTGGCGTAAAATTGATGGCACCATCAACGCCATTAAAAAGAATGTATCACAAAATGTACCGGTTGTTTTCGGTGCCCGACTGGCTGACAATTTCATGTCGCATGTAACGGATGATGTTATTACATCAGCCACTTCGTACGACAACGTTGGACAGCATGCTTACCATGCCATGGTTATCGGTGGTTACGACGACAACAAAGGACCCAATGGTGCTTTTCGGATTGTTAATTCATGGGGTACGCAATGGGGTGGTCAGGGTTATGCCTGGATTGACTACAACTTTTTCATGAGTAATTTTGTATCTCAATTACAAAACGAAACCAACCTGTATATAGCTGCCAATGAAGATAACAATACTGATCCACCGGATGATGTTGACCCGAATAAAACCGGTGTTGACCTTGTTCCATGGATTTTTGACGACTATGAAGATCCTGATTATCCGGGAATGGGTATAAGGCTTTCCAATTTTAATATATATAATATTGGTGATGCTACAGCTTCACCTAATGCAAACTGGTCATTTTATTATATCTATTTTAATGCTTATAATGCAGACGATTATGGTGTACTTTTTTATGACGAATTCAATACCTCTGTTGCACCAGGCGAGGCAGGTATTACGTGTGATCAGGGCGGTAATCATTGCATAATCAATATCCCGATCGATCCGGGTTATGATATGATATCAACACTTGGATGGACTGATTTATATCAACAGTATGAAATGCCCTATATCACTGGAGAATATTATATCCTTGCTTTAGCAGATGCAGGCGATGTTTTCCAGGAACAGGATGAAATGAACAATTTGTTCTACCCATTTTTATGGCCTCTTTATTTTGAGGATGGGATAGAATACAAGTCATCTGATAAACCAAATGAGTTCGAATTTCACAATGATCTTTCTCCAACTAAAGAATATCTGAAGAAATCAAAATACAATACTGTTGTTACTGAAGAATTCAGGAATGCATATACACCAGAGGAAATAAAGGCATTTATTAAAAAGGAAAAGCTGAGCGGACGCCTGGATGAGAAAGCGAAAGCGTTTAAAAATAAAAGTGCAATTAAAGGTAAAAAACAATAAGCTGCTTCGCTGAAATTCAAAGTGTGCTATTGCGTTTGATCACCGATAGCACACTTTGGTTATTATCATCACACTCAACCAAAAATCATGAAATACTATATAATTGTTATTGTCGCATTAGTCATGACGACATGTGCATCGAGCCATGTTTCTCAAAACAGTGGTAATTTTGAAGACCTGATTAAAGCAGGGAAAGATGTCTTAATCAGCCAATAAGACTTTTGACCAGGATATCGATTTTACACAATTTGAAAAAACTCTAATCAGTGAAGGCGTTAAGCAAGTCAGAATTGTATCAGCAGTCACTTTTCAAAATTGTACCTTTAATGGGAAAGTAATTGCTTTTAGAAAGGAAAATGATTTAACAACCTTAACCGCATTTCAAAGTAGCTTATCATTTATCGGATGTACGTTCAACGAAGAAGTTAATTTTAAGGCAAGCAGTGTGCTGGGAAGAACCGATTTCACAAAAGCAGCCTTTTTTGGTGTGGCAAATTTTGAGGAAGTTACTTTTTTCCAGAATGCGTATTTCAGGGGTAGTATTTACCATAAAGAACACAGGTTTCAAAATGCTGTTTTCATGCAAAAGGCTAATTTCCTGAATGCTGAATTTGATGAGACCACAAGTTTCCAAAGGGCAGTTTTTCATAGTGAAACACAGTTCAGTTCGAGCCGTTTTATGGGCTATACTGACTTTGGAAATATCACTTGTTTTGGAAACTTTTTTGCCAATTTTACGGAATTTGCTGACAGGGCCGTTTTCAATAATTCATTCTTTTACAGAAAAACGGACATGAATAATGCCAGTTTTAATTATTGCGAAATGAAAAATTGCCGGTTTTTCGGAGAAGTGCGGTTTGTAGAATCAACAGCAAAAGATCATATATTCCTGGATAAAAGTTACTTTTTAATTGCCCAGCCCGATTTTGGTTCTTTCGATGGGGATAAAATTAGTTTTGAATAAAAACAAATCTGAAGCTAAAATCCTAATTTAATATTTGTTTTAAGAAATAAAAAGGGAATATACCAGATCAATTTTCTTTTGACTTCAACAAATATTCTTTCATTCCTAAGAGTGTTTTATAGGGGCCATCTACAATAAAAATATTAGCGACCCATCCTGGTATTTTTCCTCCGGGATCACCCAGATAACGATAAATAATTTCTGTTTCTTTTTCATTGACCGGATTAAACACCCACGATCCTTTTGAATATGGCAAACGCACAATTCCTTTCTTTTCTGGGATATAATCAGAAACTCCTGTCATATCAACAATGGCTTTTTCACCTTCCCAATAAAGCATAGAATATGTTACGACGTCCCTGTTTGAAAATGGCCACGGCACACGCGACTCTGCATAAATATATATTTCATCATCACTTACTTTTTTTAATACTTCCGAATGAGCCATATTTTCCATCCACTCAGGATATTGGTCAACAGCGCGAATAATATCCAGAAGTTCATCGGGTGATGCCATCATGGTTGATACTGCTTTAAATTCTTTCATTTTAAAATTTTCTACCTTTCGGGTATACACTTTTACTCCCTCCTGATTTTTTACGAGTTTCCATCCTTCCGTTGTATCTTCCTGGGCGATAATCATTTCTATAATTAATAGCAGAGAAAAAACAATAAGAAAACCTAATCTGAATATTTTCATTTCGCTATCAACAGATTAATAAACCACCTTGATAAAAATTGTCTTATCAACGGATAAATCAACCATGGCATCATTAAAACGGGCGGGACGAACATTGCTGGTGAAGTTGTTTGAGAAACCATAGCCTTCTTTCGGAGGACCATACCATTTTCTGTCCATTTCATTGTCATTATCTTCATCATGGTATAATGAAACAGCATAAAAACCAGGCGGAAGTTCAGTAAAAGTGTAAAAAATTCTGGTAGAGTCAGCAGGAACTTCTACCTTTTTGTAGATCTGTTCGCTATCTAAAAAAGCATCCTTACTGTTATAAACAGCAATCATGATATTACTGTTTTTAATTGGTTTTATACCTTCAACTATTATCGTAAGATCCGCAGTTTGCGCGATTGACGTCAACCCTATCGCACATACGAAGGCCATTACAAACACTCTCATTTATTAATTATTATTACAACACCAGGGAAACTTACGAACGGTAAATCAGAACAATTATTATTCCATTTTATTATTAGCTTTTTCTTCCACCTGTCTTTCTTTTTTCTTTCTTCGATAAATCCTTATAATATTACTGGCAATTTCTTCAATTGGCTTGGCAGTTACTTTCACAATTGACCAATCAGGATGTGTATTGTAAATTGAATTGGCATAATGCAGTTCTTTCCTCACATGCTCATAACTTGCATAGGTTGGCACCAATCCTTTTAGGTATTGGTTTCGAACACCTCTCAATTTAGACAAATTTGCAGGATTCGTTACCAGGCAAAATATTTTTTCAGGTGGCAGAGAATACAGTATCTCAGGCAATGGCATTCCAAGCACAATTGGAATATTTGCTACAAACCATCCTTTATATGACAAATAGATACTGAGTGGTGTTTTAAACGTTCTGGAAACGCCCAGCAAGATAATTTCTGCATCACCTAAATCCTCGGTAAATGCGCCATCATCATGCTTAATGGCAAATTCTGTTGTTTCTATTCGCCTGAAATAATCTCTATTTAATTGACTAAACAAACCAGGTTTTTCCGCCGGAACACGATGAAGATAATTAGACAATCTGTTTAAAATCGGGCCTAATAAATTAACAACTTCTACATTACTTAATCTTCCTTCGTACCATATATAGTCTGCTAGCTCGTGTTTGACAAATGAATGAATTATTATTCCTTTATTCTTTCGGGCTTCTTCAATTACTTCGTCAATTTGTTCAGGAGTTTCAATGTTTGCAAACAATTGCACCTCAGTTTCTACATCACGAAATTGGGCTGCAGCAACATTTGCAGCCATTTCAACAGTTAATCCCTTACTGTCGGATATAGCGTAAATATGAAATAAAGGATTATTATTCATTATATATGGCTTATTAATCAAAAATAAGAAAAGATCGCAATTGATTGAATGATGATAACAGAAACCAAAAATAAAATTGATCATGCTACAACAGCATAATCTCTTAATGCTTCATTCAAAGATGTTTTTTTATCGGTCGATTCTTTTCGCTTTCCAATGATCAAAGCACAGGAAACATTATACTCACCAGCAGGGAATCTTTTTTTATAACTACCCGGTATTACAACGGATTGAGGCGGAACAAATCCTTTATATTCAATGGGCTTCGGTCCGCTAACATCAATAATTCTGGTTGTTTGAGTAATAACAACATTTGCTCCCAGAACTGCTTCTTTTCCAATCCTAACCCCTTCTACCACAATTGACCGTGAGCCAATGAAACAATTATCTTCAATAATTACAGGCGCTGCCTGAACAGGTTCCAGCACACCTCCAATTCCTACTCCTCCACTTAGGTGTACATGTTTACCAATTTGCGCACACGATCCAACAGTTGCCCAGGTATCAACCATAGTTCCTCCGTCAACATAGGCGCCAATATTAATATAGGAAGGCATCATCACAACACCTTTTGCTATAAATGATCCATACCTGGAAACCGCATGTGGTACAACCCTCACACCTTGTTCAGCATAATTTGTTTTTAAAGGAATCTTATCATGGAACTCGAAAATGCCAACTTCTGAAGTTTCCATTTTCCTGATTGGAAAATAAAGTATTACTGCTTTTTTAATCCAGTCGTTTACCTTCCAGTTGTCACCAATAGGTTCAGCAACACGTAATCTGCCTTTATCAAGTTCTTCAACAATAAAATTTATAGCATCGATTACCGGTTTTTCAGATAATAATTCCCGGTTTTCCCAGGCATTTTCAATGCGTTCTTTTATTTCCTGCATGGTTCTGTAATATTTAACGAAAATAACTAAAAATGATCATGTCATGCTCCTTGCATACATTCAGAAATGTTATATCCCTGGTAATCAATCATCCATAAAACCAACACTTAATTGTGTTATTTTTGCGCGAAATTTTATGGGACGAATTATTGCTATTGATTACGGACAGAAAAGAGTTGGGATTGCAGTTACCGACGAATTGCAGCTTATTGCCAATGGGCTTACCACTATTCATGTTAAAGATATCTGGGATTTTCTGAAAGACTATCTGGCAAATGAAAAAGTGGATTGCATTGTGGTTGGTGAACCAAAAGACATGAAAAACCAACCGTCTGATTCGAGTCGTTTTATTGATCCTTTTGTAAAAAAACTAAGAAAAACTTTTCCAGGTATTTTGATTGAAAGGCATGATGAACGGTTTACTTCTAAAATGGCATTTGATACCATGATTGAAAGTGGATTAAAAAAGCAGAAACGGCAGGATAAGGCCCTTGTAGATACAATTAGCGCAACAATTATATTGCAATCGTATATGCAAATGAGCGCAAGCAGGAAGAGTAATAATTTACGCCAGGAATAATACATAACCTAAGAATCATTAACTATGCCGGAGAGGTGTTGCTAAAAGAGAAAATTAATATGTTACCAATTACAGCATACGGACATCCAACATTGAAAAAGGTAGGGGAAAAACTAACTCCCGATTATCCAGAACTGGATAAATTAATCGAAAATATGTATGAATCCATGTACGAAGCAAAGGGTGTTGGACTGGCTGCTCAGCAGGTAAATAAGGCGCTTCAACTGTTCATCATTGATGCCAGCCCTTATGCCGAAGAATACCCTGAATTAAAAGACTTTAAAAAAGTGTTTATCAATTCAAAAATTGAAAAAGAAGAAGGAGATGAATGGGATTTTGAAGAAGGTTGTTTAAGTGTTCCGGGCATCAATGAATTTATACGACGCAAGCCTGTGGTCTACCTTAGTTATTATGATGAACAGTTTAATTATCATGAAAACGAACGCTTTGATGGTCTAATTGCCAGGGTAATTCAACATGAGTATGACCATAACCAGGGTATTGTATTTGTTGAGCGACTCCCTCATTTTAAGAAACTGCTTCTAAAAGGAAAATTAAAAGATATTTCAACCGGAAAATCAGATGCTGCTTATGCGATGATTTACCCAAGAAAAAAAACCAGGCGATAGAAATTAAACAATTTAAGATAATATCTCCACCTGCTTATTTTCATAATTTTGGTATCGGCAAATTATAATTCTGAATGAACATCTTATCAATACTATGGCAAAGCATAACCATCACGCTTTTTGTGCTTTCAATGATGTTGATCATCGATTTTCTGAATGTATTTTCAAAAGGATTATGGAGTGAGCGGATCAGGGAAAAACCGATTTTACAGGTTTTTGTTGGTGGTGTGTTAGGTATTATTCCAGGCTGCCTGGGTGCTTATACAGCAGTTTCCCTTTTTGTGCATAATATTATTGGCAGAGGTGCATTGGTGGCTACAATGATTGCTACTTCAGGGGATGAGGCTTTTTTTATGTTCTCGATTATCCCTAAAACTGCTATAATCATTACTATTCTTCTTTTCATCATCGCCATTATTTCAGGATTATTTGTGAATTATTTCTCGAAAGACAAAAAAGAGGCGTTTCCAATTAAGCATTTTGAAGTTCATCACGAAGTAAAAGAAAGAATGCATTTTCGATTGCCAATAATTTTTGATCAATTAAAACGCGCAACAATTCTAAGGTCCTCATTAATTATTTCGATTGTAATATCGATTATTTTAATTGCTTTTAACTTTAATCACTTTCTCGAAGATTTTGGCGGAATGAATTCGGCAGATCATTCACATGCCCATTTTCATCCTCAATGGATTAGCTTTACTTTTCTTTTGGTTTTAGCAACTTCACTATTCATTGTTGTTTCTGTTAGTGATCATTTCCTGGATGAGCATTTACTGAACCACATCCTGAAAAAGCACTTTTTACGCATTTTTCTCTGGACATTTTTTACTTTACTGGCTATTCATTTTGCAAGCCAGTACATCGATTTGGAAAATTTTATTAGTCAGAACATTTATATTGTGCTTATTCTGGCTGTTCTGGTCGGAATTGTACCCGAATCAGGACCACATCTCATATTCATTATGTTGTTTGTATCCGGGAATCTACCATTGAGTATACTACTTGCCAGTTCAATAGTACAGGATGGTCATGGTAGTTTACCATTGTTGGCCGAATCACAGAAAAATTTCGTTGTCGTAAAAGCGATTAATGTTGCCGTAGGTCTGATTGTAGGTACAATAGGTATTCTTATCGGATTTTAAATTCAACCAATTACAATAAATAGAAATTCTTACTTTTGTATCAGGCATAAGCAATTTATAATGTTTGAAAAACGGCTAATTGAGCAATGGAATAAAGATTTTAGCAATCAATCTCCCGTTGAAATATTACGGTTCTTCCTGGGTCATTTTAAAAACAATATTGCACTATCAAGTAGCCTGGGCCTCGAAGACCAGGTATTAACCAAAATGATTGCTGAAATAGACACATCTACAAAAATATTTACCCTGGATACAGGTCGACTGTTCCCTGAAATCTATGACCTGATCAGCACTACAAGCAATAAATACAAAGTAAATATTAATGTATTTTTTCCTGATGCCGACGAAGTAGAACAAATGGTTGCTGATAAGGGAATAAACCTATTTTACAATAGCATTTCAAACCGAAAACTTTGTTGTTACGTGCGAAAAATACGGCCTCTCGAACGAGCGATAAATGGGCTTGATGCCTGGATTACAGGTATACGCCGCGACCAGTCGGTTACCAGGAATAGTTTAAATCTGGTGCAGTGGGATGAAAACAATGAACTATTAAAAATCAATCCTTTGGTTAATTGGAGCGAGCAAGAAGTGAAAGACTATATTGATGCACACAATATTCCTATCAATCCTTTGCATAGTAAAGGCTTCGCCAGTATTGGCTGTCATCCTTGCACAAGGGCCATTGAGGAAGGGGAAGATGTTAGGGCCGGCCGCTGGTGGTGGGAGAATCCTGAAACGAAAGAGTGTGGGCTTCACAAAAGGTAAATTCCATATCTATTTTTGAATACATCATTGAGCATTGAAAATTGTGATTTCTTTGTTTTGTAAAACTTTGGCTTGTGCTCTCATTAAACCGGCAAATTCTTCGATTATCCGTACCTAATATTGTAAGCAACATTACTGTGCCTTTGCTTGGTTTGGTTGACCTTGCAATGATGGGACATTTGGATGACCCGGTATACATTGGCGCAATAGCACTTGGTAGCGCCATCTTTAACCTTATTTATATGAGTTTTGGTTTCCTGCGAATGGGAACCACGGGTTTTACTGCACAGGCATTTGGTGCTAAGCTAAAAACGGAAATCACCCTCATATTATATCGTTCATTACTTGTTGCCTTCCTTATTGCAATAGTGATTATTGTGCTTCAATATCCAATTCAGTGGATCGCTTTCCAACTTCTCGATGGTAGTCTTGAAGTAAAAACTCTTGCAAGAGAGTATTTTTACATCAGAATTTTTGCTGCCCCGGCTACACTAGGATTATATGCGCTTCATGGTTGGTTCCTTGGTATGCAAAACGCGAAAATTCCAATGGTGCTTGCCATCCTGATCAATTCACTGAATATCCTTTTCAACTTCATTTTCATTATCGGTTTTGGGATGAAAGCTGATGGAGTTGCATATGCAAGTCTTATTGCTCAATATGCAGGACTGGTTGTCGCTATTATCTTTATCCTGACAAAATACAAAGCATACCTTACACCTTTTATCAGCAAGGTAATCTTCCAGGCAAGTGCACTCAAAAAGTTCTTTATAGTCAACTCTGATATTTTCATCAGGACCATTTTATTGATACTCACTTTAACTTTCTTTACCAGCCGATCAGCAAGAATTAGTGATGATATTCTGGCAGTGAATACTTTGTTGTTTCAATTCTTCTTCATCTTTTCCTATTTCGCAGATGGTTTTGCATTTGCCGGCGAAGCGCTGGCAGGTAAAGCCAGAGGAAGTGGTAATGATGTCATCTTAAAGAAGACTGTCAATCATCTTTTTTATTGGGGCTGGGGAGCATCCTTCCTGTTCAGCCTCTTATTTGCTTTTGGTCTTAAACCACTTTTATGGGTGATGACCGATAGTGAGAATTTAATACAACTTGCCTGGCAGTATAAATGGTGGATTATCATATTACCACTCGCCAGCGGAGCAGCATTTATCTGGGATGGCATTTATGTAGGTGTAACTGCCTCAAAAGCCATGCGTAATACCATGATTGTTTCATCCATCTTTATTTTTCTCCCGGCCTACTATTTAAGTATCGACCTGATACAAAACCATGGTTTGTGGCTCGCATTAAACCTTTTTATGGCAAGTCGAGGACTATTTATGTGGTCTATGGCAAAATATTCTATTTATCGTCAATAATTAATTTACCGATATATTATTGATTTACAACCCTTCTACTATTTATTTCAAACAAATTAATTTATTATTTTAATTAATTTAGTACTATGTATTGCATAGTATTATATTATTATATATATTTGCATCATGAATTTAGAAAAGACAAATGCACAGATGCGAAAAGGTGTGTTGGAGTTGTGTGTTCTTTCAGTAATATCCGACAAGGAAGTTTACACATCCGATATACTATCCACCCTTAAAGATGCGGAACTTTTGGTGGTAGAGGGAACATTATATCCGCTACTTACTCGCCTTAAAAATGATGGCATATCTAAAATACAGGTGGGAAGAGTCTACATCGGGACCACCAAGAAAGTATTATAGCTTGACCGAAAACGGCACCATTATATTAAAAAGCCTGACTGAATACTGGCTAAAATTCACACAATCAGTAAATAAACTTTTAAATAAAAAAGAAAACAAATAATGAAGAAGACATTAAATATAAATATAAGGGGTATTGTGTTTCATATTGATGATGATGCTTATGAAAAGCTTAACAAATACCTGAGTGAGATTAACCACCACTTCAAATCGAAAAAAGGGCACGAAGATATCATCAACGATATTGAAAACCGCATTGTGGAATTGTTCCAGCAAAAACTAACTGATAAAAAACAAGTCATCGTCATGGAAGATGTTGATGAAGTAATTGGTATAATGGGCCATCCATCGGATTTTGACCAGGACTCGGAAGAGGAGGCCATACCTAATCCGCAAAAATCCAAAAAAGAGCCAAAACGTCTCTTCAGGGATATTGACAACCGTCTGATCGGTGGTGTATGTTCAGGCCTGGGTGCATATTTCAATGTCGATCAAATGTGGTTCCGACTGGCATTCATTGTTTCACTGTTTATAGGCGGTGCCGGAGCTATTGTATATTTAATCATCTGGATCATTACTCCGCCTGCTGTTACCGTTAGCGAAAAACTTGAAATGCAGGGTGATCCGGTTACCATTTCGAATATGGAAAAAGCCTTTAAAGAAGAAATGAACGAGCTGAAGGATAAACTGGATGATTTAACTGAACAGGCTAAACAAACTTTCAAGAAAAAAAAGTAGAAATCAATTAAAAAAGAAATATAAACCGTATAATTTAACGAGAAATGTCAAAAATTATGATATAAAAGGCTTCCATTTCATTAATGTTATAGTATTCATTTTCTGTAACTTAAACCATCTTGTATATTTTTTTTAAGGTGGTTTTTTGTTGTTGTATATTTATTGTTAATACACTTAACATCAGCGAATCCAAAAACTCGTCATTTCTTTGCCGCCCTAAATAGAACATAGCGTGTTTGAAATAAGCAGTGTAGAATGAAGGCATATAGTAGTAGGATAGAGTAGTTTGAGAACACTTGTGTTCGGAGATGTATCCTGTGCATATCTGTACATTCTTTTTTCAGGATGTATTCGAATATTTAGTTTTTAGTTTGTTTTTCCCCGGCTTGGTACAGCAAGCCGGGGTTTTTATTTGTACAAATCATAAAAACTACTAGTTAATGACAAATTAACTAAAACATTTTATTGTGAAAACATTATTTTGGCAAATCTTCAAGCCACTCACCTATTTTCACGATACCTTTGAATATTTTGGCAGCATAAGTTTTGACAAATTCCATCCCGATTTTATTATTATTTTCAAGCTTGATAATTTGATCTACAGCATTTAATGCATTATTGCCATCAAAATCAACATAGGCTATTCTAGCAGTAAATTCAGTGGGATCTCTACCAAAATCAACACCTGGCAGCAATGCTACGCCCTTTTCTAAAAGTAGCTTATTGCACAAGTCAATAGAGGTAAAAATTTCTGCTTTATTCAACCTTTTCCGATAATATTCAAAGTTTGGAAATACATAAAAGGCACCTTCAGGACGCGGCATTGTAATGTTGAGCATTTCAAATTGAACTATTATCATTCTCACAATCAACTTAAGTATTTTCCTCACCTTTAGAAGGTAATCATCTATGAATTGACCTCCATTAAAGGCTTTAATTGCAGCATATTGAATTGGAGTACTGGTTGATGTAAACGTTTCAGATGCCACAATTGCCATAGCATCAAGTAGCCATTTAAGCTCGGTTGGAAAAGAAAATGATCCCAGTCTCCAGCCGCCGGCTCCGCACCATTTGCTTAAGCCATTGCTAATTATTGTACCTTCAGGATAATACCGGGAAACAGAAACATGTTGATTGTTGTGATGCAATAACCCATATATTTCATCCGAGACTAGAATTAGTTTATATTTTCTGGCCACCTGTGCAAGCAGTTTTAATCGCTCAATCGGATAGGTGCTTCCGGTTGGATTCGACGGATAATTTAAGATTACTACCCTGGGCCTGGTAGGGTCATCTCTGCAAATTTCATCAAGTTTTTCAGGCGACAATCTCAGGTTATTCTCAAAACTGGTCTGTACCCAATGAACATGTCTACCTATTATTGCTGCCTGAGGAGCATAGGAAACCCAGCTCGGAGTAGGAATGATCAAATCACCATAGTAAACCAGTTGCAATAAAAAAATGAGTTCTTTTGAACCTGGGCCAATAAGTATGTGAGCTGGATCAAAATTTACTTTTTGAGTTCTATAATTAAAATCCGATATAGCTTTCTGCAACTCTGGTAGTCCTTTAACTGGAAGATAATCTTTTCGGAATGCATTATCTCTCAATGCCTGCACAACAGGTTCAGGTACCGGAAATGGGGATTGACCAAGACCAAATTTAACTACTTCAGTTCCTGCTTTCTTTAGTGCATTGCTTTTTTCATTAATAGCCAATGTAGCTGAAGGCGATAGCCCTCTAATATTCAGATTCAGGTTTTTTTGAAAATCAAACTTTTTGCGTTTTGGCATTGCAATAATTTTAGTTTATGAAATTAATTATAATTTATTTCATTGTTGTCATCAGAAAGAAAAACAATCTCAAATAACATTAAAACACCGAAATTTCCAAGTCATTTGGTTTATGATATAGCAAAAACGAAAAAACCGCTCCATTTCTGAAGCGGTTTCCAATAATTTTCAGAATTACTTTATTTAGCATCCATAAACGGATACCTGTAATCAGTTGGTGTAATAAAAGTTTCCTTTATAGTTCTTGGTGATGTCCACCTGATCATATTCAGAAATGAACCGGCTTTATCATTGGTCCCTGAAGCCCTGGCTCCACCAAATGGTTGCTGTCCTACAACGGCTCCCGTTGGCTTATCATTGATATAAAAGTTACCAGCTGCCTGTGAAAGGTATTTAGTCCCCTGGTCAATTACATAACGGTCCTGTGCAAAAATAGCACCGGTTAAAGCATAAATTGAAGTTGTATCAACCAATTCAAGTGCTTCTTCCCATTTATCAGCTTCGTAAACATAAATAGTTAATACCGGGCCGAATAACTCCTCTTCCATAGTGATGTATTTGGGATTGGTAGTAACGATTACGGTAGGCCTGATGAAATAACCTTTCGATTTATCATACTCGCCACCTGCAATGATCTCAGCATCTTTATCTTTTTTGGCATTATCAATAAACATGGCCAATTTTTCAAAGGAAGCATTATCGATAACAGCACACATAAAATTAGTGAAATCTTCTGGGTCACCCATTTTGATGCCATTCACCTGTTTTACCAGTTTTTCTTTTAGTTCCGGCCATAAATTATCAGGGATATATGCCCTAGAAGCAGCTGAACATTTTTGGCCCTGGAATTCAAACGCACCCCTTATCAATGCAGTAACAACCTGGTCAACATTTGCAGATTTGTGCGCCAAAACAAAGTCTTTACCTCCTGTTTCACCAACAATTCTTGGATAAGTTTTATAGGTTGCAATATTGGCTCCAATGGTCCTCCATATCTGCTGAAATACGCCTGTTGATCCTGTAAAATGAAAACCGGCGAAATCAGGATGTTCCATCACTACTTTTCCTGCAACAGGACCTGAAGGGAAAATCAAGTTAATAACACCATCAGGTACACCCGCTTCTTCAAATACATCCATCAAAACTTTTGCTGAATAAACCTGTGTGTTTGAACATTTCCAAACAATTACATTTCCCATCATAGCCGGAGCCGAAGGTAGGTTACCTGCAATTGATGTAAAGTTGAATGGCGTTAGTGCATAAACAAATCCTTCGAGTGGACGGTATTCAAGCCTGTTCCACATGGTATTGTCACTGCTTGGTTGCTGTGCATAAATCTCAGTCATATACTGAACATTGAACCTGAAGAAATCAGCCATCTCGCATGCTGCATCAATTTCAGCCTGGAAACAGGTTTTTGACTGACCGAGCATAGTTGCCGCATTAATGACGTCGCGGTAAGGGCCAGAAATAAGGTCAGCAGCTTTAAGAAAAATAGCAGCTTTATCTTGCCAAGGCAACTCAACCCAGGCTTTTGATGCTTTTAAAGCAGCATCAATAGCCATATTCACATGTTCAGCATCACTTTTATAATAATATCCCAATACCTGTTTATGATCATGAGGAGGGTTAATTTCTAATCGATTATCCGATTTTACACGTTGTCCACCAATTACCATTGGGACATCGATTACTTCTGATTTCATTTTAGCCAGCATTGCTTTTAATGAGGCCCTTTCTGGTGATCCCGTCGCATAGCTTTTAATTGGCTCGTTATAGGCAACCGGTACTTTTGGAAGATTGTTATTCATATACCACTGATTTTTTTAAAACCCATTTTTCACGGGCAAAAGTTCAACATAATTTTGGAGTGGCAAAAGTAGAAAATTAATACACATTATTGTTAATTAAATAACAATAATAAAGGAATCATGTTTTTTGTTAATCCAGGTTAGATATATATAAAATATTCAGCATTTTTTGTATATTGGCATTCAGTTTTAGAACGATCGCAACCTTCTGCATAGATACCTTTTACGATTTATTATATTCTATTAAATATGATTGAATTTAATATTGGTGACAAGATTTCCCTTAATGTAAAAGCTTTGAGGATAGTGAATAAAATCCTGACCGAAAATCCGGAAGTTGATGCAATTTTCAAGACTTCCGAAACATCATTGGAGGCCAGGTTAAAAATGAGGGAATGGGTTCTCAATTACCTTAATAAAAACCCCATCACTAAAAATTATTACTTAAAAAAAACTAAGGGTCATTCTGCCCTGAAAAAAATATCATTTCGGGATTATGCTGCAATTCGTATGATGGATTATCTTGACAATGAAGGGAGACCATTTACCGATCCTAATAATAAAAATGAAACTATCATTAGCAGGCCAATTAAAAATATGTGGCTTGCTATTAAAAAAGGTAAGGGGAGTGCAAGCCTGGATTTCTTTTTAGACATGTTATTCCTTTTCAGGCAAATTAATGGCAGATTAAAACGAAGAATGCCCAGCAGGGAACAAGTTCTGGAATGGATGGACAATCATCCATCAGGTATTGATGAAGATATGATCAGGAAAAGGGTTGAAAACAAAGAAAGGATTTTGAGAAAGATCATTGAAAAAATAACCAATGGTGAATTGAAAAGCAGGAAGTTTCAGTTTGATACGGAAATGTCGGAACAGGAAAAATATAAGCTTGCTATTACATGGTGGGATGATTATCGCTTCCATTTGGTTTTTGCCATCCGAACGCCGGAATTACTTAATGAGATGCTTGATTTTTCCCTTAGGGAAAAAACCTTAAAAATGCTAATGAAAGCAAAAAATAAAGGCATCCCCATTTTTATTAACCCTTATTATTTATCATTAATTAGTGTTGATACAGAGCCACATAAAACCGGCGCTGATTTAACATTACGTGACTATATTTTCCCCAGCAAAGAACTGATTTCTGAATTTGGCAAGATTAAAGCCTGGGAAAAAGAGGATATTGTTCAAGCAGGCGAGCCCAATACTGCCGGTTGGTTACTTCCACCCTACCGTAATATCCATCGACGGTATCCTGAAGTAGCCATTTTTATACCTGATACAGCTGGCAGAACCTGCGGTGGTTTGTGTGTATCCTGTCAAAGAATGTACGATTTTCAAAGTGGTCATTTTAATTTTGACCTTGAGAAACTTTCCCCTAAAATAACCTGGACCAGCAAAATGAAATTACTCATTGAATACTGGGAAAAAGACACACAATTGAGGGATATATTGATTACAGGTGGTGATGCCTTAATGAACACTGACTCCTCTTTGAAACAGATACTGGAGGAAATATATCAAATGGCTTTACGGAAAAGACAAGCAAATCTGCAACGTCCAGATGGTGAAAAATATGCTGAAATAGTTCGTGTTCGAATTGGAACAAGGTTGCCGGTGTATATTCCACAACGAGCAACTAAGGAATTAACAACAATTCTTTCAGGTTTTAAGGAAAAAGCCAGTAGAATTGGAATTAAACAATTTGTTGTTCAAACCCATATACAATCGGCAATGGAAATAACTCCCGAGGTGGTGGCAAGCATAAAACGTATCATTTCGGCCGGTTGGATGGTCAGCAACCAAATGGTATTTACAGCTGCTGCCTCCCGCCGTGGCCATACCGCAAGATTGCGTGCATTATTAAACGAAATTGGTGTTGTTTCTTACTATACGTTTTCTGTTAAAGGATTCAGGGAAAACTATCACAATTTCGCCACCAACGAAAGGGCAGCGCAGGAACGTGTTGAAGAGAAATACATCGGACAGCCTACCAATAAATATCACAACAGTGCTAAGCATCTGCAAGATGATGTTGAACACATTATTGAAAATATACATGAATTACTGCAAAAAAATAATATTCCATTTCTTGCCACCGACAGGTCGGTATTAAATATGCCGGGTGTTGGAAAAAGCTTAACCTACCGAACAATTGGTATTACTGATGATGGCAGGCGAATCCTTGAATTCGCACATGATCATACTCGAAATCATAGCCCGATTATCGAATCGATGAGTAAGATAATTATCATTGAATCGAAGTCAATCAATAATTACCTTAAGCAAATGGATAATATGGGAGAAAACATCGAAGAATATAAGACCATTTGGGGTTATTCGGCAAGCGAAACCGAAGAGAGAGTATCAATCTTTCAATATCCAGAATATGATTATAACATGACTGGTCAATTAACTAATTTACAACTAGAAACCGAATATCTGCCTGATGATGAAGATATCGAAATAATCTAGTATTGATTGTAAGTCTTGTTACATTTGCAGTAAATCAACAAAAAAACGATGGATCTCATCTCAACAAAAATTTGCAAAACCAGCGATATCGGTGTAAACGACAACCTTTTCGGAGGAATAATGCTCGCCTGGCTTGACGAAGCAGGTGGAATAATGGCAGCCAATGTTTGTTGCGACCATAATGTAATTACTTTAAAAATGGATGAGGTACTTTTTAAATTACCTGTTAAAGTTAAAGAGCAGATCAGGATTTATGGTAAGATCGATCAAATTGGTAAAACATCTGTATCGTTATACCTTGAAGCACGAAGGGCGAATTTAAAAAAACAGTCTGAAGAAGTGGTTTGTTCAACCAAAATGGTTTTTGTTAGGATTGATGAAAAAGGCCTGCCAGTACCTATTAAAGGTTGCTAAAATGCAAATCCTAAAGAAATGCCAAAACGGGTATTTGCAAATGAAAATGATGTACTCGCTCTTGATTCTCCATCCTGTTTAATATCAACAGTATAATCGATACCAAATCGATCGATGACTTCATTGATATATCCATTCAACTCATCCAAAAATTCCTGGCTCGCTACCTGATTAAACTCATATCCAATATGGTAATTTGAATAACGTGGTCCAAAAAACATGAAATCGATACTTAACCTTTCCCAAAGCATTAACTGATAACCAATAGAGATACCGACACCCAATTCATTAATAGCAAGGTCAGCTTTATAATACTCTTCTGGTGAAGATTCAGGGAACAAATTAAACTCGGCCGAAGTAGTGTAATGTGTATGCCTAAAATATAAACCGGCATAAAACCCTTCCAATAAACGGGAATCACAGCTCTTTAAATAATACCTTAACTCGGGTGAAAGTGAATATCCCTGTATATGATCCAGTTTGATTTGCAAGTTTTCATCTTCAGTTCCAAAAATATCCGGTAAGCCACCCGAATATTTGTAACCTGCTGCAATTATTATAGAAAACCTGGGTACAAGTCCTCGTTCGTATGACATTGAAATATTATTAAAAGGAATTGCAAGCGTATTGATCTTTAATACATTAGGGTATTTATTACCTTCTCTTCTTTTTAAATATTTTTCAAGCTCTGGATCATCTTGTGAAAAAATGGGTTCAATTATAAAGAATGATAAAATGAGGAGTAGTATAAGTTTTTTTGTTGTCATCATATTTATTGTTTTCCGAGATTCTGATATGAACAAAAATAACCAATGTTTAAATATAGAACCTAATTTGATTCATTAAATTAATAATGGATACCAAACTACATAGAGAAGCACCGGATAAATTCACAAACAGGATGAAAATTTCAGGCTATCAAAATTATATTGATATTTGTTAGCTCATGCCAGCAACCGATAATCCAGAACAGCGACAAACTACTAAATGGTTTGTTATTTTCTGCCTTGTTTTCGCCGCAGAAATGATCTTTAGTCTGCCCTTTCATGTAGCACGCTATTTCCGGCCACACCTTCTGGATGTGCTAAATCTAACTCAAACCGAATTTGGAGATATACAGGCAGTATATGGCATCATGGCTATGCTTGCCTATTTTCCCGGCGGACTGCTAGCTGATAGGTACTCGGCAAGGAAACTTATTTCATTATCATTACTGGCAACAGGTTTGGGTGGTTTTTACTTTGCCCAATTACCTGGGCAAACCGGTTTATTTATCGTCTATGGTTGGTGGGGTGTTACTACAATCTTTCTCTTCTGGGCGGCATTAATTAAGGCAACCAGGGAGTGGGGAGGACAATTAGCCCAAGGCCGGGCATTTGGTATATTAGACGGTGGACGTGGATTGATAGCCGCTGCCGCATCAACAATTGCCGTGCTGATTTTAAGTTCATATATGCCTGTTAACCTCGATGAAGCAACTGAGGTTCAGCGTAGGCATGGAATTCAAGGTGTTATATATTTATATACCTTTCTTACTTTGCTGGCTGCAGCTCTTGTTTGGTTTTTTATTTCCGATTCGGACAATAAAGTATCTGATAAAAAGAAACATCTGTTATCTGGTTTAAGATCAGTTTTTAAGAATAAAGTGGTCTGGTATCAGGCCATCATTGTTGTATGTGCCTATAGTGCATATAAGGGTGCCGATTACTATTCAGGTTATTCGATGATCGCACTCAATATGGACGAACTTGAAGCACCATTTTTTGTTAGTTATGCTTCATATTTAAGAGCGGTTGGGGCAATTGCTGCAGGCTTTATTGTGGACAGATTTTCCGCATCAAAAGTAATTATATGGCTATTTGGTATTCTTGTATTCAGTTATTCTTTATTGTCAGTGATAACACCTAATCCTGAGATTTATTTCATCATTTATATCGATCTGATCATCACGTTTATTGCTTTTTATGGTTTACGAGGTGTCTATTTTGCGCTACTGGAAGAGACAAAAATATCAGCCAAAATGACGGGAACAGCGGTTGGCATCATTTCGGTAATTGGCTATACACCCGATGTGTTTTTTTATGCATTATCGGGACGGATTCTGGATGCCACACCAGGAATAAAAGGGTATCAGAATTTTTATCTTCTACTTGCAGGATTGTCAGTCTTAGGTATGCTAGCAACATTACTTTTGGCAAATAATAAGAATAAAACAAAACCTCATGAATAAAATTAAAGAAAGCTGGTGGAAACGCGAACTAAAAGAAATTTTTGCCATTTCATTCACCTTTTTTATCCTGTTTGTTTTATTCGGCTTACTAAAGAAAGCTATGCTTGAACAGCAGGGCATCGAGTTTTATGCTGCCGGTGTCGCAATTATTGGATCCTTAATACTTGGAAAAGTGGTCTTGATATTCGATAAACTTCCACTAACAAGGAAGTTGGATCATACGCCAAATATTTACAGGGTTTTTTTCAGGAGCCTGGTTTATCTTCTGGGATATTCCATTTTTACTTTGATTGAACATTGGATAAAAGGTATGATTGATGGTGAAACTGCTACCGAATCAATGTTAGAGGCATTTGAGCATCTCTCAGGACATGAATTTGGAATGAGTATGGTTGTTGTATTTATAGCATTTTTGTTTTTTAATGCTTTTTGGGTGATTCGAAGCAAATACGGGCCATCAGCTTTATATGCCTTGTTTTTTAAAAAAGACGATTAAACATATTCAATGTTTATCTGTTAATGTTGTAATAATAAATCAATTTTTTCCTGACTTTCTTACTTTTGCGTAAATTTTGAATACATGGAATTAATATATACCCATTTGGGACGTTTGAGAATTATTGGATTTCTAGAAGGTATTTCGTTTATCCTGCTGGTTGGCGTGGCCATGCCTTTAAAATACATAGGAGGTTACCAACATGCCACATGGGATATCGGGATGATCCATGGTATACTTTTTATTACCTACATTATAGCAGTTATTCCTGTCAAATTCGCTTTAAACTGGAATATTAAAACCACCTTCCTTGTGTTGTTGGCTTCTCTGCTGCCCTTTGGTACTTTTGTGGCAGAGTTTAAAATTTTCAGGAAATATAAAATTCAACCCAAACCGACCAAATAAAAATATTTTTTGAAATACCTCATATTTTGGTTGTTTTGATCAAAAGTTAAAACCAGGAATAATTCATGAGATGTATAAAAATGTTGGCTTTTTTTCTCTCAACATTAAAAGGCCATTGAACTAATCAATGATCTTTGGTATCCATTTTTTGTAAATTTTATCAGTACTTAATAACTACTTTATGCTCAACAAAGTTACCCGATTGTAAGACAAAGTTGTAGGCACCCGATAGGTATTTGGATAAATCGATGATAACATTTGTTTGATCGCGTCCTATTTTCTTACTAAACATTAATGATCCGAGGTTATTATAACAATACAGAACTTTATCCTTTTCTGTCTTACTTAATTCGATATTGATCAATGAGGTAGCTGGATTTGGATAGACCCCGAAAGAAGACGTATCATCCGTTTCTTTATTTTCGTTGCTACTTGTAACCAATGGCAGCATCATAAAATTTACAGGCAAAATAACTTCCGGGCTTAGCACATCGTTGCTACTTATGGCTATTTGTGCAACCATCAATGTGTCTTCCATGATTGCATCCAATCTGACTGTCATGGTATCGGAACTCAAAGGGGGAACAATTCCGTAACTTTTATCAGATATATCGATCCATCCCGGAGGTGGCACGATATCAAGGTCATATGTTACCACTTTATCATTTCCGTCACCGACTGAATTATTGCTATCATGCAATCCGATCATCACCAGTTTATTTTCTTGCCAGTCTGAAGTCACTATAATATCTTTTGCTTGATCCGAATCCTCAGGGTCGTTACTTAAATTAATTCCCGTAAACGATTGACCTGTTTCAGCACCGCTATCCGGATTTAGGCGAATCGCTTTAGGTAAACCTGTTTCCTCCTGGTAATAAGCCCAAAGAAAAGGACCTCCCGGTGAACTGTTATCCCAGGACAAACCTTCTATTGAATAAGGAACTACATAAAAGTTAATTTCATCGCCTTCCTTGTTCGTGGTCATAATTGCACCAATACTATTGCCTAAATAAAACAACTCCTTTTGCGGGTCATATGCCATAGAAGTTGGCGAAAAATTAGGCCGAGCATAGGTGTCAACCAGTTGATCATTGATCGGATCAAAAACCTGTATCATATATTGTTGTGCCCCATAGATGTATTGATCATCAGATGTAATAGCCGTCCAACCGTTAAAAGCTGAATATAATGTATCTACATCAACAAGGGCAGACCCATCCTTCTCAAATTGATAAAGCTGGAATTGATCTTTAAAATTTAATCCACTGTTTATGAATATGTAATCACCGATGTAAGCGATTCCCCGCAAGTAGTTATTTGTATCAGGTGTAAGGAGACTTGCATTAAACGATTTTAATGTATCGCCCAACTCAGCCTGGCCATTGTCGCCGGGATATTCAAGTTTTGCTGACCAGTCCAATGAATAGGTATCAGAAAGATTTTCAACAACGACTTCTACATCCATTGTTTCGCCGGGGTATAGATCATTTTCGATTGATGCAGGATTAACGGCAATTAGAGCCCCGGGTAAACCTGTACCTTCAGGATCCAGATCATAATTCACGATCCAGTCGAGTTGGTCATTATTCTGGACAAAGGAAGATCCATGCATTCCAATAAATGTGACTTTACCATCAATAACCTCATCTGAAATGGTTGCTCCCAAAGCATAATCACTACCTGAAGGATAACTGGGGTGCATCACAACACCTTCAAACTCAAGACCTGTTAACAAGCCAGTAGCCGGATTTATTTGAAAAGCTTTTGGGCGCACATCAGAAGGTGTATATTTCATAGACCATACCCAGAGATAAGGACCACCTTCTGTCCATGAATCCCAGGCCAGGCCAGCAGCTGGCATTTCCGGGATGAAAGAAATTATATCAATCACTTCTCCGGTTCTATTCACTTCATAAATACTATTGCCATCACCACTTACCCAAAAATGATCGTTTTCAGGATCATAGGCCAGCCCACTGAGATAATATTCGGGAGCTTTAATTTTTACGCCGGTTTTTTGGCCATTTTCTGTATTAATCTGACGTATCGTATCAATATCGGCCACATATAAATATTCTCCATCGTATGCCAAATCACTCCAACCTGCAAACTCGAGACCGTATTCAAATGTTTCTACAACAGTTTGGTCAACAGCGCTAATTTTATAAAGTTTGTGGTTATATCCATCGTCAGGATCAGAACCGGTGACCCAATAATAACCATCAATAAATTCAATACCTATCAGGTTTCTGTCGGGGGTTTCCGTCAGGATTCCGGCGTTGAAAGCGCTCAGAGTGTCTCCAATCGAGGTTTCCTGGGCCTTCATTGATATAGGCAAAAGGATTAACAGCGTAGCGTAGAATAGGGTTCGTTTCATATGGTGGAATCTAAAAGCTAAACAACCAAGTACTACAGTTTGTTCAATATCAATTTAATCAAAACCAAAATTAGATAATTTCAAAGTAAAAGAATCTGTAATTCTTATGTCATTAAAAACTTTGAAACCCGGGATAGCTTAACTTCTCTTTTGCAACGTCTTCAGGAAAAGTATAATAGGTTACCTCTGCTTTTGCTCCTAATTGTCCATCCGGGCAATATAATTCCACATCAACATCGGCCAGGTTTCGGCGCATTCCTTTTAGTTTTGCTTT
This sequence comes from uncultured Bacteroidia bacterium, assembly GCA_963759045.1. GTDB lineage: Bacteria > Bacteroidota > Bacteroidia > Bacteroidales > F082 > JAADID01. Next base: position 47,053 of record CAVWXM010000045.1, read on the forward strand.
GATTTTTATTTTGCCTTCATCGGTAGGAACAGATAGAAGAAACCGGGAATTCATAGCTGAAGTAACACCGGCAGTTTTTAATTTGACCTGAACAAGCCATGCTGCTGCCTCATCCATAAGCGTTGATTGAATACCTCCATGCAAAACATTAAAATAACCCTGCAAAAAACCACGTGGTTCCCAGTCACAAATAATGTAATCACCATCTTCATAAAAATCCATTTGGAGGCCATTTTTATTTTTTGGTGAGCAGCCAAAACAATTGTAACCTTTGAGATTTGTATAAGGATTGTTTAGCTTTCTCATTTTGCAACGCCATTTTTGAATTTGGTTATTTTCAATTCCGAACCATCTTCATTAAATTCAATCCATTTGCCATGTTTTTGCCCGTTTTTAAAAATGCCTTTTTCCTGGACATTACCATTTGGATAATACTTATTCATCTCTCCAACCGCGACATTGTTCTCGTAATATTGCTCGCTTTTTACTTCTCCATTTGAATAATAACTGCGCTGCCAGCCTTCGAATAAACCATTTTTATATTGATAGATGGCAATAAAATTTCCATTATGATCAAACCATTTGGTTTCTCCGTCACGTTCACCATTCACAAAATGGCTTTGTTCTTGAACTCCTCCCCTTTCGTAATAAACACGGCGGACACCATCCAATTTACCGTGATAATAGTTCTCTTCAAGTTGAAGCTTACCGCCGGGATTATACCTTAACAGTTTACCATTCAAGCTATCATTTAAATATTCCGACTGCTCGATTAAACTTCCGCGCCTGTTTATTTTGAGATAAATACCTTGTTTTAATCCAGCCTGAAATGTTTCAACTATATGTACCTGGCCATTGGGAAAACTTGTAACCCAATTTCCGGTTCGTTTAAAATCCGTGAAATCACCCGAAAAGTGCATACCACCATAATCCATTTCAAAGCGTCCATTTTCAATGGTATCGGGTAAGACTTCAGTTATATCCTGGGAAATGGCTAAAGTTGAAGCCATGATTAACAAAAAGAGAATAATATGATTTTTACGCATAGCAGAATTATTATGGCGTAAAATTACAGTAAAGCTCCGACCTAAACAAGCTCACCGTAAAGGTCAAAGAAGTCGGATTTGGTGATCAGGACATCGTAGAATTCACCAATTTGTATCGTTTTATCGGAAACTGGAATCAAGACTTCATTATCCACTTCAGGCGAATCAAATTCAGTTCGACCAATAAAATGGTCACCTTCTTTCCGATCAATAATGGTTTTAAACACTTTACCCTCTTTTTCTCTGTTCAATTGGTTTGAAATTTCCTGCTGCAACATCATGATGCTGTCCGATCTATCTTGTTTTACATCTTCCGGTACATCATCTTGCAACAAAAAGGCTCCGGTATGTTCTTCGTGTGAATATTGGAAAACCCCGAGTCGGTCAAACCTGACCTCCTTCACAAAATCCATCAACTCATTAAAATCTTCTTCTGTTTCTCCGGGATAGCCAACGATTAGGGTTGTACGCAAGGCTACTCCGGGAACAGTATCTTTAATCTTGCGAATAAGCCCATATGTTTTTTCGGCAGTTATATGCCTTTTCATTGATTTAAGAAGCTTATCGCTGATGTGCTGAAGTGGAATGTCAAGGTAGTTACACACTTTAGGGTTTTCGGCCATCACATGCAACAATTCTTCTGGAAAGCCTGAAGGGTAAGCATAGTGCAACCTGATCCATTCTATGCCATCTACTTTGGAAATAAGATTTAATAAATCGGGAAGTTCACGTTTGTTATAAATATCAACACCATAATAAGTAAGCTCCTGTGCTATGATCAACAATTCCTTTACGCCTTTTGATGCCAGCAACTCAACTTCTTTGACAATGTCTTCTTTTGTTTTAGACTTGTGTCTGCCACGGATAAGTGGAATAGCACAAAATGAACAGGTTCGGTTACAGCCTTCGGAAATTTTCAGGTATGCAAAATGTTTTGGTGTTGTGATGCTGCGCTCGCCAACCAGCTCTTTCTTATAATCCACATTCAGTGCTTCGAGCACTTTGGGTAGTTCATGAACACCATAAAATCCATCCACTTCTGATATTTCTTCCTGGAGATCACTTTTGTAGCGTTGTGAAAGACAACCGCAGACGATCACTTTTTGGATTTCGCCCATTTTTTTTGCTTCAACAGCGCGAAGAATGGTATCGACAGATTCTTCTTTGGCATCTTTAATAAATCCGCAGGTGTTGATCACAACTACCTCAGATTTCTCTTCTGAATCGTGAACAACTTCATAATGATCTCCCAGCTGACCCATCAAAACTTCAGAATCAACAAGGTTTTTTGAGCAACCTAGGGTTATAATATTTACTTTTTGTTTTTGAGGCATAGTTTAGTATTGTCTGTCATCCCGAACGAATGTCAGGGATCTCCGCTTCGGAATTCATATTTCGCCAAACAACAATGGCGAGATTCTCGCCGCCCTAACGGGCTTTCCTCGAAATGACAATTATTTGTTAAAGAGTGTTTCTACAAACTCTTTTCGGTTAAAAACCTGTAAGTCTTCTTTTTGCTCACCAACACCTATATACTTGACCGGAATTTTGAACTGATCAGAAATACCAATGACAACGCCGCCTTTTGCAGTACCATCCAATTTAGTTAAGGCTATTGCATTAACCTCTGTTGCTGCAATAAATTGTCGAGCTTGTTCTATTGCATTCTGTCCGGTGGATGCATCAAGCACTAATAAAATTTCGTGAGGTGCATCAGGAATTACCTTCTGCATAACACGATTAACTTTTGAGAGTTCATTCATCAGGTTAACTTTGTTATGCAAGCGTCCTGCAGTATCAATAATTACAACATCAGAACCGTTTGCTACAGCTGATTTTAAAGTATCGTATGCTACCGATGCAGGATCAGCACCCATACCCTGGCTTACGATAGGCACATCAACGCGTTGAGACCAAATAGTAAGTTGATCAACCGCCGCTGCTCTGAAGGTATCAGCTGCACCAAGTAAAACAGATTTTCCAACCCTTTTAAAGTTGTATGCCAGTTTACCGATAGTTGTGGTTTTACCAACGCCATTCACACCAACTACCATTATTACATAGGGTTTCTTGTCTTCAGGTAATTCAAAATCAGTTCCGTCCTGAGTGTTATTTTCAGTAAACAGACGTTCAATTTCTTCCCTGAGCATTCCGTTTAATTCATCAGTTCCGAGATACTTGTCGCGAGACACACGTTCCTCAATGCGTTCGATAATCTTCAGGGTAGTTTGCACGCCAACATCTGAAGTAACCAGTGCTTCTTCAAGATTATCAAGTACTTCGTCATCCACTTTTGACTTACCGACAACTGCTTTTGAAATTTTACTAAATACGCTTTGGCGTGTTTTCTCAAGGCCCTTGTCTAAATCCTCTTTTTGTTTTTTACTTGAAAATACAGAGAATATGCCCATAATTCTTGTTAATTGAAATTTAGTTAATAGTTATTGGTATCAATTCGTGTTACACCAAAGGTCATAAAAAAAGCTTTCTCCAAGGAAAAGGAAAAAGCTTTTATCAATAGATATATTTTTAACCTTATTATTTCTTATCGAAATAATCTTTGACCTGATCGGTGGGTATAACTTCTTCTTTAAAGGAATATGCTCCTGATTTAGGTGACCTGGTCATTTTAATCACTTTCGCAAAATCTTTTCCTGAACTCTGTAAACTAGCAACAACTTTCTTAGCCATGTCTCTATTTATTTAATTTCTCTGTGAACAGTCATTTTTTTCATGATCGGATTGTACTTTTTTAGTTCCAACCGATCAGGAGTATTTTTTTTGTTTTTCGTGGTAATGTATCTTGATGTACCTGGCAAACCACTATTTTTATGTTCGGTGCATTCCATTATCACTTGTATCCTTGCGTCTTTGGTTTTTTTAGCCATTTTTTTCTTCTTAGATTTTCGGTCGGCAAAAGTACTCACTTTTAATTAAATGACCAAACTTTCGTTTTTATTTTTTTCGATTATTTTATTATTGCTTGTAAATATGGCGTTACACCTGCAAAGAAGAATTCAACCGCAATCACCATTACAATCAGCCCCATGAGCTTCATCATGATTTTGTTTCCTTTTTCACCAATAAATTTAGTGATTCCAACAGCACCAATAAAAACCATCAGAACGATAATCAATACGACTAATATTGAAAAAATAACCATTGCTTTTGAAGTAAGATCATTTGCTTCACCCATTAATACGATGGCATTTGTAATAGCCCCCGGACCTGCAATCATAGGGATACCAAGTGGTGTAATCGAGATATCATCAACATATTTCTCCGCATCTGCTTCGGTCATTTTAATGCTGCTAAGTCGGGCATTGAGCATATCATATCCAATAAAAAAGAACAAAACACCACCAACAACTTTTAAACCTGCAACCGAGATCCCAAAGAAGTCAAATAAATATCTTCCAAGGAAAGCGAAAAGTATTAAGGCGAAAGCAGCTGTTAAAACCGCTTTTAAAGCTGTATTCCTCCGCTGTTTTTTACTCAGGTCGGATGTCATAGTAAGAAAAACCGGCATCGTTCCGATGGGGTTCATCAGTGTGAAGAAGGAGGTGAGATAGAGTAATATGATGGTTAAGTGTTCCATTTACCCCCTCTGCCATTGGCATCTCCCCCAAAAGGGGAGAAAACCCCCTCTGAATCTCCACCCATGGGAGAGAAAAGATTTGTGTTATTAGTTTGTTTTTCCAATATCTTAGGTCTTGGTTCTTGATTCTCGACTCTTATTTCTATAAACTTTTTATTTTCTCTTCTACAATTTCAATTATTGCATCCCTTTCAGCTTTTGTTTTTATGGCAATTTCTGCCCCACGATTGATAAGATCATCAGTAAATCGTTTGTCTTCAATTCCTCCTGCGTTAATCAAGACATTCAAATAAGCACCTTCGACGGCAGTTAATGAGCACAAGGCCCCGACACCAGCGTCAGATACTGAGTTCGGATTTCCTGTTTCAGCCATGGCCCGCATCACTTCCATTGATTGGTAAGAAGTTTCCATCACTTTGAATGGAATTTCCATGGCATATTTTGAAGCATCTTCGATGGCTTGTTTTCTTGCTTTCTTATCTTCTTCGGTTTTCTTTGGCAGACCAAAAGCATCCATAATCTTGTTAAAAGCATTGGTGTCTTCGTCGATATAATGAAGCAATAAATCCTTATAATGTTGACCTTTCGCTGCCCAATCCGAAAACTCTTCCCAGCGGTCATCCCATCCTCGTTTATGAGAAGAGAGATTTGCAACCATTGTTCCCAATGATACACCTAAAGCCCCAACAGTTGCTGCAATCGATCCGCCACCGGGAGCCGGTGATTCGGAAGCAGTTTCGTTTGCAAAACCTGTAACAGTAAGGTCAACGAGTTTATTTTCCCCTTCTGCCAATAAGTATTCAATTATTCTCTCTTTTGGATGAAAGGGTTTAAGATCATCAAGGCCCATCGATTTAATGGCAATCTTGATCAACTCATCATTATCAACTCCAACAGATCTTTTTTGTTTACGGAGAAAATACCTTCCTGCCTCTAGCATGGCTTCAAGCGGAATTAGACCAACCAACTCTGAACCGGTAGCACGAATTCCCCTGGCTTCTGCTTTTTTGCAAACTTCATCAAATGCGACATGAACCGGTGTAACACTGATATTGGTTAAATTCATTGAAATTTGTGCTACTCCATATTCCTCAATAAACCAGCCAATTCCTTTTACGCATTTCAAGGATCCTGGAATCATCACTGGATTTCCTTTTTCGTCAGTTACAATTTTACCTGTTATTGGGTCTCCTTCCCTTTTTGTTCTTCCTCTCTCCCTCACATCAAAAGCAATAGCGTTGGCACGACGGGTTGAAGTGGTATTTAAATTTACATTGAAGGCAACCAGAAAATCACGGGCTCCAACTGCTGTAGCACCTGAACCGGCAACCCTGGAAGTAAATTCATTCGGTCCAAAATCAGGTTTCCATTCATCAGTTGTTATTCTTTCTGCCAAAGCTTCATATTCACCTGATCGACAATTGGCAAGATTACGGCGCACCTCAGTAAACGCAGCATTTTCATAACAGAAAATGGGGATATTCAATTCCTCTCCTATCCGTTTCGCCAGTTTTCTTGCATATTCCACTGTTTCTTCCATAGAAATATTGGCGACAGGAACCAAAGGACAAACATCAGTAGCACCAAACCGAGGATGCTCTCCTTTTTGATGTCTCATATCAATCACATCAGCAGCCTTTTTAACTGCCACAAAAGCAGCTTCCAAAACTTCATCGGGTGTACCCACAAAAGTTACAACTGTACGGTTGGTTGCAGCACCGGGATCAACATCCAATAATTTAACGCCTTCTACTTTTTCTATTTCGTCAGTAATTTGCTTAATTACAGCCATATCACGGCCTTCACTGAAGTTAGGTACACATTCGATAAGTTGTCGCATGAGCTATTAATTTTGGATTTTAAAATGAGGTGCAAAAATAGGAAATGTAAAGATTAAAAACGTGATCTTTATACATTGAAAAATGAAATAATTTTAAATCGACTGAGCTCAGAAATTATATTTCGCACAAATGTTTTTAATGACACTTAGATCAAGTATCCGAATTGACTTACCTTCAAGGCGTATGACATTTGTTTTTTCAAACTCAGCCAGCACCCTGATTACTGTTTCGTAAGTGGTTCCGGCAAGGTTGGCAATATCTTTACGTGTTGGTGTATAGCTGAGCATTGTACCATCCTGCTTATCAAAGCCAAATGAATTAACGGTTGTGAGCAATGCAAATGCAACTTTCTCCAGTGCTGTCATCTCCGATTGAAGACGCAAACGTGTTTCAGAGACTTTAAGTTGGTCGGCAAAAAATTTAACCAGATAAAGTGCCATATCAGGGTTGGCTTTAACTGCTTTGTAAAAGATATCTAATGGGATGAATGATATTTACGTGGTCATTTTCGAGATTTTGTGTTGCTGTTTTCATATTGTTACGTTTAAAGTTAACCCCCTCCGTGTCTCCCCCTTAGGGGGAGAAAATTATATCAAATTGAAATCTTAAAATTTACAATTTTAGTGCCTTGGGGTATAAAATGTTGTTTTCAAGGTGGACGTGTATATGCAAGTCATCTTCAAATTGTTCAAGTAATTGGAAAGCTACACGATAAGTATTGCAAGCATCTTCAGGCAAAGCATATTGTTTACTGATCACATTAATATTATCCATTGCTCCGCCAGCAAAATCATGTTCTCCTTCCATGCGTTCGATTTCGGAGCTTATTATTTTCCTGACAATAGAATCTGAGTCTGCATCTGCTTTTTTTATGGCCGGAAACAACACTTCTTCCTCATTCTTCAAATGCTGAAGCAACTCGGTATTAATTTGTGAGAATATGGAAGCAATTTCAACAAGTTCAGGATGATGATCACCATGCACATCGGCAATTTTTTGAGTATAGAACATTAGCTCAGGTAATGTTTTAACAACATATTTATGGTGTGTGTTCACAATATAATCGCACAAAAATGGAAGTTCCCATTCGTTGAAATTTTGAGCTGAAGTTAATGGGGTAAGTTGCAAATCAATAATTTGCTTTTCAAGTCCTGAAGCATCAATTCCTTTTTCCTGGCATGCATCACCAATACTTTGTTTGCCACCACAGCAAAAATCGATTCCACTGTTTTTAAATATGGAGGCCGTTCTGAAATCGTTGGCAACAATTTCACCAACTGATAATTCTTTGATATTATTTTTATCCATTTTATTTAATTTTCAGGTACAAATGTACAAAAGATTTTTATTAAAAGACTAAAAGGTCTTTTTATACGATAAAATATTTTTAAGTACATTTGTCATTCCATTTAAACACGCCAAATCTTGTTTAAAAAAGAAACAGAATATGCTTTAAGGGGGCTGATATATATTCAGTCGCAAAACACTATTGGTCACAGGCCTGGCATTACTGAAATAGCAGATGAAATAGGTGCCCCACATTTTTACACAGCCAAAATAATGCAGCGATTAGCAAAACAAGGCTACGTGGAATCTACCAAAGGCAAAGGCGGTGGTTTTAGCTTCAATGCCCGACTACCTGATCTTTCACTTAAAACAATCATCAATGCTATTGAAGGAGATCATATTTTTACTGGTTGCGGTATTGGCTTGAAGGAATGTAGTGCTGAAAACCCCTGTCCTATTCATGATCAATTTGCACCAATCCGGGATTCGATAGAACAATTAGTAAGCGAGGAAACGATACAAAGTCTTGCGGAAAAGGTGTCGACTGGAGAAGAGACAGTGATTAACCGTTTGAAATGATACAAAGACTAATATTCTAATTTGGGTATTCGCTTTTTTATCCGCAACTTTACAGTCTAAATCATTGGCCGGTTAATGAGCAATAAGCGCAATAAAAGTAAAACCAGTTCAAAGTTATCGGAACTTCAAGCGGTTAAACTATTAGCTGTAAAGGCTACTGAAGAGAACGACCATACATCAATTCCGCAGTTAACGGTTTCAAATGCCAATATTGCTGCCATTGGTGCAAAAAGTGACCTGGATTTTCTTTCAAGACGGGCTGCTTATCTTTTTAAACACTTGCCTGTATCGCTGAAAAACATTACTTCAATCACTGAATTTCCGGGCAACTGGCTGAAATTTATCTTGTTGTTGTCATTCGTATCTGGTCTATTTTCAAATTATCTCGGTCCATCAAAACTGATCCATGTGATATATAACCCCCTCACCATTTTGCTGGTTTGGAATTTCTTTACATACTTGGTTTTAATCATAAAAAGTTTCCTGAACATTGGGTTAAGCTCAGTTGAAAAACCAATCAAGGCACTCATAAATGCCTTTCCGGAGAAAAAGGATGATTTGCTTGATAAAGAGGAGGAAGAAAAAAGAAAAAAAAGATTTCAAAAAACTTCATTTTAGATTGGCTTTTAGGGGGCCTTTTCAGGAACATTCTTACTATTAAAACTAAGGCGAGTGATGATACCGCTAAAGTTGCCCACATTAAAAAGATTTGGTTTGCCTTTTGGATATCCTATAAAGAAGTTGCAGGTACAGCCCTGATCTTTCGCTTTAAAAACCTAATGAATATTGGCGCAATCGGTCTATTAATTGGTGCACTGGCAGGGGTATATTTAAGGGGATTGTTTTTCAACTACAACATGATCTGGCAAAGTACATTTGTATCTGATCCTGGAACAATAAGTATTTTCTTAAATATTTTACTTGGACCGGCAAGTCTTATTTTAGATGGAAGTTTAATTAATTTAGAAACAGTCGAATCACTTTTAAACCCTGATGGTACATCTGCTGCACCCTGGATACATAAACTGGCACTTTCTGCTTTTCTTTTCATTTTTATTCCTCGTACCTTATTGGCATTGGGTTATGCTAAACTGGCTAAAAGGAAAATAAAAACCATTGACATCAGTCAGGATTATTACCAGGCGATACTTCGTGATACAAGAGAAAACCTGATTAATGTGATCCGTGATGAAGTCGAAAACATCATCTCGAAGAAAATAGACAAAACAGCGCACTCAATTACAAATTTTGTGATCGATGACTATTATGAAAAGATTATTGTTCCTGAACTTGTGGCATTCAGGGAAAAAGGCGGGAAGATCAGGAAACTTGAAAAGAGTCTTTTTAAATCCCAGGAAGAGTTTGAACCTATATTATCGGGTTATTTGAAAAAGGTTCAGCATGAATTTAAAGAGAGTGTTTTGACCGAAGTTAATTTATTCCTGGGAAGGAAATTTGATATTGACATCAGTACTTCAGGAACCTACCTGGCACAATCTGATAAAATTGATCAAACATTACCAAGCCGGGTGGCTGAAGATATTGGCGATACTATCGGAGGAACAATAGTTACCGGTGTAGCTGTTGCCGCCGGCTCAATAAGTGGAGGCCTGGGGAAAAGTCTTGGTATTGCCATTATTTCAGGTTTATTGGGTGTTTCCGGTCCGATAGGTTTACTAATTGGAAGCCTCATTACAGTTGCTGCACTTGCTGGAATATATAAGGTAGGACGAGATCAGATTTCAGACTTTATCAAAGATGTTTATTTGCCTCCCGTTGTAATTAAGTTGGCTTTATCAGATTCGAAAATTACGAAGGCACGACAAGATACTTTTTTACATACCCAAAACGAAATTAAAAAGATACTTGAACCCAAAATAGATGAAGTTTCCAGTGAAATCCTCAAAGACATTACTTATTGATTCATTCTAAATTACTTTTCTATAATGCTCATTATCTGATCGTAAGAAAATATTTATTTTATTTTTTTAAAATATTTATAAAAAAACTTGACAATCATAACCTTTTATATTTACTTTTGACCGACCGTTCAGTCATAAACTTATGTCACCAAGAACTCAAAAGCAATTAGAAGAAATCCGCAAAGACCGTAAACAGGCCATAATGGATACTGCATTAGAGGAATTTGCATCGCATGGTTATGAGATCTACTTCGATAAGTATGATTGCCAAAAAAGCGGGTGTCTCAAAAGGTTTAATGTATAATTATTTTGAGAGTAAGGAAGATTTGTTAACCTCTATCATGTCAATTGGCTTCGAAGAAATGCTACCCCTCATTGACACCAATCATGATGGCGTTTTAACCAAAGAAGAATTCATTTATTTAATAGATGAGAGTTTCCGGCTGATGAAAGAGAAGATAAGCTTTTACCGTTTGTACTTTTCTTTAATCATGCAACCCGCAGTATCTGGCTTGTTCGCTGAAAAACTAAACCAGGTTGCTGAGCCATTCATCAAACTTTTTGTTGACTATTTTGAAAAAAAAGGATCAAAAAATCCAATGTTAGAAGCTGTGATGGTTGGTGCATTACTTGATGGAATTGGGTTTAATTATGCTTTCAATGCTGATGCTTATCCATTGGACGAAGTAGTTGAATTAGTAAAAGAAAAATTTGTTTAATACTAAATAAACGAAAATGAAATTAATAAGAATATCAACAATCTTAATCCTAATTAGTGGATTGATGTTTTCTGCTTTCCAAATGCAACCTCAGGAATTGACAGCTTTGGATATTATTAAAATTGCAGACGAAAAAAACCGGGGTGAAACCATGCAGGGCGAAATGACGATGACAATAGTCAGGCCAAAATGGGAACGCACTATTTCAATGAAAAGCTGGTCGAAAGGGGATAAATATTTCCTGATCTATATCACAGCACCAGCAAAAGAAAAAGGACAGGTATTTCTGAAAGTAGATAAAGAAATGTGGAATTAGGTTCCAACCATTTCAAGGATGATAAAAATTCCACCTTCCATGATGATGCAGTCATGGATGGGATCGGATTTTACCAATGATGATCTTGTAAAACAATCTTCAATTGTGGTTGATTACGACCATACTTTATTAGCTGAAGAAACCATCCGTGAGAAGGAATGTTTTAAAATTGAACTCATTCCACACGAAGATGCTGCAGTTGTTTGGGGTAAAATTATTTCGTGGATTACCAAAGATGGTTATGATTTGTGGAAATCAGAATATTACGATGAGGATGGATACTTGCAAAACACCCAAAACGCATTCGATATTAAGACTTTTGGAGAACGTGACATTCCATCCAGAATGGAGATTATCCCGGCAGATAAAGAAGGAGAGAAAACAGTCCTGCTTTTTACCAATTCAATATTTAACAAACCAATAGATGACAGTTTTTTCAGCAAACAAAATATGAAGAAAGTGCATTAGGATAAAAGCAAAAAACTAAAGTTAGAAAAAATGAAAGACAATCTCAAAATAGCATGGCGAAATCTTTGGCGTAACAGCCGAAGGACACTGATTACAGCAGCATCCATCTTTTTTGGTATTTTCTTCGCTGCATTTATGTCGTCACTGCAACAAGGTTCATTTGAAAATATGGTTGATAATATGGTTCGTTTTTATTCAGGCTATATCCAAATACAGGAAGCAGAATTCAAAGCACTAAGGAGCGTTAACAATAGTTTCGTACCAGGCAATGATTTAGAAAAACTGATTCTTGAAAACAAACAAGTTACTCAAAGTGCTCGATCGAATAGAAACATTTGCCCTTGCCGGATCAGAAACAACAAGCTATCCGGCCATGGTATTTGGTATTGAACCGGAAAACGAAGAAGCTATATCAGGTTTGTCGAAATGGATTGGTGATGGTGAATTTATCAGTTCAGGGTCAAAAGATATTCTTATCGGAAAAGTGCTTGCAGATAACATGGAAATTAAAGTCAACGATTCGCTTGTTTTAATTGGTCAAGGTTATCATGGCATCAGCTCTGCAGGAATTTATAAAGTCGCCGGCTTACTCGATTTCCCTCTGCCCGACCTCAGCAAGCAAGTTATTTATTTGGACATTGATAACTGCAGGGAATTTTTAGGTTTACCTGCCGGGAAGATTACTTCCAGTGTTATTATGGTTAATACACCTGATGAGGTTGATCAAACTATCAAGGAATTAAAACCGGGATTAGCAGATGATCTGGCTATTTATTCCTGGGTTGAATTACAGCCCGAACTGGTTAGTTTGATTGATGGGAAAATTGCTAGCGGCAAGGTGATTAAAGGCTTACTTTTCATGATAATTGGATTTGGGGTTTGGGCAACAATTATAATGCTGATGCACGAACGAAAACGTGAATTGGGTGTTATGATTGCAATTGGTTTTCAGAAGACAAGGGTTGTGATTATGATCATCATCGAGTCGTTTTTTATCGGGATAATTGGAGTTCTTAGTGGTATTGCTGGAAGTTTTCCACTTGTCTGGTATTTATTTAAAAATCCAATTCATGTTACCGGAGAAATAGCTGAGGCTTATCGTTCAATGGGATTTGAACCGGTTATTAAATTCAGCGCAAGCCCTGAAATATGGATAGGCCCGGCCATAACCGTGTTTGTCATTTTTGCACTGATCTCTTTTTACCAGATTTATTTTGTAGTTAAATTGAATACTGTAAATGCCCTGAGGGCTTAAATAATTATTGAGATGAAAAATATCATCATGGCATGGAGGAATTTATGGCGTAAGCCCTGGCGGACTGTTATTACCAGTGGGTCTGTTTTTTTCGGGGTTCTTTTTTCAGCCATAATGACGTCGATGCAATTCGGTTCATATGAGTCAATGATTGACAATGTGGTTAAATTTTATTCGGGTTATGCCCAAATATTCACAGAAGAATATCATGAAAATAAAACCATCAATAATACTTTTGAGTTGACAGATTCAATTCGAAGAATTGTTGAGAATGAAAAAGAAATAACACATTTTACTCCACGACTTGAATATTTCACATTGACTTCCTCAGATGAAATAACCAAAGGAGCAGTGATTATTGGTGTTGATCCAGAATCTGAAAACAAGGTTACAAATCTTAAAAAATGGGTTTCAGAAGGCTCCTACCTGGAGGATAATGATAAAGGAGTGCTGGTCGCTGTTGATCTGGCAAAATACCTGAAGATTGGAATAGGAGATACACTTATTTTATATGGACAAGGATTTCATGGTGTAATGGCTGCAGGTTTATTTCCTGTGAAGGGTATCTTAAAATTTCCTTCTCCTGAGCTGAATAAACAGTTTGTTTACATGGAATTGAAAACCTGCCAGGAGTTTTTCTCAGCCCCAAACAGATTGAGTTCTCTTGTCATTATGGTGGAAGATCATTATCATTTGCCTAAAGTTATGCGTCATCTGAAAAAAGAGATCAAGTCACCTTATATGGTAATGTCATGGTCGGAGCTCCAGCCGGAACTCGTATCAATGATTGAAGCTGACAGGGCAGGCGGAGTAGTAATGAAAGGAATACTTTATATGATTATTACTTTCGGAATATTTGGTACCATCTTAATGATGATTTCCGAACGGAGAAGAGAACTTGGAGTTATGATTGCCATCGGAATGCAACGAATTCGTTTGGGTTCAGTTTTGTTTGTTGAAACTTTAATGATGGGAATATTGGGTGCTGTGGCAGGAATTGCAGGCAGCATTCCACTTGCTTATTATTTTTTCAAGAACCCGATCCCACTAACCGGAGATGCGGCAAAAACAATGATCGAAATGGGAATAGAACCGTATATGTATTTTTCAATGCAGCCGGATGTATTTACATATTCAAGCATTAACCGTATTTATCATCACCCTGGTTATTGCACTATTCCCGATTTATAAATCATTTACATTAAGGTTAACAAAAGCCCTCAGGGCATAATTAGTTTGAACAATTAAAATGTACTATCATGCTTTTCTCAATATCATGGCGAAACATTTGGAGGAATAAGGTCCGAAGCCTGGTTATTATTTTTTCCATTGCCCTTGGCATTTTTGCCGGGGTTTCTGCAACAGCCTTTATGAAAGGACTTGCAGAACAGCGCATTCAAAAAGTAATAAAAACCGAGCTTTCCTATATCCAGATACACAAAGAAGGTTTCAGGCAGGATTCAGATTTTAATGGATATATGCCTGATGCGTCCCAACTGGTTAAACAAATAAGGGAGGTTGAAAACGTAACAGGAGCCAGCTACCGAATCATCGTTCAGGCTATGGCCGCTACCGCGGAAACGGCCACGGGCGTTATGGTTTCAGGAGTTGATTTAGAACATGAATCGAACGTTACGAACATCAACGAAAAAATTTATGAAGGTGAATACCTGACCGGGATCAATAAAAATCCGATAGTGATTGGTAAAAAACTGGCTGAAAAGTTAAATGCCAAATTAAGATCAAAAATAGTCATCACTTTACAGGATACTGCAAATAATGTAGTTAGCGGTCTTTTCCGTGTATCTGGAATCTATACGACCAATAACAATATGTATGATGAATCTCATGTCTTTGTCAGGGCAGATGATATCAGAATACTTGCGGAACTTCCTAAAGGCGCTGCACATGAAATTGCAATTAATATCAGTGATAACGAGAACCTTGTTACAGTTGAAGAATCTGTAAAAAAGATTGCTTCTAACCATGAGGTATTGGACTGGAAAACACTCAGCCCTGAAATGAACTACCTTACTGAAGCCATGGACTTGTATATGTATATTTTCATCATCATCATCTTATTGGCCCTTCTTTTTGGAATTATAAATACGATGTTAATGGTCGTTATGGAGCGCACCAAGGAAATTGGAATGCTTATGGCTATTGGGATGAATAAAATAAGAATATTCTCCATGATCGTACTTGAGTCAACTTTGCTTTCATTAACAGGAGGAGTGGTCGGGATTATTATTGGGTCATTGTTTTCAAAATGGAAGTCGGTTGAACCCATTGATCTTAGCAAGTGGGCAGCAGGATATGAGCAACTTGGATATGATGCATATGTTTATATGAGCCTCGAGCCAATCATGCTGGTCAACATTACTATTATGGTCATTTTCACAGGAATAATTGCAGCACTTTATCCGGCTTATAAGGCACTGAAAAATGATCCGGCTGATGCACTGAGAATTGAGTAATTAGTCATTAGTGATAGATTTATTGAAATAAATAATATTGAATAAGAAATAAATAATGTAAAATTAACCTCTCTTCATCTTTTTCTCCCCCTGAGGGAGAGATGCCGAAGGCGGAGGGGGTAAAACACTAACATCATGAATGTTATAGAAATAAAAGACCTCGTAAAAATTTACAATGGAGGCGAAGTAAAAGTAAAAGCAGTAAATGGTATTACGATCGATTTTGAAGAAGGCGAATTTACAGCAGTTGTTGGACCTTCAGGATCAGGTAAAACCACCTTTTTAAATATGCTTGGTGGATTAGACAGACCAACTTCAGGTTCAGTAAAGATTGGCGGAACTGATGTTTGGGATCTAAGTTCCCGAAAACTGATCGACTTCAGGATGAACAATATAGGGTTTGTCTTTCAATCATATAATCTGATTCCCGTTCTCACCGCCGGTGAGAATGTTGAATTTATTATGCATTTGCAGGGAAAGCCTAAAAAAGAACGTGAAAACCGGACGAAAGAATTACTTGAAGCAGTAGGTATTGGGGATCGCATTAAAAGCCGACCATCAAAGCTATCTGGCGGTCAGCAACAGCGTGTTGCGGTTGCGCGGGCACTCGCATCAAAACCTGAGTTCATACTTGCTGATGAACCCACAGCCAATCTCGATTCTACCTCCACAAGTGAATTACTCGAATTGATGTCGGTTATGAACAAAAAGTATAACACCACCTTCATCTTTGCCACCCACGATCAACGTGTAATGGACAAAGCCAGGCGAATTATCACAATCGAAGACGGTAAGATATTAAGTGATGAGAGGTTTGAGAGATAGAATGAGCATAGCTAACGCTCATCCAGATTTGCTCCGAAGGAGTGCCTTTTGCACAATCTGGATGTAAAAAGCCTGAAATTTAAAATTTCAAAATAATGGGTATAAAGAATAAAATATCTGTTGGATGCACCTATTTCCTTACTATGACCGTAGTTAATTGGATCGATGTCTTTACCCGGCCAGTTTACAAACACATTATTGTGGATGCGTTAAAGTATAATCAAGAAAATAAAGGCCTGATTATTTATGCATGGTGTTTAATGAGTAATCATATTCACCTTATTGCAGAAGCTGATGATGATCACCATTTATCTGACATTCTAAGAGATTTTAAAAAATTTACCAGTAAAGCAATTGTAAGTGAGATAATTGAGAATTCAGAAGAAAGCAGGAAAAAGTGGTTGTTAAGCGAATTTGAATTTGCAGGGCGATACAAATCAAGTATTAAGAATTACAAGTTTTGGCAGGATGGAAATGAAGCGAAGGAAATTCATTCTACAAGCTTTATGGAGCAAAAGTTAGAATATATTCATGAAAATCCAGTTAAAGCTGAAATCGTTGAAAATGCTGAAGAGTACATTTATAGTTCAGCTAAAAATTATACTGAAGAGCCCGGATTAATCGAAGTTGTTTTGATATGAAAAAAAGGATTACAAATCCAAAAACCTTGACTTCCAGATTGCAAATCTTGAAGAGCAGTTTTAATAAATATCGGCTCATCCGGATTTGCAATCCAGATGTTTGGGAAAAGAAATTTTCAATTTCGGGATTATTCTGGATTCTAAATCCATTGCTCCCTCCTTCCAGATTGCAAATCTGGAAGAGCGCCATTGTATTACTTTTTTGTATTGCTGTAAATACCAACTTGTCTGCACAAGAAAAACCCAAAGTATTCCGCTATACCGGCTTTGTAGAATATCTCAATAACACATGGATCCCATATGGCGAAATAAACGAGACACTGGGTTTCGAAGATTGGCAAAACCAATCGGGCATTTATAACCGTTTTAATTTCTGGATAACTCCGGTTAAAAACCTGGAATTTTATGTTGGCATGCGCAACAATTTTATTTTTGGTCCTTTGGTTGCTTCATACAATGATTTGTATTCAGGGCTGAAACTTAATTACACTTATAACGACATGGCCACTTTTGACAATGGATATTTCGACCTTACTTTTACAATTGCTGATGGGGATTCATACGTTTTGTATACCAATTTTGACAGGGCCAATCTGAAATGGACATTAAGCAAATTTGAACTAACGGTCGGGAGACAAAGAATTAACTGGGGAACCAACCTCATCTGGAACCCAAATGACATTTTCAACGCCTATAATTATTTTGATTTTAACTATGTTGAGCGGCCAGGTAGTGATGCAGTTTTGATGGAATTTTTTACAGGCGATTTCTCATCTGTTCAATTAGCAGCCAAAGTTGGGAATAACTTGGTTTTAAGTCAATTTACTGGCGATACAATCATTTTAAAAAAACAAGATTATTACACAGTTGCTGCCATGTACCGGTTTAATTTATGGAGTTATGATTTCCAGATTTTCGGCGGTAAAATGGAGGACGATTATACAGCTGGAGCTGGCTGGGCAGGTTCAATTGCCGGGGCCGGATTTACAGGTGAAGTTTCATGGTTCAGGGATATCGAACATTTTTCTGATTCAGCCAATGTTTGGATTGCATCAATAGGAATTAATTATACTTTTCGCAATAGTATTTTTATTAACTTTTCAGGGATTTACAACAGTGATGGTGCTACTGGCCCGGTGAATGCAGGATTCGGAAATTTCCTGGGTTCATTTTCAAATATGTTTTCAAGCAGCCTGAATGTAAAAAATTTAACGCGTTCACGGATGAATGTTTTTGGCCAGATTTCATATCCGGCAAGCCCATTAATTAACCTCGACCTGGCCTCAATTTATAACCCATACGATAAATCTATTTTCGTAGGTCCTTCGGTTAATTTTAGCTTGACAGACAATATATCACTCATGTTGGTCGGTCAACTTTTCTGGGGCGATCCATTGACTGAATATGGTGATATCGGTCAAATGTTTTTCATTGATCTAAAGTGGTCATTTTAAAAATTAACTCACATCTTCTTTGCTATCTTTGCCAGCCAAATTCATTCATCGAATATGAAACTTGGATATCGTAAAACCCGGTCTGTCGTATTACTTATTGCCGGATTACTTGCAATTGCTTTAAATCACGCTATGGATGGTTTTTCTGTAGTGTTTGGAATATCGCTCATTGTATCTTCTGCACTAACCCTAATCTATATTTTCCTGCATTTCGATAAAAACATCAGTCAGAAAACTGCGATGGAAATGATTTTAGATGGTTTTTCCGGACTTGTTCTTTTTACGTACCCTTCTAGCGACCAGTATTTTCTATTAATTGTATTTGCTTTTTGGATCGTATTTAATGGTGTTATGCTACTAACTAGTGGGTTAATAGAAGAAAAAAACAAACCTCATTTATGGCTATATACACTTACCGGAATTATGGCAATTGTACTAGGTTTTGTAATTATGAATTACGATTCAGCATATATCGGATCAGTATTGTACGTGCTTGGCTTTACACTGATTATTTATGCAGGATCAAGCCTGTATTTATATGTGATCAAAAAAACGGAAATATATTAATTAGGTTTTTGTTGAAAATGTTGCACGTATAAAAGTTTTTTCTATTTTTGCCGCCCGAAATAAGAAGGAGAAAAAAGTAAAAAGTATGTATTTAACTGCTGAAAAAAAACAAGAATTTTTTAAAGATTACGGAAAATCTGTATCGGATACAGGTTCAGCTGAGGGCCAGATTGCCTTATTTACATTCCGTATCAAACACCTTACAAGCCACCTTAAGAAAAACAAAAAAGACCTCTTCACACAAAGGTCATTGATCAGGTTGGTTGGAAAAAGAAGAAGATTACTTGATTATCTCAAAGATAAAGACATTGAGAGATATCGCGCCATTATTAAAACTTTAGGATTAAGAAAATAATCCAAAAAAATATGACCAAAAAAAGGCAATTAAAGCAATTGCCTTTTTTTGTGTTTGTTTCAACACATTTATATCTTATTGAATATTATGTCTATAAAAGCAATAACTAAGTCTTTTAAATTGAAAGATGGTAGAGAAATTACCATTGAAACAGGAAAATTAGCAAAACAATCTGACGGCTCTGTTGTCGTTAAAATGGGCAACACAATGCTCCTTGCCACTGTAGTATCTGCAAAAGATGCACGAGAGGATGTTGATTTTATGCCCTTATCAGTTGATTATAAAGAAAAATATGCCTCAGCCGGAAAATTCCCCGGTGGCTTTTTTAAAAGAGAAGGACGCCCTTCTGAACACGAAATATTGGTCTCACGCCTTGTTGACCGAGCCTTACGTCCACTTTTCCCGGATGATTACCATGCCGAAACACAAGTTCTTATTTCATTAATTTCGGGAGAAAATGGTTCAATGCCTGATGCATTGGCAGCGCTTGCTGCCTCTTCAGCGCTTGCTGTATCAGATATCCCTTTTAATGGGCCTGTTTCTGAAGTAAGAGTTGCCAGGATCGATGGTGAATTTGTTATCAACCCTGGTCGCGGTGATCTTGAAAATGCAGATCTTGATTTAATGGTCGCAGCAACCATCGATAACATCAATATGGTTGAGGGTGAAATGAAAGAAGTTTCTGAGGAGGTTATGTTAGAAGCTATTAAAATAGGACATGAAGCCATTAAAGAGCAATGTCAGGCTCAGCTTGATCTTGCCGAAATGGTTGAGAAAGCAAAAGCAAAAAGAGAATATTCTCACGAAACAAATGATGACGACTTAAAAGAAGCTATCAATAAGGCTACTTATCAAAAATGCTACGAAATTGCACTAGCCGGAAACGCAGATAAGCATGAAAGAATGGATGCTTTTATGGCAGTTCGCGATGCGTTTGTTGAAACACTTTCAGAAGAAGATCAGGAAGCAAAAATATCACTTGTAAAACGATATTTCCACGATGTTGAGAAAGATGCTGTACGTAATGCCGTTTTAGATGAAAGAAAAAGACTAGATGGAAGACAGCTTAATGAAATCAGGCCGATCTGGACTGAAGTTGACTATCTTCCTACCACACATGGCTCTGCAATATTTACACGCGGTGAAACACAAGCTTTGGTTACTATTACGCTTGGAAGTAAGCTTGATGCACAAACTATTGATGGTGCACTTGTTGAAGGAAAAAATGAATTCATGTTGCATTACAACTTCCCTCCTTTTTCAACCGGTGAAGTCAAAAAATTCATGGGAACAGGCCGTAGAGAAGTTGGACATGGAAACCTTGGCTGAGCGTGCTTTAAAACAAGTTCTTCCTGAAGGAGAAGACAATCCTTATACCATTCGTGTTGTATCTGATATTCTGGAATCAAATGGTTCATCATCCATGGCATCAGTATGTGGTGGAACACTAGCATTGATGGATGCCGGAGTGAAAATCAAAAAACCAGTTGCAGGTATTGCAATGGGATTGATTTCTGATAGCGAAAGTGGAAAATATGCTGTATTATCTGATATTTTAGGTGATGAAGATCACTTGGGTGATATGGACTTTAAAGTAACCGGAACAACTGATGGTATCACTGCTTGCCAGATGGATATTAAAGTTGACGGTTTATCATACCAGGTGCTTGAAGAAGCATTGGAACAAGCACGTCAGGGTCGATTGCATATTCTAGGTGAAATGGCGAAAACCATTACTGAACCAAGAGCAGATTACAAAGACCATGTACCAAGGGTAGAAAAAATGAGGATCGATAAAGAATTTATCGGTGCCGTTATTGGACCCGGCGGAAAAGTAATTCAGGAAATTCAGAAAGAAACTGGTGCTAACATCATTATTGAAGAAGTTGGTAACTTCGGTATAATCGACATTATGTCAAGCGACAAAGAATCAATTGAGAAAGCCAAAAGCTGGATCAGAGGTATTGTTGCCGTACCTGAGTTAAATGAAGTATATTTGGGTACAGTAAAAAGCATCGTTCCATTTGGTGCTTTTGTTGAAATCCTTCCAGGAAAAGATGGTTTATTACATATTTCAGAGATAGATCATAAACGTATCGAAAAAGTGGAAGATGTGCTACATGAAGGAGACAAAATCAAAGTGAAACTGATTGGAATTGACAGTCGTTCAGGTAAATTGAAACTTTCACGTAAAGTTTTGCTTGAACGTCCGCAAAGAGACAACAAAGAGGAGAAAGAATAGTTATATTGTAGACCTTTTATAAAAGAAACTTTTAATATATAGAATCGTTTAATCCATTACTAGAAAGAGGCGGTTATGAGGCAATTAAAGATCACCAAACAGGTTACCAATCGTGAGACAGCGTCGTTAGACAAATATCTTCAGGAGATTGGAAAAGTAGATTTGATTACAGCGGAGGAAGAAGTAGAATTGGCCCGCCGTATTAAACAAGGAGACCGTATTGCCCTGGAAAAATTAACTAAAGCAAACCTTCGTTTTGTGGTATCTGTATCAAAACAATACCAAAATCAGGGACTTACATTACCTGATCTTATAAACGAAGGTAACCTTGGGTTAATTAAGGCAGCACAGCGGTTTGACGAAACGCGTGGTTTCAAGTTTATTTCGTATGCTGTTTGGTGGATCAGGCAGTCTATTTTGCAGGCACTGGCTGAGCAATCAAGGATTGTAAGACTTCCATTAAATAAAATTGGTTCGATCAACAAAATCAATAAGGCATCTGCCCGACTTGAACAAGGATTTGAGCGTGAACCAAATGTTTCAGAAATTGCAGGCGAACTCGATATGACCGAAACGGAAGTGAAAGAGTCGATGCGTAATGCAGGAAGACATGTTTCGATGGATGCGCCACTTATCCAGGACGAAGACAATACCATGTACGATGTATTGCGAAGTGACGAAGCTCCTACTCCTGAAACAGGTTTATTGTATGATTCATTGCGTAAAGAAATAGACAGGGCAATCTCAACTTTAACAGGTCGTGAAGCCGATGTTGTGAAATATTATTTCGGATTGAATGGAGGACATCCAATGACATTGGAAGAAATTGGTGAGAAATTTGACCTTACTCGTGAACGTGTGCGTCAGATTAAAGAAAAAGCCATCCGACGACTGAAACATACATCGAGAAGTAAGATTTTAAAATCTTATCTCGGTTAGAAAATACAAGCGCTCAAATGAGCGCTTTTTTTATATCAAATCTTTTGTAATTTTGACCTACATCTAAGCATTTATAATGAGTCATTTAATAGCCCCTTCCCTCCTTTCAGCCGATTTCGGTAACCTGCAAAAAGAAATTGAAATGATCAACAATAGCCAGGCCGACTGGTTTCACCTTGATGTGATGGATGGTGTTTTTGTCCCCAATATTTCTTTTGGTTTTCCGGTAATCAATTACATAAATAAGCATGCAAAAAAACCATTGGATGTTCATTTAATGATCACACAACCTGAACGCTACATTAAAGATTTCAAAAAAGCAGGTGCTGATATATTAACGATTCACTACGAAGCTTCTGTTCATCTGCACAGAAGTATCTATGCAATTAAGGAAGAAGGCATGAAAGCTGGTGTGGTTTTAAACCCTCATACACCGGTTGAATTATTAATTGATATTATTGAAGATGTTGATCTGGTATTGATCATGTCAGTCAACCCTGGTTATGGTGGACAGAAATTTATTGAAAACACTTACGAAAAAGTAGCCAGCCTAAAAGACCTGATTGTCGAAACAGGATCAAATGCTTTAATTGAAATTGATGGAGGTGTTACGCTTGACAATGCTGGCGATCTCATAAATATGGGAGCTGATGTGCTTGTTGCAGGAAATACCGTTTTCGGATCAGACGATCCTAAAGATACAATTTCAAGGTTGAAAAATATCTGATTGCATTTCCTTACCTTTGCTTTTCTAAAATTTTAAATCATGAACAAACATATTCTCGAACTCAGGCCTAAATCCATATGGGCTTATTTTAAAGAAATTCTTGAAATTCCACGTCCCTCGAAAAAAGAAGAAAAAATAGTTGCCTATTTATTAGATTTTGGCAAGAAGAATGGCCTTGAGACACTTCAGGATGAAATTGGTAATGTGCTGATTAGAAAACCTGCAACACCAGGCTTTGAAAATCGGAGATCAGTTGTTTTACAAAGTCATGTGGATATGGTTTGTGAAAAGAATTCTGACAAAGTGCATGATTTTGAAAAGGACCCCATCGATACCTTTATTAAAGATGGATGGGTTTATGCAAAAGATACAACGCTAGGCGCTGATGACGGCATTGGCGTGGCTGCACAACTTGCTTTATTGGCTGATGCTAATATTGAACACGGCCCAATTGAATGCTTGTTTACAATTGATGAAGAAACAGGTTTAACAGGCGCCTTTGAACTGCAACCCGGTTTTTTACAAAGTGATATTTTACTGAATCTTGACTCGGAAGATGAGGGTCAATTATATATTGGCTGTGCCGGTGGACAAGATACATTAGCCTGGTTACCATACGATAAAGAAGAAGTTCCGAAAGGATACTCAGCCCATAAAATCATGGTATCAGGTTTAAAAGGAGGCCATTCGGGCGACGACATTCAAAAAGGACTTGGTAATGCCAATAAAATGCTAAACAGGTTTTTATGGGAATCACGAGAAGAACTTGAAATAAAGGTAAGTGTTTTTGATGGCGGAAACCTCCGAAACGCTATTGCCCGGGAGGCATTTGCCATTGTGCTTGTACCCAAAAGTAAAAGTCCTGATTTAACAGAATTCGTACAAAACTACCGTGAAATATTCCGGTCTGAATTCCATGTTACGGAGCCTAACCTTGACTTTTCAGTTGCCGAAGCTGATATGCCGGAATTTATAGTTGATGATGAATCAACAGATGAATTACTCAATGCCCTTTATGCTTGCCCTCATGGCGTGATTGCCTGGTCGCAGGATATTGAAAATTTCGTGGAAACTTCAACTAACCTTGCAGCTGTAAAAATGGAGGAAGATGAAATTCTGATCACTACCAGCCAGCGTAGTTCCGTTGAATCAGCAAAAATCGATGTATGCAATATGGTCGCCAGTGTGTTTCATCTGGCAGGTGCCCGTATTAAACACAGCGACGGTTATCCCGGTTGGAAGCCTGATCCAGACTCAAAAATTGTAGCGATTACTGAATCGTCCTATAAAAAATTATTTAATACTGATCCAGAAGTGCTGGCTATACATGCAGGTTTGGAATGTGGATTAATTGGTGACAAATACCCCGGAATGGATATGGTTTCCTTTGGCCCAACCATCAAAGGTGCTCACTCACCTGAAGAACGCATTGAAATAGAGAGCGTACAAAAATTCTGGGATTTGACTATTGATGTATTAAAAAATATTCCGGAGAAAAATTAACACTCGGTTTTGTTTAGAAGTAAACTTTTGTAATAATTACTTTGTGGATTGTTAGTCTTCAAATTTAATAATGGAATCGATATTGAAACATTTTCTATTTGTACTCTTAGTTTGTCTATCATATTATGCATTTTCTCAAAATTCCATTTCGGGTTCGATTAAAGATCTTGAAAGTGGTGAATCATTGCCGGGAGTAAATGTGTATGTTCATGAACTGTCGATCGGCTCATTTTCAGATAATTTCGGGCAATACACAATAACAGGATTGCCAAACGGAGAATTTATCATCCATTATTCATTTGTTGGTTACGAAACAGTCCATAAGAAAGTATACCTAAAAGGACATCCCATCGAAATTAATATTGAAATGGAGCAAGTTGTTCTTGAAAGCGATGAAGTTGTTATTTCAGGAAATTTCACCAGCACTCAGCATGACAATACCATTAAAATAAGTACCTTAAAAATTGATCAGATTGCACGATCAGGAAATCCATCACTTATTGCTTCGATCACTGAAGTGCCGGGTGTAAATATGATTTCAAAAGGGCCGGGTGTAGTTACACCAGTAATCAGGGGTTTATCCTTAAGTAATATTTTGGTTCTGAACAATAGTGTTCCGATGGAGAACTTCCAATTCTCAGAAGACCACCCATACCTGATTGATGAAAATGGTTTAGAACGCGTAGAAATCATCAAAGGGCCTGCGTCGCTTATCTATGGATCTGGCGCCGTGGGCGGTGTAATTAACCTGATTCCAGAACCGGTTGCAATGCAAGGAAGTATTTCAGGCGATGCCAATTTTACCTATTTCAGTAACACGGTTGGATTGATGTCGAATATAGGAATAAAAGGCAACCAGAAAGGATTTGTTTGGGGTGTAAGAGGAGGAATAAATTCCAACAAAGATTACAAACAAGGTGATGGAAATAATGCACCCAATACACGCTTCAATCGCAATAATATCAAAGCTGATCTTGGTTTGTTGAAAAAAGTGGGCACTTTCCGTTTGTTTTATGAATACAGCAATAATAAATTTGGAATGGCTGTTGAACCGGCATTTCAATTAGTAACTGAAAACAAAAGAGGAAATGAAGTCTGGTATCAGGATTTAACAGATCATTTGATCATTTCTCAAAATAAATTATTTCTTGGAAATATTAAACTCGAAATGAATCTGGCTTATGAGTTTAACAACAGGCAATTAAAAGGCAATCCTGATAGCGATGAGTTTGAACGTGTTAATATGGATTTACAAACTTTTTCCTATCGCATCAAGGCCAATCAAACCATTAATGAAAAATTGAAGATAATTTATGGGGTTCAGGGTATGTACCAGGTTAACCAAAATGGTGATGCACCAGATCACGTGTTGCCAGATGCCACGATTAATGATATTTCAGCCTATGGTCTTGCACAATATTCATTGAATAAATTAAAGTTCGAAGCAGGTTTAAGATACAGTTACAGGAATATGTATGTGCCCCGTCAGGAAGCAGGTGGACACAGCCATGAAGAGGAAGAGCATGACGAAGAGGAAGAAGAGGTATTCATACAATACGATGGAAAGTTTGACAATTTGAGTGCATCATTTGGTACTACTTATAATATTAACGAGAAGAACCTGATCAGGCTAAACCTGGCATCTGCTTTCCGCAGTCCAAACCTCGCCGAATTGACCCAGTATGGCATGCATGGCGTTAGGTTTGAAGTTGGAAATCAATATCTTAAATCCCAGCAAAATCTTGAAATTGACCTGGGGTATCATCTCCACACCAAACACACCACGATTGACATTTCGGCATTTTATAACCACATTAACGACTATATTTTCCTTTCACCAACCGCAGATACTACTGAAGAAGGAACGAAAATTTATAAGTACACACAAACCAATGCAAATCTTTATGGCGGTGAAGCCATGCTACACATCCACCCCCATCCACTTGACTGGCTTCATTTGATCTCAACCTATTCATTGGTTATAGGCAAACAAACCGATGGCAATTATTTGCCACGCATACCGGCACAGGATTTATATTTTGAAATTAAACTCGAAAAAGAAAAATGGAAAATATTAAGAGATATTTACCTGAAAGCCGGAATTGATATTGTATTTGCCCAAAATAACCCATCAATATTCGAAACAAAATCCAACAGTTATAATCTTGTGAATATGGGCTTTGGTTTTGACATCCAATTAAAAAGAAACAGAATCAATTTTAATGTAACAGCAACAAACCTATTGAATGTGAGTTATTATGATCACCTTTCAACTCTAAAAGATATTGGTATTTATAATATGGGACGAAATTTTTCGGTATCGCTAAGAATACCATTCAACATATAATAAAAAAAAACTGATCTGCTATCAACTATTAATTACCATCTAAAAGAATCCACCAAAAGCAATCCTTACCGTAGGTATAAGGTAGAAGGACTGACTCTCGTATACTGGAAACAACAAAGCAAAGGATGCAAATCCATTTCCAAATCTTTGAAAATAACCACCTCCAACAAATAGTGTATATACCGGAATTCTGGTTTCATACTTCTGCCAAAAACCTGGTGAAGTTTCCTGAAACCATACATTATCATAACTTAAATATTCATATTCTACTTGAGCAAATAATCCTTTATACAAGATATATCTACCTAAAATACTTGCACCATAATGATGAAGATTTAATCTTTCATAGTTAAATCCATTCCAAATTTCGCGACTTTCATAGGTATAATTAAATCTTAATCCAAATTGCAGGTTTTTTACTGGCTCAATACCTATTACCGGTGCAACATCTACATATGCACTTGTATTTGAGAATCCAGCACCTAACATCGCACCTGCAAAGAAAATCCTTTCCTTCTTTTTTCCTGGTCTTTTTTTTACCGCACCTTCCCGCTTTTTGCCACTGGTATTTTCATATTGAGCAAAAACAGTATTTGCCGAAAAAACCAGAAATCCAAATAACAAGCTTATTGAAACGATTTTCTTCATCAGTCAGATTTAATGAGATTCAGGCGCATAAAACTACAATAAAAACAACGAATCAACGTAATTGTTTTGATCGTATCTTTGGCGACTTATTTTCTACAATTTATGTACTTACGAAAACAAATATCATTCCTAACTTTTTTTATGTTTGTCATACTGGCAGTCATTACATTTTCTTGCCGAAAGCCTGTAAATGTGAGTGATGATCCATCCATCAAACTGACTTTTTCAAACGACTCCATCATCTTTGATACTGTCTTCACTTCATTGGGTTCAACAACCCGAAGACTTATGGTGCATAATACATCCAACAGTAGGGTAAGTATTTCCAATGTGCAATTATCATCTGGCAATAGTTCAGCTTTTAAGCTGAATGTGGATGGTGAAGCCGGTTCAAAATTTACCGATGTTGAAATTAATGGCGGTGACAGCATTTACATTTTTACAAGAGTAACCATTGATCCCAATGATGTGAATAATCCATTTGTTGTTGAAGACGAAATCAATTTCCTCACCAACGGGAATGCACAGTCTGTTAAACTTGTTGCATGGGGACAGAATGCCAATTATATCCTTGCTGACACTTACGTTACAGGCTTCCCTCCATTTAAAGTTGTTGCTGATAGCCTGGAAACCACCACCTGGACCAGCGAAAAACCATATGTTATATATGGTTATGCCGTAATTGATTCATATGGAAAATTAGAGATTCTGGATGGTACAAAAGTGCATTTTCATGAAAACTCGGGTTTGTGGGCTTATGTAGATGGTGTATTAAAAGTATACGGTACGCGTGAAAACCCTGTTCATTTCGGTGGCGACAGGCTGGAAGAAGATTACCAGGATCTGCCAGGTCAATGGGACCGTATCTGGCTGATGGAAGGCAGACAGGGTGAAGACCATGAAATTTATAATGCTGTAATTGAAAATGGTTTTATTGGTATTCAGGCCGAGTCATTTTTGCGCACGACTGAGAACAGTGTGATTCTTAATAACGTCATCGTTCAGAACATGCAGGGTATTGGTATTTTTTCAAGGGTATTCAACATAAGCGGCGAAAACGTTTTGGCAGCAAACTGTGGAGGATATTGTATGGCTTTTACCGGAGGTGGTAATTATGATTTAAAGCATACCACAATTGCGAATTACTGGCCTTATAGCGTGCGTAATACACCATCCGTTTTTCTTAATAATTATTTACTCGACACAACTGAAACACCTATTCCTTTTGCCATAAACTTTAAGCTGGAGAACAGCATACTTTATGGATCAAATCTTAATGAATTTGAAACCGATATGGTTAGTGATGTGGATTCAATTTATTATTTTGATCATTGTTTGCTTAAAACCGAATTTAATGTGAGTAATTCTGTCAACTTTAACGAGGTATTTAAAAATGAGAATCCACTTTTCGTCGACTACCAGGTAAACGATTACCGTATTGATACGCTATCCCCGGCAATTGACAAAGGTGACCAGGCAATTGCCGCAACTGTACCGTTTGATTTGCTGGGCAATTCACGGTCCCAAGATCCCGATTTGGGTGTTTATGAGTTTGTTCCCGGGCAAAACGGAGGTGAATTTCCGTGGCAACGATAAATGACTTCAGGTACCAGTTATTGGTAGACAGAAGATTGGAGACCGAAGATTGGAGACTGAAGACTGAAAACTGCCCATTGAAGACTACCGAATAAACCTATCCTATTTTTTCCTACATTCGGCCTCGATTAAAATCATCTTATGATCATTGGTATCGGAGGAATCAGTAATGCAGGAAAATCAGGTCTTGCTGAAAAAATTAAAGAACACTTCCCCGATAAAACTGTAAAGATCCTTTGCCAGGATAATTTTGCGCATCCTACGCCTAGCATTCCAAAGATTAGTGACCACACCAATTGGGAAATACCTGAATCGCTCGATTTTGACAGATTCGTGAAAAAAGTTGTGAATGAATCAAAACAAAACGATATTGTAATTGATGAGGGATTATTTGTGTTTTATGATGATCGTTTAAATCGCCTTTATGACAAGATGATTTATTTGACGATAAGCAAAGAAACTTTTTTAGAACGAAAAAGAAAAGACTTAAGGTGGGGCAAAGAACCGGACTGGTATATGGAACATATCTGGGATAGTCATCAGCAATTTTTTGAAAAAGTTGAATTTCGCAAAAAAGCATTTCAGATTAGTGGAGAAAATCCTGTTGATTTCCTTGCTGTAATTAATTACCTCCAAAGCTAATTGTTAAATCTTACTTAAAAAAAGTTTAACTATAACATGTTAGTGCATTATCTATATTTTTGCGGCAATGAATTACCTTTTCGATTATTTAAATGCACTTATCGATTTAACTGCAGATATGGCGCCTTATCTGCTGTTGGGCTTCCTGTTTGCAGGATTACTGAAGGTTTTTCTGCCTCCTGACCTGATGAGTCGATACCTTGGAAAAAGCACATTTAAAGCGGTAACAAATGCTAGTTTGCTTGGTATCCCTCTCCCTCTTTGTTCGTGTGGAGTTTTACCTGCTGGTATCTCTTTGTATAAAAATGGAGCATCAAAAGGATCCTCCGTTTCATTCCTGATTTCAACACCGCAAACAGGTGTAGATTCTATTTTGGTTACGTGGTCAATGTTGGGACTTCCGTTTGCCTTACTTCGCCCAATCGCAGCATTATTTACAGGCGTAACCGGAGGTTTGCTCACCAATCGTCTCGAACAAGAGACACCAAAAAAGGAAGATCAAAAGGAAAGAGAAATTGAAAACCAACCAAGCCCAAAACGAAGCATTCGGACAGTTTTGGATTACGCTTTTGTTGAAATGGTGGCTGATATTGCAAAATGGCTGGTGATTGGTTTAATGATCGCCGCCTTGATCTCGGTAGTCATCCCCGATCAATTTTTTAGCGAGTTTAAATTAAACGGATTACTTGGCATGCTGGTCATCCTCGTTGTTTCAATACCACTCTACATTTGTGCTACATCTTCGGTACCTATCGCAGCAGTTTTACTTTTAAAAGGTCTTTCTCCCGGAGCCTTGCTCGTATTTTTAATGGCCGGACCAGCAACAAATGCAGCCACCATGACAGTAATTGGCAACAACCTGGGAAGAAAAACATTGGTTATTTACCTCTCTTCATTGATCATCGGCTCACTGGCTTTCGGATTGGTGATTGATTATTTTTTACCGATAGAATGGTTTTTACCCGTATTAGGTGCTGCCGGAAGCCATGTCCATCAAATCCTTCCGGAATGGCTCGAAATTGGATCGGCTGTTGTACTCACATTGCTGCTGGTTTATAGTTTTTACAATCAAATAAACATGAAATTGAAGTCAAAAAAACAAGAAAAGGAAATCCTGCAATTTTCATTGGACACACCAGCTTTGGTAATCGGAGTAGAAGGCATGACCTGCGATCACTGCAAAGCCAAAGTTGAAAACGGATTACGTAGTGAGCCGAATATTAAAAATGCAATTGCCGATACCGAAAACAATACTGTCAAACTATTTGGCGATAATTTAGAAATTAAGCATCTGGGTGAGGTCGTTAAAGAACTCGGGTATGTATTCAAGGGAAAAGTCGGATAGTAAATATTTTAACATTAAATCTTTCAACAACAAAACTATTCTGTCGCAACAAACACTTCCTGATGAAGAGCAAGGCCATTTTTAGTAATTTCGCTATGGGCAATCAGGACTGCCTGATACAAGCCAGATAGGTGAATGAAAAATATCTTTTTACTGTTATCTACACTATTAATAACTGCATTCTCTTTTACACAAGATGAATCAATAGTAATCCAGGGAAGTTTATCAGGCGGTGTATTAGATTTACTTTCTGAAAGCCCAATTAAAAATTCCAGGATTTCAATTTATCAAAGAGATGTTACTTATACCGTTACTAACGAGCCAGTTCTAAATTCAATACAGAATTCGACTTTAGTAAAAGAGTTAATAACTGATGAGACAGGCAGATACCAAACCACAATAAATTTACGAACAGAATCAGACTACTTTAACCTTAAAATAGAATCAGCAGGTAAGGAAACGCTGTATAAAAACATTGTGATCTTATCAACTGGAGAAACACTTGAAATCATCTTCAAGCTTACTCCTGAGAAACCTGATTTACAGGAAGAAACAAGGATAGAAGAAATCCTTCAGGAAGAAATAACCAGGAAGGATTATGAAAAAATGATGGATTATAGTAACCTGATCAAAGAATCAGGAACCGGAAGTAAACCTGAAGAAGATTTGCTGAATAATCCTGAATCAGTCGCTCAACCCTGTTCTTTTTCGCCTATACCGGAAAATGTTTATGTGAGTAATTTACACAATGGTTATAATGGTTCTACATCCGGGGACGGGTTTACCGGCTATATCAATTTTGATGAATATGTAGGTGGCGTTGTGCAAGGTGAGATTGGAGGCATTACAATTCATATGCAAACAAAAAAAGCGCAGGCGGTTGCAGGCCGCACTTATTCAATGAATCGCCATATAAAAAGTATTCCGGTGAATATCGGTCAGGCTTATCATGACAATATAAGTTCGAGTTCGTTGAACGCAAGCCTTTTTACTACCCAGGAAATAATGCTGTATGAAGGTATTGTAATTGATGCAAAGTATTCGGCCAGATGCAATGGCGATTACACCCAAAATGCAAACGAAGGTACCTGGAGCCCTTATAGTAACTGCAATACAACAGGCAATTTTATCCCCTATTTAGTAAGCAGGCCTTGCTCGGGCCATAATAATTGCAGTCAAACAACCGAGTCACCCTGTTGCAATGTGATTATATCGACTTCGGGTGTTTCAGGATATATTTACGGACATGGAGTTGGTATGTGCCAGAGAGGTATTGAGCAATGGGGTGAAATCTACAATCTGGATTATTGCGAAATACTGCATAAATATTACACTGACATCTGTATTACAAACGAAAATTGTGGATCAGGTTCATCAGTACTTGATTGTGGCAATGCGGTTTCACTTTCAAATGGAATAACTTATTTCGGCAGTGCGTCAACTGATGTTTCAAAAGTTGAATATTATAGCTGCAATGACTGGACGGAAACCGGGCCCGAAAGGGTACATACCATAATCCCAACTGTTGATGGGACATTAACGGCCTACAATTATCCAATTTCACAGGAGACCTTGATGTCTATATTTTAGGCAGTTGTGATCCAACCAATTGCCTGGGCGAGGTTTCGTCATCAGGAGCAATTTATACCAATGCAAAAGCAGGACAAACCTATTTTATTGTTGTTGATGCTGATGATGGTAGTGGAAGTGCCTATGAACTTCTGGTTGAGATCACAGAGCAAATCAATCATGATATAACAATATCAGATCAGGAGATTTTATCAGAATTAATCGTGGAGCCTGGAGCTGTTATTGAGGTGCAAGCCTATCAAAATTATGATGGCAATTCGAACACTTTGCCTGATGTTACTCTTCAATACTATCTCTCGAGTGATTGTAATTTCGATGAATCGGACACTTATCTAAGTGAAGCCTATTCAACAATTAATGCCACAATCAATTCCGAAAAAGAGATTACAACTTTAGCAATTCCGGTAAATACTAAACCCGGGATTTACTTCATTCTGTTCAAAGGAGATGCAATAGATGTAATCAACGAAATTGATGAAGAAAACAATATAGTCTGTAAACAGATTAATATTCAAAGTTCAGAAGCAATTAAAGTATATCCAAACCCCACAGATGGGTTGATTCACTTTGAAAGTTATTATTCCTCAATCAGCAAACTTGAGGTTTATAATAATTTAGGACAAATGGTCAGCGAGTTTGACAAACCGGGAAATACCATCAATATTCCAATTATTCCAGCGGTGTATATTTGTTGAAATTCATTGATACGGTTAACAATATTACATTAGTTAAAATCCTTAAGCAGTAGTTATATATTCGTTCCGAAGACATCGTTTCCATATCATTTGTAAACAATTCAACATAGTAAGAAATATAACCTTACTTTTGCAAACTTTTTCACAGGCACCAGAATCCTAAAAACTATTTATTCAAATGATTACAGTTGCAGACTTAAGAATCCAATTTGGTAAACGTGTATTATTCCAGGATGTTAATCTGAAATTCATGCCGGAAATTGTTATGGTGTAATTGGAGCAAATGGTGCCGGTAAATCAACCTTTTTAAAAGCAATTTCAGGTGATATTGATACTGCCACCGGCCATATAAGTCTTGGCCCCGGAGAACGACTCTCGGTATTAAGCCAGGATCACTTTGCTTTTGACGAATATTCTGTTCTCGACACTGTAATGAAAGGCCATGAGCAACTATGGAATATCATGCAGAAAAAAGATGCAATTTATGCTAAACCCGATTTTTCTGATGCTGATGGGTTAAAAGCAGCCGCTTTGGAAGAAAAGTTTGCTGACATGGATGGATGGAATGCCGAAAGTGATGCTGCTACCTTGCTCAGCGATCTGGGGATAAAAGAAGGATCTTCATTATGCATTAATGAAAGACATGAGCGGTAAACAAAAAGTCAGGGTTTTACTGGCACAGGCTTTTTTTGGAAAACCTGATAATTTATTGCTTGATGAGCCAACCAACGACCTCGACCTTGAAACAGTTTCGTGGTTAGAGAATTATCTGGCTAATTATGAAAATACCGTTTTGGTTGTTTCTCACGACAGGCACTTTCTGGATGCCATTAGTACCCATACTGTTGATATTGATTTTGGGAAAATCCAGATGTTTGCTGGAAATTATAGTTTCTGGTATCAAAGCAGTCAGTTGGCATTAAGACAGAAACAAGCACACAACAAAAAAGCCGAAGATAAACGAAAGGAATTACAGGAATTTATTTCGCGCTTTAGTGCCAATGTTGCAAAATCGAAGCAGACAACAAGCCGGAAAAAGATGATTGAAAAACTTAATATCGAGGATATTCAAGCTTCAACCAGAAAATACCCCGGCATTATTTTTAAACCCGAACGTGAGGCCGGAGATAAAATACTTGAGGTTAGCGGCTTAAGTGCCAGTATTGATGGGAAGGTTTTATTTAAGGATGTAGAATTCTATGCCAACAAAGGCGATAAAATCATTTTTCTTATCGAAAGATCCAAGGGCAATGACGGCCTTTTTTGAGATCATCAATAACAAACAGAAGCCCGATGCCGGAACCTACCAATGGGGACAAACAATTACACATAGTTATTTACCAGTTGATAATTCGAAATTTTTCAGAAGCAATTTAAGCTTGTTCGATTGGCTTTGCCAGTTTACAACAGATACAACCGAACTATATATTCGTGGTTATTTAGGAAAAATGCTATTTGCCGGTGAAGAAATCAATAAACGTGTTAATGTATTATCAGGAGGAGAAAAAATGCGATGTATGATTTCCAAAATGATGCTGATCAATGCCAATGCCCTGGTATTAGACACTCCTACCAACCATCTCGACCTTGAATCTATTCAGGCCTTCAATAACAACCTGATTAAATATCCCGGAAATATTTTCATGTCGTCTCATGACCATGAATTTATACAATCAGTTTGTAACCGAATTATTGAATTAACACCAAATGGTATAATTGATAAGCTGATGGATTACGATGATTATATCGAGGATGAAAAAATCAAAGCATTGAGAGAGGAAATGTATCAGGTTTAAATTAAAGGAAATTCAAAGAATACTTTTAAATATCTTACCGATCATAGGTCTCTTTTTACTCAAAATTGCTTATTAAATTAAAAAAGCAGTTTAATATTTTATCTACCATAAATAAAATCCATTAATTTAGTCCTATCTTACTTTCGAAAAAGTTGCCAATTGATTAACTGCAACATACTAAAGTAATAACAAACCAAACAGTAACAATATCCTGATTAGGCCGTATACCATACTGTTTTAGATGCTTTGGCATTAATCAGGAATAACTTAACAGATAACAAAGTGAGATCAATTGCTGATAAATCATTGATTGTTATATCATTAGAGACATACTCTGTGGTATCTCGATTATTCGATTATGCCCTGCGAACCCAAAGCCCTAAAATCAAGTTAAATGAAATTGAATTCCAGGTTTTCAGAGAAGATGTAAAGAGTTTGTACCTTGATGTACATTTTAATAATGTATCTTATCATTTTACTTTTCACAATAACGGGTGGCTTTCTATCCGTGAAAACACTGCAAATATTCAAACCGAAAGATTCAGCATGGGTTTTTATCGCGACAACCATAACTTTACTTATAGTGGCGACCGGGATTTTTGTGTTGAGGTTTGTGAACGATTAATCGATATTATTAAATCAGGTTTTAATTTTAAATAGGCATGAAAAACTACTACATAAAAGAAGGTGGTGAATGGTTCGGGCCTATGTCGGTTAACGAATTTGAGGCACGAAAACGCGACAAAGATCAAATAGAATACTGGAAGCCTGAGTTCTGTGTGAACCGTGTTTTACATCCTCAGTTATGTGATCATTCCAAAACCTGGGTAAAACCTCCACCAATTGCAGAAAAACCTGTCGAACCTGAACAGCCTCTTAAGACTCCGGAAGAACCTCTGAAAAAACAGGTCATCCTGCATGCAGAACCATTGGATATGAAGGAAGAAAAAGTGATCTCTTCTGAAGACCAGAAAAAACCTGATAACATTCCAGAAAAAACAACACCTAGAAAAACTGAGGATAATATTAAACAAACTGAAATTATTGATAAGCCAGAAAAAGCCAGCGGTTTTACTTTTAAGTTGAGCATAATCATCATCGGGTTCATCCTGGTTTTTGGCGCTGGATTTTATGCAAATTCTAAACTAAGTGTTATGTTTTACCAGGATATTATTATACAGGAATCGTTAAAAAATATCGAGTATTATACCCGTGATATGGTGAACGAAACAAAAGAAGTTAAAACAGATATTGACTCGCTAAATGCAGTGATGACAAGGGAAGTTAAAGCATTGAAAAAACAAATGAAGGAAATGGAATCAGAACTGATTAAATTGAAATATGGTCAATAAAAATTAGTAACCATGGGAGTTAAAGATAAATTGATACAGCCACTTTATGAAATCGTGATTTACGTATTTCCTTTCTTTCTTTTATTCTTCATCCTGGTTGGGTTCCAGATGTGGAAGTTGGAAGATACCAAAGAAGAAATGACCAGACGCCTTCAAAGCTCGACTGAGATCATTGAAGCCGCACGCATGGAACTCAATGCCATGCGAACGGGATTAAAGACGAAGAGTGCTGCATTCTCTCATGACGTTATGATTCATGATTTAAACACTGCCCTGCCTGATTTAACAGAGATTAGTACGAAAAAACAGGAGCTTGTTGAACTTGGTGTTAATGTGTTGAATCGTGTTTCTGAATTAAAAAACGATTCAGTAAATTACAGGCTTAAAGATTATGTAATTACCGATATAACGAATAAATATTATGCAATTGTCATCTCTTATTCTGAAATAGGGTATGCCATCGTCCAGCGCGAACACCTGATGGCATTGGGCTTTACAAATATTAAAATACTGGAAACAGATAAATATTTTGCGCTGTCAATTGATGATGCCGATACAAAATCAGATCCAAAATTATCCAATGCCCTCGAAACATGGGATGATATTTTTGAAACTCAATCTGGCGGTTATATCAAGAAGTTCTGATCCAAAAATAAACTACTATCACTTAACTTTTCTTCTTGTAAATGCCAATCGCGGAAAAAACTATTTTTGTTCCACCAAACACTTATTCTAATGCGTCGGTTTCGAAAAATCCTAATCTGGTTCATTTCAATTGTCATCATTCTTTTTGTACTGCTGTTTATTGCGGCTTCTATTTACATCAGCAACTTTAAATCTGATCTGGAAGAAGTGCTCACAGAAAATATTGGTCTGGAAACCAGAATAGATGGTGAGATTTCACTTAAAGTGATGCCTGGTATTAGCATTGTTGCTGAGAAATTAAAAGTAATTAGCAATGAAACGTATGTTTTAAAAATTGAACAAGCCGAAATCTCGATCGACTATTTGGGCTTATTTAGTTCTGATATTGACATCAAGGCTTTGAGGTTCGTTGCTCCCCAGGTTTACATCGTCCGTGATCCGACAGGCAATTTTAATTTTGAGGATGAACACCAGCAATACAATTCAACCGGTGATGGTAAAATTCACAATTTACAACTTTCTGATTTTAGTATCAGCAATGGCAGGCTGTTGTATATCGACATGCAATATGGTGATACACTAATGATCGATGGGTTTAATATTCAATCAGATGAAATTGGTATCACCGGTACAGCGAATAAGATAGATGTTGAGAAAATCCGGCTTCGTGGTTTAGTTAACATTGGGCAGTTTAAATTAAACATGCTGAAAGTAGACTCAATGCAATTTAATATTGATGGCCGCTCGGGAAAAATTGCAATTATGGCAGTTGACCTGGGATATTTTGGTGGGAAAAGCAATGGTAAAGCAATATTGGATTTCACAAAAACGCCCGATCATATCTCGATTGAACATAAAATGACCGGCATGGATCTCAAAATATTTGGAGAAAGTATTGGAAATAAAATGTTTGTAAAAGGTAAGCTCGACTATAACCTGAATATTTCATTCAGTTCTTTTAACTGGTCTCAAACCAAAGAAACAATCAATGGATTTGTTTCAATGAATGGAGATAACCTGGTTATCCAAGGATTTGATATTAACGATGTGCTGACTAAATTTAAAAAAAGCCAACAGTTTAATCTTATTGATTTAAGTGCTGTATTTGTTGCGGGCCCCTATGGCGCTGTGTTTACCAAAGGGATAAATTTTGCTCAGTTGCTTTCGCTGGAAACCGGTGATTCGACCGAAATAACGAAATTAATTTCGAATTGGACAATTGAAGATGGTATTGCCAATGCTCATGATGTTGCTTTCAGGACAAATAAATATAGAATTGCAATGACCGGCAAGCTTGATTTTAAAAACGATGTATATCAAGAAGTGAATATTTCCTTATTGAATAATGATGGTTGTGCTGCTTTCAGTCAAAAAATAAATGGACCATTCATTGATCCTGAAACGGAGAGCATTAATGCATTTGGGACAATATTTGGACCTGTAGATAATTTATGGAGAGAGCCTGACCAAACCTTTACGAAGGCCATGCACAACGGTTTACACCGGAACTGTTGAGCATCCGGTACTGTAATATTGATTTATTTTCAAACCCGGCTAAGCAGTTTTATTCCGATTTAGGTTTCCCACCTTCATACCAATCTTTTACAAAGGTCATTTCCTGCAATGGGGGCCTGACATAGCCTTTTTGCCGTTTCCTTGGTGGCAATTCAAATGGCTTAGGGGCATTATCAACAAAAGGAATAGTATGCAAAATATGTTGAATGGTATTCAACCTTGACCTTCGCTTATCATCTGTATCAACCACATACCATGGCGATAATTTGGTGTCAGTATAAGCAAACATCTCATCTTTTGCCTTTGAATACTCTACCCATTTATCGCGCGATTTCACATCCATATCGCTGAACTTCCAGCGCTTGGTAGGATCTTTAATTCGTTCCTGGAACCTGCGCTCCTGTTCTTTTTGACTTATCGAAAACCAGTATTTTAACAGGATTACTCCTGACCTGATCAGCATGCGTTCAAAATTGGGGCACGAACGAAGGAATTCCCAGTATTCTTCGTCTGAACAAAAACCCATCACACGCTCCACCCCTGCCCTGTTGTACCACGACCGGTCAAACAGTATCATTTCACCCCCGGAAGGCAAATGAGGTACATAGCGCTGAAAATACCATTGGGTTTTTTCTTTCTCAGTTGGTGTGCCCAATGCCGAAACCCTGCAAACCCGTGGGTTTAGTTTTTCAGTGATCCGTTTAATAACCCCTCCTTTTCCAGCCGCATCACGACCTTCAAAAATAATCACGACTTTTCCATTGGTCTGTTTGATCCAATACTGCAATTTAACAAGCTCAATCTGTAGCCTTTCAAGCTCAGTTTCATAAAACTCCCGATCAAGTCGTCCTTTTTTATCAATTAGTGATTTTGTATTCGACATATATATTTCGCTTAAGCCAAGATTATTGTACAATCATTTTCCTGATACCCTGTTTTTGGTTGGATTCCATATGGATAAAATACAAACCTTTCTCCAAATTCCCCGGTTTGATTAGCTGATGAAAACCTGAGTTCATACTACCAGACCAATATTCAGCATAAATCAACCTTCCGCTCACATCAAAAATATTAATATATAAGTTGCTGACATCTTCATTTATAGATAGTGTAAAATTCCCGTCATTCGGATTGGGCAATATTTCAGCGGCATCCAGTGATGCCAGATTATTTTCAGGAACACTGATTTCACATTCGTTAAAATCAAAAATGATGGTCACCTGTTCTGTATTCTCACAACCGCTTACACCATGTTTTACATAAACCTGATGTGTCTGAAAATCAATCCAGTTGCCATTGGTGCTTGCCAGGTAGTAACGACCTTCAAAATTATCATCCCAAAAATAAATGGTTCCCGGAGGGTCGCCATCCTGGCCGGCATCAAGCAGTAAAGTATCACGTACACAAATTTTTACCGAATCCTGTCCGAATGGAATAATGCCGTCCGGTATCAGGTCAATAACCGGCAGTTCGTGAACGGTAACATTGACATGGCCGGTAAACTCTGTTCCATACTGGTCGGTTAATAACAGATCGTAGCGAACAGACTGGTCTGGAGTATCAGAAAAGTTTGCTAAAGATGAATTAAAACCGGGCGGTTCTGATGTCCATTGGTAAGTATATTCACCTCCTCCACCAGTTGCATTTGCACTTACAGTAACTGTTCCACCGGCACACATCTCTGATGGATCAGAAAGCGGAAACGCTGCCAGGGCCGGCCCTTCGGTATTGATCAGCACATTGTCAGGATCACTTGAACAACCATTTTCATCTTCGATGATGAGTGTAAAAAGAGTAGGCGTAAAAAGCACCAGTGTTTGCGGATTGGGTACATCATTTTGCTCCAATAAACTGGCAGGTTCCCATTGATAAGTAAAACTCCCTGATCCTCCTGTTCCATTGCCATCAAGCACTGTTGTCGATCCTTCATTGATGGTTTGATCAACTCCGGCATCAGCCAGTGGTTTTGGGTTTACCTGAATGGTGATATCAGTATTCAATATGGTAAAACCATCTGTAATCTCAAGGTAATAAGTTGTTGTCACATCAGGATAATCAGATGGATTCTGGTCAGTGGAGGTGAATCCGGCAGGGTCCGAAGTCCATGAATAGGTATACTCACCCGAACCACCATCAGGATAAGCATAAAGGTTAACCAGTTCACCCTGGCATATCACCAAAGCATTTGCATCTAAAGTAATCCCGAGTGGGCCACCAACAACATTCACCCACATTTTGTCAGTGCCTATACAATTGGATTGATCATCTTCAACTTCCAGGGTAAACTCGGTACTTGCCGTAAGGCTGACCGTAGTAGGAGTTTGAATATCTGGATCATCGAGCATGTCAGCAGGTTCCCAGTGGAAGGAATAATTTCCCGAACCGCCTGAGGCATCACCAAAAATAGTTGTACTTCCCCCATAAGCAATATCAATATCCGCACCTGCATCCGCCTCCGGAGAATCAATATCCACCGTAAATTCATATACATCAGCATTAGCATAGTTGTTACAAGCATCTGATATAAAACTCAGGCTTTTGATCTCAAGTGTGTAGTCTCCACTCCTATCAATTGCAGGCGTAAAATAGAGGGTATAATCACGCTCATTGCTGCCACCCAATTCACAGTTCTCCCCGTATAAACTATCAAGCTCATAAGGTCCACCCGGCCCTTCCAACTTAAAATCATGGATGGAAACCGATGTGCATTTTACATTTTCATTGAAACTGAATGACAATTCGTTGGTACCACAGTCAGTAATCAGGTCACCACCAATATAATCAATATATGGTTTTTGGTCATCAAATATTGAAGCCGTAGACGTTGCAAAATTTAATGTATAACCACCTGGTGTTTGGGTCCAGTCGCTAACAACCAGCACATAAGTTTCACCTTCATAAACAGGCAAATCGGCATTCCATTTGTTTGTCAGTCCACCGTTTTCACAGTTCGAATCTCCGCCATTAGCAGAGCTAATTCCTGTTGTACCCTGGTATCCTGAGCCACCAGCCGCATTACAACTCGACATGATCAAATTGGCTCCTCCCCAAATGTCCTCGCAATGGTAATTGGATAAATTGAAAACTGCCCAGTCATAATCATCAGAATTCACAGAGGGTGTGATTTGAAACTTCAGGTCACCCGATTCAACAACTGTAAAAATATACCAGCGGCTGTTTTTTTCACCGTCCATACAATGGTTGGTCGGACATCCACTACCTCCATTCGGAATTTCAAAATAGTTACCATAGCCGGAGGCTGTATTTTCTTCTTCATAAATATCATCACATACAGGAATTGCACCGAGACAATCCTGGGTTGTAGGTTCCTGGGCAGCAACAATTACAGTTAATCCAAAAAGAAAAAACAGGTTTAATATTGATGTGTATAAAATAGAGTATTTATGTTTCATATTCCCCTCCCTTTCTATTATTGCTTCTCCGCAAAGTTAATCCAAATCATAAATAAATAAAAGCATGAGTCGCAATTTGCAATTAGCTGATATTGGCTTAGCATCTACCAAAATGTTAAACTATCTTTGGCAGTTTAATAACGATTCTTCATAAAATGAAACAGCTTTTCATTATTATCCTTTTGCTAAACAGTATTTTGGCAGTTGGCCAAAACAGTATAAATGGTACAATTTCAGGACTTGCTAACGAGAATGTATACCTGTTAAGAATTGTTGGTGATAGCAGAAAAATAGTAGATACGGCTTTTACAGATATGACCGGCTCGTTCAAAATGGAACTGTCTCAGGACTTCCCGATAGGCTTATACGCCATTGTTACCGGCCCGAATCAAATGATCGAGCTTATCTATAACAATGAAAACATCAGGTTTGTTACCAGTGGCAACGATGCTGACGCCCAGGTGCAGGTTATTGAATCAATTGAAAATCTCATATATTACGATTATGTTTCCCTTAAAGGGATGAATCTTTATAAACTGGATCTGCTTAACCCGGTTCTGCAATATTATCCCCGTGATGATGATTTTTATATTGAAGCACTTGCAAAGGCAAAACTGTTGCAGAAACAAGTTATTGATCGTGCTGATGAGTTAACCGAAGAAAACCCTGGAACATTGGTTGCCCATTTTATCCCTGCTGATAAACCGGTATTTGCTGAACCTGAACTTGATGCTGATTTGCAGAAGCAATACACCAAACGACATTATTTTGATAACACCGATTTTACCGATACCCTTTTAATTTACAGCAATATACTTACTTCGCGAATTGTACAATACCTCAGCCTTTACCAGGAACCCGGGCTGACCCAGGAGCAAATGGAGAATCGTTTGCTTATAGCCGTTGATACCGTTTTAAAAAAAGCATTTGTCGACCAGCAGATTTACGAGTATATTATTGATTTTTTGATCAGTGGGTTTGATGCCATTGGGTTTGAAAGAGGACTTGAACACATTGCCGCTCAGAATATGCTGAATGAACTGTGTGTTAACACTCAACGCAAGGCTGAGCTGGAAAACAAAATGGAGTTGATAAAGAAACTGGCAATTGGTAAAATAGCACCTGACTTTGAAACTATAGATTTAAATGGCAATACCGTTAAATTGAGTGAGATTGCATCAGCAAAAACCGTATTGTTTTTCTGGGCGAGCTGGTGCCCGCATTGCGAGGATATGTTACCTGAACTCAATATATTTTATGACGCCTCAAATCCCGGTAAATTACAGGTAATCGGAATCAGCATTGATGAGATAAAAGAGGACCTGGAAAAAACAATTAAAGAACATGAACTCGAATGGATCAATATTGGCGAACTAAAAGGATGGGACGGACCCATTGTTGATGAATACGGCATAGTTGCAACGCCAAGCCTTTTTGTTTTGGATGAAAATAAAACGATTATAGCAAAACCCAGGAATATTGAGGAGATGAAACAAGCTTTGCGATAACTGGGAACAATATATCTAATTAAAATGCAATTTAAACTCCGGCCCTGGGCCGTAAACGATTTAGACAGTTTGGTTTTATATGCGAATAATTATAAAATCGCGAAGTTTATGTCTGATGGATTTCCACATCCATTCACCATAAAACATGGTAAAAAATTTATTGAAGCAGTAACAAATGACAATTCTAATCTCATTTTTGCAATAGATGTTAAGGATAAAGCGGTTGGTAGCATTGGTGTTCATCCACAAACTGGCGCACATCAAAAAAATGCTGAACTTGGTTATTGGTTGGCAGAACCATTCTGGGGAAATGGTATCATGACCAAAGCCATTATTGACATAACTGATAAGGCTTTTCAGAAATATGACATCAACAGAATTTTTGCAAGACCGTATGGAACAAACAAAGCATCACACAGGATCCTTGTAAAAGCAGGTTTTACACTTGAAGCCAGGTTTGATAAAACAATTTATAAAAACGGGGAATATTTAGACGAATTGATTTATTCGATAAGGCGTGATAAAACATAAGGTCCGGCATTTAAATGCTGCACAATATTGCTATAACTAAAACCTGTATGCATTGATGATGGATTCTGGCAAATTTGCACATCGAAGTATTGCATTTGATTGTAGATAAAAGCAAATAAAAACGCTTGAATCCGCATAACAATTGGATGTTATTCGGTACTTTTGGTAGGCATAAAAGCCGTTGTGTGTAATTAAAACCAACCAAAAAGTATACAACATTCGAAAATCCGTATAAGGAAAGAAGTCTACTTCTATCCGACCTTTGTCTTATTCTTTTAATCAATAAAAAATAGACAAAATGAATACAAATCAATTTGGTAAAAAAGGTTGGACACCAGACAGAATTGGAAATTTAAATGGCAAAACATACGTCATTACAGGTACTACAAGCGGAACAGGTTTTGAAGCAACAAAAATATTGCTTTCAAAAGGTGCTAAAGTGGTAATGCTTAATAGAAACCCAAAGAAAGCAGAAGACACTATTAAAACTTTAAAACAAGAACTTGGA
Source organism: uncultured Bacteroidia bacterium (assembly GCA_963759045.1). Taxonomy (GTDB): domain Bacteria; phylum Bacteroidota; class Bacteroidia; order Bacteroidales; family F082; genus JAADID01. Next base: position 91,945 of record CAVWXM010000045.1, read on the forward strand.
AACCATATAGACGTTTTAGCTATAAAAATGGATTTGGCAGAACAAGCTTCTGTAAAAAAAGCCGCAGAAGAAGTTATTGAAACAGTACTCAAAATTGATGCCTTAATCTGCAATGCGGCAATTGCCCAAGTACCTAAACAAACTCTAACAGTGGACGGTTGGGAAAGTCAAATGGGAACAAATTACTATGGGAATTTTACACTTCAAGCCTCACTGTTCCCACTCATCGAAAAATCAAAAGGACGAATTGTAACGGTAGGAAGTCTGGGATATGATATGGGAATTAAAACAATCAAATTTGATGATTTGAATTGGGATAGAGATTACACGCCTAATAATGCTTATAGTCAAAGTAAACTAGCACAGATTATGACTATCTATGAACTACAGGATAGATTGAAAGAAGCAGGTAAATCAGATGTTAAAGCATTTGCTTGTCATCCTGGTTCTTCAAGAACCAACTTAATAAATACAAGTGGTAGTTTTATGATGAAATTCATCTTTAATCTAATGAAATTATCACCATTAACACAATCGGCTGAAAAAGGTGCTTATCCGCAATTGATGTGTGCTACAGAATCAAATTTAGACCAGAGTGGTTTTTATGGACCTACAGGAAGAAACAATTGGACAGGACCAGTTGGCGAACATAAATTAGAGCCACACGCCAAAGATAAAGCGGTTGCTAAAAGACTATGGGAACTTTCAGAAAAAGAAACAGGTTTAAAATGGAATATTTAAATTTGTATTATGCAACACTTTAAAACATTATCGTCATATTTAGATTATTTAGAACTTCCTCGACCGGAGCATCCTATGTTGAGTGTGTTTTCTCGAAAGGCGATGGTTACTTACCTTGTCCAAAAGAAAGTTCGCCACCCATTACCAACGATTGCTATTCTATTAGTTTGAAAAAGATATGTAAAAGGAGATTTAAACTACGGACGAACAAAATATGATTTTACTAATGGAGCATTGATTTTCATTGCACCAAGACAAGTCCTACAATGGGATAATAGTGTGGTTTTTGAGCAAAAAGGCTTTTCAATAAACTTTCACGAAGATTTTTTGAAAGGAACAGAATTAGCTCAACAAATTAAGAAATATGGTTTCTTTTCTTATTCAGTAAATGAAGCATTACATCTTTCACCAAAAGAAGAAAAGCAAATAGAATCGATAGTAGAAAATATTGAAATTGAATATCAGAACAACCAAGATGAGTTTAGTAAAGAAATTATTATTTCACAATTAGAGCACTCTTTTAAAATATGCCAATCGTTTTTATGAAAGACAGTTTTTAAATAGAAAGGAAATATCGAATGATCTGTTAGAGCAATTTAATCTGCAATTATCCGAATATTTTGAATCAGGACAACTGCATGAAAATGGTATTCCGAGCATAGAACAAATAGCAAATAAATTGTCGGTTTCACAACGCTACCTAAGTGATACACTCAAAAAAGAAACGGGTAAAACCACTACCGAACATTTGCACTTGCACTTAATTGATGAAGCAAAGAATATTTTATTGCAACCAAATAAAAGTATCGCAGAAGTAGCTTATGAATTAGGATTTGAATATCCACCCTATTTTTCAAGATTATTTAAAAAGAAAGAAGGTATAAGTCCAACTGAGTACAGAGAAAAATATAAATTGAATTAAACTATGGAAATATTAAAATTAGCAACAGAATGGGCAAAAGCCGAAGTCTTTTCAACACGATTCTTCATTTACTTTGCAATATTGTTTTTAATCGCAAGCATCGGATTTTGGCAGTTAGGAAAAACGGATATAGCAAGAGCATACATAATTCCCACCTTGGTAGCAGGTGTTTTACTTTTGACCATAGGGCTTGGGTTATTTTTCACCAATAAATCTAGAATTACAGAATTCGAAACTGCCTACAATAGTGATTCTTCTGCATTTGTTGAATCAGAAATTACACGAGCCGAAAGTACTTTAAAGGAATACAAAACAGTTGTTTTTAAGGCTATTCCGCTTATAATCATTGTAGCTGCTTTACTAATTATTTTTATCAATACACCGACTTGGCGAGCAATTAGCATCACAACGATTGCTATGTTGATAGTTATTTTATTAATAGACGGAACTGCCCACGCAAGAATTGAAACCTATAAAAAGCAATTGGAATTAGTGAATGAATAAGAAGCAATCGATTTGAATTAAAAAAAGTAAAATCGAATAATAACTACACAAAACACCATGCATAAGCAATAGCGGTTTGGTGCAAACCTAAACCGTTTTTGTATTTAATTAAGTATCTTGCTATCCGAAAAGTAGTTGCATTTTAATCCGCTACTACTCATACTCAAGACCGATGAAACACATTCTGACTCGTCCGGAATAAAGGCTACACAATTGTAGCAATTATGTATAAAAATGATGGCGTGTACAGAAGGTACAGCGAGAGTTTCAAACTCAAAATTTTATCCGAACTTAGTACCGGAAAGTACACCAAAAGACAACTCGGACGTATTTATGGGATCCAGAACAGTACAATGAACGAATGGATCAAAAAGTACAACCGAACAGATTTAATGAATACCAGAATTATTGTGCAAGACAAAGACGAAATCACCAGGATCAAAGCACTTCAAAAAGAAGTAGAGAAACTTAAAGAAATCCTTGTCAAAAAGGATTTGGATCACTTGGTTCTTGACTCCTATCTTGGAAGTAGCTGCCGAAAAACTCGGGTTTAAAAACACCGATGAGCTAAAAAAAAACTTAAGCAAGAAACAGTAATGAAAGCTGTGGATAAAGCCAAAGACATCAAAGCAGGCAAGTTGTGAGACGACTTGCCAATGCTTTGGCCTGCATCGGGATGCCTACTATAAATACAAGAAAAGGCATAAACGAAGATTAGCAGTCGAAAAACAAGTCATCGAACTTGTTAAACATGAACGATTGGAACAGCCCAGGGTGGGAACCAGAAAGCTTCTTACAGCTCTGCACATCACCTTTAACCACTTAGGATTAAAAGTTGGACGGGATGAACTGTTTCGGATCCTGAGAAAGTATGACTTGCTTGTTAAACGAAAGAAAGCTTCTTTAAAACAACCGACTCTTATCACCGCTTCTATAAGTACGGAAACCTGATAAAAGATATGACAGTTACCTGTCCAAACCAGGTTTGGGTAAGCGATATAACATACATCAGAACCTATATGGGATTCTGCTATCTGGCACTGATCACTGACCTGTACTCACGAAAGATCATAGGTTACGATATCTCCAACTCACTCGAGCTGGCGGGTTGTCTGAGAGCCCTCAAAATGGCTCTCAAGACTGCACGACCTGCGGCAAGGATTGGTGCATCACTCCGACAGGGGTATTCAGTATTGCAGTAACCAGTATGTTAACCAACTAAAAAAACGAAAAATTAAAATCAGCATGACCGAGGAAAATCATTGCTACGAAAATGCTATTGCTGAAAGAGTTAACGGTATTCTCAAAGATGAATTCTACCTCGATCAATCATTCGAAAATGTAATCCATGCCAAAAGAGCAACAAAAAATGCAGTCAATATTTATAACAATAAAAGACTTCATTTATCTTTAGACTATAAAACACCTGAAATGGTATTTAAAAATGTAGCTTAATCAATGTTTAACCTGTAGCCTTATTTCAGGACGGGACATTATAACTAAGCAACAAACCACTAATAAAATATTTTAAAAAATGGCACGGAAAATTCTAAAAGAAATTTGTTGGGGAATTATTGGAGTAGGTGATGTTTGCGAAGTAAAAAGCGGACCAGCACTCATGCAAATCGCCAATTCAACTGTTAAGGCTGTAATGAGAAGAAATTCTGATAAAGCAAAGGATTTTGCCAATCGACATGGTGTTCAGAAGTGGTATGATAATGCTGATGATTTGTTGAATGACCCTGAGATAAATGCTATATATATTGCAACTCCACCAGACACACATGCTAAATATACTTTGAAGGCTGCTGCTGCCAAAAAACCGGTTTATGTAGAAAAACCCATGGCGCGTTCGTATCAAGAATGTATTTCTATGGTAGAAGCATGTAAAAAGGAAAATGTTCCTCTGTATGTAGCCTATTACCGAAGGGCACTTCCAAATATTCTCAAAGTGAAGGAATTAATTGATGGCGGTTCCATTGGTTCTGTCAGAAGTGTTGATGTAAATTTACAAATGACTATTGAGCCTGAAATTGTGGGGGCTAGTGGTGCTCCAAATAATTGGCGAGTTAATCCTGAGATTGCTGGCGGTGGCTATTTTTACGACCTTGCTTCACATCAATTAGATGCCCTGGATTTTCTTTTTGGTCCGATCTCCGTAGCTAAGGGTTTCTCTAAAAATCAATCAAAGAAGTATATTGCTGATGATATCACTGTTGGTGTTTTTGATTTTTTTAATGGCATAGTAGGAAAAGGTTTGTGGGCTTTTAATACAAGTAAGGTTTCACAAAATGATATGACAACAATAATCGGTAGTAAAGGGCAAATATCTTTTCCTTTTTTTTGTGATCATCATGTTATTGTGGAAACAGAGGATGAGGGTATTAAAAAGTTTGAATTTGAAATTTCTAGGCATATACAAATGCCACTTATCCAAACTATTGTTGATGAACTTCAGGGAAGAGGGAATTGCCCAAGCACAGGAGTATCGGGTGCCAGAACAAATTGGGGAATGGAACAAATAATTGGGATGAGAACACAAGATGAGGAATTGATTAGGAAAAGACGACTTAATAAAAGAAATTTAAAATGAGACCAGATTCTGTCGCCTCTTTTAAAACTAAAAAATAACGAAAGGCTATCAAAAAATATAGTGCATGCCGCGGTTAGTGGTACTTAGAAATAGAATTAGTAAAATTGAAAATACAGTACCCAAATAAAATTATGAAATAAAGTGCGGCACGCACCATATTCAAACGATGGAGCACATTCAGCGAAAAGCTGAACTTTTTCTTTCCATCCGCCAAGGGGCGGATTCCCAATAAAAAGTAAATCTGCTCCATCTGTGGAGCTAATGAATGCTAAGGCTAATTGGATGATCGCCACTTTTTTAATATCTTCGTTCTCATTGTGGAACTACGTTTAGCTCCACTGTTGTGTATAATTTAAACCAAAGCACAGATGAATAAAATTGAAACTAGATTAACCGAATTAGGAATTCAACTGCCAGAAGTTCCTAAACCTGTTGCGAATTATATACCTGCTAAACAGACAGGAAATCTGATTTATATAGCAGGACAAATTCCTGTAGAGAATGGAATCATAAAGAAAGGTAAACTTGGAAAGGATTTAAGTTTAG
>CAVWXM010000046.1:0-31771 GCA_963759045.1 uncultured Bacteroidia bacterium
ATGATTTCCCATGCCCTCTCAAGAACCGCTGCCAGTAAGCCTTCCTTACTTTTGTAATGGTAAAATAATAATCCCTTCGAAATTCCACTATTGAGAATAATTTCGTCGGTACCCGCCTCTGCAAATCCCTTTTTTGCAAAAAGTTTGGCTGCTTCCTCCAATATTTTTTCTTTTGCTTTCATAATGCTGACTGAATAGTCAAAGGTATGGAAAATTTATTGAGTCCAATTATTAGCATGAAGTTGAATTGATCAAAAAGAGGAGATTGAATCGAAGACATTGAAATGATGGCTGAAAAATATCTGATTATTAACATTTTTAAAAAAATAAAAAACCCGCTGCAAATCATGATAAGCAGCGGGCAAAAATCTTTTAACAATAATTTTTAGTAGTAGTAACAGTAGTAAAAAAGTAGTATAAAGAGTGGTATAAAGATACTACATTACGCAACTTTTGTCAAGGATATTTTTGTTAAAAATGCGTTAAATATTTCCGGCTTGCATTACTTTGAACGAGATGAAGTAGGAAAAGATTACGAAACCTAGTCAATCTCCCCAATTATAACGTCCTTTTCATGTCCTACTTCAATGAGAAATGACCACAATAGAAAAGATATAAATCCCAATTAGACATAACAAACAATGTTTGTATGATCAGGAGAGATTACGTTAATCCCTGCCAACTGAAGGTTTATAATACGAGACTATACTTAGTATGTCTTTTTTAATTCTTCAAAAATATAACAAACGGCAGGGCAAATTTTTGTGTTTTTCAAAGTCAGATCAAGGATTTGCTGCATTTTATTACGGTCGGTATGCGGATAACCTTTGCAAGCAAGTGGTCGGGCATCATAAATCTGGCAATAATGATCGGCCATTAAAAAAGGACAGGGGCTCACATTCATCACATAATCCTGTTCTTCATCAAGGTGCATGTATTTGTCAACAACAACTGACGGCTTTATTTTAAGCGACCTGGCAATCTTTTGTATGTCATTGTCCTGAACCGAAGGACTTATAGATATGCAACAATTCGCACAATCCAGACAGTCAATTACCTCAAACGCTTGTTCATGCAGTTCATGGATGGCTTTGTCCAGGTCTTTTGGCTTTAGTTTTTTTAATCGCTGAAGCAGTTTTTTATTTTCCTTTTTTCGTGACTCGGCGAACTTCAGGTATTGTTGGTATTCGGGTTTCATTAAAGCTCCTAATAAGGCCTAATCATCTACTTTTTTAATGTTCCCAATACCATTCGTATTCAGGTTTTTTGTTTTCGGATTGCCTTTGTATTTGATTGATCCAACACCATTCAATGTTGCAGTTAACTTTTCGGAAGCATAAACTTTTGCTCCTCCAACGCCAGAAACAGTTACATTCATATCTGTACATTTCAACTCATAACCATCAAAACCGCCAACACCTTCAACCCTGACAAGTCCCTTATCGGCTTTCCCGCTTGCATTCAAACCACCGGTTCCATGCATATTTCCAACAAATTCAGCACATGCTACATTAATGTTCATATCGCCCGAACCGCTTAAAGTAGCAGTAAGTTTATCAGTGATAATTATTCTCCTTAGCAGTTACAGAGCCGACACCTGATAAATACACACTGCTAATTGATTTGAAATAAACATTAATCGTGACTGACTTAAAAAGTTTAGTAATGTTTTTATTTTTATCTGTCGTGTTGATAGTTAATACGCTTCCTTTTTCATTTACCGTGATGTAATCCAATACATCTTCGCTTTTGGATACAATCACAACTTTTTCTTCATCAGACGGAAGGAGCACCCATTGTGCAGACCCCTCGAACCTAACTTCGTTGAATGATCCAACTTTTATTTCTTTTTCTTCCTGGGCTTTAATCTGGTAACCGAAAAACAAGACCAGCATAACTATTAAAACAATTTTGAAATTCATATTTATCATTTTATTTGTTTTCTAATGACAAGTGCTTTTTGATTTAGTTGCAAACTTAGCTAATGTTTTAGGGTTAAATGATAAAAACTGTATTAGACAAACAATATTATTATGGATTTCTCCCAATGGATTCCATTGTGAACGTATCAAAAGTAAAGGCACAAATTTTTATCAGGTCATCGAATGAGTGAGCCCATCACGTATTATGTATGAAACTATAATAGCATTCGAATATATTCATGTAATCAGCCTATTTTATTCAAGAATCAGGTAGCACTTACGTTCATCAATGCATTGCTTCGGCCCAACAACACCATTGTCAGGACCAACCGGCCCGGCTGTTTTGTTGCACCAGTAAGTTGCGTTCGGATCTTCAATACCACTGACCAGTTACTACCATCCTCAAGCATCCCAAATGAATTTTTGGATTTGATGTAACGGCAGGGGCTGGGTTTTGGAGATTGGGAATTGTTCATGTTTAAAAATTAATTAGAACCAAGGCTATCATCCTGAACGTAGTGAAGCCTACCTTACCGTCAGGCAGGGATCTCCGTCTAAATCTAAACATTTAGTCGCGAATCTTTGGCGGAGATCCCTCCTCACTGCGTTACGTTCGGGATGACAAATATCATGTTGAAAACCTAACACAATGAAGCCTCAATTGCTCTTTTGATAATTGTTTCGAAAATCGGGACTTTATAAGCATTTTTTGAAAGTGGAGTCGCTGCTCTCATAGCCTGCAATACCTGCAGCTTTTGCTATCTCCGGATTTATTTCCAGACCTATAAGGACTTCTTCGGCAGCTTTTGCACGAACAGGTACCGGAGCAGCAGCACCAAGAACTATTCTTGCATATTTGCATTTTTGATTCTTGATTTCTGCAACAACAGCAACCTCTGCAATTGGCCAGTCATGCGATTCACGTTCTCCCATTTTAATGTAATGACTCATATAATTTTCTTTTGGTTTTGGGAGTATCACAGCGGTAATGATTTCATTGGCTTCGAGTATATTTTCTTTTGTGTGGTCCACTTCGGGGCTTACAAAGAAATCCTTAATTGAAACAATTTTCACTTTTCCATCTTTTCCGGTTATTTCAATCGCAGCATCAAAAGCCATTAAGGCCGTGGCCAAAGAGGATGAGTGTACACTTGCACAATCTGCATTTCCAATGATGGCATGATATTCATTTTCGCCAATCTGGGCAAAACATGTGGATGATCCTTTCCGGTAACATTCATGATATTTGGAACGGAAATACCAGCAACGGGTACGTTGTGCAAGGTTCCCGCCAAGAGTAGCCATATTCCTGACCTGCGGTGTGGCCGCCTGCGCGGCTGATTGATGCAAAGCGAAATATTTTTCTTTAATATGTGTATTTGCTGCAATCTCAGAAAGCGTAATATTTGCACCTAATCGCATTCCTTTTTTCTCATCAATTTCAATGCCCTTTAAACTATCAATATGTTGAATGCTGACAAGCTTCTCAGGTTTTGATAAACCTTCTTTCATCAGGTCCAGCAAATCAATTCCGCCTGCTTTGAGTACTGAAGAATCAGGTGCAGCATTTTGCTGAATGGTTTCTGAAACAGTTGAATTAATATGGTCCAAGGCTTCTTGAATGCTTGTTGCGTTATAGAAACTGAATTTATTCATTGTTGTACTTTTTTACTTTGTTAAGTGCAGTCAAAATCCTGGCAGGTGTAATGGGTAATTCATAAATCCGAACACCAATAGCATTGTAAACCGCATTTGCGATAGCAGCAGCAGTAGCAATATTTGCCGGTTCCCCAATACCTGTTGCATCTGTTGAAGTTCGAGCACCGTAATCCTCAATCATTTCGATTTCAATTTTCGGAATTTCAAATGAAAAAGGCATTTTGTATTGATCGATATTGGCATTCATCTGGTGGCCGGTTTCTTTATCCATCACACGGTTTTCGTAAAGTGCATATGCTACGCCCTGGATAATACCACCATTTACCTGGCTTTCAATCTGGCCAATGTTTAATGGGCGGCCGCAACTGTGTGCTGCAACCACACGATCAACTTTTACAAATCCGGTTTCCGTATCCACACTTACTTCAGCAAATTGAACAGAACCCAATTCCCCATAACCTAACCAGCCTCCCATCATAAATCCTCCATAATCGTCTGACCGACTTGCTGAGGCAGTGATTTGCTCGGTACGCATCCCGCTAAGGACTTCTTTATAATGAAGTTTTTTGTCAGGGTTGTCTTTTAAGCTGAAGAAGCCACCCTGCATTTCAATATTTTCTTTTTCAGTTTCCAGTTTTCCAGCAGCAATATCAAGCAGTTTTAATTTGATTTCATAAGCTGCATTCCTTGCCGGAGGTGTGATTGCCCCTGTGACAATACTTCCACCAGATGAAGGTCCAATGGGAAATAAAGTATCACCTATCATCACAGTGATGTCTTCAACTTCAAGCCCCAACTCTTCGGCAACTACCTGTGCAAGAATGGTTTTTGTACCTGTACCAATATCCTGGACAGCCGAACGAACTTCGATGGCGCCATCCTGCATTACCCTTATTTCAACTGTAGAGTCGAGGTTCACGAAACGGGGCCAGTGAGCCTGTGCAACACCAATTCCTTTTTTAATAGGGCCTTCATAACTTCCGGCTTTTGGTGGTTTTGACCACTCAAATATTTTTGCTCCTCTTTCGCGTTCGACTTTGCGAATTATACTTTTGTCAATCTTTTCTCTTAGTTGAAGTGGGTCCATGTCCAGTTTAATAGCCAGTTCATCCACAATTTGTTCAAGCGCAAATGCACCCTGAACATTCCCGGGTGCTCTGAAAGCAGCCCCAGGTCCCGCATTGGTAAAAACATCGTATTGCTGAGATTTGAAATTGGGACATTCGTACATGGCCTGAGCAATATGCCCCACCCCGGCTCCAAGTCCCACCCCGGCTGTTCCATAAGAAACCAAACTTAAAGCAGTTAATGTGCCATCTTTTTTAGCACCGAGCTTCATATACTGAACTGAATTTGGACGGTTTCCTGCTGATATATGTTCTTCTTTTCTGTTAAGCATCAGTTTAACAGGTCTGCCGGATTTTTTTGACAGATATCCGGCCATTACACCAAAATTGCCTAATCCGTGTTTCGCACCAAATCCACCTCCTGAAAATTCAGAGATCACCCTGACTTTGCTTTTTGGCAATCCAAAATGGCTTGCAAAGTCGTTGCGCACACCTTTGGTTGATTGTGTTGAAGCAAATACAGTTACATCCCCTTTATTAAAATCAACCACAACACCATGTGTTTCCATTGGAACGTGTGTTTGAACCTGGGTACGGTAAGTTTCTTCAATGATGATATCAGCTTCGGCAAAACCCTTCTCAATATCTCCTCTTGGACCCCCATAAAAACTACCCTCGGAAGGACCCCTTACATTTCCTTGCGATTTAAGGCCTTCTTCAATTTCTTCACCACCATCTGAAGCTTCCTGATCTACGTCAGTCATGTAAACTACTGGTGCTCCATCTTCACGGGCTTCATCTAAATCAACAACAAAGTCTTTAAATTCATATTCTACTTTAACCAATTGAAGCGCTTCTTCAGCTACTTCGTCGCTTATAGCAGCAATGCCAAGTATGGGCTGCCCCGCATATTTAACTTCCGGATAATTATGTACTTCTGCATCTTTAGGATTAGCACCTTCTATCATATTGTCGAAAACATGTACAGCAAAAACACCGGGATAGTTTTCTGCATGCAGACGTATCAATTGATACGATTTTTGCATGCGGATAATCTGAACGCAACATCTTTCCATAAAGCATTCCCGATAGATGAACATCAGCTGTATAAATTGCTGATCCGGTTACCTTTGCCAGGGCATCAATCCTTTTTATTCGCTTTCCAACTACCTTTAAATCTTTATTAACAGGCCATGCAGTGGGCTCATTGATTGGAATTTCCCGTTCAATTTCCGTCAGGTTGTAATCCGGAATACCGTGAGGTAATTTTATCTTTTTTGTTTCCATAGCGTTCATTATTTCATTTTAGTGGCTGCATCAAGAGTAGCATCAAAAACTTTAGGATGGGTGCCGCACCTGCAGAAATTGCCACGGGTAGCTGATTTTACATCGTCTAAGGTTGGATCAGCATTATGTTCAAGCAGGTTTGCAGCGCTCATGATCATACCTGAGGTGCAAAATCCGCATTGCGTAGCATCATGTTCTATAAATGCTTCCTGAACAGGATGAAGGTCTCCATTATTTGCAATTCCCTCAATGGTGGTCACTTCTTTATCACCTACTTCAATAGCCAAAGTCATACAGGAAAGTGTGGGTACTCCATCCAACCAGACTGTACAAGCTGAACAGGAACCTCGATCGCAACCCACTTTGGTTCCAGTAAGTTGTAATTCGATCCGCAGGGCATCAGCTAAAGTAATTCGGGGTTCAATGTTGAGTTTGCGAAGTTTACCATTTACCATCATACTTATATTAACCGAATCAGGACCTAATAGTTTTATAAGCTCTCGAGTTATTGTGCCCTTTCAGGCTCAAAACTCCTGAACTCGCGATTACGGTTCCGGCAGCAGTAAGGCCTGCTCCTTTCAGGAAGCCACGTCGGTTGAATGTGCCTTTTTGGGGCGAGGTAGGTTTTTTCTCTTTTTGTTTCATATGCTTTGTGTTAAACCCCGACCTGTCCAAAGGACTCCTTCGGAGAAGGACGGGATAACTGAACATTTTGTTATATATACTAAAAATCAGTTTCCCTGACCTTTAGGTCAGGGAGAATGTTCTCTAAATCCTCGATCGTATCAATATCTATTGCTCCTTTTGGAAATGGAAAAGTAGTGATAATATCCTCTGATGCCTTATCAATGATGTATTTTTTTGCGCCATACTCATCAGGTATTTTCAATAAATCGTCAAAAAGACTTTTATCGTAAAGCACAGGAACACCAATTGAATTGGCATAAGCAGCGGCGACAATCTTTTTTCCAATAAACTTATATGTTTCTATTAATCCATCAAAAATATCTGAAGACAAATGAGGCTGATCGCAAACTGAAATAATCACAGCATCCAGAGAAGAGTTTTCATTTAGCAGATAACTGAGGCCACATTTAATTGAGCTACCAATCCCTTTCCCCCAGTTTATGTTAAGGGCAGTTTTAATCTGAAACTGGTTTGTGATTAATTCATTTTCTTCCTTATTTGATCCAAGAACTACGATCACATTTTTGGCTTTGGAATTAATACCAGATTTAAGTGCATTTTCCAGCAATGTAACACGTCCATTCTTAAACAAAAGCTTATTTTGTCCCATGCGTGATGATGAGCCAGCGGCGAGCAAAATGATTCCGATATTTAATTCTTGACTCATGAAGAAAAATGGATACAGTTCAAAGAAAGTCGTAAGCAAAAGTACCAAAAATAAAACCGAAGGAAATTATGCCACTAAAAATTTTCTAATAATCGGTTTTCTCAGGAAGTTAATTCATTCAAATCTCCAACAATTTTTTCCCCATGATATTCAGAACCACCTATTAAGCCATGAACCTTTTCAAAATTCTTATTCGTGATTTTACCAGCTGAAATGATAGTCAATGAAGATTCTGCTAGTTCAATCATTTTCCTTAGCATTTCTTTTCCTTCAATCGCTGTATTAGCGCCACCAGAAGTTAAAATGCTTGTAATTCCATCAATCATTTTTAATGCTTCAACTGATGAGATTAAATCTGGACATAGGTCAATAGCTTTGTGAATTGTGACCTCAAGAGGGGTAGCAAACTCTGTTAAGGTTTTAATTTGGTGGAGATTTAAACAGTTTTCCTCATCAAGCACCCCGAATACAACACCCTGAATTTTTAGTTTTTTGAAAATTAGAATATTGTCTTTCATTTCTTTAATTTCAGCCTCAGAATAAATAAAATTACCAGCCCTTGGCCTGATCATCACCTTAACAGGAATTTATAATTTATCAATTACTTTCTTGATAAGTAGCTTAGTCAGGTGTCAGACCATCTAAATCAAGACGGGAACAAAGTTCAATGCGATGTAGCACCCAATTATTTCAGCCTGAATGGCTTCATCAATGGTTTCAACACATGCTTCTAAAATGAAGTTTTTCATTGATCGTTTTTGAAGATTTCGAGAATAGTCCGGCCACTACTTTTCCTACTCCATTTTAATTTGAACAATCTTGCCCGACTGGCTGATGCGGATGATTTGTGAAAGGTGGCCATTTGAAACATTCATCCTGTATACCGAATTGACCATGCCGGGGGCTTCAATACGCTCTTTATAATCAGAGATTTTCCAGCCTGCAAAATCAGAATTTTGTAAAGCTTCGATGATATTATCAGGTAATTTAATGACCTGGGTTCGTGTTTCAAACCAACTACCATATCGGTTAAAAATAGCGCGACTGTTTTCATCCTGGTTAAAAAATTCAACCTCGTAATAAGATGGCTGATCGAATTTATACACAACTACCGTGCGTGGCTGGTACCAGCCATTATAATAGGTCGGGCCATAATCTTCATACCAATAAGTAATGCTGGTAATGTACCACATTTTAACAAAAGCATTAGGATACCTGATCTTGAACTCTGATCGTACATTTTTTGGTAAGTTGTTTATATCAACCATTTGCCTGTAAGCCCGGGAATTTTGACCGTAAAAACAACTGGTTATTGACAATATTATTATAAGTAAAATAGATTTTTTCATTTTATTTAGGTGTTAAATTTATGGTGGCTTTTCTGATTAATGTTCTGGAAAAGGATCACTATTGTTCAAGTAATAAAAAGCAGATTTCTGGTGCGCAAGGTAACACATTTCAAGCCGTTTACTTCTGTCAGGGCCAACTAATTTCATTGCCTGTTCTTTGTTAAAAAATCCAAAATCTATAATCTCTGTATTGTCTAAAGTCAATCCATTGAATTTGTTTTGACCGATGACACCAAAATCGAAAACAAAAACAATAACTTCTTTTTGTTCATCAGTACCTGAATTGTAATTCACGATGATTAAACTTTTGGGTTTGAGGTCGAGATTAATTTCCTCTTTTATTTCGCGAGACACGGCATGCAAAGGTGATTCCTGTTCATCCACAAATCCTCCGGGCAGGTGCCAGTATTTATAATAAGAAGGCTTAACCAACAATATTTGTTGTTCCTCATTCAGGATAAAACCGATTGATGACACCCGTTTTTCAGGGAATAAATTCTTTTCTGTTTTTTTATTCATTACTAATTTTTAAGCTTTACCGAGATTGATTCACCATTATTAATCTTTCGACTAAATATGATTTTGCCGAATTGAGAAACTTCAATAGTCAACTTTTCTGATGACTTAGTAATCTTCACATCAAATTCTGAATCAAATGCCCTGATCTTTTTTAGGTTGAAATACTCCCATTCATCAGGAATATTTGGGGTCAATTCAAAACTATTAAAACCAGTTGGGACAATTCCTAAAATTCCTTCGGTAAAAATCCTACAATACAAAGCGCTTTCAGCCGAAAGGTGTGCCATATTACCTTCGGGCCAAGCTTCAACAACATAGGGAACATGATATCCGAGTAACCGTGTTTTTGAATAGGCATGCAGTTTTTCCAATGCGCGATTAGCAGCGCCAGCTTTAAAAGCACCTCGAAAAGCATACAAAGTGCCCCTGTCCCAAAACAAATTGGGTTCTTCAAGTTCAGGATTGTGCTCCACTTTAACCCCGTTATCCGTCCAAAGATTATTGAATAGCGCATCAAGTGTGCCTTCCTTTCGATCGTCAATTCCAACAACAAGAGGCAGGCAAATCCAATGTCGCAAATAAGGATGGCCTTTAAAGTATTGATAAGTTTGAAGTTCTTCGATTTCAGCACCAAAATAAGTTTCGATTGATTGATGTAGATCAGCCGCCTGCTTTGCGTACATTTTGACTTTTGATGCTTTTTTGCCCAATGCTTTTGCCAATAAAACGGATTGCTTTAGGGCACCGTAATATAGTGAAGAAGTAGCCAGGTTTGCTCCACCTGTCGCAATCCGTCCTTCCATTTCATCGGAATCGGAATTGATGACCCCAAACTTGTTTTTTTGCCGATCACAATAACCCAATGACCATTCAATCAATGGCCAGATTTCTTCAGCCTCTTCTTTTTTACCGCTAGCCAAAGCATACTGACTGGCACCGAAAGCAATCATGGCAGCATCCCCCCGGTCTCCTCCGCAACAGGTTACTGTTCCTTCCATTTCGAACGATGACCAGAAATTGCCATCACCTTCAGGAATGTTTTTCAGGAACTGTCGATACGCGTTCATAGCAGCTTCGTTGCCATTATCGTAACCAAGGTAAGGGAAAAAAGGGCCGCTGTATTCAGCCTGGTCATTAGCCCACACACCGGTATAATAGCGGCCTCCTCCCGGAGAATGAACCAGACCCATTTTGGTGTCGTAAATGCTTTCGGCAGCCCTGATTTTTGAAAAAGTGAACAAAGTATTAAAAGCCGGATCGGGCGTTTCGAGTACCAGGTTTTGCTCTACTTTATCTAAAAAAGAATGCCGCTCCATCAATATTTGGGAGTAGTTTTCCTTTGCAACATGTTCGTTGTTCAACCGGGCTGAGAAATAAATACCAAAATCAATCCATTTTCCGGGTTCAATGGTTAAAATCCCTGAAGTATCAGCATAAACATTTCTTGTGAATTTCCCGTTTTGTCCCTGCTGTTCCTGCAAAAACTCAGTCTTCCCGATTTCAATTTCAATTACTGAATCTGAAACATTCCTCAAAGTCCAGATTTCCACAAACAAGCGTTCGGTCATTGAAGGGAGTAATTGGCGTTGTACTTTCATGCCCTGACTTTCGGCATGGTAGAACTGCAGTAAACCGCAAATTCTTACCGAATCGAGGGGCCCGGGTTCAAAGGTTCTTTCATTAATTGTAATTGTTGGAAGAAACTCATCTGAATATTCATCACGTAAATAAGCCCGGTATTTACGCCAATGGTTTGCTGATGATTCGATGAAAATACGCAACTGCGGAAAAATTATATCCCGATTGATTTTTAGAATCCTGTTCTCATCCACGTCATAAGTAATGATGGCAGCTACCTTTTGTCCATCCATTTCAATGTTGTCGGAGTGGGGCAGTTTTGATTCAGTCGTCAAATCCCAGCATATGACATTGTTTCCGGAAAGCTTCCAGAATTGTTCAGTTTGGAAATTGAGGTCGGTTTGCTGAGCCTGTAATGGGTAAAAAACAAACAAGCCAAAGATGATGCTAAAGACTGTTTTCTTCATATCAGATTGTTTGTTTAATCAACCAATTACAAATTTTAAGCTTCTTTTTCAATAATTTTCATAGCAGCCTTTAAGCCGTCTGCTGCACTTGACATAATACCCCCGGCATAGCCGCTTCCTTCGCCAATCAAGAACAAATTTGAAAAACCTTCTGTTAATCCGGTTTCATTGCGAATCACCTGTATAGGAGAAGAAGTCTTGCTTTCAAGTCCCAATAAAATCCCTTCCTCATATCCTTTTAGCTTTCTGTTGAAATCGGTTAAACCTGCTTTCATGGCTTTTACCACAACTGATGGCAACAACTCCCACAAAGGTGCTGCAACAATGCCTAACGGATAACTTGTTTTAACCGGGTGGTCGTGTAATTTTTCAGCGATAAAATCTTTGATGGTGCAGAATGGAGCCTGGTAACTTTTTGTGAAATCGAAAAAAGATTGTTCCAGTTTCTCCAATTCATCAAGCGCCTCTGCAGGCGTTACTTTTTTGCCGGCAAGTTCATCTGGATGCAAACCTGCTACACAGGCAGCATTAGCAAATGGGCTGTTTCTTTGGTAGTAACTCATCCCGTTTACGATATTCGAGTTTGCATAAGCTGTAGCCGGAACCACTATTCCACCCGGGCACATGCAGAATGAATATACCTGATGTTTCCCATCTGCCGTTGAGCTTAATCTGTATTCGGCAGCTTTTACACCCGGGAGTGAAATATTCCCCCATTGTGCTTTATTGATAATTTTTTGGTGATGTTCGGCCCGGCTGCCAATGGCAAAATTCTTTGTACGGAAAGGAACGCCGTTTTTCATCAGCATTCTATAAGTTTCATAGGCTGAATGACCGGGGGCAATGAGGAAATAGTCACCCTTTAAAACACCGGTGGAAGTAATGGCTTCAAGAATTGATCCGCCTGAAATACTTAAATCGTCCAGCTGAGTTTCAAAAAGCATCGTCCCACCTAGTCTTTGAAAATCGTCACGCAGCTTTTTTACTATTTTTCTCAGATTATCAGTGCCTAGGTGGGGATATGCCATAAAAGCGATCTCTTCTGGAGCCCCTGCATTGATATAAGCAGAAATGATAAAGCCTTTTTCTTTTGAGATTCTTTTGGTACGTGAAGTAAGTTTACCATCTGAAAATGTCCCGGCTCCCCCTTCGCCGAAAGCATAGTTTCCATTCGGATTGAATTTTCCATCTTTTTCAAATTGATGAATGCCTTTTGCCCGCTTCTCAACATCGGCACCTCGTTCTATCAAGGTTACATTAAAACCAGCCATTTGTAAAGCATAAGCCGAAAAGAAACCTGCCGGGCCGCTTCCAGTAACAATCACCGATTTGTTTCGTTTTTTGTATGGAATTAGAAGTGTATTTTCTGGCTTATCCTCTCCCCCTTTAATTTCAGTTGAACTGACTCCGATTCGCATAAACCAGTGTATTCGTCGTTTGTTGCGGGCATCAAGGCTTTTGTTGATGACCTTAAATGTGAATTGTTTGATACTTAAAAAGTTTGCGACAGCATTTCGCAACTGGTCATCTGTGTAGGCAGTTGGCAGTTTAAGATGTATTTCTTTATAGCCCATGAATTATCAAATAAACTTCGTTAAAAGTACATTTAAAAGTTAGGAATTATTGCCTTCCTATTATTTTGATTTCTGCTTACTATAAAAAGCAATTGTATTTTCCAGTGCCTTTTTCGTGCTGTATTTTGGCCCGAAACCAAAATCATCTTTTGCTTTTTTAGCAGAGAAGGTAAAATCGGTGCAGGTATACGTTACTGCGAAGCGACTGAATTTGGGATTATATTTTTTGATCGGCCGCATCAAAACAGCAATACCTTCGGAAATGGCTCCAATTGTGTAAGCTAATCCTCTTGGAAGCCATAAATTTTTTGGGAATATTTTATAACCCGCACCTGCTACTACCTGGTCAAAGAATTTGAAAAAATTGGAACCTTTGCCATCGGTAATAAAATAAACTTCTCCGTGTACTTTCTCATTCCTATCCCATAATGCTTTGGCAGCCAAAACATGTGCATAGGCCATATTACCAACATAAACATGCTGGCAATTTGATTTTCCGTTACCAAGTCGCACATAAAAACCGCTTTTTGCCATATCAACCAGCGAATCGATGTGGTAGGGATCGGCCTCTCCATAAATGTCTGATGGTCGTAATACAACAACCTTCAAATTTTCATTATTGGCCTTTAAAGCTGCCAATTCCGTTAGCTTTTTCGTTTCGCAATAAATGGTATGATGCGTTTCCGGGTAAGGTTGTGATTCATCAATATTTACCAGTGGTTTTCCAGTAAAAACAGCATCGAGAGAGCTTGTTATTACCAGGTGTTTAATGCCATTTTGCTGACATGATTTTATCACATTTTCTGTACCACCCACATTCACTGCCATTACCTCTTTTTCCGATTTTGTGCCCCAATCGATGATAGCTGCTGAATGAATGACTATATCAATGCCCTTACTAGCCTTTTCTATTTCCGATATGTTTTGAATGTCTCCTTTTACAAATTGAACCTGATTCTCATGATTTCCATGGTAATCTTTGATATCAAATACCCTTATAGCGTCTGGTGTAATTGGCGAGTCAGGAGAAAGGAATTCCTCAACAATACGCTGCCCCAAAAAGCCCGAGCCACCTGTAATGAGAATATTTGGTTTTTTTGTATTTACCATTTTATAAATTTGCCTCGATTTGAAACGGGCAAATTTAGCAGATAAATCTAATGGCAAAAATCAACAAACAAATATACCTGGTCAGGGGAATTGAAGATGAATCCTACAAAGCTTTTCTTGAGCGAATTCATTGGGAGTCTGATATCTTAACGAAGGATAAAAACATTCAAAGCCTCAGCTATACGATCACAGAACAAGCACCACCTGCTGTTTCTATCATTCCCTTTAAAAACAAAAAGATTGCTTGTATTTCAATAAAAAAAGAGGATTACACTTTCATAGAAAACCTACAAAAGCTAAATGGTTTTGAAGGAGCTTTCCAGGTTACTGAAGCATTGCCAGTTGCCTACACAAAAGATTGGGCTGATGGCGAAAAAACACCCGGCGCATGTTTGCTCACACTTTTTAAGAAAAAGAAAAAGATTGATTACAAAACCTTTATCAGCCGCTGGCACAATGGACATACACCACTTTCATTAAAAATACATCCCTTGTGGCATTACAACCGAAATGTTGTTGATGAAAAATTAAATGAACATGCTAATAATTGGGACGGTATCGTTGAAGAGCATATGCGAACACGATCGGAGTTACTGAATCCTTTTAAATTTTTTGGACCACCTCATCTTATTGTACAAAGAATGATGCATGTTTATAGTGATACTAAATCTTTTTTGGATTATGGAACCATAGAAACTTATTTGGTAGCTGAGTATCACTTGAAAAATTAGAATTGAATCTCAAAATCACAATGCTTTTATACTTGAGTTTAGGCCTAAAAGGCCTTTTGTTATTGAATCATTGAACAATCTTATGATTATATTTGTAATACTATAAACTAATTATGAAAAATTTTCTACTCTTTTTTCTACTTTTTATTTTTTCACTTATTGTTCGTTCTCAGGACATTACTATTTATGGATTTTTACCATCATCACCTGATACTGACTTTTTGCGGCTTGCACATTTCGACCCCATTACCGGTGATGTTTTTGATGAAGATTCAATTGCTCCCGCCACAGCTTATGCGCTTGGCTCTTCAACTTTTGATGCAGTTCAAAATGCATTTATGTTCATTGGAGTTGATACAGCATGGAATTTCAGGCTTTATTCCAGAGCGATTAGAACCAAATCAACATTATCAAATCCAATTTTCAATGAAACCATAAACGATTTACAGTATGATATGAACAGCATGAATACTTATGGCCTGGGAAGTTACATCAGTGATTCCACTTTAATTGATTCTGTAAGCGATCTTTGGGATTACAAATATGCGACACGTTTTTTGCAAATTGACCAGGAAAATGGTTCATTGACAGAGTTGAATCAAATGCCTGATATAAGTGCTTTTCCGCTAGGTTCAAGCACTTTTGATGCAAACAATGGGAGATATATTTTGAATGCTTTTGATACTGCCTGGGTCGAACGTCTTGTTATTATTGATGCAGAAATAGGCTCGGTTTTATCAAAAGAACCGATCGGACTAAATCCCGGTGACTATCTGAACAACCTTGAATACAATAATGAAGACGACAAAATTTATGGTTTTTACCGTGGAAACAGTAACACTTACTTTGCACTTATCAGTATTGATGTAAGCAATGAATACACGGTGGATACTATTTATACCTTTCCTGATCTTCAGTATTTTTTTCAGGGAGGCGCGGTTTTACACCAGGCTTCACAGAGCTACATCATGTTTTATGTTGATACTGCCAATATGAATCGCATCGCTGTGATTGATGTGACATCTGGAGAATTAGTTGCCAATCCGGCTTATAGTGAAAGCATATCAGAAATTGAAGTGAATAACACAGAATATGCCCTGGCAAAATATCATGAAACTGTTGGATTATTTGAAGACAAGGCAACCAGTAAAGCATTTGTTATTTACCCCAACCCCATTACTTTTAACACAAACTTATATTATCAGGGTTCTTCAATTCCAGATAGAATCAGTGTATATAATTCTCAGGGTTTATTAATAAGTAGTTTTATTATTGATGCGAATGATAACGCCATTAAACTTGGAACATTATCTAAAGGAGTTTACCTGATTAGTATTCAAACAAAAAACCGGATGGAAACACATAAAGTGCTAGTCCGGTAATTGTGTTGTCTTTATATAATAGAAAAAGAATTTTTGCTTCTTACCATCTGTAAGAAAAGCCAAACATGGCAAAGCCAAAATAAGGATTCACGTAAGTTTTATCATTACTTACGACCTGAATTTCGATACCCGGTGACATTTCTCCAAACAAGTATACTTTATTAAAGAATGATTGAGTTTTATTGGAAATTCTGAAATTAATTCCAAGTGGCAAAAAAGTTCTAACAAACTGCATGTTGCCTTTTAAATTAGTGTTTTCAGTAGTGTAGGTGCCATCAAAATTGTTATCGTAATTAAAGGTGTCGTAACCATAGTCAGGCTCGTCAAAAACAGGTTTGTTATTGGCGTCATAGTAGTACACAGATTCGTCGTTATAATTTTCTACTTTAACAAATGAGCGTATAGCAATACCATATTCAATTCCTGCTCCTGCACTAAAATGAAACCTTCTATCAACAGGAGTTTTAAAAAGAAAACTAACCCCAAAATTGATATCATAAAAACTTTCAGAGTAGATGAAGCGGTTGTAAATACTAGAGTCGCTATAAGCAACATTTCCTGTATTAGCTGATTCGAAGGTATCGATGACGAAATTGTCGTAACGGTAATAATTAAAATTTTTACGAATACCTGAACTGCTTCCGATGCTAAATCTCAATTCTCTGTCATTACGATATTCACCTTTCTTTTTACTGAAGGGTGATAATCCAATATATACTTTCGGGTTTACATTCCCTCCAAATCCATAATTGTAACGACTAGATTGATAATCAGTTGCGTCAATAAATAAATCGGGATTATTTACAGCTCCCTTAAGGTTATTGTAATCTTCTGTGGTGTTTGCAGTGGCTGCTCCAGCAATTCCAAAGCTAAAACTGAACGAAGTAACCTTCATTGCAGGTTTTTTATCATCTTGTGCATGCATACCAGGCATTAAGAAAAGTCCAATGATTGATAGTATTATTAATTTTTTCATGATTTTTTAATTTATGTCTTAAACAAATAGAATAATGATTTGTTTAGATCAACAGCATTTAACTGCACCTAACGGGAGATTGATAAGAGACAAATATTTACTTGTTAAAGTTGCAACTTTTGGAAAAGGCACTAATTTGCTTTAAGCAATTTACCGTATGCTATGTGGTTTTTAGTTTCAAGTCTATAAAAATATAAACCATTACTAAGTTCATTTGCATCCCAAACAAACTTTTGAATACCATTTAATTGGTTTTGGGTAAAGGAAATGATTGGTTTACCGGAAAAATTATAAATGCTTAACTTAACTTTAGTAGGTTGGTTTAATTTATATGTAATGGTCGTACTGTTTTTGAAGGGATTTGGAGTTACCTTAATCTGATCCTGTAAGCGAAAATGGTTTATTGAAAGCGTGTCCTCAAATTGAAAAAAATCAAAAGCAGGTAAAGGTGTATTCTGATTGTTAAAATCAAAAAAACTGGCATTTTCATAAGAAGATCCCTGACCCCATTTGTCACACATTTCAGATGTAACCCATCCTGGCTCCCAATACAAAACCCCCATGCCTCCATTATCTGATATCACCTGTGAGAGGTCAGTTAGAAAATCATTTTTGGCCCTGGGCAGAGACCGGATAACCTAGTTCATTCCCATTATTGCCAATGAAATTGTTGTAATTGTCAGCATTTTGTTGTGTCCAGATGAAACCCGTTTCAAACAGCATAACTTCCTTACTATACTCATCAATTAAATCCTTGAATAGTTTGCCAACATCTTCAATGCTAATGTCGGGTGAGAAAACAGGGTAATATGAAATACCTATGACATCAAAATTTGAGATGCCATGATTGGTAAACTCACCCATCAACCATTTCGCCGTGCTTTCGGTAAGATGAACTGCTTTTAAAACACTTTGGTTATAGGCTTCATTAAAATCATCAACTGCATCCAGACCGGCATTGAATTTATCCGCATCTTCAGGCCATGAAAATCCATTAGTGGGTATGCTTTCATCAATAAAACCGTTCGTTGTTTCATTACCAATACTGACAATTTCAGGTATGGTGTTTTGCACGAAAAGCATTTCCAATACATGATAGGTGTATTGGTATATCGAATCGAGAAGAACCTGGTGCGTTAATCCTGCCCATGCGTTTGGTCTTAATTGTTTACCGGGATCATTAAAATAGTCTCCGTAATGAATGGATAAATTTAAACCCATTCCATTTTCATGAGTTTTTTGTGCAGCCAGCAACACATCATTTAAATTTGAGGAAGTGATTGGATTACCACAAACATCCTGGTTATTTTCAGGGGAATGCCATAAGCGTAACCGCACCATTATTGCTCCTCTATGGGCAAAATAGTCATATGGATTTACAATTTCACCATTTTCATTTCGGTATTCTCCCCCCTTGCTGAGTATAGTATTCATATATGACAGATCGGCGCCGGTTGTAAAATTTTGAGCAACAATTGTATGTGAAAGAAAAAAAATTACAAAAATCAGGGTCAGGCTTATTCGATAGTTTAAAAGCATATTTCTAAAATGTATTAAGTTTTATGAAGATAATTTTAAACCCACAACTCCGGCAATAATAAGGAAAACAGACAAAATCCTCATCAGACTTATTGAGTCATGAAAATAAATTATTCCAACTAAAAATGTACCTGCTGCACCTATTCCAGTCCACACAGCATAGGCTGTTCCCATTGGAATATTCTTTTGTGCCATCCACAGAAATAATCCACTCAAAGCCATTGCCACGACAGCAAACAATATCCAAATTAGTCTGTTATTGGTTGTTTGAGAAAGTTTAAAACCGAGGGGCCATCCTATTTCAAAAATGGCTGCAATAATTAAATAAAACCAGGACATTTTGTTATTTATTATTAATTAATTTCTTATGCACATACATTTTCCCCATCGTCTTATTTGCAATGGAAGCCGCAATTTTCCGGGGCATTAACCTAGTGAGGATAAAGTAATTCATGCGGTTAGAAAATCCAGGAATGAAAAGTGTTTTTCTGCTTAATTTTTTTAGCGCTGTTTCTGCTACGTCTTCTGGTTTCATTACCGAAGGTTTAAACAATCCATATTTAGGTTTGGTTTTCAGGTAGGCAGGCGTTGCTGTTGCTCCTGCGATGCAGGCCATCACATCAATATTGTGTTGTTTTAATTCATGATGCAATGCTTCGGCGAGGTTCCATGCAAATGCTTTTGTTGCTGCGTAGGGCGCAACCAGTTGCATGCCAATTAACCCTGCCAGTGAAGACATCATTAATATTCCACCAGCTTTTTTTCGCTTAATCAATCTTTTTGAAAAAGCATGTACTAATTGGATTTGAGTGCGTGTATTTATCGTGATAAATGTATCCAGTTCTTCAGCTGTGTGTTCGGTAAAAGGTTTGATTAAACTGTAAGCTGCGTTGTAAATTAGCAGTCTGTCATCAAGATTTTTAGTGGCAAACATAATTTTTTCGACAACCCCTTTTTCTGATAAATCCAGATGCAACTGTATGGTTTCAATACTGTAGGTTTTTTTCAGCTTTTGGGATAGCTCTTTCATTATGGTAATTTGATTATCTACCATCACAAGGTTTACGTTTCTTTTAGCAAGTGCTTCAGAATAAGCTTCTCCCAAACCCTCAGCAGCTCCGGCTACAATTGCCCATGGCCCAAATTTTTCAGAAAATGTCAAACCAATGAATTTTATAATTTTACCCGTTTTCAAAAACCACAATGATAAGCATTAATCAGGTAAATGAATAAACTTCTATTTGCATTTTTAAGTGTTTTAAAATTCTTCAAAAAGCTAGGCTTAAAATTGTCGGGCAAAACGGAGGATGATATCCATAATCAACGTGTTGTTTCTGGAAAATCATGGGATGAATTCTGTGACCAGCTTAAACTTGCCGGTACTGTCCTTAAATATTCTGGAACACCCCAGGATGCTTTCAGCCAGGCAGAGGGATTAAGATACCTGACACGCTTAACCCGGGCCGGTCTTGAAGCTTTTGTGGAATACGCCGATCCCGCTTTTCCTGTCCTGAAAAGAATGGTGCATGAAACAGTAAAAATGGGTGCTGATAATCCTGATAACTATTATTTTAATGCGCAAATCGACGGATCAAAATACGGATATAGAATTACAGGAAACAGGCATACCGTTCATTATATTGGGTTTTTTACTCAGAATGGAAGTTATGGAACTACTGGTGGATTGGCACCTTGCGGACAACTTGAAGGAAATGATCTGAAATTAGAAAAAGATGGCAGCTTTGAGATCATACTTAGCAAGGAAAAAAGAGGCCGCAACTGGCTTAAAATTGAAGATGAAACAGGATTGGTGATGGTAAGACAAACGTTTTTGAATCGTTTTGAAGAAACTGCTGCTGAGTTGAAAATTGAAAACCTGAATGGACAAAAATCCCCGGCACCACTTACCCCAAAAATGATAGATGAAGGTTTAAAAATGGCCTCAATGTTTATTGCCGGCGCCCCCTTACTTTTCGCTCGATGGGCTAAAGGGTTTCAAAAACACCCTAACCAACTTCCTCAATTTGATCCGGAAGTTTCCAACGCAGCCGGTGGCGATAAAAACATTATTTATTACCACAGCTACTGGAAGCTCGAAAAAGATGAGGCGCTTGTGATTACAGTCAATCCGCCAGAATGTGATAGCTGGAATTTCCAGTTGAACAATTATTGGATGGAATCGTTGGATTATCGTTATTTCAATATCTGCGTAAGCAAAGGAAATGCGCTTTATGAAAAGGATGGAAGCGTACAAGTGATTGTTTCAGGTGAAAACACAGGAATTGGTAATTGGATTGATACCTGTGGTCATACAGAAGGAACCATGTGCTGGCGTTGGTATCGTTTAACAGAAGGAGCTAAAGTAATCCAGCCAAAATGTGAAGTTGTGAAAATTGAAGCGTTGAAGAAATCGTGAATCCAAACCGAAAAATAAAAGCCAATCATTTTAATAAGCAACCTGTCTGGTTCAATGCCTTAAACACAGTTTGGAAAAGTACTTATCCACTGGGCACTAAAACCAAACTTGAAAAAGACGACCTGATCAGGGCCGCCAGAAAGGCCACCAAATTGAACGATTTGGGACAGATGTTCTGGGATGAACCATTAGACAGAATGCTGACCTCATTAAATGAAGAAGCAAAGCTAACTCCAGTCGGACGTTTTATTTCCAGACAAAGGTTAATCAACCTGCTTGCCGTAAGGCTGAGGGCTGAAGATCTTTTTAAGAAACATCCTGAAATTCTTGAGCAGGAATTGTATCCGGTTATGCTGGTCATTGGTTTGCAAAGAACAGGTACGACAAAGCTTCAACGACTTTTGGCATCTGACCCCGATAATCGGGCTTTGTTAAGCTGGGAAGCATTAAACCCTGCACCCATTAATGGTGATGTAAAAGATGGAAAAGAGCGAAAAAAAATTGCGCGTACAAGTGAGAGAGCCCTCAAGATTATGTCGCCAGGATTTTTTGCCATTCACCCAGTGGAGCACCTGGCGCCTGAAGAAGATGTGCTTTTGCTGGATGTTTCGTTTATGAGTCAAACAGCCGAAGCCATTACCCATGTGCCATCGTATGCTTCCTGGCTTGAAGATACTGATCAATCGTTGGCTTATGAGTATATGGTCAAGCTTTTGAAATTACTGCAATGGCAGCGTCCAGGTAAAAGATGGGTTTTAAAAACACCACACCATCTTGAGTTTCTGGATTTGGTAGATAGGTATTTTGGCAATGTTCAATACATCTGGACACACCGGAAAGTATATGAATGCATACCTTCTTTTTTAAGTATGGTTTCTTATTCAAGGGTCATGTTCAGTGACCAGGTTGATAAACATGAAGTGGCTAAACATTGGGTGAGAAAAAATGGATATATGCTAGACAGGGCTTTGGAATTTCATGAAAAAAATGGACATCGAATTGAATTTACTGATATAGCTTATAGCGATTTGGTGGATGACTCAATGGGAGTACTTCATCGTATTTATTCCGACAGGAAAGAAATCATTTCACCAGAGTTGGAAAAGATTTTTATTAAATCGAACAATAAGAATGAACAGGGCAGGTATGGAAAACATATATACAGTCTGGCTGATTTTGGAATTGATAAAGCTTTCATTGATACTTACACAACGAAATACCAGGAATTTCAGCAAAATATAATTGGATTGTCATCCCAAACGCAGCAAAGCGAGGAAGGATCTCCTCATAAAAACATTAATTAAAATGTTATTTGAAATGTGAGAGTATCTGCTGCGCAGGCAGGCTTCACTTAGGCTCAGGATAACAAATTTGTAGAATAATGACAAAACAAGAACAAAAATATACCAACCCCTTCACTGCTACGATTAAAGGTATCAGCGATCTATTTAAAAAACAGGAACGGATTGGATATTTGGATCCGAATGACCGTCTGGATGGAAAAAAAGTATTAATCACCGGCTCAAGTTCAGGCTTGGGGCTTGCTGCAGCTAAAGATTTGGCGCGGCTTGGCGCTGAAGTCATTATGGCGGTGCGAAGTGGTATTCCTGAGAAGGGAGAGGAAGTAAAAAATGCTTCCAACTCTGATAAAATACACATGCTTCATGTTGATCTTTCAGATTTCGATTCCATTAAAAACCTGGTTAAAGAGGTAAAAACCAAATTCGGAAAGATTGATATTTTAATTTGCAATGCGGCAGTCGTTTCAAAACAAGCACGCAAAACCAAACACGGACTGGAAGAGATGTTTTCGGTAAATTACCTCGCCAAGTTTGTATTGGTAAACCTTATGATAAGGGAGGATTTATTCATTAAAAATGAGAAAGAGTTACCACGAATTATTTTTGTCTCCTCTGAAAGTCACCGCAATCCTGATGCTTTTGAATGGGATACTTTTGGCGATTTCAAGGAGTATGGTATGGGCAAGTCAGTTGAGCGATATGGTTACTATAAATTACTGATGACTACTTTTGCCCAGGAACTTTCACGTCGCTTAAATCTGGATGAGAAAGCAAATTATTCTGTGTTCTCTCTTTGTCCTGGGCCGGTAAATTCAAACATTGCTCGTGAAGCCCCGGCTATTTTTCAACCACTTATGAAATTGGTTTTCAAAGCCTTTTTTCGTTCACCGGAAAAAGCATCTGAACCATTGACCTATTTAGCTGCCTCCAAAAGTGTAGAGGGTAAAGCCACTGATTATCTTTTCCTGATGAGCCGGAAACCAGTTGATGAAAAGGCTTCAGATCCTGAAAATGGAATTAAACTTTGGCAATTGACGGAGAAATTACTCTTTAATAAAGGCATTAAAATCTGAGACCATTATTCGATTTATTGACAGGCGTTTAACATTTTACTATATTTGTTTTTAAACTCGGTTAATAACTCATTGTATAAATCTAATTAAACTAAATGAAATGATCTCGTTGAGGTTATTAATTTCAGCTGTTTTTCTATTTGTAATTTCTTTAACAACATGGTCCCAAAAGGATGTTGATTCATTAAAGGGTTATGTAATAGTGTCTGAAAATGATTCAATTACTGCCGGGCTGTATAATCAAATCTCACATC
The DNA here is from genome assembly GCA_963759045.1 of uncultured Bacteroidia bacterium. Taxonomy (GTDB): domain Bacteria; phylum Bacteroidota; class Bacteroidia; order Bacteroidales; family F082; genus JAADID01. Next base: position 23,559 of record CAVWXM010000046.1, read on the forward strand.
AGTTTTTGCAATTTAATTCAGATAGTAGTTTATACTATGCACAAAAAGCATTAGATATTTCTGAAAAGGAAAATCTGAACCTTGTAAACGCTAATGCAAATCTAAATATAGGAATAGCCTATTTTCAAAAAAACCAATATGCACTTTCCCTTCAGTACCTCAATGCTGCTTTAAGTTTATATAAAAGTGCTCAATCAATTTATAAAGAAGCCATTGCGCTTTTTAACATCAGCATTGTATATCATAATATTTCTAAATACGATCAATCCATCATTTATGGTTTGGAAAGTTTGAAATTATTTGAAAGAATCGGTGAGCAACATTATTTATTGTTATTACGCAGCAATCTTGGTCATGATTATTTGTTGACAAAAGATTATGAAACAGCCGAAAAGTATTTACAATTATCGGTAAATGATAATGCCGACTCGCTTCTTTATATGAAGTATTATATCAGGATGGGGGATTTGTTTTTATACGGGAAATCAAATTATCAAAAAGCGATTTCCTTTTATAATAAAGGGCTAAATTATGCAAAGCATTTGAATGATTTGAATGAAATATCAAGAGCAAATAATCAACTTGGATCTCTTTATACTAAGCTTAGAGAATATGATACGGCATTGTATTTTCTTCACGAAGGATATAGTTATTACGACAAACTAAAGTCAAAAGCATTGCAAAAACTTTGCTATGAATACCTCATTGAATATTATATACAAACGGAGAATTATAAAAATGCATATGATTATAGCATTTTGTTGGCGCAATTAAAAGATTCCATTTTTACGCAGGAAACCAATACAAAACTAGCTGAATTTGAGGTTATTTATGAAACTTTAAAACGTGAAGATGAAATTATCATGCTTGAAGATAACAAGCAGATTATGCGACTGAGAATAGCTTTTCTTAGTGTTATTATAGTCTTAGTGATTGTTCTGATTTTCTATATCAGAAAATACTACAAAGTAAAGATTGATCAAGCGCACAAAGTACAGAATGAACTTAAAAATGAACTTGAATTAAAGGACCAGGAACTTGCCAATAATGCATTAAATCTTGCAAAGAACCATGAGTTGCTAAACAGAACCACAAGTAGCCTAGTTAAATTAAAGGATCAATCAGGAGGTAAAGGTCAAGAAGATGTTCAAAAAATTATCAGTGATTTAAAAAACCAGGTGTCGTCAGATTCATTTAATGAATTTGAAATGAGGTTTTTAAAAGTTCATGAAGGTTTCTATGAAAAATTGATGGCAGATTACCCTTCATTATCACCTAATGATTTAAGAATTTGTGCATTACTGCGATTAAACTTATCAAGCAAGGATATTGCTAAAATTTTACACATGAGCAGCCCAAGCGTAAATGTATCCAGAAGCCGTATTAGAAAAAAGATGAAAATGCCTCAAGAGTTGAATCTTGTTACTTTCCTGATGGAGTATTAAACCATTAATACAATTTCCCTGATTCAATAGCGGAATACCTCTATTTTTTTTATTTAACTGAAAAAGGTTAAAAATTTACCATGAGATTGGTGCAAATTTGTATCACTATTAACCCACTAAATATAATCTCATGAAAGCACTCAGTCAAACTATGGAAGTGGCCTTGTTTAGTATGATTCCAACGTTCATTATAATCGTTGTATTGCTCTCGGTTTTATAAAATGATATTTGGATTATACCAATCAGCCAAAAAAAATGCGCACCTAGGTCTGGCGCGCATTTTTTATTTCAAATCATATTTTTATTTTCCTAACCCGGGAACATTCTGGTAAATGTAGTCAGCATGCCAACCTGAGGTATATTTGTTCCATCGTGAAAAGAATTCTTTTCTTTTTTCCTTATCAGGCCAATGTGCTTCAACCAATTCACCTGTTTTTTCTGCTGATTTTTCAATATCAGCTAATGAACCAACAACAAAAGCTTCAACCAGTTCGCGGCTATCAGCACCGTAAAGATGAGTATAAGGATAATAGGCAAGTATAAGTGGATTCTTTTGAATTACATTCTCAACATATTCTTTATGTAGTTTTTGGATTTCGCCCGGTTCGGAATCCTCAGGGAATGTCATATGGCTTATACGGGTGTAAATAACATGCTGTTTTCCGCGGTTTTCTTCAGCCATATATTTAGTACCCTCAATAGTCTGGTAAATTTCATCAGAGTGCATACTTGTGTAATATTTAGATTGCTTTTTAAAGAATGCCGAACGTTCATTTTTGTCAGGCCATGCCTCTTCTGCAAGTTCGCCATCACGTATTGCCGCTTTTTCAATATCGCCCCAGTTTTTGCATACCCTTATAAAAATTACTTCTGAATTGTCTTCTGTATACAAATGTGTCAATACATTGGCACCTGATAAGTATTCATTTTTCGAAGTTACTTTATCAAAGTACTCCTTCTCAATGGCCAACCAATCTTCATAGGTCCCTTCTTCGTATTCAAAATTGGCATGTGCGGTGGTTTTAATAATAATTGATGGTTGTTTGTCTTCTTCTTTTTCTTGCTGAGCAAAAACAATAGAGGATTGCAGAATTAGCATCGTTAGTATCCCTGCAAAGAACTTGTAATAAATTTTCATGATGATTTGTTTTAGTTATTTTGATAATAGATCTCCCAAACTTAAACAACACTTGCTAAGTTCCTGAAAACTTAACAGTTATTTAACACTAAAGCGATTTCAGGACAAAAGAACTACATGCTTAGAATAGTTGAGTAAAAACATTTTCTATGAGCTGTAATTCAATAAAATAGAATTGAATTAAAGTTTTTACGATTTTCTATTGCCAGTAATTTAAACTCACTACTTTTGCGCGCTTTTTTAGCAAAAGGACAGGTTCGAAATCTAGTAAAACCATCATTTTTGATAGCAGCCAAAGGTTGCCGTTTTTAACTAATAAAGCATAGTTGTCAAACTTTTAAAAATTTATTGAGATGGCATTCTTACAAAAAGACAAAGTGTTTAGCAAAAGATGGCTGAAACATTATAGTTTAATCGTAATTGGCTCATTTATACTGGCAGCCGGTTTTGTGCTTTTTATTACTCCATATAAAATAGTACCTGGTGGTGTTTATGGTATTTCAATTGTGTTGCACCACTTATTTGGAACACCCGTTGGTCTTGTAGCACTGGCTTTTGATATACCGTTAACCATTATTGGTATTAAAGTGTTGGGTCCCAGGTTTGGGATGAAAACTGTAGTTGGATTTGTATTTACTGCCTTTTTTGTTGACGGCCTTACCTATTTTTATGGTACTGAACCTCTTGTGGTCGGAGACCCTTTATTGTCATCAATTTTTGGTGGTGTGTTTGTTGGGATTGGCTTAGGTATGATATTTAAGTCGAGAGCAACTTCTGGTGGATCAGACATTATCGCCATGATCATCAGCAAGTATACAAGATTACCGGTTGGCCAGTTAATGATTGCTGTTGATTCATCAATTGTTCTGGTAGGTTTATTTGCTTTTCAGGATTGGAAAATTCCGCTTTACTCATTGATCGTGATCTTCATCACTGGCAAGGTGATTGACACCATTCTTGAAGGGATTGATTACGACAAAGTCCTTTTTATTATCTCTGATAAATCGGATGAGATAAGGTCTAAAATTATTAACGATCTAAATCGTGGTGGTACGTTGCTTAAAGGTGAAGGACTTTTTAGCAAGAATGACAAATCAATTGTATTTACCGTGGTAAATCGTCGTGAAACAGTTATGCTACAGGATTATATCAATGGCATAGATCCAAATGCTTTTGTAACAGTTATGAATGCAAATGAAATATTGGGTAACGGGTTTAAATCACTAAAGGAAAAAGTAGAAGATTAACTACAAGTTAATTGTTAGCTGTTTTATTGCATGCACTCAGAATATTTAATGAGGCTCTATTTAGTTAAATAGCTTGATAATATCATTCCCATTCGCCAGAATAAGCAAACCAAATAAAATCACCATACCAACAATTTGAGCATACTCAAGAAATTTGTCACTGGGTTTGCGTCTGGCAATTATTTCGTATAACAGGAACATAACATGACCACCATCTAAAGCAGGTATTGGCAGAATGTTAAGTATGGCAAGCATAATAGATAGAAATGCAGTTAACCGCCAAAAACTTTCCCAATGCCATTCGGTAGGAAAGATGCTGCCAATGGTAATAAACCCACCTACACTTTCATAAGCTTTAACTTCAGGAGAAAATAACAATTTAAGCTGTTTCAAATAATTACCTATTCCATCCCAGGTTTTTGTAAATCCGGCTGGAATTGCCTGGGCAATTGAATACCTCTTCTCCTTTAATTCAAAAAAGTCACCCAAATTTCCTTTGGGATAAACTCCTATTAATCCGTCATCTCCCAGGGTCATTGCAAGGTGAAGCGTGTCATTATTGCGTTTTACATCAATCACAACATCCTGGTTTTTATACTTTTGAATCTCTTCACGAAAATCAGAAAAGTATTTGAGGTTCATACCATTCATTCCAATGATGGAGTCACCAGGTTTTATCCCTGATGCCTCTGCTTTCGAATTTTTCGAAAATCGATCAGCAATAAAGGGAAATCGTACTGATAATAGGGGAGACTTTTGTTTGACAAGTTTGCTTAAACTTCCATCGGGGAAGGTAATATCCATTGTTTTTCCATCACGAATCACCTGGGCCGTTTTTGCTTCATTCAGTATCAGGTTCATTGGAATTTTCTGGAAATTATCAATATACTCACCATCAAGCGAGAGAATTTTATCGCCGTTTCTGAAACCCATTTCGAAAGCAAGGTTGTCGGCGCTTATTCCATATTTGTTTACCTCAGATGTAGGTAAATACTCTTCTCCATAATAACTGAGCATGAAAATATATATGAGGATCGCGAGAACCACATTCATAATAACACCACCAAGCATGATAATCAGCCTTTGATATGCCGGTTTCGATCTAAACTCCCATGGCTGTGGAGGTTGTTTCATCGCCTCTTTATCCATAGATTCATCAATCATTCCTGATATTTTGACATACCCACCGAGTGGCAGCCATCCCATTCCATATTCTGTTCCTTTAAAATTGAATTTAAATATGGAAAACCAGGGATTGAAAAACAAGTAGAATTTCTCTACACGGGTATTAAATATCTTGGCGGCAGCAAAATGTCCAAATTCGTGGACAACAACCAGGATGGAAAGGCTGAGTATAAGTTGTAAAATCTGTATGATGATATCCATAATGTATTTTAATCAAATGTTTTAATGAGTTCTTTTGCTATTTGCCTTGATTCCATGTCTGTTTTCAACAAGTCATCCAATCCTGGATCTGTCAAAAATTGAACCTGATCCATACAACTTTCAACAAGTGCAGAAATTTGCAGGAAGCTTATTTTTCCCTGTAAAAAAGCCTTAACACCTAACTCATTGGAAGCGTTCAGGATACAAGGTAAGTTTCCGCCTTTTTCAAGGGCTTTAAAAGCGAGTGCAAGATTACGAAAATTTTTAACATCTGGTTCTTCAAACGTTAGAGACTTTATGCTCAGCAAATCAAGTGATTGTGATTGCATCGGCAACCTGTCAGGATAACTGAATGCATATTGTATTGGAATGCGCATATCCGCTTGGCTCATCAACGATTTTACTGAACCATCTGCAAAATATACCATTGAGTGTACAATGCTCTGCGGATGAACAACAACCTCAATTTGATCATGAGAAAGCCCGAAAAGCCATTTGGCCTCGATGGCTTCAAACCCCTTATTCATTAATGTTGCGGAATCAATTGTTACTTTCGGCCCCATGTTCCAGTTTGGATGATTCAAAGCATCTTTTACCTGAACATGACGCAGTTTCTCCGAATCAAATCCCCTGAATGGTCCGCCTGAAGCGGTAAGTATAATTTTTTCGATGGGGTTGCTAAACTCGCCTGCCAGGCATTGAAAAACGGCAGAAAGTTCAGAATCAACCGGAATAATTTGCACCTGATGTTTAATGGCAAGTTTCGAAATAATGTTTCCTGCAATCACCAGCCCTTCTTTATTAGCTAAGGCAATCTTTTTCTTTTGTTCTATTGCTGCAATAGTTGGTTTCAATCCGGCAAAACCAACAATAGCCATCAGTATAAGATCAATGTTATCCATTTCAAGCACCTGTGCATAAGCATCTTCTCCGGCATAGACTTTTATATAATGCTTATCGAGCTTATTAAAAACCTCTTCATATTTATCTTCGTTCCCAATTACAACAGCATTGGGTTTGTATTTAACAGCCTGTTCAACAAGTAAATTTGAATTATTCTGGGCTGTTAATACTTCAACTTCAAATTTGTCAGGATAAGCATCTATCACTTCAAGGGCCTGTGAGCCTATTGAACCAGTTGAACCAAATATAGCAATGTGTTTTTTCAAGAAATGAAAGAATTAAAAGATAATATAATCTTCAGAATTTATAGGAGAACCATTATACCATAACTCGAAATGAAGATGCTGCCCTGTGGCTAATTCACCTGATTCACCGGCAATGGCAATTGGTTCGCCGGCTTGCACAAAATCTCCCTGATTTTTTAGAAGAACAGAATTGTGTTTGTAAACCGATACCAGGTTTCGCCTGTGCTGAATAGCAATAACATGCCCTGTTTCGAGCGTCCAATCGGCATTGATAACCGTTCCGTCTAATGTTGCTTTAATGGCTTCATTTGGCGCCGTTACAATATCAGTTCCGAAATGCTTCTCTTTAGCATTAAAACCTGAAGTAACAATTCCATTTACGGGTTTAAAGAAATTAAAACTTCGAATAGATGATTGTATCGTACTGGTTAAATCACCGGTTTCATTTAGGGTCAGTGAATAACTATTCTGGTTTTCAAATTCAGCCCGCAGTAAACTATCTTCAACTGATTTTTTTATGACTATATTTTCGTAACTTTTTTCACCTACTTCTGAGTCAAAATTTTCTACACCAACATCTTTCCCGCTTATAATGTCTTTAATGTTTTGAAGATAAAGATCTTTTTGCCTGGCATCATTAATCAATGAGTCGGCGAGCATGGTTAAACTATATAATTCTTTTTTCTGATCAATATCTGGATAGCCAGGAATATATTCCTTGATAGGCGTATATGCAATTATAAAAAAAGTGAGGGTGATAAAAACAACACCCAGGCTCAGCACAAAAATCAGCACATTTAGCCGGGTTAGCCTGAAAGAAAAGCGTTCTTCGAAGGTTTGGTCGTTGAATATCACCATTCGATACCTACTTTTCAGCTTTCGGTACCATTTTACTTCTCTCTTTTGATATTCCATTAATAATTAATAATCAGGCAAAGGTAATATAAGCTGCTAAAAGTTGATTAATACAGCGAAAAAGCCTAATTTTTATTGTGTTGGTTTTTTAATTAAGAACTACTGTTATTTTTGCGGAATCGTTTTAAAATAATTTAGTATAAAAACAGTTATTAAGGAAAATCAGATTCTTGACACCCAAAAAGTTAAATAGTACAACATTTCTCATCTCTGTCCTAACCATCCTTTTAGGCGTTCAATCTTGTTCAACAAAAAAAAATACCTGGACACGAAGGGCTTATCACAATGTTACTTGTCATTATAACGTATTCTGGAATGGCAAAATGAGTATGATAGATGGGACTTATAATCTTGAAGAAAGCTTAAAAGATAATTATAACGAAATTTTGAGGGTCTATAATTATGGTACAAAGCAGGAGGCCCAGAAGTTATACCCAAAAATGGATCGTGCCATTAAAAAGGCATCCATTGGTATTCAGAAACATTCCATGTATTTTGGTGGCGAAGAAAAAATCAAGTGGGTAAGAGAAAGTTATTTCTTAATGGGAAAAGCACATTTTCTAAAGCATGATTATGTGAGCGCACGAAGGGTTTTTGATTATATCGCCAAAGAATATGCTGATAAGCCTATTTCATATGAAGGTTATTTATGGCTGGCAAAAACACATATTCAGACTGAGCGATATGAAAAAGCCGAGGCCACGCTAAATCTGATCAGGAGTAAGTTGGACGAAGATGGTTTTCCAAAAAGTGTTAATCAGGATTTGCCTTTGGTTCAGGCCGATTTTTATATTGCAACCGGCAAATACGATGATGCATATCCTTACCTCGAAAGATCAATTGAACTTGGAAATAAACGTGATATCATTACCCGCGCTTATTTTGTTATGGCACAAATTAACCAAATGGATGGTGATTTGGACAGCAATACATT
>CAVWXM010000047.1:0-13663 GCA_963759045.1 uncultured Bacteroidia bacterium
GCACATTTTCCTGCTGTAGCATTGTATGATTCAACATATGTAATGTCAATTATTCCATTGGCTGCAGGATTGAGTGTTCCCACCTGGTCATCAGCATTGTCTTCAAAATTCCAGTAAGCCATTTGCCCGGATGGTACAAATGCCCCTTCAGTAGTAAATGAACGGTCTAGTGAACCAATACTCTGGCCATCGGTAGATTGAATACCGGAAGTAAAACTCAGCTTATACAGAGAACCATTTCCGAGATTTTCATCAGGAACAATAGTAACAGTTTTGCCAGAAACCGTAAAAGTAAGATCAATAGAAACCTGGTCGTAGTCCCTCACCAATGTAATGGTATTGTTATTTACAGAAGAAGTATTCACATCAACAGAAAAACCAGCAGTAATAGTAGGTTCAGCCGGAATATCAGATGGAGGAGTTGCCCCGTTCATATCAATCGATCCAGCTGCGAGAGATGATAGCGTAAATGTTGTTTTGTCATCTTCTTTTTTGCAGCCAACTGCTGCAACAATCAATCCAGCCAAAATTAGCATGGAAGCAATAAAAACAATTTTATTTTTCATAGTACAGTTAATTTAAATTAATATTTATTATTTATAGTTTACCAATTTGGATTTTGTGTGAGCGATCCCTGTGAGATATCTATTTCAGTTTGAGGAACAGGAAGTAGCTCATGTTTCCCGGCAACAAATCCCAACGGGCCTAGTACAGTTGGTCCATTCCCTGTCCTGACCAGATCCCAGTACCGATGTCCTTCGAGGGCAAGTTCATGTCTTCTTTCCTCAAGAATAAGGTTGCGCAATTCAACCTGATCTGTTGTTGTAATATCAGGCAATATATCACTATTTCCTTCCCTGGCACGAGCCCTTACCATATTAACATAGGATAACGCTTCATTTGATTTATTATTTTCATTAAGAGCTTCTGCTGCCATTAAAAGTACATCAGCATATCTTATCAATCTCCTGTGATGACCCCATTGTGTAATTGTATTGTCACCTGGCACCCAAACTTTTCGGTTATAGCATTCTACTTCGATGAGGTTTCCATCATCGTCATAGGTTTCATTAGGTGTTGATCCGTCACCAAGGATCTCCACATCATCTATCACATCACCAAGATCGATAATAGTACCTTTAAGCCTTGTATCACCGGGCTCAAAGGAATTTCTTAAATCGAGTGTTGGCCGGTTAAATCCCCAGCCTTTATTGGGTGTTCCCCTGACGCCCTGTGTGTTGGCATATTGATTTCCACCCGATTCCGTTCCTTCTGATTGCACTGCCCCAATCTCAAAGACCGATTCAATACCATTATTACCATCAATCCCATTGGCATCTGTAAAAACCGGCTCAAGACCGTATTGTCCTGAATTAATTACTTCCATGGCATATGTTTCTGCATTGGTGAAATCGCCCTGAAATAAATAAACCCTTGCCAACAATGCCTGCGCTGCACCTTTTGTTGCACGACCCAAATCTGAAGCACTGTATTCGCTTTTTAATGGAAGGTTTTCTACTGCAAAATTCAAGTCTTCAATAAGGAAGTCAAATATCTCTTCGGATGTTGAACGTTCTAATTTAAGTGGTGGTGTAGTGGTTGTTACCAGGGGAACTCCACTCCAGGCCCTTACCATATCGAAATACAATAGTCCACGGATGAACCTGGCTTCTGCAATATACCTTGTTTTCAATGTTTCATCCATTGATATTTCAGGTACTTTTTCAATTACTACATTGGCTCTTTTTATCCCAACATATAATTGGTTCCACCATCGGTCGAGGCCATCCTGTGTTGGTGTATGTCCAAAGTAATCGTATGACCCGATTGTAGATCCCTGATCATTTGGATTACTTCCCTTTGTTTGCATCATCCGACATAATGTCGAGAATGGGATAACCTCCTGAATGATACAACCATTCCCTCAATGAAGTATAGGTGGCATTGGTTGCCAGTAATGCATCTGATGCAGTTTCCGGGAAATCTTCTTTGGTAAGTTCACCTTGTGGTTCAACATCCAGAAATTTTTTACACCCGGTAACTACCAGTATGATTAATATGAGCGAAATAAGCTTAGAATTTATTGCTGTTGATTTCATAATCATTAAAATTTTAAATTAAGTCCAAATGAATACACTGTTGTAACTGGGTATATGCCTGAATCTATTCCGTTTGCCAAGACTTGTGAGCTTCCAATTTCAGGAGTGTATCCAGTGAATTTAGTGAAAGTATAGAGGTTGTCAACTTTAAAATATATACGTAAGGTTTGCATATAAATTTTATGACTCCAATCATCAGGTATAGTGTACCCTAAAATCACATTCCTGATTCGAACGAAAGAACCATCATAAATAAATTTATCAGAAGGAGTATAATTGTAGCCACCAAATGAAGGACGGGGCTCTGTTTCACTGGTGCCAGGACCAGTCCACCGATCCATTACATGTTGTTCAAAATTGTATGGATCGGGCCTGACAACTTCTTTGGCATTAAATATTTTATTTCCGGTCTGCCCCTGGATATTTAATGAAAAGTCTAAACCACGGTACTCCAGATTTATATTAAAACCAAAGATAAATTTGGGAACGGGTGATCCAATATAGGTTCGGTCAAGTCCGTTAATTACACCATCACCATTCACATCTACAAACCTTAAATCTCCAACACCTGCATCAGTAGCATGAGGATAAGCATTCAATTCATCCTGGGATTGGAATATACCATCTGTTTGATAACCGTAAAAAGCACCTACCGGCAAACCTACTTCACTTCGTGTAACAGGTATGCCATTTGCCAGATATCCACCAATCAAGACAGAGTCAATTCCACTGCTACCACCTATGGTTAGCACTTCGTTATGAATGGTTGAACCCAGCGCCCTTATACCATATTTCACTTTGCCAACCTGATCTCTCCAACCCACGTTGAATTCAAATCCACTGTTCAGTATTTCTGCAGCATTGTACCAAACTTTCTGTCCCTGACCGTTCCCATAATACCCGGGAATGGCCAACTCTACTAAAATGTCATCTGTGACTTTATGATAATAATCGAATTCGGCTGTCAATCGATCTTTCAATGTTCCAACTTCCAGACCAACATCGGTTTGCGTTGTAACTTCCCATTTTAGATCCGGATTACCATAAACACCATAAGATGCTGCCGAATTAGGATCATCATTGGCTCCAAATATGGCTATGATATCTGACTGTACTCTTGAATAGCGCGCATAATATGCAATTTTTTCATTACCAACCTTTCCCCAGCTTGCCCTGAGTTTTAGTCTGTCTAAAAATTCTATGTCTTTCATGAAGTTCTCTTCCGAAATATTCCAGCCTGCTGCAAATGATGGGAAATTAGAGTACCTGTTTTCCTGACTGAATTTAGAGGAACCGTCGGATCTGAAAGTTGCAGTAAGAATATATTTATTGTTAAACACATAATTTAACCTGAAAAGATATGATATGAGAGAATAATACTTTCCCGGATCAACATTGTTTGAAATCGTATTGATCGTGTTTACACCGTTGTTGGGATCGTAAACATAGGACGGATTGATATACCAGAAGTTTTCTCCATTCCGTATAATATTTGCACCTTGAAGTCGAATTTCTTCAGCACTGGTTTTTTGCATTGTATAACCAGCTAGTGCATTGATAGAATGTTTACCGAATTCTCTTGTTATAAGTTAATGTATTTTCCCAGAGCCAACTTAAATTATCGCTACTGCCTTTTGTAAGATCGCTCAGTACATTTTCCTGTTGTGATGCTGTCCCATCAGGATTATAGACAGTATAGGCCGGCGTAAAATTTGTAGCTTTGAAGTATGAAGCATCAACACCAAAACTCGATTTAAAAGAAAGGCCTTTAAACAGTTTAATATCAGCATAAACATTGCCAACCCCCCTTATTCCATTTCTGTAATTGTTTGAATATTCCAGAGAAGCAAGCGGATTACCAACATTGTAAACTACCCCATAGCTTCCATCCGGGTAATAAGGTTCCAGAACAGGCTGAGCCCTGTATGCTGCATAAGTAACATCAGGGGCAAACTGCTTGTGTAGAAGGTGTTATTGTAATGTTGTTACCCAACTTAAAAAAAGGTGTCAGGTTATATACATTGTTAAATTTTATGGTAATTCTTTCATAGCTTGATTTATTAATGATGCCTTTTTGATTAAAATAACCAAAAGCCACATAATACTGCATCGCTTTAGATGCACCGGAAACCGAGAGTTGATAATTCTGGATTGGTGCTGCATCAAAGATTAGGTCCTGCCAGTCGGTATTTGGAACGAGGTCAGGGTTATTGAAGCTACCGGGCTTAATTTCGTTTGAAATGATTGCAAATTCTTTACCATCCAACAGGTCGATTTTTGATGCGAGGTTTTGTATTCCATATTCTCCTGTAAAGTTGAAAATTGTCTTTTCCTGACCGACAGTCCCGCCTTTAGTTGTGACCATGATCACCCCATTTGCTCCTCTTGAGCCGTAAATGGCTGTTGCTGAAGCATCTTTCAAAACCTCCATGGATGCAATATCAGCTGCATTTAAAAACGATATATCATCAAGGATAATTCCATCAACAACATATATAGGACTGGAGTTATTGAAAGTGCCTACCCCTCTTACCCTGACTATCGGATTCTCTCCTGGGGTACCGGAAGGACTTGTAATTTGAACTCCACTCACCTTTCCTTGTAAACTTTGCATGGCATTGGCCGCAGTAATTTTAGTAATATCTTCAGCTTTAATAGAACTTACCGAACCTGTAAGATCACTTTTCTTAATAGTTCCATAACCGATCACTACAACTTCCTGCAATTGGGCTACATCAGGATAAAGCACAACGTTGATTGTGGTTTGATCATTTACCGTAAACTCCTGGGATACCATTCCAATGTATGAAAACAATAAAACCTGGCCTTTGTCAGCTTCAATCGAATAAACACCATCAATGTCAGTGACTGTGCCGGTTGCAGTACCCTTGATGACTACATTTACACCGGGTAAAGTTTGCCCGTCATCTGAGGATGTTACAACACCATTAACAGTAACTTGCTGTGCAATTAGCGCAAATCCCTGAAAAAGAACGAATAACAGTAGTAGTTTTCTCATATTATTGATTTTAATGAATTCGCTGTTTATATAAAGGAAAGAGTAAAGATTCATTCAATACATCAACCTTAACAAATGTACATTAAATAGCTAAAAGTTGCAATTTCTAATAATTAAGCTTAAATAACCGATCCAGTATATTCTGGTAATTATTAATTTGATTAGAATAGATGATCATAATATCTTGTCTGAATTATAATACCAAATTAAATTTGCTCACTCAGGCCCTGCTTAAGTTTTTAATTGATTTTAGTTTATTTCCTTATCCGCCCTCAAATCATTATCTTTGTCACTATTCAAACCAGGTTTTATCAAAATTGTCTAATCCATTAAAGCCCCGTAATATGAAGTCTATAATTACCTTTTTTCTTGTTCTTTTCTCAGTCGTTCTTCTGGCTCAATCACCAGGCGATACCATCGTTGTTGAAACTTTTAATTATACCCAAACACATGGTGGTCCATGGGATGGAACAATCAGGGACACCATGATTGATTTTCCCAGTGACCCAGAGGTGACTTATGAGAAAGTCCTCATGCTCTATAATATGCGATGTAAAGATGGGCTGGTATCCACCACCACAAATAGGGATAGAGGGTGTGGAGAATGGGATTATTCGTGCAACACCTATATTCATGATTCGTCGAGAGTTGATTCGGTAATAAGTTACACAAGTTCACATACTATAACTGGTTATTCAGGTAACGAGTACAACTATGTTGAAACGCCTACTTATAACTACTACCAATACTTGCAGAAAAATGTTCAGATTGATCAAACAAACTCTGAAACCCTGTCCGCCGTGGGTAATGGAATAACAGCTCTTTCTGAAGTTATTAAAACTGATCAGCATTCAGGAAAATCACAATATTTACTAACACAAGCTGAACTTACAACGGCTGGTGTTGCATCAGGCGATATCGACGGAATATTGCTGGATGCTTCCAATGCAGCTAATGCAGGCTATTTCATGATAAAAGTTAAATCCACGGAAAAAACTGAACTGACCGCTTCATCGCCGGATTTTGAAGGATTCACGCAAGTTTATTTTCATGATTATACGTTTGCTTCGGGACAGAATAGAATCCAATTCCACACCCCGTTTAACTGGGATGGAACCTCCAACCTCATCTTTGAACTCTCATTTACCAATAACATAGCTAGCAGCGCACTGGATATTACTGGAAGTAACACAAGTATGGTTTCAGGTTTGTATACCAATAATGCAACACACCTTGACAATGTTGGTGGTCATATCCAAATTCCTACTGATCCATTTTCAAGTATTTCAGAAGAAATTACCATTTCCTTTTGGAGTTATGGAAACGAAAATATCCAGCCTGTTAACAATAGTTTTTTACATGGAGTGGATGGCAATGGAAGCAGGACAGTTAATGTGCATCTTCCATGGAGCAATTCAAACGTATATTGGGATTGTGGCAATGATGAAGGTACTTACGACAGGATATATGCTGCAGCAACAGCTGATCAATATGAAGGCAAGTGGAACCACTGGGCGGCAACAAAAAATGCTGTTACCGGTGAAATGAACCTCTATTATAATGGTGAATTATGGCTTACAGGAGATGATAAGTCATTGCTTATCGACATTCAGGATTTTGTTATTGGAAACAACGGGTCTGGAGGCAGCACCTATTTTGGAAAAATTGATGAAGTAAGGATCTGGGATACTGAACTCACCGAAACAACCATCAAGGAGTGGATGTATCGATCGGTTGATAATTCGCATCCCGATTACAGTAATTTGGTTGCTTATTATAAAATGGACGAGGGTGACGGAAATACAACTATAGATGCTTCTGCAAATGAAGAAACCGGGGAGATAAATGGCTTTATGTATTGGTTATATGAGCGTGGAGATAACCTTATCTATGACTTTACTGAAACGGTAGGACGTCCAAACATTACTTTGGCACAGGGCGATTATGACCTGACAATTACAGATAATATAGTAACTGATTCAGTAGCAAACTACCCAAACATAGTAACTGAATATGAAATCATTCCCAGATGGGGTACCTTAATGCACGACAGTATCAATCCGGTTTCTGTTAATGAATTTTGGGAATCGGTGTATGAGATAACTTATGACCCAGAAGGTGTCGCTATTGATTCTGCCATGGTTGAGGCAACTGGTTTTATCGAACCAACAGAGTTGACTTATTATAGAAGGTATCCTATGTGGTGCGAGATCATGTCATTTGTTACACCATACGGTATTAACCTCGATCTTGGTATGGAAGGCAAAACCTGGTTAGTTGATGTTACAGACTACTTACCGATATTAAGTGGCTCAAAAAGAATGACAGTTGAACGTGGTGGCCAATGGCAGGAAGATATGGACATTAAATTTTTGTTTATTGTTGGAACACCTTCCAGAGATGTTTTAGACATTAATCAACTTTGGAGAGCAGATAGCAAAGGTTATACTGATATCATTGCTGACAGGGCATTTGAGCCAAGGGATGTTGCAATACATCCGAATGGTAAGCAATTCAAGATTCGATCAACAATTACCGGACATGGGCAGCAAGGAGAGTTTACACCACGTTATCATTTTCTGAATATTAATGGAAATGAAGAGTTTAACTGGCGTAACTGGACTGAATGTTCAACCAATCCAATCTACCCACAGGGCGGAACATGGATTTATGACCGGGCAGGTTGGTGCCCCGGACAAGCATCTGATCTTTATGAATATGATATAACTGAATTCGTTACACCAGGAGAAACTGCTAATATTGATTATGGACTGGAATATGCAAATGGAACATCCAATTATATTGTGAATAATCAATTAGTTACCTATGGTGGCCCTAATTTTAATCTTGATGCATCAGTTTTGCAAGTATTAAAACCAAATGCCGTGGATGCCAAGAATGACCGCTTTAATCCTGCATGCGATTTCCCTGAAGTTGTTATTCAGAATACAGGAGCGACTGTACTTTCCAGCCTTGATATCACTTATTATGAAGAAGGTGGAGAAAGTATTACCATTCCATGGAGCGGTTCACTCAACTTTATGGAAGTTGATACCGTTATATTGCCCATTAACGATGTTAATTTTTGGCTATCAACATCAAATATATTTGCAGTTGAAGTGACTAATCCAAATGGGCAATCTGACGATTATGAATATAACAACACTTTTAAAGTGCCATTTGAAGGGGTTGATATTTATCCTGAAGGCCAAATCCTGAAAATTGTTTGTAAAACAAATAACTTTGGCTGGCAAACAAATTATGCCCTTTATGATGGTGAAGGCGATGTTTACCTTGAATGGGATAACCTTGATGATAACACGATTTATGAAACACCATTGATCTTGCCGGCAGGTTGTTACAAATTGCAAATCAATGATAAAGCAGATGATGGGCTAACATGGTGGCATAATTCTACGCAGGGCACAGGATATTTACGACTCAGAAACAATGATGATAATACGCTTTATAATTTCGAAACCGAATTTGGCAGGTTTGCGATTTATGAATTTGGCATTGGAGAGATAACTTCTTTTGATGAATTGGCTAAACCAATAATTGCCGCTGTATTTCCAAACCCGGCGAATGATCAGTTGAATATCCAGATAAAAGGCTGCGATCAGGACAAGGTTAATCTGCGCTTATCAAATGCTATCGGTAACTTCATGTTTGAAGAGACAATCTCATTGAAAGGAGGTGACTATACCACCAGCATTGATATCAGTAGTTATCCATCAGGCATATACATTCTGCAAATTGAGAGTGGCTCTTTTTCAACTGTCAAAAAGATCATCAAGAAGTAAATCTTGATCTTTAACAAAATCGGTTTTTCTAAAGTAGTTACTTAAACCTTTGTTTATAGTCTTCCCAGTATTACAAATTTTTTAAATTTGTAATACCCAAATTTTTAACACTCTTTCTGGCTGGCTATGAAGCTACTAAGCAAACTGCTATTTTCAATATTTTTCATACCGACTTTCCGATATGTCACATTAATCTTTTTCTTGCTTAATATTCTAATGTTATCTGCAAATGATGATGTTCGCAATCTTGAAAAAAAACTTATGGGTATGCAGGATGATACAGCAAAAGTCAACATCCTTGTAAAGCTTGGGAAACACTATTGCAGCAAAGAAAACAACAAAGCGCTTATGTTTCTTCAAGAAGCTTACACCCTCTCTACCTACCTCAATTATACTGAAGGAATTGGAAAGAGCCTGTTTTGGCAGGGACGCGTATACTATTATACAGATGATTACCCTTTATCAAACAAATACTTTGAACGAGCTGAAAAATACTTTCAAAATGAAGAATTTAATGATGAATATTCTTTTTTATGTTTTGCGAAGGGAGAAAATTATCGCATCAATGGGGATTATATAAGGGCTGTAGAGTCGTATACTCAAGCACTTGAATTAGCTGAAACTTCCGGCAATCAAAAATACATTTCCACTTTCTACAGTAGCCTTGGCATGGTGCATCTTGATCGCAAAGATGCTGAAAAGGCAATGGGTTATTTTAAAGAATCGCTACGTCGAAAAAAAGGTATCAAAGACAAAGTCGGTATATCAAATATTCTAACCTGTATCGGAAAGGCATTCGAAGATCTCAATTTATACGATTCTTCACTTTATTATCATCATCAAGCAATAGAAATTAGAAAAGAGCTAAAAAATGAAAGAGCAATTGCCGGTTCGGAGTACAATATCGCAGGGGTATTAATCAAAATGCAATTATATAAAGAAGCAGAGCAGGCATTATTAATTGCAAAAAAGAACTTTACCAAATTTGAAGAAAAAACCGGCATTATCATTACTAATTTACGAATAGCTATCGCCCGAAGCAGGCAAAATTTGCCCGATGCAATTACTATTGCTGAATCGGCCTTGCAAATAGCTATGGATATCGATAATCCCAATTTAATAAGCCATAGCTATAAAATTTTATCAGAAATCTATTTCTACAATCAGGATTATCTAAAAGCGTATGATTATCTAAAAAGAAATCATGTAATTCAGGATAGTTTATTTAGTACAGAAAAAGAAAGAATTTTAGCTGAATATGAAGAACAGTTTCAATCGGAGCGAAAAGACCGGGAAATTGAATATTACAGGTCAGAAAATAAAATTCAAAACCAAAACATTATTTTATTGGCGGTTTTTTTAATAGCAGCTGTTGGGTTTGTATTATTATTATTTTTCCTGTTCAGAGTTAAGTCAACGGCACTTAAACGCCAACAAAAATTACTTGAACAGGAATCCATCATCCATACCCAGGAAAACAAACTTGTTGAAAAAGAAAACCAGATATTGCAGGAACAACTAGAAGCGAAAAACAGGGCATTGGCTTCAAAAGCACTTGAAATGATAAGACTTAATGACACCATTTCACATATTATTGAAAAACTTGAAAAGCTAAATCATACCAACAATAATAATCCAGCTGTTTATAAACACATAAAAGAGATCATCCACGAACTTGACAACCAGACAAAACAAAATATCTGGAATGAATTCAATAAGATTTTTAAAAATATTCATTCTGATTTTTATGCAAAGCTGTTAAATATTTGTCCTGACTTAACACCAACTGAAATCAAAACTGCAGCACTCCTGCGCCTCAATCTTACCACCAAAGAGATTGCATCCATTGCTTTTAAATCAGAAGGAGGTGTGAAAACAACCCGTTACCGATTACGGAAAAAACTCAATCTTGGATCGGACGAAAAACTGATCCCTTTTTTAATGCAGATTTAATTGGGTAAACTCGAATTACAATTCATTTATTTATAGAAATTAACTTCTCAATATTTAGTGCTTTAACTGAAGTGTTGGAGTAATGGAGTGGATTAGTTTTACCTTTTTTGCTACACTCCAATACGCCAACACGCCAAAATCTTCAATCCAACAACTGTTTCACAAACACTAATTACCCTTCTTCAAAACATTCTATTTCTGTCAGTTAACAGCTTTGTGACTTTTTGAAACCGGCTAAAAACTTTTTAGATACCTCGATTATTTGGTCATGAGCTTAAGCCAATCTAGTTTAGCTGAAAATTTCCACAACAACCAAAATGGGGGAAAGAAAGCCAAAATCCGGGAAGAAGAAAACTGAGAAAACAGACAAGAACTCAATTGATGAATTGAAGAAAAAAATCAAGCATCAAAAGGATGCATTAACAAAAATCATAAAAACCTACACACATGAAAAGTAAATTATTAAAAGTAACAATTTTGCTGATGATAATCATCGCATTTACTCAATGCAATAAAACAGATCCTGAACCTGAAGTCATTGACAATTCTCTCATTATTGCTGAATCAAATGGATACAAATATGTAATTGTGTCACCATCAACTGGAACAGCCAGAGCTGAAATTGAACCGGCAGTAAAATCATTACATCAGGTTGCACTGGGTTACCAAAGTCAAAAAGCAGTGATAACCAGTAAAGAACCGGCCGGCAGTGCGATTAAAGTTATTTATACCTGTGACAGGGAGACCGGGGGTAACTTATTCCAGGTTACAAGTGAGCAGGATTGGGATGTTATGTTTATTGATGTTGCCCAAACCAGTCCGAAAATCGTTTTCAGCGCTCAAAATGCAAATTTGCTATCGGATGATAACATCCACAAAATCAATGAAGATGGCACTGGTTATGCACGCTTATCATCCCCAGATGAAATAGTTGATTGCCTTGGAATAGCATGCAAAATATTTGCAGCTTATGATCCGGCATGGTCACCTGACGGAAACAGAGTAGCTTTTGATCTCCACTTGCGAGAAGTTGTAGACTTGCACCCACATAATTCTGTTGCCATTATGGATGCTGACGGAAGTAATAAGCAGGTATTATTTGATGATAACGTAGAAGAAACACATTACCAGGACATTTGCTTTACCAGGGACGGACAATTTATTCTTTTCCTTCATGGTGCGGTGGGAAATGAGGCCAGAGTGAAAGCATTAAACATCAACACAAAAACTGTTGTCGATATTACAAATCAAATGATAGTGGAAGGATTATATCCATCAAATATTTGGACTTCACCTACTGAAAATAAAATTTACTTCAACAAATATGAACCAGGTGGTGGTGATCTGTATCAGATAAACTACAAAATAGAGGGCGATCAATTTGAAATTGATGGAACCTACAGTATGCTTTCCGAAGTCATTACCGGAGGCCCTGCATTTGGTGCACCTGACTGCCAGAAATGGGATGGAAATTAAAATTCAATAAATATACTAACGAAAAAATTTCAAAACCTATTCAAAATGAAAAATTTCACCCTACTCTTTGTTTTACTTTTTGCACTGCAGGCCCTTTTTTCGCAACATGTGCTTACCAACGGAATTAATTTAACTTTTGGTGACACCTATCGTTATAATGGATACGAGGGAACTACAGATGTCGAGCCCGGGCCTGGAGGGGCAAACATGGTTTGGAACTTCGGTAACATATCAGGATATGGCTTTTTTGAAGGTATTAATGCCATCGCAGTTGATCCAGCAACAACATTATTTGCCGATTCTGCTGCGGTTACCAATGCCACTATATGTACAAGAAATTTTGACGACCCTGATATCGGACCATATCAATATTATGAGAATAATAATTCAACACAGAATGTAATTGCCATGGGATTCTTAGGAACTACAAACAGTAGTTTTGGAACCTACACTGATCCTCAAAAAGCATTTGATTTACCTTTTGCTTATAATGACAGTTTTGTCGATGGCTATGATTTTTTGAATTATCACATTCAAAATGGATATTATTTCATGCGCGATTCAGCAACAGTAACTGTTGAAGCAGATGCATACGGTACAATTACAACTCCTCTGCAGGAATTTCAAAATGTGCTACGTATAAAACGTACAAAAACTTATTATGCCTGGTTCAGGTTTGAAGCCGGAGGAGATTGGATTCAGAGTGGGCCCTATACTGACATTGAATATTCATGGTATGCCCCCAATATTAAAACTCCTGTGATGTATGTTGATGTAATGGAAGATTTTACAGATTATCCTGTTAGATATCTGGTTGATTATGATTTTGTGACAGGAATAAATGATTTGAAAGAAACTCATTTAGAAGTTTTTCCAAATCCTGCAGTCAATATCATTCAATTAACTTCCAGCAAGGCAATTAAGCTAACCACAGTTGTTTCAATTCAAGGACAAATACTAATTAATAATACCGCACATGGTGCTAATTCACAGCAAATTGAAATTGATGAATTAAGTAAGGGATATTATCTTCTTAGCGTAGAATTTGAAGATGGTACAATAGAAACAAGAAATATTCTCAAAAATTGATAATAAAATTATAAACCCAATAAATCAAACTACAATGAAAAATTTAAAATTATTAACACTTCTGGCAACATGCTTTTTATTGCTTTTTAGTCTATCATGCAACAAAGATAAAAATGACGATCCTCAACCTGAAAAACAGGAATTCACAGTAAAAACAGTTACTGTACCCGATGAAATGGCTCAATCAAACGATCCGGGGGCTCAGCAAACCGCAGCATATATGA
>CAVWXM010000048.1:0-23273 GCA_963759045.1 uncultured Bacteroidia bacterium
AAAGCTGTCTTCTCGGGAAACCGAAAATCATATATGCTTGTCGCGTCTGTAGTTGTTTCCAGTGCCACCAGGCTATAATCTGACGGAAGGTGTTTCAATAGGTCTTCTTTGCTAATGATTTTCCAATCCACTTTATCTGCTGCTCCTGATGCGGTTTTGCTAATCTTATAATTCTTAAAGGTGTGTGCAACATCTGATATAAAAAAAGTTTTCAATGCACCAATATTACCGGCAAGACGCAGGATTGAACCCATGTTTTCAGGTGTCCTGATCTGATCAGCAATAATAATGGGTTTATTTATTTTATAATAAGATTCATGCAGTTGCATGTTTTTAAACAGTGTATGTGAATTGGAATTCATATGTTATACCGTATTCTATTTATATGATACTTCTTACTTCGTATCTATATTGATTCATACCCACCCCTAACCCCTCCAAGGAGGGGAATGCCGGTGCAATTCTTTTTATATTGTAATTACTTTTCTTAAAAAAACAAAAGCCTCGCTCCTTACCGAAACGAGGCTTTTATATTGATTAAATCGATTATTCAATTACGATTTTTTGTGTAGTACTACCATTATTGGTATCAATTTGTACAAAATAAACACCGCTTTGGAAATTGCTTGTATTTACCTGTGCTTTAGCAACATTCATTTCCTGGTCGTAAACAACTTGTCCAACGCTGTTCATTACACGAATATGCTGGATATCACCGTTTGAACCTACATTAAGTACATCATTTACCGGATTAGGATAAATCATTACAAATTCTTTCTCTCCGTTTTCGTTTACACCAACAGTAACATTCACTAATACAGTGATTTTTACTTCCGGATTAACAGGGTCGTTATTGCGTACAACAACTTTACCTGTGTAGACGTCAGAAGATAAATCAGTAGCATCAATCATTACATCAACATCCTGGTAAGCATCCTGTACAAGTGAACCTTCAGTAGGATCTGTTGACAACCATTGTGTCATTGGATCGCCATCAAGGTGAGCGTGGATTAACCAGTTGTAGTTCAGATCAGGGTTGTCGGCTAAGTGACCGAAACCTGGTCCGAAAGCAATCCAGTCGCCATTAGGATCGGCTGGACCTGCATCGCAACCTGGTACAAATGTACCCATTCCGCCATTTACCCAGTATCCAACCCAAAGGTCTTGTCCGTCAATGTATATTGGTGTATCTAATGTCACCTCTGTCCATGCTTGAACATTTGCTGTGAATTCTTGTTCCGCGAGCATATCCCCTGGCTGTCCTGTAACAAAGTCACCCATGCCATAAACCTGTATTTTGGTTCCAAGTGGTGGGTCGTTTGTATAAACTGCTACTTTGTAAAGATTCATACCTACATAAGGAGCAAGCATTTCAGCTGGGAATTTAGCAGCGACACGCCACTCATAATCAACAGTATTATTACCGATGGCTGAAAAATAAACGCCATCGTCATATTGCAATACTTCTTCGCGATCTGAAGGAGCTGGCTGACCAACACCTGGTTCAGGATCAGCAACAACCATACGGTTCAGGTTTTTAGGTACTGTAGTCTCAACACCTGTTGGGGTCTGGTCTAATGCTTTTAAAGATTCAGGATAAGTAACAACGATTTCATAATTCAACGGATCTTCTCCAATGTTACCCATTGAGAATGTTTCAGTTGTCATCTGTCCTTCTTCGAGAATAACTGACATTGGCGAATTATCAATATCAATGATTGGAGAAACTGAACCTTCTTCAAGCACAGCATATCCTAAATCATCAAAATAATAATGTACAACATCACCGGTTGGTGCACCTGCGTAAATGTCAAATGCGCCTAACTGGTTTGTTCCTGCTTCACCCTGTGCCTGGAGGCTGAATTGCCATTCGGCTAACATAACATCGTTAAGGTAAAATTCAGCCCAGTCATTATCAAGGTCAATCATCCATTGTAATTGCATCCACTGATCATGTGGGAACTGGAAATATAGTGAGTCAGGACTACCTGCGTACATAAATCCATTACTTAATCCTGAAAGTGGTTCAGCACCAAAATAAACTTCGTGTGCCCACTCAATCCCAGGCGCTTCAAAATGCTGGATATTAATGTATCCACCAAAACCTGTTTCAACATAATATTTGATTTCGATATGGTATTTTCCTGATGTTTTGTCACCAAACAGGAACAATAAGTCAGTTGAGGTACCTTCTACTTCTACTGAATTCATAGGCGTATTTGATTGCTCATCGCTGACAAAAGCATCTTCAGGGCCACCTGGAGAATCTGTCCATGTTGTCCAGAAACCTGTATCGTCAGTTTCAGCAAGATAATCACCTACAGTGAATTCGTCAAAGTTGCCGAAATATATATAATCGAAGCCTGTAGCCAGTTTAACACCATCAACGCCTACAACATCACCGTCGTTTCCAACATAATTCCATGCGAGTTTAAATGGTGCGCCAGCATAAGCATCAAGGTTTGTTACTACCATATTCCAATCCCATTCTGCAGCTGGATCAATTATACCAATGGCATTCCATAATTCATCCCAGGTTGCTCCATCATC
Source organism: uncultured Bacteroidia bacterium (assembly GCA_963759045.1). Classification (GTDB taxonomy): domain Bacteria; phylum Bacteroidota; class Bacteroidia; order Bacteroidales; family F082; genus JAADID01. The sequence goes on from CAVWXM010000048.1 coordinate 2,551, forward strand.
AGTACTGATCAGTAACCGTAAAGTAGCACCCGGATCAAGCCATGGACCACTAACTCCTGCATACCATGTAAGGTTCAATGGTGTTTCGCCCATAGCATCAATTTCTGGTGTGATCAACCATTCGTCCTGGTCTTCGCCTATCCAACCACAAATTGCAGAAAACAAACTTGTTGGATCGATCACATCAAAATTGTTGTCTGTAACATTACTTTGTGACCAGTTTTCTGAAGCATGGAAATCGATGACAGACCAATCGGCAGGCAACCAATCTGTATCAAAACCTTCTTCTAATAAAACATCCCTTGTGGCACCAGTTAGAGCTTTGTCGCCAGCAGGTGTAATAACACCAGTACTTTTTAAGCCTAATGCTTGCGCCTTTGTCATAACAGTATTTTGTGCCTGCATTGCGCTAAAGGCAAAAACCACCATAATGGCAAGGGTAAATAAACGTGTAAATTGTTTCATAATAATTTAAAATTTTGGTGAGTAATTTTGTTGTTCGGAACAAATTTAATAAAAACTAACACCAAAGCCGAACTGAGATGAATTTTTATCAAAAAGTTAACGAATTATTTTTTAAACATTGTTGACGGTTTGTCTTCAAAATGCAGTATTATTTTATAACAATACTTTAACAAATAAGCTAAGGATTAGGGTATAAGGGGAATAATGGTATATAGGGTATAATTATCCACCATATCCTTTTTTATGGATTTTCATTCTTTTATACATGAGTTACTTATTAGTTTGATCAGTATTGGGGTTCTTCTTTATGGATAATATACCTATTATACAACCAAAGGCTGAATGCAGCCACCAATCCGATAACAAATAATACTATCCAGATATTTGAAGGATGATATGTATCCCATAGGTGATTTGTTAACTCTTGCGGAGTAAGGTTTAATTGCTTCGCGACAAATTCAAAATTCTGATTTATTGATAATCCATCAGGCACAACAATGCCATTTTTTTCTGCTTCGATTGCAAGAAATGTATGTTTATCTGATAATACCTGGTATACATTGCCTGAAATGAAACCTGCAAAAATATTTCCAAGAAATAGCGGAATAAATGAATAACCCATGTACAGGGCTTTTTTGTTGGAGGGAGCGATACGGCCGATGTACTCAGTAATTTTTGGAGATGTCGCCATTTCGCCTATGGCAAATACAAATAATGCAACAATAATAAAGACGACGTTTTGGGTTACCAAGGTTAGCGCCATGCCCAACGAACTAATGACAATCCCGGTTATCATGGTGTTCAGGGCCCTCCAGCGCATCACAACACTTGAAACTATAACCTGGAAAAGAATGATAAACAACGCATCAAGGTTTGTAATGAATTCAGCTTCTATTTGACCATGGCTGCCGTAATTTTTGGCAATAAATGGAATATTTTGATGAAAGAAATCATACATACCCGAAGTATCAACCCATTGAACTATAAATACTGGTAAAGTAAAAAACAGCTGAAGGTACATGGTCCAGAATCCTGCAACTATAATCAGGAAGATCACAAATTTGAAATCTTTGATAACTAAAACAATATTTTTAAAAATAGTGAATAGTGTATCCAAAAATGATTCAGAGGATTTAGTGCGATCAGGTTCTTTATAAAAAAATAATAAAATGAGGTTTAGCAAGATGATCCCTGCAGAAATCCTAAATACCATATCATATGAGGAATTTTTATAAAGCAATGTGACTAATGGCCCGATAAATGCACCCAGATTAACCATCATATAAAAAATCCCAAAGCCAATGGATGAGGTTTCTGAATCGGTTGTTTTAGCAACGGTTGCTGAGACAACAGGTTTGAACAATGCTGCACCAACAGCAAGGTATAAATACATAACAAATACAGCTGCAAAGGTTTCTACCATTGGGAGGAAGATGAAAGCGGTAGCATAAACAAGGAATGAAATGAACAAGACCCTTTTGTAGCCATATTTATCTGCAATAGCACCGGTAATCACAGGAAGAAAATATAAGATACCTGTACCAACACCCATTATCCACCCTTTTTGAGTTTGTGTTAATTCCAGGCCACCCATGTCAGATGAGCCAGTAAGGTAATTGGCAAAAAGCATGAAGAAACCATACCATGCCCATCTTTCAAATAGTTCAATGGTATTAGCCACCCAAAAAGTTCGGGGGAATTTTTTGAAAATGCCTGTGATTTTATTCATTAGGGAATTGTTTTATTCAGTCTTCAGCCCTCCGGCTTCAAGCTTGAAAAAGCAATAATAAGAAAATATAAGGATGGATGGTTATTGGCTATAGCCAGAATACCGACCTAGTTTTTAGTTTTAACCGTGAGGTAAGGTCTTAGTTTTACATAAAGCGATTCAGTAATAATATCCCGATCGACAATTTCTTCAATTGTTTTAAAATCACCTTCTTTTTTTCTTGAATTCACAATATCTTTGGTAATATCATAAGAGATATAGGGGTGGCGAAGTATCTCTTTGAATTCACTTTTATTCAAGTTTATTTGTCGCACTTCATTGGGGTCAACAACAATATAATTTCTGAGTTTGATAATTCGGGTTGAGTCCAGTCCGTAAACTTCATGCAATTGATTAAAACTGGCAAAACCACCCAATAAATCGCGGTATTTGATCACTCTTTTTGCAAGCCACATTGGTAAGTGAAGGTTCTTGGAAAGTTCAGCTGTATCCGAGGTGTTTATTTCAACTAACTTGTAAATAGGTTGTTTTTTTACTTTTTGGATATGTGCTTGTTTACGTTGTTGAACCGGATTTGCACTCATGGTTTTGAAAGGAGATTTAATAGCGATATAAGGTTTGAGCACCTGGTATTCAGCATCTGAAATGCAATACATTCTTCGCAAATCTTTTGGGGAAGTAAATGAACCGCCTTTAAGTTCGTAATTTTTGATCACTTTTATTTGCTTATCTGTCAAACCCATTTGCTTCCACAATTCTTCTGGCAAGTGATTTGGATCAAACTTGAAAGGTCTCAACTTCTGTTGTGCCATAGCGAGGTCAAGTTCACCCCGGCTTTGCATGCGTTCTATCTGTATGGAGTCGAATATGCTTTGCTGCTCAGTTCTGAACGACTCAACATCCAACTCAAATTGTGAATGGTCAGTTCTTTGAACAGGAAAAAATCGTGGCAAGAACAAATTAAAAACAGAAACCAACAAAGTTAATACAAGCAATATCACAATAGCACGTTGCTCTCCTTTGTTTAAGGTGAAGAAAGCGCTGAGCAGTTGTTTTAATAGTTTAAGCATGCTTCCTTTATCGATGAAATTGTTTTGGTCAAACAATGTCCGGTCAGTAACAAAAATAATAAAGATCGCAATTGCTCATTGACCGAACCGTTTCTTTTATTAATTTTCGGGCCGTTTAAATAGAAACCAGCAAAAAATTCAGGATGATCAGAAGAGCTTTTGTAGTTACATTAATTTTATTCGCTTTTAGTATTTCAACAATTGTTGCGCAAGATACAATCAGGGCAACACCGGAGTTTAATGAAATCCATCAAACAGAAGAGTCCACAGATCAAACTTTAAGTCAAACCATTGACAATGCTTTTCGACCAATTGTTGACTGGCTTACAGATGTTTTGTTTTGGGATCCATTTGCTGCAATAGGTATTTATGATCCGGTTATTTATGATGAAACTGGTAATCCTATATTGGATGAAAATGGGGAACCTGCAACACAGCCAATTCCTTTTATTGTCGTCTGGTTGATTTTTGGAGCCATTGCATTCACAGTGGTTATGAAGTTTGTGAATATAAGGGGTTTTAAACATGCGATTCAGCTTGTGCAAGGCAAATATGATGATCCAGAACATCCTGGTGAAGTGTCACATTTTCAGGCACTAACAACTGCTTTATCAGCTACAGTTGGCTTGGGTAATATTGCAGGAGTTGCCATTGCCATTAGTATCGGAGGACCTGGTGCTACTTTATGGATGATTATTGCAGGTTTCCTGGGAATGTCATCAAAGTTTACAGAATGTACATTAGGTGTCAAATACAGACAGATTGATGAAAATGGTGTTGTCTCTGGAGGTCCAATGTATTATTTGCGTGATGGGTTGAAGAAAAAAAATATGAAGTGGCTGGGTTCGATCCTCGCAGGCTTATTTGCCCTATTGGTAATTGGAGGTTCGTTTGGGGGTGGAAATATGTTCCAGGCTAACCAGGCCTTTTCACAACTGGCGTATATAATGCCTACCATTGGTGATTATGGCGCATGGTTCGGAGTTATGCTTGCCATTCTTGTTGGTATTGTAATCATTGGAGGTATCAAAAGTATCGCCAAAGTAACGGATAAAATTGTACCAATCATGGCTATTGTTTATGTAGGCACTGCATTGGTCATTATTTTAATGAATATTCAACATACGGGTGAGGCGTTTAGTTTAATTTGGAATGGTGCTTTTTCTCCTGATGCATTAAAGGGCGGGATCATAGGTGTTTTAATTGTGGGGTTCCAGCGTGCTGCTTTTTCAAACGAAGCAGGTGTTGGTTCGGCAGCAATAGCACATTCTGCAGTAAAAACTGATAAACCAATAACCGAAGGATTTGTGGCTTTAATGGAGCCTTTTGTGGATACAGTGATTATCTGTACCATGACAGCACTTGTCCTCATTTTTACTGGTACTTATGAAAACCCAACAGGATTAGAAGGTGCTCAACTTACTTCGCAAGCTTTTGAAAGGGTGTTTTCATGGTTCCCATATCTACTTGTTATTGCTATATTCCTGTTCGCATTTTCAACCATGATTTCATGGTCGTATTATGGATTAAAAGGTTTTGATTATCTTCTCGGCGGTATTTCTGAAAAAATATTTGGAAACCGTAACGTAGCAAAATACACTTATTTTACTTTGTTCCTTGGATTTATTGTGGTTGGCGCTTCCTCAAACCTTGGTTCAGTCATCGATTTTTCAGATATGATGATTCTTGCCATGGGATTCCCAAATATTCTTGGGTTGTTAATTCTGGCGCCTGAAGTAAGGAGTGAACTTAAAAAATATAGGAGTGATCTAAAATCCGGAAAAATCAAAAAATTCAAATAATGAACATAGCCATTCTTTTATTAAATCAGGGGAGGGGAAGTGGAGAAGTTGCCCGTCAGCATGTTAAATATTTAATAAAACAAGGGCATAAAGTGTATTTTTTGTATCCCGGAATTGGAAAAGGAATTAAAGGTGCAGTAAATATTGATATTAAACTGCACACATCTATAAAACCCGTTCATGAATACCTTCCCTCAGCTGGCAAAAACCAGAAGCAGGTTGCCCAAATGAGTCATGAAGAGATGGTTAACTATCTGGTTGATTATGAAGAGGCATTAAGTGAAATTGCTGATCAGGTAGATATATTTATCGGGCATCATGCTAATTTGAGTGCCGTTGCAGTGCATAATGTAGCGAAACAATTTAACAAGCCTTATGTATTGTTTTTACATGGAACTGGTATTGAGCCTCGCCACGAAGGATTATGGGATGATCAGAATTGGAAATTGATAAAAACAGCAATTCTTGGGGCAAAAGGTATTTTGGTTACCACTGAATATGTTCGTGATGAATTGATCAAACCATTAATTCCACTTCCTGATGAACGATTCCTTATTTTACCCTGTGGTGTTGATTTAGATAATTTACAGCCTGACAATACGAAAGGCATCAAAAAGAAGTATGATCTTCCTGAAAGATATGTAATTTGTCCGGGTGCCTTAACAAAATCCAAAGGCCCGCAAAATGTTGTTGAAGCATCAAAAGAGTATAATCACCTGGCCAAAACTGTTTTTATTGGTGATGGTGAGTTAAAGGAAGAACTTAAAAATAATTTAAGGGATAGGGGAATGTTTTTTGGCTATGTTTCATCAGAAGATAAGGCTCAGTTGATTAATGCTGCAGATATTTTAACGGCTGCACCTGAAAAAAAAGAACATTTTGGAATTATTTATGCAGAAGCACTTGCTGGCGGAACACCGCCAGTTGCCTACGAGGGTGGGGGTGTTGGATCAATTATCACGCCTGAAGTTGGGATTACTACTGAGCGGTCACCTGAAATACTTGGTCAGGAAATCAAAAAATTACTTGAAAATCCTGATATGAAAAAACGGATGTCAATAGCCGGTAGACAAAGAGCCGAAGCGAATTACGATTACAATATATTAGTTGCGAAACTGGCCACGTGGCTTGAGAAATTTATTTAACCAATTATTCTAAACACTATTCTATCTTTGTTATCAAATCATTGATCAATGGAAGATGTTTATTCCAAAATCCTTGAATTATCAGAAAAATACAGGGATTATACCGCTCAAAACCTTTCCGAACTAATTAAAATAAAATCATTAAGTTGTAACGAAGAGCAAGTGCAGCTTGTATTGAAAAGGCAAATGGAAGCTGCCGGTTTTGATGAAGTCAGGATCGACGGTTTGGGTAATGTAATTGGCCGGATCGGAGACGGAAAACGAATCCTTGCTATTGATGGACACATGGATACAGTTGATCTTGGCAACCTGGATCAATGGGATTTTGATCCGCTTGGAGGTGAAATAAAAGATGGATTTGTTCACGGAAGAGGAACAGTTGACCAAAAGGGGGGGCCGGCATCATTTGTGACGTCGGGGAGAATACTAAAAGAATTAGGATTTGACAAAGACCTAACAATTCTATTTGTTGGTAGTGTGATGGAAGAAGATTGTGATGGGTTGTGCTGGAAATACATTATTGAAGAAGAAGATATAAAACCAGATTTGGTGATAAGCACTGAACCAACCAACCTGGGTATTTACCGGGGGCATCGTGGCCGGATGGAAATACAGGTTGAATTTAATGGAACCTCCGCACATGGTTCGGCACCCGAGCGAGGAGATAATGCCATTTATAAAGCTTCACGTGCTGCTCTTGAGGTTGAAAAGTTGAATGAAAAGCTGGCTTTCGATGAGTTTTTAGGCAAAGGAAGCATTACGATTTCAGAGATTGTATCAAACAGCCCTTCGTTGTGTGCTGTTTCAGATTATGCCAGGATTCATCTGGACAGACGGTTAACCTGGGGGGAAACCAAAGAATTAGCTGTTCAACAAATTAAAGAGTTGGTTAAGGATATGGATGCAACAGTGAAGGTGCTTAAATATAAAGAGGAGGCATACACAGGTATTGAATATGGGATGGAGAAATATTATCCAACCTGGAAATTGGAAAAAGATCATGATGCAGTTGTAAAGTCGTCAAATTTATTTATCAGTTTGTTTGGTAAAAAGCCAAACATTGACAAATGGACATTTTCAACCAACTGTGTTACTATTAATGGAATTTATGGAATCCCAACAATAGGTTTTGGGCCGGGAAATGAAGTACTCGCTCATGCACCAAATGAAAAAGTACCGATTGATGATCTTGTGGTTGCTTCAGCATTTTATGCCGCTTTTGCATATGCATTTTGAGGTTCGTTCTTTGGCTGATGGCTATTGACACTCATATTATCAGTAGCCCCGACCTTAAGGTCGGGGCTACTGATTGAAATGCGATATAATAAGGTTGACAAAAAGTATAAATATTAAAAGATATGAATAATACCCTGTTTCAAAAAGATTTTCTCCTTACCTGGGAAAAAAGTGATGCTGAATTAAAATGATCCTTGAATTGGCCATCTTATTGAAACAAATGAGGGAAGAAAATATTTCACCCAGAGTATTTGATTCGGGATTGGCTGTTTCCATTTTCAGGGATAAATCAACCCGAACGCGTTTTTCCTTTGCTTCAGCAGCTAATTTATTGGGATTGGCTGTTCAGGATATGGATGAAGAAAAATCGCAAATTGCTCACGGAGAGACAGTAAGAGAAACCGCCAATATGATTTCATTTCTGACCGATATTATCGGAATCAGGGATGATATGTTTTTGGGAGAGGGCAATAAATATATGCGTGAAGTTGGCGATGCACTTGATGAGGGATACAAAAATGGTGTTCTGCCGTCCCGTCCGGGTATTAGTAAACCTGCAATGCGATATGGACCATCCAACACAATCTATGGCTGATTTACTTCATCTTCAGCAACATTTTGGATCCCTGGAATCGTTACACGGTAAAAAGATTGTGATGAGTTGGGCTTATTCTCCAAGCTATGGAAAGCCTTTATCTGTTCCTCAAGGAATTATTGCCTTAATGTCAAGATTCGGGATGAATATTGAACTGGCTTATCCAAAAGGTTATGAATTGATACCTGAGATTATTGACATCGCAAGATCAAATGCTGAAAAGAGCGGAGGATCTTTTACTGTTTGTCATTCTATGAAAGAAGCGGTGAAAGATGCTGATATTGTTTACCCAAAAAGCTGGGCGCCTTTCCAGATTATGCAACAAAGAACAGAATTGCTAAAAAATAATAATCAGCAAGGTTTACAAAATCTTGAGAAAACTTGTCTTGCCCAGAATGCAAACCACAAGGACTGGGAATATGATGTTGAGAAAATGGAACTGACAAAAAATGGTGATGCATTGTATATGCATTGTCTTCCGGCTGATATTTCGGGTGTTTCGTGTAAACAAGGTGAAGTGAGTGCTGAGGTTTTTGAGAAATACAGAATCCTTACATACAAGGAAGCCGGCTACAAACCATACATTATTGCAGCGATGATGCTGGCTAATAAGTTTGAGGATCCCGAATATATATTGCGTAACCTAATTGAAAATGATAAGGTAAAAAGCTAGGTTTTTTCTGGGAATGAGTAAGTAACTAATTTGCATAAATACAGTTTAATATAAAAACAATAAAAGAAATCTGATTTATCTCAGAAATAACAGGCTAATAATTTACATTATTGAATAATTAAAACCATAACCCATGAATAACACGATCAAACTATATGCAGTGTCTTTAGTTTCATTGCTTATTTTGAATTCATCATCCTGTCTTAAAAATGAAGAACCAAACGAGCAACCCATATGTGAAATTACCAACCCTACAAATGGCCAGGAATTTTCAAAGGGAGATGAAGTCACAATTTCAGTAAATGCATTAGATAATGACGGAGAAATAACAGTTGTTCGATTTTTTATTGATGGTACTGAAATCAATTCTATTCAAAATTTCCCATACACGATAAGTTGGCAAACGTCAAATGCTGACGCCGGTAGCCATTTAATCAAAGCAACAAGCGAGGATAATATTGGTAGTATCGGTACAGATGAAATTAGTGTTACACTGACTGGAGGTGGGAATACAACAGGATCAATTACTGATCCTCGTGATGGAAAAGATTATAAGACTGTTAAAATTGGAGACCAGACCTGGTTTTCTGAAAACCTGAACTTTGAAACACCTAACTCGTGGTGGCATGGTAACGATATCAATAATGGAAATATTCATGGTAGATTATATACCTGGGAAGCTGCGATGGTTGCTTGCCCACAGGGATGGCATTTGCCAAGTGATAATGAATGGAAGCAGTTTGAAATAAACCTTGGCATGAGCCAGACAGATGTTGATCAAGAAGGTATTAGAGGAACAGTTGGGCAACATATTAAGGCAACAAGTAGCTGGAATGAAAATGGCAATGGAACAAACGAATTCGGTTTTAATGGCCTGGCAAGTGGTTTTCGTTATGTGAGTGGAGAATTTAGCCTTTTGGGTTATAATGGACATTGGTGGTCGTCGACAGAAAATGGTACAAACAATGCCTGGGATCGCTCCTTACATTATACTTATGATGGTATCGAGCGAGATTACGATAACAAAATGGGAGGATTTAGTGTCAGGTGCTTAAAGGATTAATTTTTAAAAATAAATTCTCCACCAACAAATACGCCCTCAGGTGATCCAACGGTTTTTATCCCTTCATAAATATTAATATCACATTGCTGATGATGGGTCCTGGCGGAGATGATTTTTTCCACATTGGGGTTCCAGATTATAAGATCAGCATCGGCTCCTTTTTTGATTTCCCCTTTATTTGGATAAAGACCGAAGATTTTAGCGGGTTGAGTTGATACAAGTTCAACAAATCGATTGATACTTATTTTTTTTCTTAATACGCCATAAGTGTATATCAGGGCTAATCTGTGTTCAATTCCTCCAGCCCCATTTGGGATTTTGGTGAAATCATGAATGCCCTTTTTCTTTTGTTCAAGTGTAAACGGACAATGGTCAGTCCCTATCGTTTGAATTGTTCCATCTGCAATTGCCTGCCATAGCGCTTCGTTGTCTTCTTTTTTACGCAGTGGAGGACTCATGACAAAAGGTGCAGTAAGCTCAAATTCTCCTGTGTATTTTGAATCATCGAGTAACAAATATTGCGGACAGGTTTCAGCAAAAACCATTTGTCCACGTCGTTGTGCTTTTCTAATGTGTTCCAGTGATTCTTTGGTTGAAACATGAACGATATAAATTGGACATCTTGTTTCATCAGCAATGTCAATGGCTTTTTTCACAGCTTCAGCTTCAACATAATTTGGTCGTGAAACCGGATGATATTCAGGTGAAATATGTCCTTTTTCAATCAATTCTTTTCTTAAACGGTCTACTTCTTCTCCCAGCTCACAATGTACTGTGATCATTGCGTCTGCATCTGCAACAGCTTTCATTACTTTTCGGATATCATTTTCTTTCAGTCCGATGGTGTCCAGATAGGCCATGTAAATTTTAAAGGATTTAATCCCCGATGCTACACAATGCTGTATTTCTTTTGGTAAAGAGTCCCGCCATTCGATTGGGCTAACATGAAAAGTATGATCAATTAAACTTGATTTTGCTTCTTGCCTTCTCACCTTCAAAGCATCAACTAATTGTTGACCTTTGTCGGGGGTAACAAAATCAATAAAAGAAGTTGTTCCGCCATGAAGTGCTGCTTTGCTTCCTGTTAAAAAATTATCTGCAGAAAATCCTGCCGGACCTGGCAAATGAAGGTGAACATGTGGATCAATCCCCCCAGGAAAAACATACTTATTGGCTGCGTCAATTATCCTGGATGATTTTATATCAAGCGAAGTGCCAACTTCTGTTATTTTCCCATCAGTAATTTGGATATCAGCAACAAAGCTTTTGTTGGCATTAACAATCGTACCATTTTTGACCAGGAAATCCATATCGTTTGATCCTATTCTTTGACTAGTGATTTTTCATACAAATCATCCGAAGTTCTTAAGAAACCCAACTTTTTTAGATAGTTTGCATGTTTGGTGGTTAAACCTGGCGAAACAATTTTCCGAAAGCCACTCTTTATAAATTCGTCATGTAAGCTGCTATAAATAAACTTTCCATTTTTATAGTCTCTGTATTCTGGCACTACAAAGTCCAATCCGACCATTAAGTCACCATCTTTTTCGGGATGTGCAAGAAAAATCCCTGCAATATTTGTATTGCGAAGCACAAAAAAACTGATGGTATTCATTTCCGGTTTGTAGGTGAATCCTGGAAAAAACTGTTGGATTTCTTTATCGTGAAACTCAAGGAAGCGAATCAGATAACGATTGTCTTTTCTGATCTCAATGGTTTCAAATAACTCCTTTTTTCCATAAATCCTTAAAAGATAAAAGATGTCGACCACTACAATAAAACCATTCAATAAAGCGACAGGAAGTGCCCCAATTAAAATCCCGTAAGTTGCAAAAGTAAATGCGCCAAAAAGGTTGATCCATCTGAATCTAACAATCGAACTCATTGTCATTGACACGGCAATGATCATTGATGCTAAATAACCGATTATTTCATAAATGCTTAAATCCATCGTCTTTTTTTAGTTCATCCTTTCCCAGAGTTTTTTTGCTTCTTCTCTCGTAAATTCAAAAATTTCATTTTCGTCAACTGTTTGTATAACTTTGTCTTTAACAATTAATTTCCCATTTGAGATAACGTCATTTACAATACCTGAAGTAAGACCGAAAATAAAATGCCCCAAAAAGTTTTCAGTAGTCAGTGGTGTTGGTGTGGGATAATCCAAAACAACAAGGTTGTTTTCTGAATCACCTTTGAAGCCATTCATATCAATGTAGTTATGCACATTTCGGAATCGTCTGTATGCCTCATCGAAATCAATAATATCATGCTTTTGTCCAACGAAATAAGCTGCCTGTGCACTTCGAATCATGTCGCTATGCATGCCGTCTGTTCCCAGCATAATTTTCCCCCCTAATCCTTCACCATTAAAATAGCCAACATTGTTTTTCAGGTTACTTTCCATATTTTCTACCACCCAACACCTGGCATTTCTGATTAATTCCCGTTCATAATCATTTATATGAAGGCAGTGACCTAAAATAGATTTCGGTGAATTTAAAATTCCATATTCAGCAAGCCGTTCAACAACCCGCTGGTTGTGTTTTTTTATACAATATTTCTGGTCATAAACATCCTCAGCAACATGGATATGTATCCCGGAGTTGTACTTGTGCATCAGGTCGGTTGCCTGTTGCATGGTTTCATTTCCAACAGTAAATGAAGCATGCATTCCAACCAGGCCCTGATTATTCTGTAAATACTTTTCTGTTTCAAACAAGCCTTCGTCTGCACGTAAGTTACCATCCCTATCGGTGATTTCGTAGCACAAAAGATGGCTAACCCCTACTTCATCAAAGGCTTCAGCGATAATATCCAATGATCCATCAATATAATTTGGTGAAGCATGGTGATCAATAACAAAAGTGGAACCGCCCTTTGCACAAGCAATTGCAGTAGCCAAAGCACTTGCCCTTATGCTTTCTTTATCCAATGCTTTATCAAGATTCCACCAGATATATTTCAAAATTTCAGGAAAATTATTAGGTGTTTTCTCAGGTGCAGGCATCCCCCTTGCCAATGCGCTATAAACATGGTGATGACCTATAGCAAATGATTTGGTAACATGCTTTCCCTGGCAATCAATTATTTGTTGATCATTTATTTGTTGACCGATTTTATCAATAAATTGGATTGTGCCATCCATACCCTCATTTACTTCAATATGGGTTTGGATTAAATCAAGGGTCTTCCAGTCAATATAAGTTGCATCTTTTAGAATAAGGGTCATATCATTTTCTTTTCAATGGTAACTTCATTCTCCTGATGCCATCGAAGGCAGTCATTGCATTAGCAACAGCTGCAGCCGTTGGAACCATACCTATTTCTCCAACGCCTTTGGCACCAAAAGGTCCGACTGGATCAGGTACTTCCACCGGTTTCACAGTAATTTCCGGGGTTTCGTGAGCCCGTAAAATTTTAAGGTCACGCATTTTCTTACTCAGCAGGAAGCCATTTTCCATCGGTAAATTTTCTGTAAGGGCAAATCCCAATCCCATATGCACCCCTCCCTCTACCTGACCTTCGAACAACATGGGATTCATGATTTTTCCACCATCGTGGACAGCAACCATTTTTTTAATATTTCCATCGTCATCCAAAACACAAAGCTGCACTGCATAACCATAGGAGTAATGGGTTTTTTGTTCTACCTGTTTCTGAGCCTGGTTTTGTGGTCCAGTCGCAGACGTATTCCCCCTGGTAAATTTTTCCGGAAAGCTTCTCCAGGCTGAAGGTTTTTAAATCCTCTCTTAAGGCCTTAGCCGCATTGATTACTGCCAGTCCAACAAGAGCCGTTGCTCTGGAAGACGTGGTCATGCCTGTTTGAACCTGGGCATCAGTATCTACAATTACCTGAATAAAATCAGGCGAAATATTAGTTTCTTCGCAAAGTGTTTGCAGAGCCATATTGTGCACACCCTGTCCCATTTCGGTCCATCCATGGTGTATCCTGATTTCGGTTTCCGATACAATTTCAATTTTAACTTTCGAGCTGTCAACCATCCCATTTCCAACCCCGGAATTTTTTATTGCACAGGCAATGCCAGCATATTTTGCATTATAATATTCTTCCTTAACTGCATCAAGGCAGGCACGAATACCAACTCCGAATAATTTTTGCCCGGTGGAGGTACTTAAACCATCTACCAAAGCATTGTTGTAGCGAAACTGCCATCGGTCGAATCCACCTTTTTTGCACAGCTCATCAATACAACTTTCCAGGGCAAAGGCCACCTGAGGGGCGCCAAACCCACGCATGGCACCAGAAGGGATGTTGTTGGTATAAACGGTTTTGGCTTCAATATCGACATTGGGAATATAGTAACCACCGGCTGCATGGCCGGCAACACGTTCCAATACTTTTGCCCCAACTGAGGCATAGGCACCTGTATCCCCAACGGCATTAAGCTTTAGATAGGTAAGTTTTCCTTTTTCATCAGCTCCAACTTCCATATCCATGAAAACAGGATGACGTTTGGGATGAAGACTGATGGATTCTTCCCTGCTAAGTGTAAGTTTAACAGGTTTGTTTAGCAGGAACGAAAAAAGAGCAGTTTGTCCCTGAACGCTCAGGTCTTCTTTGCCACCAAACCCTCCACCATTCGGGACTAAAATAACCCTGACTTTTTCTTCCGGGATACCCAGGATCATAGCCACTTGGCGACGATCTTCATAAACACCCTGACTTTGGCTGTAAAGTATGATTCCTCCCTTACCATCAGGTTTCGCAAGTGCTGCTTCCTTTTCTAAAAATGCATGTTCAATTCTCTGGGTTTCAAAACTTCCTCTAGAAATGTACTTTGAAATTGATTTTGCATTTTCAGGATTACCCACAATAAACTGGGTTGTGTCAAAGTGATTTGGTCTTTCAAGATGAATTGGCTTGGCACTAATAGCTTTAAACACATCGGTAACGGGTTTTAATACCTCATATTCAACCTCAATTAAATCAATGGCTTGCCTTGCGATCTCATCTGAATCAGCCACAACACCGGCGAGTACATCACCAATGAAATGAGTGTTTTCTCCTACATTGATCATAACAGGCCAATCCTGGAAAATAAGTCCAACTTTTTGCTCACCCGGAATATCATTTGCTGTAAAAACACGATGAACGCCTTCTAAAATTTCAGCTCTAGCTGTGTCAATCTTAATGACTCTTGCGCTAGGATGATCACTGAACTTCAGGGCTGCAAAAAGCATTTCCTCAACATAAAGGTCATCTACAAAATCACGTTGGCCGATTGCTGTCTTGAAGGCTTCATATTTTGGTTGCGATACACCAATTTTTCCGGTAGTTTTTTTAACTTCTAACTGTTTTGTTTTCTTTTAGTGCATCTGCAGCATATTGAATGGCATCTTCAATTTTTTTATAGCCGGTGCACCTGCAGAGATGAGGTTTTATTGCTTTTTGAATTTCTTCAAAAGTTGGTTCCGGATTGTCCTGAAGTAAAACTTTAGTTCGGCTAATAAAACCGGGGTGCAGAACCCACATTGAACTGCCCCTTTATTTACGAATGCTTTTGCAATGGTATCTTTAACATATTCCGGAAAACCTTCAAGTGTATATATTGTGGCATTTTCGAGCGTCTTTAATTTTGTGACACAGGCCAATTTTGCTTTGCCATTGATTTCAACTGTACATGCACCACATGCTGCCTGGCCCGAGCAACCGTCTTTCGCAGATGTAATGTGCTTTTCAAGTCTTAAAAATTTGAGCAAGGATTGTTCAGGATCACCATCATAAGAGACCTTCTTATCGTTTAGTTGAAATTCAATCATGACAATGCATTTTTTAGTTGCTTCAAGCCTGGATCAATAGGTTCGGGTATGGTCAATATTTCTTTCAAAGCATTTAAATCTTTCAGACCACTCCCAGTTAGCAATACTATATTGGATGAATTATCAGGTATCAGTTTTATCTTATTAAACTCAAGAAATCCTGCAAAAGCAGCAGCGGCAGCAGGTTCAGCGAAAAGACCGGTATTTTTTGATAAAAGTCGTGAAGCTTCCATAATTTGAATATCTGAAACACTCAATACCTGACCATTATATTTTTCAATGAATTGTTGTGCCATGTAAAAATTTCGAGGGATATCTACAGAGATCGAATCTGCGATTGTATTGGCTTGGTTTGAGTTCTGAATTCAGTTTGATGGATGTTTCGTACCAGGTTATCGCTTCCATCAGACTGAACAGCCACAACGATTGGCATTTTATCAATAATACCCAATTTCATCAGATCTTCAAAACCTTTATAAACACCTGAAATAATTACCCCATCACCAACAGGAACAAATATCCTGTCAGGAACTTTGTGTCCGAGTTGATCGAATAATTCAAATGAAACTGTTTTTTTGCCTTCAATAGTTAGTGGATTAAAAGCAGTATTCCGGTTATAATGGCCGAACTTTTTTGTTGCTTCAATACTCAAGTCAAAAGCATCATCATAGTTGCCTTTAATGCGAATGACTTTTGCGCCATACATCAATGATTGTGACAATTTACTAATTGGAGCTCTCTCTGGTAAAATGATAATTGCTTTCTGCCCTTGAGCAGCACACATACCTGCCAATGAAGAGCCTGCGTTGCCTGTTGAAGCAGTGATAATTGTATCTATATTTTGTTCTTTCGCGAATGCTGTGACAAGTGCTGAAGCCCTGTCTTTGAAGGAATATGTTGGGTTTTGAGAATCATCCTTTAACAAAAGCTGAAAAGGTAGTGGCGAGTCATTTAACTTGTTAATTGTGTAGAGAGGGGTGTTACCAGTTTTTAGATTGGGTAAGCTTTCTGGATTTCTAATTGGGAGCAATTCAATGAATTGATTTTGTTCTAAGTGAGCAAATGAATTTTTGATTTTAGGGTAATTATAAAATGTTTTTAGCACTCCTCTAGGCGGCAGGCGTGTTGAATTTGTGCTTTCACAATCGGGACAAAGGTATCTGATTTCATCATCGCCAAACTGCTGATTGCAATTGGTGCATTCGTAATAGAATTTGTCGTATTTGATTTGCATGCTCATTATCATTGACCTAGACCTGAAGGTCGGGGCAACTGAAATTAACAACTATAAATATTCTTTTATGATCCCTGTTTTTTCGTTAAATTCTTCAATCTTTTGATCCCATTCTTCAACCATAGGCGTAACGGGATGTCCAATAGTTTTCATCGTACCATTGAGCATTTAATTCCTCAACTGTTTTACCTTGCTGTTCAACCCAGGTAAAATACTTCAGGTTGTGCATCCGTTTTTTATCGTTATAATTCATCTCGATCATATGATCGGTTTTCAAACCCATCAAATCAGCTTCGAAACTTACGGCTGCATCCCGGCTCGTGAATTCTCCATACAACTCATGTTCTTCCTTTAATCGCGATTGATACATTTCCATTGAATCGGTTGCCACCGTAAAAAAGACATCCTTTTCAGTTGCCTCGTAATATTTGGCCAGTTTGATGGAACCCATGAGGTTGGCAATGGATGAGATGCCCAGGTATTTTAGTTTGTCAACTAATTCTGATTCGATTCCCAGTTCATTTTTCAGATAGCTGATACCTTCCGGTTCATTAAACAAACGCATAATCCTGATATTCGGGTTGTCGTCAATACCTGCAACCAAATCCATGTTTTTGATATTATGGATCCATGGAACATGTTTGTCACCAATGCCTTCGATGCGGTGTTCACCATAACCATTCAACAAAAGGGTAGGGCATTGCAGTGCTTCTCCTGCACAAACTTTAATTGTAGGATTGACTGTTCTCAGATAATCAGCCGATCCCAAGGTGCCTGCAGAACCCTGGGTTAAGAACATCCCTGATAATCGATCATTTTCGTTCTTCACCTGATTAAACACTTCCTCCATGGCCGGGCCTGTTACAGCATAATGCCACAACGAATTGCCAATTTCTTCAAACTGGTTTAAATTGACAATTTCATCGCCACGTTCTGCCTGAAGCTCTTTAACTTTATCATAAATTTCCTTCACATTGCTTTCAGTTCCGGGTGTAGCAATAACTTCAGCACCTACTTTATGCAGCCACTCAAATCGTTCTTTCGACATGCCTTCAGGCAATACCGCAATGGATTCACAACCTAATAAGTAAGAATCGTAAGCACCACCACGACAATAATTTCCGGTTGAAGGCCAAAGCGCTTTTTGTCGTGTGGGATCAAACCTGCCGGTTATTAGTTTTTCAACCAGCGGACCAAATGTTGCACCTACTTTGTGCGCCCCAGTCGGAAAGAATTTACCGATGAGCATGACAATACGTGCTTTTATCCCAGTAAGTTCAGAAGGCAGTTCAAGATAATTCACACCACCAAATCCACCACCAAAATCTGTCGGCTCATTTTTCCATGTAATTCGGAACATATTCAGGGAATTCAAATCCCATAGGCCAATGTTTTTAAGTTTTTCTTTTATTTTTTCCGGAATCAAATCCGGGTATCTCATCTGCTTGTAGGTCGGCAGTATAATGTGTCGTTCTTTACACCTTTGGATAGTATTCTCGAGAACTTTTTGGGTGTTCATAGGTTTTAATTAATTCAATTATGCATAAAATGATTTTGCGCCCTGCATGATAATATTCATTTCAACAGCTTCCTGTAAATCAATTTCAAAATTATCTTTTTTAATGGTTGAAATATCCAATACCTCGTAAGAGTTTAAAGCAAGTTTCATTACAATATCATCTGCCTTATACAAGAAATGATCTTCAAGTCGGGCAAGCATAGAAGAATGAGTTCCTTTCTTGAAGTAAATGATATCGCGTTCTTCAGATGGGTTCAAATAATATCCATCTTTATCCTGATCAAAACTTTTCCTGTTTAGATACAAATGAGGTTTGACTTTATATGGGGCATCGGCGGTTGGGCAAAAAGTAGTGCAATTACCACATTCGTTGCACCAATCGGCGATGTGTAAAATTTGATATTGCTGAGAAATTTCGAATGGTTTTTTCCCATCAATACGATACTCCCCATCTTCAATAATTATATTCTGAATGAGATATTTTTTTGGTTCCGTTTTAAAAGTGTGAAAAGCAAGATTTGGACAAACAGTAGCACAAATGCTGCAAAATTCATCACAAAGGAGGCATCTGGAAGCTTCAATAACTGCCTCTGCCTTGGTTAATGTTTCAGATACAAGATCGAAGTTTATCCTGTCGGAAAGTGGTGTTTCTATGGTTTGAGTTGGTAATATCCGCTTTGACCTGTTTATGATATGTAAATTCTGATCAACAGGGACCCGGCCATTTACATTCTTTTTTGTTAATTCTATATTTGCTTTTGCTATGATTGCTTCTGCAACTTTTCGTCCATCACCAATCGCGTTGATTGCAGTGGATGCACCACGCATAGCATCACCGCCAATAAACACATTTTCAATTTTTGTTTCGTAAGATTTGGCCCTGGTTGTTAATTTTTCCGGGTCAATAAAATCGATGTCCAATTCCTGGCCAACTGCAGGAATAATGGTGTCACAATTGATGGTAAATTCTGAATCAGGTACAGGAACCGGGCGTCTTCTACCGCTGCTATCTTTTGCGTGCAATTCCATTTTGATGCAACTTAAAGATTGAACATAATCGTTCTTTGTATTAATTTTTAAGGGAGAAGCAAGCTCTGCTATTTCTATACCTTCTTCTAAAACTGCTTTAATTTCGCCAATATCAGCGGGCATTTGTTTTTTTGTTCTTCGGTAAAGAATCGTTACTTTTCCATCTTTGCCAACCAATCTGTACGCTGTTCGCGCAGCATCCATGGCTGTATTTCCGCCGCCAATGATCACAACATTTTTACCTATCCTGGTTTGTTATTTCTGCTTTTGCTTCAAATAAAAATTGAAGTGGTTCCAGAACACCATTTGCATTTATATTTTCTATGTCGAGTTTTGATGACAGTTGTGCTCCGGTTGATATGTAAATAAAATCATTTTCTGTTCTGATCTTATTCAAAGAAACCCTTCATCAATATCTACATTGTATTCAACTTTAACTCCCTGAGCTTTCAATTCGTTTCAAGGTCTGAATCAAATGCTTCACCAGTTAAACGAAAGGAGGGAATAGCTGCTGAAACCATACCTCCGGGCTTTGGTTTCTTCTCGTAAATCTTAACGTCAAAACCATTCTTTGACAGGAAATAAGCACATGACAAACCGGATGGACCTGCTCCAATAATCGCGACTTTTTTGTCATTTCTTTGCTCTATCTCTGGCTCTGTTTGATTTCCATTTTCAGCAATAAACCTTTTCACATCCCTGATTCGGACAGGTGCATCATAATTGATACGGGTGCATTTTGATTGACAGAGGTGATCGCAAACCATGCCTGTCATTCTTGGAAAAGGATTGGTTTTTAGGATGACATCATGCGCTTTATCAAATTCGTTTTTCGTTGTGTAATACAAATAATCAGGAATGCCCTGGTTGGTAGGGCAGGTGTCAACACAAGGCGCATTGATGCAATCAAATGAGTTTAGTTTTCGATCTGTTTTAATATTGGGTTCGTGGATGGCTGTTTTTTTGTAGCGATCATCTTCAACAACCTTGAGGGCATAATTCTGCAAATTTGAAAGTGCTGTCTTCATCAGCTTTGTGGCAACTCGATTCAGCAAATTGCGATGCGCAACTGCTCAATGTATTGTGAAAGTCTTCCATATCCTCCGGTTTAAGTATGTCAGAACAAACTGTGACCGGGTATAGTCCGCTATTTAACAACATCAGATAATATTGAAAGCATCAACTCCGGCACAGAACGAAATATCCAGTTTGCCATCAAATTCATTTTGCAATTTCTCGGCTACCTTGATGGAGATTGGATGTAAAGCCCTGCCACTTAAATACATCATTTCTTCTGATGAAGGAAAGATCTCTTTATGGTTGCTGCTTTCAAGGGTATTGGTGAGTTTTAATCCAAAATGAACACCGCAATTTTTGGCTGC
>CAVWXM010000049.1:0-31321 GCA_963759045.1 uncultured Bacteroidia bacterium
CCTGATGTATGCATCCATGAAATAAGAACTTTTAATCATTTAATCAAAGGGAGGGTTGCGCCATTGCCTTGACCCTCCTTTTTCCTATCTTATCAATATGAAACTGCAAGGTTATTTTATTATTTTAATTTGTTTGATTTCCGGCCTACTTCTATTCACTGAATGCAAAAAAGAGGAGAATCAACCAACAGGAACAATCCAGCTTGCAGCAATAAAAGTTGGCAGTAAAACACTTGATCTACTGGTACAAATACAGATGTTCCTGTCGATAACATTATTACTATCGAATTCAATAATATCTTAAATACACAAAGTGCACTGAATAGTATTTCGCTGATAAAAGATATTGATACAATTGTTGCCTTTACAGCCACATTTCAAAATGACAATAAGACCGTTATTCTGAATACTGATATCCCACTGATACATGGATCTGATTATTCACTTCAGATATCCAGTGAATTAAAAGGTGCTAATGAAGAAACTTTCCCTGGGCTGACTGTGAATTTTTCAATGGAAAATGGAAAACTGTTGGTTCAGGAAATTACCATTAATGGTATTGATTTTAGTGATCAACCAGTAAGCGATATTGACTGGCAAAACATGAATATCGAGGTTCTTTTTTCAGAGGAGCTGGACCCTGAAGATTACCAATCGTATTTTACGCTTGTTGGTATTACTCAAAAAAACCTTGAGCTATCTAGCGACAACAAAAAAGTTACCATTCAAAATCTTGAAAACCTGGAATACTATAATAAATACTTTTTTTTCATCCTAAATAGTCTACAAGCAAAAAACGGATTTGAATTTGATGGTTTCAATAATTCGTTTTATACTGCACTCGATTCGTCCTATAAATTTCCATTGATTGCAGATAACGAGCTTCTTGATCTTATTCAACAAAGAACCTTTGAATATTTTTATGATTTTGCTGAACCAACAAGTGGCTTGGCAAGGGAAAGAAATACCTCTGGTGATATCGTTACTATCGGTGGAAGCGGATTTGGTGTGATGGCCTTAATTGTGGGTATGGAGAGAGGATTTATTACACGAAATGACGGACTCCTGCACCTTGATAAAGAGCTTGATTTTCTTGAAACTTGTGATCGGTTTCATGGAGCCTGGCCACATTGGCTCTACGGATCTACTGGTAAAGTTCGCCCTTTCAGTACCAATGATGATGGGGCTGATTTGGTAGAAACCTCTTTTATGATTCAGGGATTATATACCATACGGCAATACCTTGATCCGGGCACATCCGAAGAGCAACAATTGATTGACCGAATAAATATACTCATTGATGGTGTTGAATGGGATTGGTTTACACGTGATCAGAATGTACTCTACTGGCATTGGTCGCCAAATGTGGGATGGGCTATGAACATGAAAATACAAGGCTACAATGAAACACTGATAACTTATGTTTTAGCAGCAGCATCCTCAACCCATGGTATTGATGCTTCGGTATACCATGAAGGGTATGCCAAAAATGGTGGAATTGCGAATGGTAATTCATATTATGGATATGTTCTGCCCCTCGGATATAGTTTTGGCGGACCTCTGTTTTTTGCACATTATTCATTCCTTGGTCTGGATCCCAGAAACCTTTCGGATGCTTATGCCAATTACTGGGAACAGAATGTTAACCATTCACTCATCAACATGTCGTATTGTGAAGATAACCCGAAAAATTTCATCGGCTATCGTTCTGATTGCTGGGGACTAACTGCCAGTGACAATCCCTGGGGTTATAGTGCCCATTCCCCTACAAATGACTTGGGAGTGATTACACCTACTGCTGCTATATCATCATTACCATATACTCCGGAACAATCAATGGAAGCTATTCATCATTTTTATTATGTTCTCGGCGATCATCTATGGGCCGACTATGGTTTTTACGATGCATTCAATGTATCTGAGGGCTGGTGGGCCAACTCATACATCGCCATTGATCAGGGTCCAATTGTCTGCATGATTGAGAATTATAGATCCGGTTTGTTATGGGATTTGTTTATGTCAAGCCCAGAGGTGCAACAAGGGCTGGATAAACTTGGGTTCACCTATAACACTACTCAATAACTAAAAAAATGAAAAGCTTTCAGCCAGCAATTTTATTATTGATCCTTTTTATTATAATTATCCTGGGTTGTGATCAAACACAGAAAAAATCGGGGAATACGATTAAGCTAACTGATGAACAATTAATGGATACTGTGCAACAGCAAACCTTTAAATATTTCTGGGATTTTGCAGATCCATATTCTGGCATGGCGAAAGAAAGAAATACAGAAGCCTGGGTAACATCGGGTGGAAGCGGATTTGGTGTGATGGCAATAATCGTTGGTATTGAAAGAAAATACATTACCCGCCGAGCAAGGCTTTGGAAAGAATGCTAAAGATCGTTGGTTTTCTGGAGACTTGTGATAGGTTCCATGGTGCATGGCCTCACTGGCTTTTTGGTGATTCAGGAAAAACAAAAGCCTTCAGCAAATTTGACAATGGTGGTGATTTGGTTGAAACAGCTTACCTGATCCAGGGATTGCTTACGGTGAAAGAATATTTCGACAGGGAAACAGATGAAGAAACTGAACTTCGGAACCGTATTCAAAAGCTGTGGGAAGAGGTTGAATGGGATTGGTACCGTAAGAATGGATGAAAATAAATTGTACTGGCATTGGTCAGACGAATACGGATGGAAAATGAATATGCCCATTCGCGGGTGGAACGAATGTTTGATTACGTATATCCTCGCTGCATCCTCACCAACTCATGGCATTCCAGCCGAAGTATATCATGAAGGTTGGACAATATCTGACCATTTTTATAACGGGAATGAATTTGAGGGACTTCCACTGACGCTTGGTTTTGATGGAGGAGGTCCATTGTTTTTTGCGCACTACTCTTTCCTTGGTTTAAACCCAAATGGACTTAAAGATCAATATGCAAATTACTTTGAACTCAACCGTAACCACAGCCTGATCAATTACAGGTACTGTGTACGAAACCCGAAAAACTTTAAAGGATATACTGAAAATGCATGGGGATTAACGGCATCAGACGATCCTTTTGTTGGGTATATGGCGCACGGGCCCGGTGAAAGAGACAATGGAACAATCAGCCCAACAGCAGCAATTTCGTCTATTATTTATACACCGGAAGAATCCATAAATGCGCTGCACTATTTCTATGAAGTGGTTGGTGACAACCTCTGGGGTGAATTTGGTTTTAAAGATGCCTATAATTTGGAGGCTGACTGGTTTGCTGAAACCTATCTCGCTATAGACCAGGGACCGATAATTCTGATGATCGAAAATTACCGGACAGGTTTACTCTGGAAATATTTTATGAAAAACGAAGATGTTCAAAATGGCCTGAGTTTACTTGGGTTTGAATACCATATGCCTTCAATAATTGATTGAATTTTGTGCTGAAACTATTTTAATATTTATAGAATAAATAAGATGAGAAAGATTAAAAGCAGCTTTTGGCTGATGACTTTGATTATTGTTGGAATATTAGGTTGCAATAACAATAATGATAAAAACAAAAGTGTGAGGAATTCAGATTATGATCAAGAAATCAGGGAATTGATGTCGAAAATGACCCTCGAAGAAAAAATCGGACAGCTCAATATGCTATCTGGTGATTGGTCAGTAACCGGCCCTGTTGTAAGGACTGACTTTAAAGAGGACATCAAAGCCGGGAAGGTTGGAACTATGTTAAATGCCTACACTGCTAAACATGCCCGCAAACTCATGCAATTATCAGTTGACAGTACCAGGCTTGGTATTCCTTTATTACTAGGATATGACGTTATTCATGGCCACCGCACAATTTTTCCAATCCCGCTGGGCGAATCCTGTACCTGGGATATGGAATTGATTGAAGAGTCTGCCCAAATTGCTGCTGAGGAAGCATCTGCTGAAGGAATCCACTGGACATTTGCCCCAATGGTTGATATCGCTCGCGACCCGCGTTGGGGAAGAGTAATGGAAGGTGCAGGAGAAGATCCCTGGCTCGGCTCAAAAATTGCAAAAGCAAAAGTCAGGGGTTTCCAGGGTGAAGATCTTTCAAAAAATAATACAATCCTGGCCTGTGTCAAGCATGTTGCTGCCTATGGTGCACCTATCGCCGGCCGTGATTATAATACGGTTGATATGTCGGAAAGGACTTTGTTTGAAGCTTACTTACCTCCTTATCAGGCTGCTGTTGACGCTGGTGTGGAAACAGCGATGACTGCTTTTAACGAAATCAACGGGATACCATGTACCTCCAATCATTGGCTATGGGAAGACTTAATGAGAAACCAATGGGGTTTTAATGGTTTTGTTGTTACTGATTACACTGCAACCATGGAATTAATAAAACACGGCGTTGCAAAAGATTTATATGATGCATCTGTGCTATCTTTCAATGCAGGTGTTGATGAAGATATGGTTTCACAGGGATTTCTTGCACATCTTAAAAAGGCTTTTGAAAATGGTGATGTTACAGAAGAACGGATCGATCAATCTGTTTACCGGATACTAAAAGCAAAGTTTGAATTAGGTCTTTTTGAAGATCCATACAGATATTGTGATACTGTGCGTGAAAAAGAAGTGGTGATGACTAAAGAAAAGGTTGAGTTAGCCCGAAAGGTTGGACGAGAATCATGCGTGCTACTGAAAAATGAAAATATATTACCCTTCAGCAAGAATATCAAATCAATTGCTGTTATCGGCCCTTTGGCAGATTCAAAGGAAGATATGATTGGTGCATGGACGGCTGCCGGCGACCGCTATAACAGACCGGTTACTTTGCTTGAAGGAATAAGAAATAAACTTGGTTCATCAGTTAAGATTCGTTATGCCAAAGGAACAGATTATAACTCGTGGTCGAAGGATGGATTCAGAGAAGCGATAAAAGCAGCTAAAAAAGCTGATGTTGTGATCCTTGCCCTTGGTGAAAATTGGCAGATGAGTTCAGAAGCTCAATCTCGTTCTGTGATCGATTTACCCGGCAATCAAAACGAACTCGCAAATGCAATTATTAAGGCAAATAAAAATACAGCAATCGTGCTTATGAATGGCAGGCCTTTAACTATTGAGCATCTTGATAAGATTGCACTTGCCATTTTAGAAACCTGGTATGCAGGAACTGAAGCTGGTAACGCAATCGCTGACGTAATATTTGGCGACTACAATCCTTCCGGTAAGTTAACCATGACTTTCCCTAGGAATGTTGGTCAGATTCCAATTTTTTATAGTCATAAAAATACCGGAAGACCGTTTAATCCAAATGATCATTATACCACAAAATATATTGATGTCCCAAATACACCGCTCTACAGTTTCGGGTATGGATTGTCATACACTACTTTTGAGTATGGTGAAATTAAACTTGATGTGAACGAAATAGCAGAAGGTGATACACTTAAGGCTTCGATTACATTAAAAAACACCGGAAAATATGATGGTGCTGAAGTTGTTCAGTTATATATTCGTGACTTGATGGGCAGCGTAACCCGTCCTGTAAAAGAATTGAAGGGATTTGAAAAAGTATTCCTGAAAAAAGGAGAATCACAAACAGTTACATTTGAAATAGGTTGGATGAACTTTCTTTTTACAGAGAGGATATGAGCTTTGGAACTGAACCGGGTGAATTTAAGGTTTTTATTGGTGGAAGCTCGGATACTAAAAACGGGGCAAAGTTTACGTTGAGGTAGTACCATGTAATGTTTCACACAAAGGCTAAATAAGGAATTGACCGGTTTTCTTCAAGCGTGGACGCCTGAAGCAGTTGCAGTCCTGTACCTACGAATTCCCAAATTCCGTTCCCAATAAGATTAATTCTAGAACAACAAAGTAACAATCGAATGTGGCTGGCTCACAGTTTCAATAGCCTGGTTTTTAATGTACATCCGGTAATTTACAGGTGTATCCTGCTGGTTCATTACCACAACGGCAATGGATCCGTCCGGATTTTGAAAAGCTGTTGCAAGCAATTGGGCCCTGTTTGATGAACATGCAATCCTTTGGGCACCAGGGCGTATAAATTTTGAAAAATGGCCGATGTAATAATACGAATTCATAAAATGCAGGCTTCCATCGCGGGTATCAGCGTGAACCGGGGCAAAACAAAAGTTCCCAACATGATTTGGTCCACCGGTTTCATCAAGCAGTATGTTCCAGTCGGTCCAGGCAACGGCTCCATTGTTAAAGTCGCTGATCATAGAGGCTCCGTATTTCTCACCCCATCGCCACTCATCAAAAGTTTCCCAGCTAAAGGGATAATTACATGCCTCAGTAAGCAATAGTGGCTTATCAGGAAAGGCATCGGCTACAAGTTTAACGTTTTCAGGTGTGGGTGCACCAGTCCAGCTTTCGTACCAGTGGAAGCCTATTCCCCAGACATATTTGGCTGCTTCTTCATCATTTAAAATGGTGTTTGCCCGGTGATACAATAGGTCGCGGTTATGGTCCCAGGCAATGAGCTTTTTTCTTTTAAACCGTTTGTCCATAGTTTCGGGCCCAGGTAATTCTTGATAAAATCGCGTTCTTCGTCCGCAGTAAAAATGCACGATTCCCAGGTTTGTTTGGCCATGGGTTCATTCTGAACTGTAAGCCCCCATACAGGGATTCCCTCTTTTTCGTAGGCCTTTATAAACTTCACAAAATAATCAGCCCACGAATCAAAATATTCTGGTAAAAGTTTGCCTCCCTGAAGCATATTGCCATTATCTTTCATCCATGACGGAGGGCTCCATGGGCTTGCGTAGAGTTTCAATGAGCCCCCAGCAGACTCAATTGCCCGTTTGATGAAAGGAATCCTGTATTGCTTATCGTGAGCTATGCTAAACGATTTTAGTGCTTTATCCCCATCATCTACATAAGTATAGCTACCGCTCGAAAAATCACAGCTGTGGATATTGGTGCGTGTGATTGTATAACCGATACCATTTTCGGTGGAAAAATATGACCTCATTAATAATTCCTGCTTATCCTCCGGCAGTTTGTAAAAGGTTTCAGCTGACGCATCAGAAAGTGCAGCACCAATACCGATAAAAGTTTGAAAACTATGCCCGGGATCTACAAAAATGCAGGGCTCATTTTCAAAAGGTTGGCCAAAAGGGGCAAAAGTCAAAGTGTCGGTTGGAGTGAGCCTGAAATCAGTATTTTCAATAGTAGAAATTACGATGACCCTGTTGACTTCTTTAGATGTATTATCTGAATTCTGTGAAAATAGCGCTGAAGTTATCAGACTAAAAATCAAAATTGTCATTAAGTTTTTCATATTGAATGTTTTTTATAATCTCGCTATCACCTATATGGAACGAACCTATAGGTTAAGTAAATTAAGTTGTGTCAATTGCACTTTAAATCTGTTAATCATAAATTACCAAACAATGGTAACCACAGATTTTGCATCAATCGTATAACTGAAATGTTTTATACCCTGTTTTACGCCAAATGTCTTCTGGTCGTTTCCATAATTACATACAACCAGAACTTTTGACCCATCCAAATTTTGGAAAGCTACCAATTCAATGTTTGATAAACCCTGTGGTATTGATGAAAATATCCTGGAGGCTCCCGGCCTAACAAATTTCGAAAAATGGCCAATCGCGTAAAATTCTTCGTTGTAGGTAATCGATCCACCTGGATTGCCAATGGTTACTACCCCCCGGCAATTTGAGCAGCCATTATTTTGCGGACCATAGTTTTGATCTAATGCCAGGTTCCACATCATTGCTGATTTTGACCAGTTTACTGCAGTACCAATAAAAATGTTTCTGTTGTACCACATTAAGTTATCACTAAAACTTGTAGCCCAGTCACCACCCGATATTTCAGTAAAATGCAGCTCTTTATCCGGGTGGGCATTATGAACCGTGGTCATTGCCGAAACTTCACCAGCATAGGCATGAAAAGCGGAACCGGCGATAAAGGTGTTGGCAACCGGATCATTAAGGATTGAAATGGCGTAATTTGTATTGTCCCAATTATGGTCGTAAATGATTATTTTAGTACTAATACCCTGTGCTTGAAATTTTGAGCCAAGATGGTTTTTTATAAAATTTAACTGCTCATTAGGTTGCATCTGCATACAAGGATAATTTGCAGTATAATGTAAGGGTTCATTCTGAGGTGTAATGGATGCGATGTTAATTCCTTCATTTGCCATTTCCTGGATATACTTCACAAAATAGTCAGCATACACACTGTAACTGTTTGTTTTAAGTTGTCCACCCTTCAAACTACCATTTGTTTTCATCCATGCCGGAGGGCTCCAGGGCGATCCCATTAAATTTATATCGGGTGAAATCTGAATGATTTCTTTCAGAACTGGAATCACATCCTCCTGATCATTGCCAAGTGAGAAATTCTGAAGATCGAAATCAGTCTGTCCGGCAGGCATATCATCATAGGTAAAATCAGATAATGAAAAATCAGATGCGCCAATGGTGAGTCGGAGATATGAAATTCCGATTCCTTCATCAGGATCAAAAAGGTTTGTTAACAAATAAGCCCGATCATTTGCGTCCAAAACTTCATCAATCAGATAAGCGGACGAACCTGTAAGTGCAGCACCAAAGCCATCCATGGTCTGATATTGAATTGCTGTATCAATGTTAATTAAAGGATAACCTGAGCCGGTTTTAGTTATCGGAATCTCGGGTTCGCTACTCAGAAGTTTAGATTTGTCACCTTTCGTGAGCCAGACAGCGGCTTTCCCAATTGTGTCCATTGGAAGAACTGTGATAGTCACTGCTTCGCTATGCACATCAGTTGCTCCTTCAGGGTGAAGTTGCGGTTTAGTATTACAGTGTAAATTTCTGCAAAATTATAGATGTGGACCGGATTGATCTCGTTTGAAATGGCTGAAGTATCGCCAAAATCCCAGGCCAGGTTCTCATAATTTTTGGCCTTGCTTGTAAAGGTGACGATCCTTAAATCAGAGGTATTAAAACCATAACTAAAGTCGGCAATGACTTCCGGTTCAGGTTCAGACTCTGGTTCATCCTGCTTACAGGCAATGCTCTGGCTCAGGATTAAAAAGGACAAGACAACCACATTCCATCTAAAAAAGTTTTTCATTATTAATTAATATCCGTTATTCTGGGTTAAATTTGAGTTTTTATCCATCTCAGATTGTGGGATAGGCCAGATCAACCGGTTTGGTGTCAGATTATACCCAAGCGGTGTTACTCCATCAGGACCTTTGGCATTGTTCATTACCTCTATTGCCCTTCCGGTGCGTTTCAGATCGTACCAACGATGGCCTTCAAAAGCCAGTTCGAGCCTGCGTTCTTTTTCGATGGCAAGCCGCATAGCGTCCTGGTTGGTAGTGCTAGTGTTTGGAAGGTTTACACGGTTTCTCACCTGGTTCACCAATTCAGCAGCACCGGTAGTGTTTCCTAACTCATTTAATGCTTCGGCTTTGAGTAACAGGATATCGGCAAGGCGAATGAAGATATAGTTTTGCGGACTTGGCATTTCGGCAATGCGGTATTTATTGATGAATGGATAATTATTCTGAGGCCACTTGGAGTCGCTCCATTTGCCTGTTACATCATCAAAAATAATTGAAGATGTTTTTCTGATATTATCCTGCTCATCATCAAATGCTTTTACCAGGTCGTTTGATGGGATATTGAATTTTTTCCAATCCATGCCCCGAAACATGCTTACACCCCAATTTCCGCTTGAGCTGGTACCTTCATAGTTGATCTCAAAAATGGATTCCACCGAATTTTCATGCATATTGTCCCAAAGCTCATCGTAATTGGGCAACAAGCTATATGGCCCAGCGATCACAGCATCACAATATTGCGACACCTTGTTCCAATCGTGTGGTTCGATGGTAGCATAAACTTTTGCAAGTAATGCATTCACAGCGCCTTTGGTTACATAGCCTTTATTTATTGCAGTTACAGGTACATCCGATAATGCAGTTTCCAGGTCAATGATGATTTGTGCATAAACTGAATCAGCAGATGCACGCGGTGGGAACAGGAAAGGCAGAATTTCAAGATCGAAAGTTGTTACCGAATTGAGAACAAGTGGAACATCACTCCATTGCTGTAACAAATGGAAATACATGAAAGCCCTTATAAATGATGCTTCAGCTATGATTTGTTTTTTTCGTTCAGCCGTAAGATCAGGATCTGTTACATTATCCACATTGTCAATTACTGTATTTGCTTTTCCAATGGTTGTGTACAAATATCCCCAATCACGGCTAACATTTAAATTTGTTGCATCAATATTGAAATCATCAATCTGGAAATTAGATGGGTTGTCGGCCCCGGCATAGGCATCGTCCGATTGGGCATCGCCATTGACGAAGTAGTCAAGTTCGAAATATTCGTTCCTGAAATCACTGTAAACTCCAGCCAATGCAGCCTCTGCATCGCTTGCTGTACTATACAAAACTGAATCGGAATCTGAATTATTAACAGCTACTCCATTTGAGACTGGTTGCACGTCCAGAAATTTATCACATGAAAACAATAAGGTGATAACCAACCCTGCAAGCAATATATTAAATATTTTTTTCATAATTGTAAAATTTAAAATTCAACATTTAACCCAACTATATAGGTCCTGGCCTGAGGATAGGTTCCATAGTCAATGCCCAACTCTGTAGCGCTGTTTCCAAAAGCATTTACCTCGGGGTCGAAGCCGCTGTAATTGGTGAAAGTGAGCAGGTTTTGTCCGGTAAAATAAACAGATAGGCTTTTAATTGCCTTATTATTATCGCTGGCGCGGAATATTTTATACGAAAGAGTTACTGACTTTAAGCGCACATACGAACCATCTTCAATAAAACGTGTCGAATTGTTCACATTTGCCATATTTCCAACCTTCGGGATATCTGTTATCTGACCTGGTTCTGTCCATCTATCCAATACAGCAGTCGACTGGTTTTTGCTATCGAACATGCCCTCCAGGTCAATACGTGTGGCATTGTAAATATCGTTGCCATAACTGCCCTGGAAGAAAAGATTTAAATCGAACCTTTTCCAGGTAAAATTGTTTGTAAAACCAAAGATAAAATCAGGCTGTGCATTTCCAATCACTGTTCGGTCGCTGCTGTTAATGATGCCATTGTTGTCAACATCCCTGTAAATCAAATCGCCAGTTTCTGGATCAACACCTTCGGAAATATAACCAAAGAAGGAACCAAGGGGCAAACCAGGTTTTACAATTGCAACATCCTGGTTGTTGCTATAAATCCTTCCGAAATAATATACGGGGGTATATTCGAGTGCTTTAACTTCGTTGCGGTTAAACGACATGTTAAAATCTGCAAACCATTTGAATTCCTTGTTGAGGATCACGCCACCTATATCAAATTCAATCCCCCTGTTTTCTATATCACCCGCGTTGGTTTGGATGGTTGTTATGGGAAGTGTACTCGGCAATTGAACATTGAGTAAAACATCGCTGGTTTTTTTGATATAAGCATCTACGGTAAAAGTAAGTCTGCTTCTGAACATAGTTAGGTCAATACCAATGTTTGATTGGGCAGTTGTTTCCCACCTCAGGTCAGGGTTTCCGTATGAAAATTGGTATGAAGCGGGTCCTGAAAGAGGATTAGTTGGTGTGCGGCGAGTATATCCAATCAGGCCATATTTTGCATAGTTGGAAATTCCTTCCTGGTTGCCATTTTTGCCCCAGCCTCCCCTTATCTTTAAATCATCAATAACATCAATACCCTTCATAAAGTTTTCGGATGAAATTCGCCAGCCTGCTGAGAATGATGGCATGGTTCCCCATGATTGCGCCAGCTTTGATGATCCATCGCGGCGAACAGTTACAGTTAAGTAATATTTACCCGAATAATTGTAGGTAGCCCTTCCAAAGAAAGATGACAGGGCCCATTCTTCACGGGTCGTATTTCCGGTAACTGTATTTGCTGCATTAATGGTTGTAACAGAAACATCAGTTGGAAAATCAGTGCCTTCAATGTAGGTATTGTTGCCTTGAAATTGTTGCATACTATTACCTAACAAGGCACTAACATTGTGTTTGCCAAAAGTTTTTGTATAATCAATTGTATTCTCCCATAACCAGGTAAAGCCAGCCCATTTGTTGGAGCGACCGATACCATTATTAACACGCCCGTAATTGGTGCGATGGGGATCTAAATAATAATCCCATTGGCTATTGTTTACATCTGATCCAAATTTGGTTTTAAAGGTAAAATCTTTTAAAAAATATATTTCGGCATAGATGTTTCCTGAAATACGGTTCTCGATCGTTTGCTGATCTGGCCCGTACATGTATGCTATCGGGTTTTCCCACGACGGTTGAAAAGGATTGGGATCATACCAGGTTTTATCAGTTAAGACAAATCCGGGTTCATTTTCACCCTGGTAAGTATTTAAAAACGGGGGTGTGTTGAGGGCGCTCATGATTACACCGCCTCTGCCTGAGCTGGCGTTATCCGGTGTATCCTGAGTGTTGAGCCTTGAAACACTAATGCTGGTTCCAATTTTAAGCCATGACTTTAACTCATTATCAAGGTTTAGTCTTAATGAATATCGATCAAATTTTGCAGGCTCTACAATGCCATCATCTCCCAAATAACCAATCGAAAGATAGTATTGTGATTTATCCGAACCACCCGAAAACGATAATTGATACGACTGGGTCTGGCCGGTTCCAAAAGTTTCATCACTCCAGTTGTTAAAATCAGTCCGGGTTGGATCAATGCTACCGGGCGAAACTTCTTCCATTAAATCGCGGTAGCGTCTTGTGTTTAATACATCAATGGTTTTGCGTAAATTGGAAATACCGTAATACATATTAAAACTTACAACCGGTTCATTTTCTTTACCTCGCTTGGTGGTGATAAGCACAACGCCATTTGCTGCACGTGCCCCATAAATTGCCGCCGATGATGCATCTTTTAGTACGCTCATTGTAGCAATATCATTGGGGCTCAATCCAATGATGTTGGTTGTGGGTACTCCATCAACCACATAGAGTGGTTCGTTGCCTGCCAATACTGATGTTGAACCACGAACCCTTACAGAAAGTGCTGTTCCTGGTTTGCCCGAAGGTTGCACAACTTGAACACCTGCAGCTTTTCCCTGCAATGCTTGCACTGCCGAAGTTATGGGCCGATCTTTTATATCCTTTTCACCTACAACAGAAACAGCTGTTGTCAGGTCCTTTTTCAGTTGTGTACCATAACCAATTACAACCACTTCATTTAAATTTTGTACAGTTTCCAGTAAAACCACATTTATTATGGTCTGATTAGTTATTGGGATTTCCTGAGAAGTAAATCCGATATAACTAAATTTAAGAATACCTTCAGATCCGGATATTTTGTAAATACCATCAATATCGGTGGTAGTTCCTATTACCGTTCCAACTAATTGAACTGTTACTCCTGGAATACCGTCACCATATATGTCAATCACTTTACCAGAAATGACTCTTTCTTGTCCAAGCAAGGACATCGTCAATCCGAAAGCTAAAAGCAGAGTAAATATTTTTTTCATATTCAGTTGATATAAAATTTGTTTATGCTTTATTTTTTGATATCGTCAGAACAATTGTGGAAAAAGCAAAAAGGGATTTAACCTTCCTTGTTCCCCACTTTCTTATTTTGTGCCCGGCAGTGGAGGTTCATCCTCAGGATTGTCATAATGAACAAGGACATACCGCCAATATCCACTAGGATTGGGATCAGGTAACTCAAATTTATAGTTTGCCTCGATGATAAGTGTGTCAACAGTCCCGTCAGTTAATTTTATTACATCATAAACCACCGAATCCTGAACCATTGGATCTAATTTTTGTACTTCATATTCAGTGGCGGACTTGAAAAAGCCAACAAAAGCACCTTTGCCAACGGCTTTAAGTTTAGGATTTATACCATTAACAAGTTCGAACTGATGCACGCCACTTCCCCAGGCTGAACAATCTTCACCATTGCTGTTAATCATATCATCGGTGCCGGAACAAACATTGGCAGAAGGAAAAATACCTCCCTCTCTCCAAAAGTCTCCATTGGCATTAAATACCAGTGAACCATCACGCCCAAATGTCCATTCATCGTTAAGCATACAAGGCCGGAGTTCAAGTTCATTGTTATTCAGGCCAACGGCCCACCAGATCGTAGAGTGATCTATGGGCCCGACTTCCAATGGATATCGTTTGGTACTCACATCACGGATCAGCTTCCAGGTTTTGGCGGTGTCGCCTACCAATTTGGTGAGTTCGGCATTAGGATCAGCAATAGTTACTTTGGCCACATAAGAATCCTTTGTTTCACCTCCTTCGAGCCAGGTTGCTGTGAGTGTTACATTAAACTCACCCAAACTATTGTAAGTATAAACGGGATTTTCTTCGGTTGAAGTTCCTGAACTGTTGCCGAAATCCCAGGACAAGCTTGTGTAGTTTTTTGACCAATTGGTAAAAGTTACCGTTTTGTAGTCCATGGAATCTATCTGGTAAGCAAAACTCGAAAGGACTTCCAGATCGGCTTTATCCTTCTTGCAGGAAATGATTTGGACAATGGCAGCAAGTAACAAAACTGCAACACTCAATCTGACCGCATTTCTCATTATTACAAAAATTTAATGTTAAAAAAGTAATGCTTAATAAAGCATGTTTTTATACCTATTATGCTATAAAGGTATTAATAAATAATTCTGAAAGTGGGATTTTGATATTATTTATTTCAGTAAAACAGTGTGAATCCTCAACTAACAGTGAGGAAAAAAGGTATGTATTAATTATAAAGAATATCCGAACTTATTTGATTTAAAAAATATAAGCGTAAAAGTGCTCGTATTAAATAATTAAATAAGAAAAGGGGAGCTAACTCCCCTTTTCTTATTTGGAATAGATATTCTTTAGTATTTCAACAATTTAGTGGAGTTTGATGAACCTCCGGCATAAATGGTCAAAATATACATGCCTGAATTCAGGCCACTAAGGTTGATTTGTGTCTGATCAACCGCATTGGTATAGTCAAATGATTTTACCAACTTTCCAGCTACATCATAAACCTCAACTTTACTAACATCCTTCATGTTACTGATAAAGAGTTTATCGTTAACCGGGTTCGGATAGATTTTGTAGATATTCTGCTCCGGATCGTTAATTCCTGAATATTTATCATCGTACCAAACTGTAATTTCATTAACTCCGGCTGAAACGGTATGTGTGCGGTTAGGTCCACCATCAGGGAATTCTGAAGTAGCCCAGTCTCCGTTAATACGGAACTTGTATTCGATCATTTCATCTACTTCAAAACCAGTAACGGTAATATCGTATAAACCATCGCCCATATCTGATAAAGCATAATCCATATTAGGGTCTGGTGGCCAGTCATTAAATGTACCTGCGACATCAATAAAATCGGTACCTTCAATGAAGTTGCCTTCCTCAATCTGGTAGGTCATATTAACAATCCAGTGGATTGTTGGTTCATTGGAAACTATTCCATCAACTCCCCATTTATAGAGGACATCCATTGTATTCTCCAGGGTGAGTGTTCTGTCTCCACCGGGTGCAGGGTCTCCGTTATCCCAGCCCATACCCCAGAAGAATTTAAAGGCAACGAGTCCTTCGGGTAGCGCCAGCGTAATGGAGTAAATGCCATCACCATCAGTGTCTAACATTTCATTGTTGGTGTTGGTTCCGGGTTCGTCCCAGGTACCATGAATTCCACCAAGCGCTCCGGCAATCCATACCGGCTCGCCATCTGTCATTCCTGATTCCGTCATATCAACATTGATTTTTTGAGTGGGAGGCATGATAGGGTTCGGATCATTATTTAAAATGAAATCATCAAAATAGATCACAATGTCCTCGGTTAAAGTCAAAGGGTCTTCAAAATCAGGCAGAAAGGCAATGATTGGATAGGTGCCGGTTTTTTCACTGAAATCGAATACTATGTCTTCCCATGCATTAACCATTGTTTGCGGATACATACTTTCTACTTCGATTGTGCCTGCTTCACCACCCTCAATTTTAAATCTGATTGGACTGATACGGGGTTTCCATACTTTTACGTGTACATATTTATTGTCAGTTACGTCAATTTCTGTTGGTAAGTTTGACCAGAAACCACCCCATGGCACGCCGTCTTTGTCGCGCATAAATTCGATAACGTTATCACTTAAATTCACACCTGATACATCAGGATTCGGAATCTTTGCCATAGCACTTAAGTCTTCTTCTCCACCCAACAAATAATTTAATGGAATATTTTCATAATTTTCCATTATCTGAACAGGAGCACTTCCAACAGTTGGGTCATTGTTGGCATAGATTTCGTCAAAATACAGGGTAATGTCCTCTGTTAATGTGAGCGGATCTTCAAAATCAGGAATTAAAACAATTTTAACGTATTCGCCGGAAGCTGGCGTAGCACTCATGTCGAAAACCAATTCTTCCCATTCACCAATTTTAGTTTGAGGATTGATCGGAAAAACATCATTTGAATTGCCGGCACCTCCTTCAACTTTAAAGACTACAGGGCTGATGCGTGGTTTCCAAACTTTAATGTGTATGTAAGGATTTGCAGTAATGTCAACTGGAACATCCATTGTTCCGTACCATCCAGCCCAGGGCTGGCCATCAAATCCGCGGATCATTTTGCCAACATAACCAGTGGGGTTACCAGCGGTATCAGGATTGGCAACCATTGCAACCATCCCGTTGGTTCCAGCATCAAACGCGTTCATTTTAACACTCTCGAAATTTTCGATAGTTTGCGCATTTGTCCAAAGCCCTAACGCGGCAAGTAGGACAAATGAAAGTAATAGTTTTTTCATAATATCAAGGATTAATAAATTATTGATTTATGTCACGAAGTTACGAAAAAATAAAAGCAAATAAAAAATATTATAATGATTTTCCAGACTGCTTTTTATAACTCATTTATTTATTGTTTTTTAGTTCTTTTAAAGATAAGTCAAAAGTAAGTATTCAAGTTTTTTAAAAGGAACTTTATTTGGTGGCAAAATTATTTTTATCAATATTAATCCTCGTACGTGGTAAACTTTCAGGAAAGTTTATTTTAATATAATCAATCAGATTCTCTCTGATATAAGTGCGCAGATCCCACAAGTCAGGTGAATTTTTAGCGCTTACAAGGGCTCTTACTTCCACTGTTGTTTCTTTGGCATTGGTAACCTGCAATATATTCGTTTGCCTGTCCCATAAAGGACTATTTTCAAGCAGTCGGGTTAATTCAATCCGAAGTTGGTCAAATGGAATTGTATAATCGGTATGAATAAAAACAGTGCCAATTAGCTCAGCTGTTGTTCGGGTCCAGTTTTGGAATGGTTTTTCAATAAAATAAGTGGATGGCAAAACCAGCCGTCTTTTATCCCAAATCCTGACAACAATGTAGGTAAGGTTTATCTCTTCGATCCATCCCCATTCATTTTCAACAATGACCACATCATCCAAACGGATAGGTTGGGTGATCGCTATTTGTATTCCGGCAAGAATAGTAGCAATTACCTTTTGAGCCGCAAGACCTATAATTATTCCAGCAATGCCTGCCGAAGCAAAAAGACTGATGCCAATCTTTCTGACACTTTCAAAAAGCATGAGAATTAAACTGATAGCAACAAGAATTACGATAAAGACAATCACTTTTTGAAGTATATTATATTGGGTGTAAACGATTCTGGATTTTAGATTATCAGGTTGGCTGATGTCATACTTCAATAACAATATCTTTTTAAAAATATTTAATGCGACAAGTATACCCCAAGTTATACTTATGATCATAAGTATTTCCCCAATTCTTTTTAATATTGGCTGTACTTTTTCTGGAATGTCAAACCAGAACTCAAACCCGAATTGCATAAATAGGGCGAGTGCCAGGATAATAAAAGGTATTATGAATTTAATGATAGATTTCAACATAGTTATTTTTTTAACACATAATTATTAACGGGATTAGCAATTAAGCACTTTAACATCTGGCTGCTTTTCTTTTGTTGCCAAGTTTGCCTTTGATTTTTACTTTGTCGATATATTCCGGAGCAAAAGGTACTTTACATGAAGTGCCACCCATTTCAACTTCAACTTTGCCAATTTTCATACCCGTTTCAATTGCTGTTTCTGTAAGCTCAGGCACGTAACTTCCAACAGCAATAACAAACCCATTCATGGTATATCTAACTCGGTTGGGTGCGTATTTAATGGTTTTGGAAATGCAATCAAGCAGGGTGTCTAATTCCTTAATATCCAAATCATCATTATTCTTAATCGAAACCAGATTGGCTAATGTAGCCCAGCCGGCTGAGGCAATTTGTTCTTCATCAGATTCAATCCACTCCATGCCTAATTCATGACCAAATTGACTTTCAGCTGTTATCCACGCTACTGTATATTCACTGATCATATACCAATAGGCTTTTTCAGCCCAGCTTTGAAGTTGCTCTTTGGTAATTTGATTTTCATCTGCTATCAATCCTGCAAGATACATAGCATCTGAATTGCCGGTTTTGTATAATGCAAGTGACAATTCATGATCTTTTTTAACCTTCTTGACAATCTTTTTAAGGTCGCCAACTTTAACTCCGAAAAATGGCTCTCTTGCTCCGTGCTTTGTAAATATCTTTTTTGTTTGCTCGTTGCCCATGGCTTCTAATTGAGCCATTACTTCATTAAAAATCATAATCATTTGTTTTTAAGAAGCCTAAAGTAATTAAAATGTTGTAATGCTACAATGTATGAATGATATAATGATGAAAAACAGATTTACTGACTATTAACCAATAACTTCAACTAATAAACTAATGCACATAACTACCTGCATTGATGTCGATGGTTGTACCTGTAGCATGATCTGCTAATCCACTTGCTAACATGACGATTATAGGCGCAAGGTCTTCAGGTTCGGTCAGTTTATTTAAGGCAAGGTCATTCGTAATTGCATCTTCGCCAAAACGTTTAATTGTTTCTTTGTTCATATCCGTTTTAACCCAGCCTGGGGCAACAAGAAAACTGGTAATGCCATCTTTACCGTATCCACGCGCAATTGTTTTTGTTAAGGCTACCATACCAGCCTTAGATGCAGCATAGGCAAGGTGTTCGGGGTCATCACCTCTAAAAGCGGCCCTCGAAGAAATATTGATGATCCTTCCTCCTTTTATTTTTTGAAAATGCAGAATCGCAAGACGGCTAAGTAAACCTGCTGATCTTAGGTTGGTGTTCAAGGTTTTATTCCAGTCATTGGTCCAATTATCACTTTCTAAAGGAGACATAAGGAAAATTCCAGCATTGTTGATGAGTACATCAAGATGTCCGAAACTCATGCACTACTTCGTTAAAAAGTCGTGTGCAAGATTCAGTATATTCAAGGTCAGCCTGAAAAGATTTTGAATTGTTCCCAATTTTATTTGCTAATTGCTCAGCAGCCTTCTGATTTCGATTATAGTGCACGGCCACTCTTGAACCTGATGCACCAAGTGCTTCGGCTATGCCTTTTCCAATGCCACGACTGGCACCTGTAACAAGTATGTTTTTGCCTGTAAGATCTATCTTCATCATATTAAATTTTCGAAGTTAAAATATGGAATCTCCTGTTTTGGTGGTAAGTAATTCAAGTGTCTTTATACCCCGAACAGAATTGCCTTTTAAATTCAACTCAGGACTCCAGACCACAACACTGTATTTGCCAGGATATACTGCTGCGATGCCACCACCAACCCCGCTTTTCCCAGGCAATCCAACTTTAAAACTAAATTCACCGGCTTCATCATAAAATCCACAAGTCTGCATAATCGCATTGATCCTTTTACACTGACTGCTTGTAATTATTTCCGCATCTGATGCTTTTAGTTTCCCCTGATTCGCGTACAATAAAAAAGCTTTTGAAAGTTCAGCACAGGTCATTTCAACCGAACACATTAAAAAATAAAAATCCATCACTTTTTCAATTGTGTTCCGAATGTTTCCAAAGGCTTTCATCAGGTTTGCATGGGCATAGTTTTTGAACCCTGATTGCTTTTCAGATTGGAAAACATTTAAGTTATAGTCAATTCTATTATTTCCCGAAAGCATTCTGATAAATTCAATGAAATCTTTTTCCGGTTCTTTCAGAATGTCGAGCAAGATGTCAGCAATCACTATTGCTCCCGCGTTAATTAATGGGTTTCTTGGAATTCCTTTTTCATATTCAAGTTGCACCAATGAGTTGAAAGCACTGCCTGATGGCTCGACTCCAACACGATGCCATAGCTTATCTTTTTTAACTTGAAATGCCATTGTTAATGCAAAAACTTTTGCAATACTCTGAATGGAGAACTTTTCATTGCTGTCGCCAACTTCAAATTGTTTACCCTGAGTTGTAGACAAGTAAATGCCATATTTCCCAGGATTTATTTTCGCGAGTTCCGGAATATAATTTGCCACATGACCATTTACCGGAATGAGCTTCAATTCTTCATAAATGTCGTTTAATATTTTTTGGCATTCCATATATTGATCTATTTTGAAATGTTGCTTAAAGATATTATGGTTTTCTCAATACCGGTTTTTAAAGGAGTTGTTTTCCATCCAAGCTTGTTTTTTGCTTTTTCAGCATCAGGTATTGCTCCCCAAAGTAAAAAATGTAATTGTCCTTTCGGGATGAGTGGTGGCTTGCCTGAAAAATTTGACATCCATTCTCCAATCGCCGATATCATTTTAACCAAAAGTAGTGGCATCACTGGAGGTGGTTTTTTGCTGATGTTTAATGCTATTAATATCTCTTTTGCCAGAAAAGGTAAGTCGTAATATTTTTCACTAAGGATATAGCTTTCACCTGTCTTTCCTTTTTCCTCAGCCAGTACATGACCTTCGCCAATATCTTCAGAAAAAACCAACGGCAATCCACCAGGCAAAAGCATCGGTACTTTGCCTTGTTTCAAATCACCGATAAAATTGTTGATGCCGGGTGAATCAGTTGGGCCTGGCCCGTATAAACCGGCTGGATGAATGATGATTGCGGGTAAACCTGATTTCATTGCTTCTAAAACCAGTTGAAAAGCTTTTTGTTTGGATCGCTCGTATGCAGTGCCTTTTGGCTGGTCATCAACAATTGATTCATTAAACATTTTTCCTTTTTCACCCTTGAAAACATCTATCGTACTGGTGTAAATGAATTTTTCAATTTTTTGTTCAATCGCTGCTTCAACCATATTTTGAGTTCCCGTAACATTGACTTCCTCGAAAATTGAATTATTTTTCATCCATTGTTCAGGGAAGCCGGCAGCATGGTAAACCACATCGCAATCTTTCATTGCAAGACGAATAGAATCCTTATCAGTAATGTCGCCTTGCACCAGATCAACCTCCGAGGGAAGCAACTTTTTACCTTTTGCGATGGAGCGAACCAGCGCCTTTACTTTCCGTTTCCTTTTAAGTAAAGCAAGGATGATATTGTACCCGATCAAACCGGTACCTCCTGTTACTAAGGTTGTTTTATCCATTTTATTTTATAAGTGATATTTCTGGTTTTTGTATTAACCGATAAACAGGATAGGGATAATAATTTCCACCCCACTGTGGTACCAGGTAGCGGTCGAAATAATTCCATTTCAACATGCTGTCATCCGCCTGGGGTTCCAGTAAATAAGATACAAGCCATCCTAATTTTTGACCAGTAAGGAAAATATAAGTTCCGGCTTTAAATTCCTTTTTTTCGACCACATAATTCCCTTCGATCTCATTAGTGTAATGTCCCTGAAATAATCGATTTGCTCCTTTCAGGTCGCTTATTTCAAATTTCTCAACCTCCAGTGTGATGGTTTCAGTCAATATTTCCATTTCAATTCCATGTGTCTCAAGCAGGTCAATTACTTCGGGATCTTTTATATTAAGAATATAAGCATATGGAAAACGAATACTTTCTGTTGCATAATAATCTGCAATGTATGGAACGGTAATAGTTACTTTTCGATCACTTTGCTTGAAACGCCAGTATCCTTTCATGCCCGGAATAGTATCTGCCTCAATGGCTTTAATTGTAATTTTTTCAGGAGTGGGCTGCCCTTTATATCTTAGTGCAAACAAATCAACATCCGTTGGATTTTCACCCCGTTTGATCGTCGCATTGTCGGCTTCATCAAGCATATCCTTAATTTCTCTTTTATTAGTTGATGCATATTCAAGTATGGTTAGCAGCAAGTGATAGCTTGCGTTTACCCGGGTTTCGAAATCAGCATATACATAATTCTCGTTTAAAATAGCCAGCCTGTTTCGCACCCCGATATAATTAACCAGGAACCGAGGTTCGGCAGCATAAGAAATCCAGCCTTTGCTGTAATCAAGCCGATCAATAAACTCACCATAAAATATATTTTCAACATCGTATTTATCCCATAATGTTCGATGTACTTTGGGCATCATCTGGTCGCGCATATAATTGATTAGCCTGCGATCGGCATTGGGATTCGTCATCCAAACAAAAGTGGTCGGTTCTTCATGGTATGAACCATTGGTGGTATGACAATCCACTGTAATGGCTGGATCCCATTTATTCAGTACATTGCTTACAAGTCCCCTGATTTCAGGTGTCTCCAGTTTCATTGCATCCCTGTTTAGGTCAAGGTTTTGTCCGTTATACCTTACCCCAACACTTTCAGGTCCGTTTTGATTAGTTCGGTTTTTGTTGCTGAATTTTTCATTACCATCTGCATTTAAAATGGGATTGATGAGCATCACTACATTTTTCATAATGTCAGATTCAGGATCTTTGAGGAGGTCTCTGGCCAACATCTGAGTTGCTTCCTTGCCTTCTATTTCGCCGGCATGGATGTTTCCCTGGATGTAAACCACTATTCGGCCATCGTTATTTAGATCTTCAACACTTTCAGGCAAAGGGTTCCCAATGACTATCAGTGGTATTTCGTCGTCCTTCAATGGTTGTAGCAATTGTTTCCAACCTGACATACTTCGATTGTTTTTCTAATTCTTTGATAAAGTTCATTACTTCATCGTAAGTAGAAGTGCGCACATAATTTGTCTGCTCTGCGGTGGTCAATAAATTGTTTTGGCCTTGAAATGAAAAATGTATGATTAAAAACAAAAAAAAGGTAAACCTGAATTTCATGTATGGTAT
This sequence comes from uncultured Bacteroidia bacterium, assembly GCA_963759045.1. Taxonomy (GTDB): domain Bacteria; phylum Bacteroidota; class Bacteroidia; order Bacteroidales; family F082; genus JAADID01. The sequence goes on from CAVWXM010000049.1 coordinate 23,080, forward strand.
GTTTTAGGAAAAAACGATTCGATTAGAGAGGTTAAAAATATAGAATTAAATCAATCAATAAAAGGGGAGTTCATCATCATCAAGTATTAATACACATGATATTTCTAAAGCACGATCACTTTTTACTGCCGGGTGTTCACATTCGATATACGGAATCGATATAATAGTAAAGCGTTCAGAATTTTTTGGTTATTATCGAAAAGTAATTGACAAACTGTTAGTTATTTCTATTTTTGGTATTCAATACAACTAAAAATTGAATGTCGAAGGTTGAAAATAACCATGTTTCTGAAGCTGATGATCAAATAATTGATCAATTTATTCGAAATGAAAATAATGTGCTGGAAAAAACTTACCGGTATAATTATAAAACCGTAAGGAATTATGTGATGAAGAATAGTGGAACCGAGGCAGATGCAAAGGATATCTTTCAGGAAGCCATGATGATTGCATGGTTAAACCTTAAAGAAGGAAAATTTACAGTTAGAAATGAGTTTTCACTCAGTGCATATATTTATAAAATAGCCAAATTCAAATGGTTGGATAAGTTAAAATCAAAGGAGGTACGATTGACTACAAAAGCCGGAAATTATGATTTTGAAGACATAGAAACTGAAAGTAGTGATTATAATGATGCTGAAAAAAAACTGAATTATTTAAGAAGCTTATATAACCAGCTCGACGTCAAATGTAAAGAAGTGCTGAACAGTTTTTATTTTGAGAAAAAGAGACTTGAAGAAATTGCTTCTTCAATGGATTATGATACAGGCAGCATCCGAACCATAAAATACCGTTGCATGCAAAAACTGCGAAAAATGCATGCGAATGCACAAAACCAAATTGATTAATTATGAAGGAAAAAGAAAACATATCGCAGAAAGAATTTGAGCGCATCGAGGCATTTATTCACAACAAATTGCCTGAAAAAGATCGAGAAGTATTTGAAAAGGAACTTGAAACCAATGCTAATCTGCGAAAAGAAGTTGATATTCAGCTACAAACGATGCTTGCTGTTGAAGCCGGTGGGATGAAAAACCGACTGGATGCTATCCATCAAAAATTAATATCAAAAGCTTACTTAAATATTTGGGTAGCTGTTGCTGCCAGTGTAGCTATATTAATTACTGTTGGCTTTTGGTTAATTAATATGCCCGGTAAAACCGATAAACTTTTTGCCGCAAATGTCACTATCGATCCTGGTTTGCCGGTTCCCATGAGTGCTACTGATAATTATACATTTTATGATGCCATGGTTGATTATAAGTCAGAAAAATATGATTTGGCAATTGGTAAGTGGACTACTTTATTGCAACTAAACACTGAAAATGACACCTTAAACTATTACATGGGTGCAGCCCTTTTCAATGCAGAAAAGTATGAGCAAGCAATAACTTATTTTGAGCAAGTTTCAAAATTAGAGGAATCATTTTTTTATGGCAAAAGCGAGTGGTATTTGGCATTGTGTTTTCTGAAAATGAAAGAATTTGATCGCCTTGAAAAACTTTCTCAGCAAAGTAAATCTGATTATTCAGCCAGGATTAAGCAATTGAATCAAAAGCTGGAATAATATGACCCGCTCCTTTTTCATCCTGTTTATTTGTTTTTCTACCATTGGATTGGCAGGGCAATCTTATCTGAGTGAATATAAAGTGCGTGACAGCCTGATCAGACGATGCGATGAAATCGGAATCATACGAATTTGCAATCGGACTTATTGAGCAGCAACTTGATCTAATCAATAAAAATCAGTTAACAGATTCATTATATCACTATTGTTATGAATATGGAAGAGCAATCTGGAAAGTAAAAGGGTCTGAAAAAGGAATTATAGCAGCTGTTAAAATAAGCGATGAGGTTAAGGAAAACGACCCGGATATCCTTCATTACCTGCAAACCTTGAATGATCTTAGCTGGCTTTATTACGAAACCGGGAATGTAAAACAGTGCCTGATTAATGATTCAACTTACCTGGCCATTTGTCTCGAAAATGAAGGTATTCCAGCAGATTTGTTAAATATCGCCTATTACAATATGGGGTTTGATTACATGGAAGTTGGCAAAAACCTGCTTGCACTTGATCATTTTCAATCATCCATAGATGTGATCCTCGATAGTGGTGAACAACTCGATAAAAGTTTATCAAGGAGTTATAATGCGCTGGGTGCTGTTCAATGGCATTTGGGGATGCTGGAAGAAGCAAAAAATAGCTATAACGCCAGTTTGACATTGATTGAAAACGAAACTGATCCTGAATCCCGGCTTGAACAGGGAAATATTTTGGGCAATATGGCGCTTATCCTTCATGATAATGGAGAGATCATAAAAGCCAAGGAAATGCAGGAGCGCTTTATTCAAATAGATACTGAAGCTTTGCCTTTCGTTGAAGATCCATATTTGAAAGAAACTGCATATCGCCGAATGAGCAGCGCATATATCAACCTCGCTGATATTTACTTCGGCCTTGGTGATTATGAAAAATCCAGAAAACTGGTTGAACTGGCTATAGCGGAAAGGCAAAAAATACTGGAGCCGGATGATCCATCACTGGCCAGTGCTATTGAACACCTTGCCTATCTTGAAATGCAAAGCGGAAATTACGTCGAAGCGAAAAAAAAATTAACCAAATATTTGCAATACTGCCAGCAATATTTTGGTGAGATCAGTGCCAAAACATCATGGGCTTATAAGGATTTGGGCCTTCTTTATCTCAAACTAAAGAATTATAAAAAATCAGAAGAGTATTTTAATAAAGCCATCCACAGTCAAAAGTTGGTCGGGAATCCGAATGTTGATCCATATCTTGCCAAGATTCTTTATAATAGATCATCACTTTATGCAGAAACTAACAGAGCGGAGCAAGCGTTGTTGGATTTAAATAAGAGTTTGAAAATATATTCACGGAGTCGCAATCATGACAATAATGTGATTATAGGTATTTATCTAGAAATGGCTGAAATAAATATTGAGGAGGGTAATATCAAAGAAGCGAATATTCAAATAAAACAAGCACTGGAGTTGAGTTATGGTAAAGAGGCTTTATCAATTCAGGCTCCGTATCTCCTTCCAAATATTTATTACTTAAAAGCATTGGCCACCGTTAAAACAAATGCAGATATATCCTCTCTGAACATCGCAATGAATGATCTTGAATCGGCTATTCAATTTCTTAAATCAAATAAACAATCTTTCCTGGATGAAGAATCAAAGTTGAGGCTGTATGATGCGCATAAAAAGATATTTGAATTGGCAGCAGATATTTCATATTTACTCTACATTAATACCAACGAAAAGGATTGGATGAATACCTTTTTCCGCCTGACTGAAGAGAACAGAACGATTTTATTAAGAAGTCGACTTCAAAACTTCAGCGCACTCGATTTTGCCGGTGTTCCTGATTCAATTCTACGAAAAGAGCGCAAACTGGCATCGCAGTTACGCAATGAAAACGAAGATTTAAGAGGTATGAAAAATGTGGTTGATTTAGAGCGCCAGTATAAGGTATTGGTTGAAGATATAAAGGCTCATTATCCTGAATACTATGCCTTAAAATATTTTGACAAAACGTATACTATTGAAGATGTTCAAGACAATCTTTTAAGTGATGATAACAGCTTGCTCATTTATTCTTTAACAACTGAATATGTTTATGTTTTGCTGATAGACAAGGAAGATATTCAACTATTCAGGATGCCAAATAGAAATATAGATACTGATATATCAACTTTAAATCAAGCTTTGATTAAAGGTGATTCAGATGTTTTTGATTCGCTGACTGCATCCCTTTATCAATTGTTGTTTGCGCCGGTTCAGTCATCAATAAAGCATCACGAACTTATCGTTGTACCTGATGAGGAATTGTTTTTTCTGAATTTTGAAATCTTGCCTGATTTGAGCAAGGATGAAAACAATATGTTGATCCATGACTACACTATTTCATATCAGCTGTCTGCAGCGGTTGCTTTGCAATTCAGAAGCTTAAGTGACGATAAGTCAGGCAAATTACTCACCTTTGCCCCAGGCTTTACTGATCGCCAAAAACTGGCTTATCGGGCATCAGTTTCTGATACTTCTCAGCTCGATAATAAATTCCTGACTTATATCCAGCAACCATTTGCGGTTGAAGCGGCAGAAAATATTGCAAGCAATTTTTCAGGAGCTTCTTTTGTTGAGGGTGATGCTGACGAAACCACCTTCAAGAAAGAATCAGGAAAATATAGGATCATACACCTGGGAACACATGCTGAGATCAACCAAAATTCGCCTTTGATGTCGCATCTTGTGTTGAGTAAAAACATGCAGAATGACAGCCTTGATGATGGTTACCTGCATGCATATGAAATATACCAGATGCCTTTGCGAGCTGAGCTAGCCGTGCTTACCGCTTGTGAAACGGGTGTAGGAAAACAACAAAGCAGCGAAGGTGTTATTTCGCTCGCACATAGTTTTTCATATGCAGGTTGTCCGAGTATCGTCATGAGTTTGTGGAATATTGATGAAAAAACCTCGGCAGGAATTATTAGCGATTTTTACTTCTACCTGTCAAAAGGAATGCCCAAAAACAAAGCCTTGCGCCAGGCCAAGCTTGATTATTTGAAACATGCACCAAATGACATACAGTCGCCATACTACTGGGCGGGACTGGTATTGTTGGGTGATCAAAGTCCCGTTGAAATTGCCACGAGTAAAAATTGGCAATGGCTCTCTTTTATCATTGTTGCCATAATCATTATATTTGTAATGATTACCATCCAAAAAAGAAAATAGAATTCTGCTGTTCTCATTATCCTTTTTCTTACCTAAAAATTAATGAATTAAGAGAATGCTGTTCACATTTCAGCAATCATTCGATTACTATTTAATGGCTTGTTACTTACTACAGCATTCGCTATTTGGCATTACTAAAAACTAGAAAAATGAAAAATTACTTCCTTATCTATTTATTACTCATTGGGACTTTCCTGAATGCACAAACCGGAATTCCAGTTTCAACCATGACCAATTGTGATAATATGGCAATTGATTTTATGAATGAGTACAGCATCCCGGGCATGACAATGGCAATAGCCAAAGATGGGAAACTGGTTTACATGCGTGCATTTGGTAATGCCAATCTCGCCCAGAACCAGACAACACAACCTTATCATTTATTCCGGATTGCCAGTGTTTCAAAGCCAATCACTTCCATTGCCATTATGAAATTAATGGAAGAAGGAAAAATCAACATGAGTGATAAAGTATTTGGACCAGGAAGTTTGCTTGAAAATCATGCCTATTTCAACGGTGCAAATATTGTTGATCAAAGAGTATATGATATTTCTGTTCAGAATTTGCTGGAACATTCAGGAGGCTGGGACCGTTCGCAGGATTGTACACCCAATCCTACTTCACCCTACTCATGGCATGCAGGTCATTGCGACCCGATTGGTTTCCCATTGCATGTTACAGAAACCCTGGGCACCTCCAATCCTGTTGCAGAACAGGACCTGGTTAAATTCCTTTTGGAGAAGAGTCTGGGCTTTGAACCAGGAACCAGCTATCAATACTCTAATATAGGATACTTGACACTTGGAATAATTATCGAAGAAATCACTGGAATGAGTTATGAAGATTATGTGAAAACAGCAATTTTTGAACCAATCGGAATTTGTGATATGCATCTTGGTAAAAATTTGTTGGAGGATAAATTCGAAAGAGAAGCAGAATATCCACCCAGCGGTTTTAAAAACCTTTCGGTTTATGGAACCGGTGAACTATTGCCTAGCGAGTATGGTTCCTGGAACCTTGAAGCTTACGATGCACATGGTGGGTGGATTGCCACAGCTTCTGATTTAATCAGGATTCTAGTGGCGGTAGATAAATTTAATACCAAACCTGATATTTTACAACCATCTACAATTGATTTGATGATTACACCATCAACCAATAATACAAGCTATGCCAAAGGCTGGGCGGTTAACCAATGGGACAATTGGTGGCATACTGGAGCCATTGATGGCACGGCAAGTAATTTTGTGCGAACAAGTGGTGGTTTTACATTTGCTGTTATTTTAAATAAACGAGTAACCGGAACTCAGTCTGGATCTTTCTGGTTAGACCTGGATAATTTGCCGTGGAATTGTATTACAGGGGTGAGTTCCTTTCCTGCCCACGATTTGCTTCTGAAACCCGATGTGCCAAGCACAGATATTTCCGTTTCTCCAATACAAGATAGCACGGTAAGCCTTGGCTGGACAAACGGTAACGGCAACCGTCGTATCGTTGTGGCGAAAGAAAATTCCCCGGTAGATGCATTTCCACTTGATGGCTACAACCACTTTGGTAATGGTTATTTCGGATGGGGATTTGACCTGGGAGCTAACAATTACGTGGTATATGATGGTGCCGGAAACGGTGCATGGGTATCAGGATTGTCGGAAAATTCAAAGTATTATTTCCGGATTTTCGAATACAATCAAAACCAACAAACCGGAGATTATCCAATATACAATTTGTGTAATAGCACTGTTTCTTCACCAACAGGAATATTTGAGACTCATGCCAAAACTAATATATCAGTTTACCCAAATCCTTCTAATCATTATTTAAGTATTTCAGCACATGATAATATCAGTTACGACCAGGTTTTGATTTATAACTCAATTGGGAAACTGTGTTATTCGGTTCAGATTTCCACGAATAGTGAAAAGATCAATATTCAAGATCTGCAAAAAGGTATTTATCACCTGATGTTATTGTCGCAGAATAAACCTGTCGGTGGAACGAGCTTTATAAAACAATAATCGAAAGTTTATTAAATCTGTAAAAATGACTAAAATGAGAATCCTATTTTTAAACATTTCCTTATTCATTTCGGTTGTGCTTACTGCACAATATACATCAGGTTTCCAGCAGGAATACTTTTATGGCAACCTGCCGGGTGCCAAAGTTGAAGCCATGGGAATGGCTGATGCGGCTATTGGAGGCACAGTTGCATCAACATTTTTTAATGCTGCCGGGTTGGCTGGCATTGATAAACAAGAAATTTATCTTTCACATTCTGCTCCTTTTTATATTTTAAAAAACAGCAATTACTGGTATGCTGGCTATGCAAGAAGGATAATACCTCGGATAATAGCTGCATTCAGTGTAAATAATTTTGCCATTGGCCAAACTACTTTCGATGTAAATATTGGAAGTGACAGATACCCTGTAACAAAAGGACTTACATCCAATTATGCTTTGTCGGTGGCCGGAACACCTGTAAAAGGGCTATATATTGGGTTTAATTTCAATTTGTTTCGTTGGAAATTATTTGACTGATGTAAAGGCTGCTACGACTTTCCATATTGATGGTGGATTGCTTTATAAGTTGAATTTAAAGGACTTGGAAAAACTGCGACATCATGCTTCAGTTTGGCGCAAGTGTAAACAATTTTACTGTTAGCAAAATTACATGGCAGGCGCCTGACGGAAATGAAGCTACCAATGAATTACCTGTGATTGGCCGATTTGCAGCTGCCTATATGTTTGGAACTGACATCAATTTACCTGTTGCCGGAAACGGTCCACTTGGACTTTACTTTTACATTGGAATACCAAAATACATTCAATTCTGATTTTAACAGCACTTTTAGTGTTGGTCTTGAATCGGTTCTTTGGGAGGTGCTGGCGTTTCGGTTGGGTTATTTCACGCAAACACATGATGATCTAGGACAAGAAGTAAATAAGGACAAGATTTCGGATTTCACTTATGGTTTTGGTGCGATCGTACCCCTCAACACCCTGACAAAAGATAAGGTGCCTTTGTCAATCCATTTTGATTATTGTAGCCTAAAACCTCCAAGTGTGAGAAAGGACCAAACAACCAAAGTTTCAGTAGGAAGAATCCCCAATTTACGCACATTTACACTTCGGGTGGTATGGACTGTTAGCATCAATTAGCCCCTGCTCAATAAAATAATAACCTTCAATAAGCATAAAAATGATTTCAATAAAAAACATAAAACATATCACAATTGCCTTTGTTCATTGCAGCAGGCATGTTTTTTCCTTCAAGCCAACAAGCACAAAGTTATTATGGCTACCAATCCATTGGAAAAAATACTTTTCTCTTTTCTTTGATCTGGCAAGGGGAACCAAAAATTGGGTTTGGGTATATTGCCCGGTTTTTTGGTGGCAAAACTGCTACCGATCTGCAAATAGAGGCAAGGTTTCCTGTAAAAACCATATTCAGGTTTGAGAAATATGAAGCTATTGTAGGTGC
>CAVWXM010000050.1:0-60753 GCA_963759045.1 uncultured Bacteroidia bacterium
CGGCACCGCCCAGCCGCCGCTGGTGATGGCGCCGACGGCGGCGCCGCGGCAAATGGTGATGTAGCCACTGCTCAGCGCCGACTCGCCGCGCTCGCGGCGCCGGCCCTGCCACCTCGCCATCGCCCATCCTCCAGATGTGCACCTGCGCCTGCCCCGGGCCCTGGCGGACGCGCTGCTGCAGCTCCTGGCGCGCCCCCGCGCCGAGCTGGTGCTCACCAGCGAGTTCCTGTGGCCCTGCTCGTGGAGCATCGCGCGAAGCGTCTGGTCGAGGCGGCCGCGGGCGCGCCAGCGCATGGGCATCGCCTGCTTGCCGGTGCCCCCGACCGTCTGCGGCGGCTCACCGCCTCGAGCACCGGTTGATCGTGCTCGTCGGCCGCCTGTGCGCGCCCCATCGCCGCCGCGCGCCGCCCGCCGTGGTCATCGTCGGCGACCGCCGAGCCCCGCCTGAAGGAGCGGCTCGCCGATCTCCTCGGCCGCCGACGTGCAGACCGGCGTCGCCAAGCAAGCCTGGTACCAGGCCGCGGACATCTTCGCGCTGCCCTCGGTGGTGATGGCCGACGGCCGCACCGACGCCGGTGGTGCCGCTCGAGGCCATGGTGCGGCGGCGGTGGCCGACGTCGGCGGCGTGGCCGACCCGCCCGACACGGGTTTCCTGGGTCCCGCCGGGAGACTGTGGTCCAGCTCGCGTCGCTGCTCGACCATCCGGACACGCGACATGCCTCAGGTGCGCGGGCAGCGCTGGAGGCTCGCCGCCACGGCTGGAAAAGATAGGTTGCCCCCGCGCTGCGCACGCGGCTCGCGAGCCTCGTGTACGCGTGATGGCCCGCCGCTGGCCTCGACCTCCTTGCGGGCGTAGACCTGCGGCTCGGAAAGTCGTGGATTCAGCGGGAGTGACGGATGACCGACCACAAACAGACAGACGAACAGCCGGGGCGGCGGAGGCGACGACCACCAGCCCTACGCGTGCCGTCGAGCGCGAAGATGGCCGAGCTGACGGTCAGGCCATGCTGCATGCGCGGCGTGGTGCTCGGCGCCGCCAACGCCTACGTCGAGGCCGGCCTGGACGGTGGCGGCGACCTTCCCGGCGACGGTGATGGCGCTGGCGATCCGGCGCCCCTTCCGGCCGCACGGTGCTCGAGCAGAACATCGCCTGCACCACCGCCTCGGTGGGCGAGGCGCTGATCGCGATCTTCACCTACCGCCTGCGACCGGGGTCTGGAAGGAGTTTCTGCCCACCCTCCAGCAGCTCACGCATCACGCTCGTCGGTGAGTTCTTGGTGCTGTTTCGCTACTTCTCCGCCGGGTGCTGGTCAAGGACAAGGGCCTGCCCTTCCCCAGAGCGTCGCCTGTGCCTGAGCTGACCAAGGCCGGCCAGGCGGGCCAGAGCCGCTGGTCTTCGGCGCCATGGCTGTTGGCCCTGGTCGAGCTGTTCAAGAACGACATCGGGATTAAGGTGATCAAACACACTTCATCAAGTTCCGCGCCTGCTTCTCCTCGCCGGTCGGTGGCCTCGCGTGGTGCAGCCCGTCTGACGGCTGATGGGCGTCGGCTACATCATCGGCTGGCGGCTGGCGGCGCTGGTCTTCTCCGGCGGCCTCTTCGCCTGGGGCGTGTTGGTCCCGGTGTTCTGCTTCGGCGGCACCCAGCTCGAGGCGACCGCCGCGGCGAGCGAGGGTGGCTGGATCGGCGTCGCGACCACGGTCTGGGCCAAGCAGGTGCGCGGCTGGTCGGGGCGATGATCGTCGCCGCGTTTCCACACGCTGTTCGGCCCGCTGAACGATCTCTGGCGGCGTTCACGGACCTGAAGCGGATCTTCGCCCGGCGCGGGGCGAGCGCCGAGGCCACGGTCGAGACGCCCCGCGTCGACAAGGACCTGCCGATGGGCATGGCTTTCGTGCTGCTGATCATCCCGGTCGCCCTCTACTGGTACTTCACCAAGGTCTTCACCGGCGCGATCGTCCTGGCGGTGCTGATGGTCATCGCCGGCCTGCTGTTCGCCGCGGTGGCCGGCTACTCGTCGGGCTGATCGGCAGCTCGACAACCCGATCTCGGGCCTGACGCCTCGACCCTGCATCGCGGTGGTGATCCTGGCGTTGATGGGGATTACCGGCACCCAGCGGCGTGCATATGGCGTGCTCGGTGTTGCCGGCGGGCGGGTTTCCGCCGCGCCCTCGGTGTCGCGGTGAGGACCACCAGGACCAACCTACGGCGGCACGCCGTGGAAGATGCAGACCGCCAGCTGATCGGCATCGCCGTCGCGTCGCTGGCGCTGACCCTGCCGATGCCTGCACCAGGTCTACGTCATCGGCTCGGGAGGATGCCGCCCGCGCCCAGGTGCGATGGCCGATGATGGCCCAGGGCATTCTCGCCGGCAAGCAGGGCCTGGTCGCTGGTGATCATCGGTGGCTGGCGGTGACGATGATATCCGCTCGCGCTTCTCAGGTCGGTGGCGGTCGGACGGCCCTTCTTCTCCACCGCGGCGATCTTCGTCGTGGGGCCTGACGATGCAGGCGATGATCTCCGCCGTCGCACCGCCGAGGACCCCGGCAATCCCGTCGTCGGCGGCCGAGTCGATGACGGCGATCGTGTTGTCGCCTTCCCTCACATCGGTGGCAGTTCCAGCTTGGCTCGACGGTGATGAACGCCACCGCCGCGGCGTTCATCACCGTCGAGCCAAGCTGCGGGCTCGGCAGCCTGATCCCACCGATGTAGAGGAAGGCGAGCACGATCGCCGTCATCGACTCGCCGGCGATCAGGCCCGAGGCGAGCAGAATCCCGCTGTTCTCGGCGCGCTCGCCGGCCGCGGGGTCCTCGGCGGTGCGACGGCGGATCATCGCCTGCATCGTCGCCTTGAACAGCCCGCCGACGAAGATGCCGCGGTGGCGTAGAAGGGCAGGTACATGCCCGACCGCGATCAGCATCGGCGCGGGAGCGCGGATGCAGGATCATGCCCAGCGCGAAGAACATGCCGACGATCACCAGCGGCCAGGCCATCTCGCCGCCGACGATCCCCTCGGCCATCATCGCCATCAGCCCGGCCTGCGGGGCGGCCAGGGCCTCCGAGCCGTATCGTGTACGTTCGATCGAGGGCCAGCAGCGACGGCCGGGAGGACCAGCGCGGCGGCGACGACGCCGATCAGCTCGCCGACCTGCATCTTCCACGGCGTGCCGCCGAGCACGTGGCCGACCTTCAGGTCCTGCATCATGTCTCCGGCGATCCGCAGACTACAGCAGACGACGGCCGCGACGCCGAGCACGCCGGCGATGCCGCCGGTGCCGGAGATTCCCAACGATGACCATCAGCAGCGCGGCGATGATCAGGGTCGAGAGGGTCAGGCCCGAGATCGGGTTGTTCGAGCTGCCGATCAGGCCGACGAGGTAGCCCGGCGACCGCGGCGAAGAAGAAGCCCGGCGACCAGCATGACGCACCGCCAGCGAGAGCGCGCCGGTGAAGGCCGGTGAAGTACCAGTAGAGGCCGATCATCAGGATGAACGTGCATGACGATCGCAGCAGGCGACGAACTTGAAGTTGAGGTCCTTGTCGACGCGGCCGCTCGGCCGTGGCTCCGGCGGTCGTCCGCACGTCGGCGATGCCGCGCTTGATCGCCGACCGAGCAGGTTCTTGCGCGCATGTTCCACAGCGTGTAGACCGCGCCGACGAGCATGCCGCCGACCGCGATCGGCCGGACGATGAATTCCAGATCTGCGTCGCCATGTCGGTCCAGGTCTGCCCTGCGCCGGCCGGCGTGCCGTTGGCACGGCGAACGCTCCTGAGGTGCGGCCCGAGGAAGGTAGACCAGCAGCGGCACGAACAGGCCCCAGGAGAGCAGGCCGCCGGCGAAGTTCAGGGCGGCCAGCTCGGGACCGATGATGTAGCCGACGCCCATCAGCATCGGCGAGGCCGACGGGCTGCACCACGCGAGGCCGCCCGAGTGGCTCGCTCCCTTGACCACCGGCGAGGAGAAGGCGCGGAACTTGATGAAGCCCCGGCTGTACTCCTTGATCACCTTGATCCCGATGTCGTTCTTGAACAGCTCGACCAGGGCCGACAGGCCCATGGCGCCGAAGACCAGCTTGGCGCCGCTCTGGCCCGCCTGGCCGGCCTTGGTCAGCTCGGCGCAGGCGACGCTCTCGGGGAAGGGCAGGCCCTTGTCCTTGACCAGCACCCGGCGGAGGAAGGTCACGAACAGCACGCCGAGAAAACCGCCGACGAGCATGATCAGCGAGCTCTCGAGGTAGGAAAACTCCTTCCAGACCCCGGTCAGCAAGAAGGCGGGGATGGTGAAGATCGCCCCGGCGATCAGCGCCTCGCCCACCGAGGCGGTGGTGCGGGCGATGTTCTGCTCGAGCACCGTGCCGCGGAAGGGGCGCAGGATCGCCAGCGCCATCACCGTCGCCGGGAAGGTCGCCGCCACCGTCAGGCCGGCCTTCATCCCGACGTAGGCGTTGGCGGCGCCGAGCACCACGGCGAGCACCACGCCGGTGAGCATCGCCCTGACCGTCAGCTCGGCCATCTTCGCGCTCGACGGCACGCACGTAGGGCTGGTGGTCGTCGCCTCCGCCGCCGCGCGGCTGTTCGTCCGTCTGTTTGTGGTCGGTCATCCGTCACTCCCGCTGATCCACTGACTCCGAGCTCGCAGTTCTAACACCGGGAGGGACGTCGAGGCCAGCGGCGGGCCATCACGCGTACACGAGGCTCGCGAGCCGCGCGCGCAGGGCGGGGGCGACCTGTTTCCAGCCGTGGCGGCGAGCCTCCAGCGCTGCCCGCGCACCTGAGGCATGTCGTGTCTCCGGATCGTCGAGCAGCGACGCGAGCTGGCGGGCGGGGCGCGACGTCTCCCGGCGGGACCAGGAAACCGGTGTCGGCGAGCAGGTCGGCCACGCCGCCGACGTCGCTGGCCACCGCTGGCAGGCCGGCCGCCATCGCCTCGAGCAGCACCACCGGGGCCGAGTCGGCCCCGGCCGTCGGGCAACACCACCGAGGGCAGCGCGAAGATGTCGGCGGCGTCGTACCAGGCTTGCTTGGCGACGCCGGTCTGCTGGCCGACGAAGCGCGCGTCGCAGCCGAGCTCGTCGGCGAGCCGTTCCAGGGCGGGGCGCTCCGGGCCGTCGCCGACGATGACCACGGTCGCCGGGCGCGCGAGCAGCACGGCGGCGCGCAGCAGGCGATCGACACCCTTGACCGGCACGAGGCGGCCGACGAAGAGCACGACAACCGGTGCTCGAGGCGGTGGCCCGCCGCAGACGGTGGGCGCGCCGGGCGCCGCGGGCGGTGGCTCGGCGATGCCCATCGGCTGCACCGCGCCGCGTCGACCAGACCCGCGCGCGTGGGCGCGCCGGCGATCCTCGCCGAGCAGCGGCCGCAGGGACTCGCTGGTCAGCACCAGCTCGGCGCGGGGGCGCGCCAGGAGCTGCAGCAGCGCGTCCGCCGCGGCCCGAGGCAGCCGCGCGAGCAGGTGCACGTCCGAGGAGTGGGCGATGGCGAGGTGCGGCAGGGCCGGCGCGGCGAGCGCCGCGGCGGCGGCGCAGGGCAGCAGCCAGTGGCTGATCACGCCATCCCAGCGGCGCCGCCGTCGCGCCGTCGCCAGCGCAGCTGGGCGAGATAGGGCGGGATCTGCGCCGGCCGAAGCCGCCGCCGGAGCGGTCCCGCGAGGAGGTTGTCGGGCACGCCGCCGCCGTAGAACAAGCGCCGGGCGAGCGGGCGTAGGCGCAGGGCGCGCACCGCGACGCCGGGAGTGCGTCGCTGCGCGGCCGGTGCCGGCGCCAGAACCTCGACGGCGTCGCCACCGTCGGCCAGCCCGCCGGCGAGCTCGGCGACGAAGCGCCCGGCGACGTCACCGCCGTGGCGCGGGTAGGAGGTGGTCAGCAGGCCGATCCGCATCGGGGGTGGTCGCCGTCGCCGCGTGGCGTGCGCCAGCGCGAGCTGCGGGCGCTGGCGCTGAGGCGCGCGCAGGCACAGGGGCCGCAGGTACTGGTTCCAGAGCCGCCGCCCCATCGAGCGCACCAGCAGCGAGAGGATCGGGTGCAGCACGGTGCGCAGCCGGATCCCCGAGGGCTGACCGTCGTAGATCGGCCGCACCGGCACGTCGGCCACCCGGGCGCCCGACGGCGCGCAGCCGCGCCAGCACGTCGTTGAGGTAGCCGTAGCGGTCGAAGACCTCGCCCTCGATGGCGTCCAGCGTCGGCGCGGGAGATCGCGGTGTAGCCGCACTGGGAGTCGAACACCCCGCCAGTAGCCGGAGGTGACCTTGGTCAGCAGGCCTGAGCACCAGGTTGCCGACGATGCGGCCGGGCGGCATCACCCGCCAGACGTCCGGGTGGCGGAAGCGGTTGCCCTTGGCGTAGTCGGCGTGGCCGTCGACCACCGGGTCGAGCAGCCGCGGCAGGTCGGCCGGGTCCATCTGCCCGTCGCCGGCCATCACCGCCACGACCTCGGCGCCGAGCTCGAGGGCTGCCGCGTAGCCGCTGGCGATGGCCGCGCCGACGCCGCGGTTGTGGGGGTGGGTGATCAGCGTCAGGCCAGGGCGGCGGGCGGGCAGGGTGGTGATCGCCTCGGCCGTGCCGTCGACGCTCGCGTCGTCGACGACGATGACCAGATCGACGAAGCGGGGCACGGTGGCCACCGCGCCGAGCAGGTGCCGCCGGACGTTGTAGGCCGGCAGGCCGAAGAATCAGTGCCTGTAAAATTGAGAAGTACTGGTGTTATTGATAAAAATAATGGTGAGCAACCAGTAAGGGTGTTGTTATTTTATCCCGATAACACTTTTGAGACTTATGAAACAAAATAAAAACGCTGCAATACCTTAAATATATAAGATATTGCAGCGTTTATTATCTATTAATACCAATTAACAGCGTTCTCTTTCTGAAAAGAAAAAGCTGCTTTCAATTATCGCATTCTCATCACTGTCGGATCCATGAACAGCGTTTGCCTGAATATCGGTTGCGTATAATTTACGAATAGTACCTTCTGCCGCTTCAGCAGGATTAGTAGAACCTATATAATCACGATAAGCCTGTACAGCATTCTTTTTTTCAAGTACTGCCGCAACAATTGGCCCTGAAGACATAAATTCGGTTAAATCACCGTAAAATGGGCGCTCTTTATGCACCTCATAAAATTTCATTGCTTCTTCTTTACTTAATCGAGTGTATTTCAGCGCTTTTATCTTGAAGCCACCTGTGATGATCTTGTCAATGATTTTGCCCATATGGCCATCAGCCATTGCTTTGGGTTTGATCATTGTAAATGTGATTGTTCCTGACATTATTTTCGATTTTAATTTTGCGGCAAAAGTAAAAGAATCCTTCTGAATTGAAAAAAGATTATAAAAGAAGTTTATAGATAGCTAAAAATAAGATAGATAGTCTTTGAAATTAAAGTTTGTTAATTCAATAAATCACACCTTTAAATAGCCTTAATAATTAATTATCTTTGCCGCTGTTTTTCTTTTGAAATCCATGTTAAATACCAAACAGAAATCAGAACTTAAAAAGCTGTTGAATAGCAAGTTAAAAATTGCTGTTACGTCGCACAATAATCCTGATGGTGATGCAATCGGTTCGGCTCTTGCCGTAACACGTTACCTCCAAAAAAAGGGTCACGACGTGCAAGCAATTGTGCCGAATAGCTTTCCAGGATTTTTATCATGGTTACCAGGATCGGAAAACATCCTGATATACAACAAGAAAGCCAAAGAAGCACAAAAAGTTATTTTGGAGGCTGATGTCATTTTTTGCCTCGATTATAATGCCATTAACCGTTTTGGCCCGGCTGCTGAGATCATCGAAAGGTCAGCTGCAAAACGTGTTTTAATTGATCACCATATTAATCCCGAATTAGAGAGTTTTGATTATAGTTTTGCAACAACCAGCACCTCATCTACTGGTGAACTTATTTATGATTTTATCGATTTCTTCGGCGATACAAACCTGATTGACAAGGAAATAGCCGAAGCTATTTATACCGGGATTGTTACTGATACAGGATCTTTCAGTTTTGCTGCAAACAATAAAAAAACATACCTTGTTACAGCACAACTCATCGAAAAAGGTGTTGATGCTGAACAAGTTCATCGTTTAATTTATGATACTTTTTCAGAAGATCGCCTGAGACTCTTAGGACATGCCATAAGCAACAATATGCTGGTTTGGGATGAATTACATACTGCACTTATCTTTCTGACAAAAGAAGATTTAATCAACTACAATTACCATGTTGGCGATATCGAAGGAGTGGTTAATTATCCATTGATGATGGATAAAATCAACATGTCGATTTTACTTACCGAACGTGATAATCAAATCAGACTTTCATTCCGTTCTAAAGGTGAATTCTCTGTAAACCAGCTTGCAAGAGACCATTTTAATGGAGGTGGTCATCGAAATGCAGCAGGTGGACGTTCATATACAAATATGCAGGAATCGATCAATACGATTAAAGATGTTTTGGTCAACTACAAAGAAGCTTTAAATTATAAAATATCGTATTGATTTTGAGGAACTTTAACATTTACATATTGCTTTTATTTGTCGCATTCAGTAGTTCATGCGAACAGTCTTCCAGTGATAATTCCTCAGATAAAAAAATATCCTCAAAAGAGTCGTTGATAAAAGTGAACCGCTATTTAACAAAGACTGAAAATGAAGACATTGAGCGTTATATAAGGCGGCATGAATGGGTGATGTCAGAAACAGGAAGTGGACTCAGGTATATGGTTTACGAAGCGGGATCGGGGCCACTTGCAACTAAAGACCAGATGGTTGAGCTTGAATATGAACTTTCATTAATAACTGGTGACGTTGTTTATAGTTCAACAGATAACGGCACACTCGTATTTAAGATTGGACATGGAGGAGTTGAGACCGGATTAGAAGAAGCACTATTATTAATGAAAAAGGGTGACCGTGCCAAATTGGTGATACCTTCGCATCTTGCTCATGGTTTTATAGGGGATGATGAAAAGATTCCACCCAGATCTACAGTGATTTATGATATTAAAATAATTAACCTTAAATAGATTTTATAAAATGAAGAAAACATCAGTATTATTAACAGTTTTGGTAGCGTTTACTATCTTTTTCCTTGCTTCTTGCGAATCAGGAAATAAAAAGGTAGGTGACTATCAGGTAACAGAATCAGGTTTAATGTACATTATCCACGAAAGAGGCAGTGATACTGCTGTACCAAGGGTTGGTAGCTTTCTTGATGTCATTTTAACTTATGGAACAGAGGATTCTATATTATTCGATAGCAGAACGATACCAACACAACAGCAGATGCAAATCCCAATGACTGAATCAGTGCATGTTGGCGATATTTATGAAGGTTTCAAATTGTTGCATACTGGCGATAGTGCCACATTTAAAGTACCTGCTGACTCGGTTTGGCAAAAACTTTTCCGTATGCAAAAATCACCACCTGAATTTGATTCCGTTGACTTTATTTACTTCCACGTTAAGTTAAATGAAGTGATAACAGCTGAAGAATTAAACAGGCGCAAAGAGGAAGAAAGAGCCATAGCTATGGAAAAGGAACAAGTTGATAGAGATGCCTACATAGCTGATAATTATCCTGATGCAAAACCAACCGAAACAGGTCTTTATTATATTCAAACCAAAAATGGAAAAGGCAAAACACCTCAAACTGGTGAAAAAGTAAAAGTGCATTATACCGGAACTTTACTGGATGGAACTCAATTTGATAGTTCTGTTGATAAGGGAAAGCCATTTGAGTTTCCACTCGGACAGGGTCGTGTAATACCAGGCTGGGATCAAGGAATTGCCATGATGAAAAAAGGTGAAAAAGGCATCCTTATCGTTCCTTCCAATTTGGGATACGGTCCTAGAGGCAGTGGACCGGTTATCGGGCCTTATAGTACACTTGTTTTTGAAGTTGAACTGGTTGATATTATAAAAGAATAGTTTTAAAAAGATTCACTGGCCGGAATGACTTAATAAAATTGAGGGTTCCGGCCTTTTTATTTATTTAATTATGGGAAGAATAAGGATTGATTTTTTCATATTTGGCTTGTTGGTATTACTAATAAGTTCTTGTTCCTCAGGGCCATTTCCTGGTTTTGAGAAGAGTGAAAATGGTGTGTATTATAAAATTCATTACCGGGGAAATGATACAACACCATCGCACGATTCTGATTGGATGATGGTTAATATGGATTACCGCTTGAAAGACACTCTTTTATTTACAAGCAAAACGATGGATGAGGATTTTATATTTCCTATGATCAAGCCAATGTTTAAAGGAGACTTATACAATGGGATAAAAATGATGAATGAAGGAGATTCAATGAGTTTTGCCATTGTAGCTGATTCATTCTTCCTCATCACAGCAAATATTAAAAAACTTCCTGATTTTGTTAATGCAGGAGACCCTATGTATTTTGATATTAAACTCCTAAAACGCTTTACCGATCAGGAGTATAAAGCCATGCTTGAAGAGAAAAAAGCTGAAAAAAGACACAATGAATCAATCAAATTAAAGGCTTACATTGATGAGCACGATATTAAAACGAAAGCTTTGCCATCAGGTTTGATTTTTATACCGCTGAAAGAAGGCGTTGGTAAAAAACCCGATACCGGTGAGATGTGCAGAATTTATATGAAAGTTGAAGTACTGGATGGCGATCTGCTATATTCCAATTTCGATGGTGAACCCATTGATGTTGAATATGGTAAAGATTTTGATACCAAAGGATTGATGGAAGGGCTTGGCAAACTGAAAGTAGGAGGTAAGGCTCAACTTATTGTGCCATCTTCAATCGGAGTTGGTGAAAGAGGTATGCAAGCTGTGCCAGCCTTTACCACACTGATTTATGATGTACAACTCGATAAAATCAGGTCAGTTGAAGAAGTTCAGAAAGAGCGTGCTGAAAAGAAAAAAGAAAGAGAGGCTCTAACTGCGCGATTGAAAGAAATTGAACCTGAACGTATTAATAAGTACATCATCGAAAATAACATCGAACAACAACCAACTGAATCAGGACTTTATGTTATTGAATTGATTACCGGAAATGGCGAAAAGCCTGTAAATGGCGATGTGGTAAAGGTGCATTATGCCTTATTTACCATTGATGGTAAAAAGATTGATTCGTCATATGACAAAGGTGAACCTGTTCAGGTAACCCTTGGTCAGAACCAGGTGATCAAAGCATGGGCTGAAGGTATTACCTACATCAGGGAAGGAGGAAAAGTAAGATTAATCACTCCTTCATCGCTTGCTTATGGGAGAGGCCGACAAGGCGATATAACACCCTATTCACCTTTGATTTTCGATATTGAGTTACTTGAAATAGTGAATAGGTAAACCAATTTAATATTTATAACAGGCCTCGTATTTCCGTTTTACCTATCTGAATATAGGTTATGATTTTGCGCCTCTTATGAAAGGGAAATGGGGAATCCGGCTCAATGCCATCGCCCAAAATCTCTTCACTATTTCTGCCTATAGTGGATCGGAGCCAGAGATTTCGAATGGTATTGATTATAATACTTACCCATCACCAAAGTTTTTTTGCTGAAATTAGTTGTGAGCCTAAATTAATTTTCGTTCGGCATAGCGATTCATATACATTAATCTTACTCTATTATTTATTTGTCTCTGCATCTTTTGTCTAAATTTGAAGTTTATTGAACACCATGAAGCAAAAAGTAGCATTGGTATTGTCAGGAGGAGGCGCCAGGGGGCTTGCCCATATTGGAGTAATCGAGGAATTGGAAAAACATGGTTTTGAGATTGTTTCCATTACAGGTGCTTCAATGGGAGCAGTTGTGGGAGGCGTTTACACGCTTGAAAAACTGGAAGCATTCAAAAAATGGATGTTTACCCTCGACAGAATGAAAGTCTTTAATTTAGTTGATTTTACCTTTAGCAGCCAGGGATTGATTAAGGGTGATAAAGTCTTTAAAAGAATGAAGGAGTTTATCGCCGATGAAAACATTGAAAACCTAAAAATTCCATTTGCTGCTGTAGCAGTTGATCTCATCAATAAAAAGGAGGTTGTATTTACTCAGGGAAGCATGTATGAAGCCTTGCGTGCATCAGTTGCCATTCCAACAGTACTGACACCGGTTAAGACAAAGAATGAACTACTCGTTGATGGTGGGGTGTTAAACAACATACCTATACAACATATTAAGCGGTCATCAAATGATTTATTGGTTGTTGTGGATGTTAATGCAGCTATTCCATTTGAGAAACCATTGGCTTCAAAAAAAGATGATAATGATAAACAGTCTGTTTATTTAAATAAAATAAAAACTTTTTATGCGCATCTTCAGGAGTCCAGTCCATTCGAAAAGGACGATAGCATGGGGTATTTTGATTTAATGAACAGGGTGATTGATTTAATGAGGGACAGGCTGGCGGAAATATCGCTCGAAAAAAATGCGCCTGATATGCTGATACAAGTATCACACGAATCATGTGGCACTTTTGATTTTTACAAAGCTGAGGAAATGGTTGAAATTGGGCGATATGCGGCAATGAAAAGTATTCAGGGTTATAAAGAAGTTAATAAGCAATAATTGTATCACTTCCATGAAAACCGCAACCATAAAAGAACTCAAACAAGAATTAAGTCATTTATCTTCAACAGAGCTGATCGAATTAGTACTAAGGCTGTCAAAGTTTAAAAAAGAGAATAAGGAATTATTGACTTATCTCCTTTATGAAGCATCAAATGAATCGGCATTTATTGCAGGGGTAAAAAGGGAAATGGATGCCCAGTTTGAGCAGATTAATGTACAATCATATTATTACATAAAGAAAAGTGTGCGTAAGATTTTGCGTGAAATTAAAAAGTATATCCGTTACTCCAAACAAAAAGAAACAGAAGTTGAATTGTTGATATATTTCTGTGGTAAACTCATTAATTTCACACCAACCATTGCCCATAGCACACCTTTATTAAACCTTTATGACCGTCAAAAAACAGCGGTAAGAAAAGCCATCTCAGGGCTTCATGAAGATTTACAGTATGATTATGAAATGGAGTTGGAAGCTGCAATAGGGGGAGTTAAATAGCACACTGATTCAACATTATTTTTCATTATCTGGATAATTTAAACCCTTCATTTATTTGGAAATAGTTGGTTATTGAATTAACTTTATGGTTTTGTTAATATGCAGTTATAAATATTGATTGAAAGTCGGAAGCTTTGGTAATTATGCAAGGAGCTATTGTCCATTGTAAAAAAAGTATAAATGAGCATTTATAATTGAAACAACAATGAAAACAAAATATAATATTTTAGTTTCTTCGATAATATTAATATTTGTATTATTGGTTTCTGCCGATGGTTGTAAAAAGGACAATAACCTTATCAACGAAAGGACCAATGCTATATTTAACCCAAATAAAACTTATGGTTCATTAACCGACCGGGATGGCAATGTATATAAAACCATCACAATTGGTTCACAAACCTGGATGGCTGAGAATTTACGGACAACCAGGTATCGCAATGGCGAAAGAATACCCTTAGTAACCGACAACGATATATGGCAAAACTTAAATATTGGAGCATATTGCAACTATGACAACACAAGCAACCTGGATAGTATTGCTACTTATGGTAGATTATACAGCTGGTTAGCTGTGATCGATGATCATAAAATTGCACCATTGGGATGGCATGTGCCAACTTACGATGAATGGTTAATACTTGAAGCCTTTTTGGGAGACTCAATAGCTGGCGATAAACTGAAAGAATCAGGTACCCTACATTGGAAAGCTCCAAATTATGGAGCTACTAATGAAACAGGTTTTACAGCTTTAGGTGGTGGCTATCTGCATGGAAACGGTTTTGATCATAAAAGTATAGAGGAAGCTTGGTGGACAACGTCATTAGATAGTACTGCTAAATATGTTTTTCATGTTACTATAGGTTACAACTATAGCATGCTTGGTGGATGTTATTGTCCGAAGCGCGATGGGTATTCGATTCGTTGTGTGAAGGATTAGAACAAATCATAACATTCTCAAAACCTAAATCCATAAAATACAGATACTTGTTCTCTTTTAAAATAGCCTAGTTCAATAGCCATCAGGTGGTGTTTGTTGATGGTAAGCGATCCACCAACAACCACATTCCACTTTTGTTTTGGTGTGAGTTTGCCAGAGTAGGTTGCTTTTTCACCGAGTATGATCTCAACTATTGGGAGATCTCCAATTTCATCTAATATATCATTAACATTAACCTCACCTGTAAATTTATGGGTATCATCTACATACTTTGCGCCAGCCCAAAAAGAACCTTTTATCTTTTTAATATTTTTTCCGAGCAATATTCCAGCTTTTACAGATAGCGAGTGTGATTCAAGTTGCTGGTCAAGGTCAATGGGTTTGGTCATTGTAAAGTGATAATCAGCCAAAAAGAAAAAGCTTTTATAACCGGTGGAGATGTTTACACCACCCCCATAAACGGCACCCATCGATATCAATTCATCTTCAATTGTTACAGTATCATCGAGCACGATATCACCTATATTTGGAATATCGTTGATTGTTATTTGTGGTACTTCAAAATTTGGAATGGTTTTACTTCGACTATAACCCACAATTCCATAAACATTTAAAAACGGCAACAACCACACATCAGGTCGAAAAACTATTTTTATATCCTGTGAAGTGGAGTTCTGCACACTGGCTTTACCCGAAACTATAACTCCAATGGTATCATTTGACAATTGCAGTTCTGTTGCATCATAATATTGTTTAAAATATTCAAGTGAAACTCCAGTTCCAAAGGGGAGGGGCAGGTCATGTCCAAGTCCCCTTCTTTTTTTGCCACAGATTGGTGGTACTTGAACGACAGGCTTAGTAGTTTCAATGAGTGTATCATTATTGTTGTCTCCAAACCATAAATAGGATTTATCCGGAATGATGCCGTAATCTGAGGTTTGACCAACGATGATATAAAAAGGATTAGCTAAACAAAATAGCAAAAGGGATAGAGGAATAAGATTTCTAATAGATCGATTCATTTTTTATTCGTCAGGAATAAAATCAGTTTTTGTTTCTCTTATATTTTAGTAAACGAAAAAACCAGGAAAAGGATATAAGCAACCATCAGTAAAATGCCCTCGATTTTCGAAATGGCTTTCCGGGTTTTGCCAAAGTCAAACTTGATAAACAAAAGAATTAAAAGGGTTGAAGCAAGAAGAATATAAATTTCCATATTCATACTTACATCAAATGGGATTGGACTAATTAATGCACTAACACCCAGTACGAGGAGGATATTAAAAATATTTGAACCAATGGCATTACCAACTGCCATATCTGTATTTTTTTTCAATGCTGCCAATACAGAAGTTACGAGTTCGGGCAATGAAGTAGCTGCCGCAACAATGGTCATCCCGATAGCAGATTGAGAAATATCCAGATCTGTTGCAATTTGGTTTACCCCCGACACTATCCATTTTCCACCAAAGAATAAACCAGTAGCTCCGGCGATTATTAGAATTATTGACCATCTTGTTTTAATCTCTTTTAATTCAGTATTGGATGCTTCTTGCTCTAATGCTCCACCTTTAAAAAATGAATAATAGAGAAATGCTGCCAATATGAATAAAAAGATCAGGCCATCAAAACGGCTTATATTTGGCGCATCATCAATAAAGTAAGTAAGGTTTGCCACTCCTAACAGAATAAGGGTAATTACCAGGCTAAACCAAATATCAATTGTGCTTTTCCTTCCAGCCATGCTGATCGGATAAATGGTGGCTGCCACACCAATGATAAGTAATGTATTGATAATGTTGCTTCCCAATACATTACCAACAGCAAGGTCAGTGCTTCCCTCTATCGATGCAAACACATTAATAACCAGTTCGGGTAATGAGGTTCCAAAAGCCACTATGGTTAACCCAATCAGCATTTGTGGTAAACCAAATTTTCGGCCAATAGATGAAGCTCCGTCAATCAGCCATTTGGCGCCTAAAAGCAAAACCACGAAACCAAGTATGAAAAGAAAATAGGTGATAGCAATCAATATTTAATAGAAAGCAAAGTAAAACAATTTGTGCGATTGTTTTAATAAAAAATGAAATGGAATTCATGATTGCGAACTACGTTGAGTATTGTTAATTCTTATAGTTTCTCTCACCAAAAATGGATGTGCCGATGCGCACCATGGTACTACCTTCTTCGATAGCTATCTGGTAGTCGCCCGACATCCCCATTGAAATTTCTTTGAAATGATTATCACCTTTGAAGAAATCAGCTTTTAGCTGGTCATATTTTTGTTTTAAATTTTTGAATTCTTGTCTCACCTGTGCTTTGTCACTTGTAAAAGTGGACATGCCCATTACACCTGTAAAACGGATGTTTTCCATTGAAAAATACTCTGCTGAGTTTAGCAATTCTAAAGCTTCCTCTAAAGTCAGTCCAAACTTTGTGCTTTCTTCAGCGATATGAAATTGCAATAAACAATCTATCACACGGTTGTTTTTCAAAGCTTGCTTATTGATCTCTTTCAATAATTTAAGGCTGTCAACGCCATGAATGAGGCCAATAAAAGGTGCAATATATTTTACCTTATTGGTCTGCATATGGCCAATAAAATGCCAGTCAATGTCTTCAGGTAAAATGGCTTGTTTTGCAGTTAAATCCTGAACCTTGTTTTCTCCAAAAATACGCTGACCTGCATTGTAAGCTTCCTTTAAATCCTCAACTGGCTTGGTCTTCGATACAGCTACCAGATGAACATGAGCAGGGATGGTTTGAAGGAGATTGAGGAGGTTGGTTTGAATGCTCATGGCGATTTTTTTACAAAATTAGGAAAACCCTTGGTTTCAGTGAAAAACAATTGACAAATGATTGAAGGAGAATTTTAATTTTGTCGGTCTATAATATCATGAAACAATATCGTTCACTTTTCTTGCAGTTCATTTACTGGATGCTGGTATTTTTCCTGCAACGGGTATTATTTCTTGTGTATTACTGGCAAACCATCGCTAATGAAGAAATTCCAGTCGGTGAAATATTTCGCACCTTCACAAGTGCTTTAAAGCTTGATATGGCAACGGTTTCGTATGTTATGGCTTTCCCTTTTTTATTGTTGGTTATTCAACTATTTACAAGTGCTCGGTTGATCAATATTTTAAACAAGATATACAGTTTTATCATCCTGTTTGTTTATTTATTAATCAGTGTTGGAGAGTTGGGCTTATATGGCGAGTGGAAATCCAAATTGAGTTATAAAGCATTATCCTACCTTCGTAATCCAGATGAAATATTCAATTCGGTTTCCACAGGCAGTTTTATTTTATTGGTAATCATATTGTTGGTCCAGGTTTTGGTTTTATTTTGGATTTACAATAAGTATTTCTATCGTACTGGATATTCTATTGAAAAAAGAAAATTCCTGCCAAAAATTTTGTTTGTTATTCCTGTTACCGGGTTTTTTATTTCTCGGGGCCCGTGGAGGTTTTGCAGAGATCCCAATAACTGCAAGCGAACAGTTATTTCTCAAAGTATAATATTCTTAACCTGGCCTCGGTAAATAATGCTTACAACCTTACTTTCAGTATAATTGATTTCTACCAACTTGAACAGCAAAACCTGTTTAGTTTTATGCCTGAGGTAGAGGCAAGAGCAATTGTTGATCGTTTACATTATATTGAAAAAGATACCACAGTTCGCATTTTGAATGTTGATCGTCCGAATATTGTAATTATTTTCCTTGAAAGTTGGTCAGCCGATGTGATTGAAACACTTAGTGGAGATGTTGGCATAACACCTGAATTTAATAAACTTGAAAAAGAAGGGCTTTTATTTACAGAATTTTATTCTTCCGGAAATCGATCACAACAGGCGTTGGCAAGTTTATTTAGTGGATTACCAGGACTTCCTGTAACTACACTTACGGATAACCCACAGAAATATCATGCAGTTCCAAGTTTAATTAAAATATTGAAGAATGACGGGTATCACAATTCATTTTATTTCGGCGGAGATTTAAATTATGGCAACATTAAGTCATACCTCATTTATAATGATTTTGATAAATTGGTGGCTGAAAATGATTTTGATCCTGAAAAACCAAAAGGTAAACTGGGATTTCATGATGAGGTATTATTCGAAAAATTAATACAAGACATCACTCATTTACCTGAGCCTTTCTTTCTCACAACGCTCACGCTGAGTTCGCATCCACCTTACGATTATCCCGGAGAACGACCTCTTACAGGATTTGAACTTCAACTTGATTATCTTAATTCAGTGCATTATACTGATAAACAACTTGGTGAATTTATTGCATCCGCGAAAAAAACAGAGTGGTATCAACGAACACTATTTATTATACTCGCAGATCATTCGCATATGACGCATAAAAACTATTATCCAGAAAGTTTTAATTACCGAAAGATTCCGATGCTGCTTATCGGAGGTGCTTTAAAAAGTGAATTAAAGGGCAAAACCAATGAGCAATTGTGTGGAAATACAGATTTAACAAGTACTTTATTAAAGCAGTTGGATTTGCCTGCTGACGATTTTTTCTGGAGTAAAAACATCTTTAATCCATATTCTAATCAGTTTGCTTTTTTTGAGTTAAATTATGGTTTTGGTTGGAAAAGACCTTACGGCAGACTTGAAACAGATATCCGTGGTCCGGTTGATTATTTTACTGATTTTCCAAAAGACAGTCTTCCAAAAGCCAGGAAAGAGGGGCAGGCCTATGTCCAGGTTTTATTGCAGGAATTCTTAAATTATTAGCAGCAGTTTTATTCAAGTAATTTTAACTCCCTGTTCGCAATCTCCTCAATGTATTCGTAAAAGTTTGATTGGTAAAGATCAAGGCACTCTTCAAAATAGTCCTTTGCAATTACTTTATCTGATTCAAGGTAAATCCAGCCGAGCCTTAATGCTGCCTCACTCGCAAAATAATAATCGAGATCTTCGCCCAAATCAACTACCTTTTTAAATGCAGAAATTGCTGCATCTTTATTACCCCTTGCCAATAAAAGCCTTCCCTTGATAAGTTGATTCTCCAACTGGTACGGTAAAAATTCATTTTGCTGTTTCTCAAAAGCAATCAATGCATCAATACCTTCTTCAAAATAACCTCCATCAGTCAATAATTTAGCCCGGGTCAAATTGATATCAGGAATATAATCAAGTTTTGAATCGTACAATGATTCCCTGTCACGCTCATTTACATCTTTTCCATTTTCAAGAGCCATCTGTTTGTAATACTTAAATTGCTCTTTATTACCATGTACGAGATAATACGAGGCGATATTATTAAATGTCTCTTTTATGTAATTATCATCCTTTGTTTTGCGTAAATAATTCTGGAGATAATCAATTGCATTGGTATCAAGTTTTCTTAATAATACTTTACCCATCATATAATCGTACGGCAAGAAATCAAATTCAATATCCGAGATATCAAAATGTTGTAATTCGTTGTAGGCTAGCTCATTTCTTCCAGAACGATAGGCTGTATTGATATAAAAATAATTAATGAGCTTACTTTTGATCAATGTTGTATCAAGCGTATTAATGAAGCTATATGCTTTTGCTGGCTCCTTATTCAACTTGTAGGGTAATATCACAAAAATAGCGGCATCAAGGTTTAAGCCGCGGATATGCTTTACTTCTTCATAGTAACTTTTAAGGATATTCACTCCATTGTCGGCATTACCACTAACACCAAAAACAGTAGCTGCCCACCTTACAAAAGACGGCATGTTTGAAACAGCTACATTAAAAAAACCATCCATTTTTTTACTCATTGCAAAATCAGGATATTTTTCCCTGTTTCGGTAAGTTGCTTTATAAGCCCGGTAACCCTTCCTTACTCCACTTATTTTGTCACCATGCAACACATTAAAAATACACATCTGGAGCAGCATTTCTGAACGGCAGGCAAAATAATAGGGTGATTCCATATCTTTTTCCTCCATGATTGCCATTCTGCGGTCGAAGTTTTTCTCAAAATTTTGGTATAAATCCTTTGATGGTATTGCAACGAGGGCTAACGCATCAACACACTGCTCAAGATAATAGGCATAATAATTAGTTGGATTTTGTTTAAGCTCAGCGTTTAATGTATTTTTTGCAGAAGTGAGTTTTAAATCCATAAGTTGCTCCCAGGCCAACAGGCAATTGTCGCTAACCTGATATTGAGCCTCAGTTTTAGCAGTAATAATTATTATCAGAAAAGCGAATATGTAAAGTGATCGAGATTGCATATATCAAAAAATTTGTGTACCAAAAGTATAAATTCCTAATTTCGACGGCGATTATTATAAATTTATTATGAAGAAAATTATTTTTTTGTTACTTGTGCTTAGTATTCCACTGCATTATGCCTGTAAAGAAAAAAAGGTTACATATGCTGATAATGGTAAAACGATTCACCTGGCTGTAAACCAGATATTAAGAATTGAATTACCAGGAAATGCCAGTACCGGCAATGATTGGCGTAGAATGGAATATAACGACTCAGTTATGATCCGAAAGGGAAAAGGAAATTATATGTTAGGAGATGGTGACCCGATGATGGGTGAATCTGGTATATATCATTTTAAATTCCTGGCGATTAATCCAGGACAGACCAAACTGTACATGGAATATGGTAATAAATATAAGAATGAAAAGCCTGCTGTAAAAACTTATGAACTGGATATTGTAATTATCAGCCAATAACACATTTTTTTAACTCAAATTTCAAATACTTGATTTATTGCACAACAAACTTTTTTGTTAACCTGGTGCTATCTGACTCAAGAACACAAGTATAAATTCCGGGTTGTATCGTTTTTAAATCAATTCTAATTTTGCCCTGATACTGTCCATAATCTTCAGTAAACCAGACTCGTTTACCGGATGTGTTAAAAATATTAATGCTTATTGGGCCTTCTTCTTTTGTTGCATAGGAAACAGTGAATCTACCATTTGATGGATTTGGTAGTATTTCAAAAGCCAGTTTGCCTTCAGATTGATCATGCTCTCCAAGATACAGATCAGTATAGAAGGAATGATAAATACGGTCGCCAAAATCACCATTAAAGTTCATGAATCGTTCTCCTTCAAGGTTATAAAATCTTAGGTATCCATGGCCTTCGCTATTGGCCCAAAATGAGATTCCATTATCACCACTATCCCACATATAAAAGTCGTAACAGTCGTTAAATAAAGTAATGGTATCGATATATAATGTGCTTGGTTCAAAGTTGGATTTCTCAAAAATCTGTATTCCATCCTTTGATAAAATTTCGTATGAATTTTGATTTGCGGTCAGGTTGGTCTTAAAATGAATGACAAAAGTTGCAGGAAAGACTGTTGGCAAATCATACGCTGATGTGAAGTTATTGTTGATCATATTTTCATCTGCATTGTTATTCGGATTACTCACAGAAACATTAAAAACACCATTACCTTCAAGCCATTCTTCCCATTCAAACGCATCAAGTTTTACAGAAGTTTTTCCCATAAAACCGAGATTACCCGACCATTCGTAAGTTTTGTTTGAACCTTCAGGGCCATATTCAATTGTAAAATTGGTTACTGTATCACTACCGAGGTTTTGAATTACAACAATTGGATTAGAGCCTGTTGGATTGAACCTGCCATAGCGATCAAGTTTATTGGGTGCTATGATCTCATCAACGGTTAAATCCAGATTGAAATTTGGTTCTCCATAGGAGAATAATTGTACTTCTAACACATATTGTCCATATGGGTCAGGTTCTGAATTGTAATCAAGGATTACAGTATCATTTGAAATATACGGTGTAATTTCAATATCTTGTTCTGCTACCTTCGCTCCCGGACACCATCCTGCACGATCATAAATCCAGGTACCACCTTGCGGATAAAGTGGATTGTCAGAGCATTCCTGTAGAATTTGCCATTCATGAACTTTTTCTCCATTAACCAACATGGAATGCATTTTCGGGCAGAACTCAGCACAATTTGTCGGGTTGTCGAATAAATGACCTGATGTCCTTGTCTTCACTTTAAAACCAGACGCTTCCTCAATAAGAGCAATAGTATCCGGAGGAACCAATGTTGGGAAATTATCCAGGTTCCAGTAGCCAGAATATACTTTTTCAATTTTTTTCACATCACGTGGAGGCGTGCCTTCAATCATATAAAATTTCATATCAAGCAATTCCTGGAAATTCCCGGCAGTAATATGTACCGAGTCTCTTAGAAATGGTTCGTAATCAGTAACATCATACACCCAGGTAAAGCCTTCTCCAAGGCTGAGTCCATTTCCATAAGGTGTAATAAATCTTGCAATTTCCCATGGAACGATTAATTCATAGGGTTCTCCATAATAGGGCCAATCTTCATGATAGAATATACCATCAGGTGCAACCAGGGTGGAATCTATTGCGATGCCACCTTCGTCATAAATATAATTGTGATAATAACCCGGCCATTTAGTCAAGGTATCGGCTGGTACGGGAGGATTATCAGGGTCAAATAAAACGACAATCACTGGTGCATGGTTAAAGGAATCAACTACCACAATGGAATCAAGTAAGGTAACATCATAATCACCATTTTCAATGATTGTGAACGGGCGGAGGTTATCAAGTTGGGCATTCTTAAAGCGGTTTTCTCCACGATAGTTCATCCATTCCGGGTAACCAAATTGCGAACCATCAAAACCATTCGGACTGCTGTCTGTTGTGGTAAAACCATTTCCATCATTAAATTGATAGTAGGCTCGAAGATGATTATAATTTGGATGATTTTCGTCAACGTCTTTATGCATCCATGCCTTTATCACATCCCATTCAAGCACTGTATCCCATATCCTCACATCATCAATCATACCGGCATAAAAGCCATCGTATGTAATTCCAGCACCAATTCTACATGATTCAATGCCATTAATAGGCCTGTTTTTTACCGATCCCTGGAACCACAACTGTCCGTTAAGAAAAATACGCATCATACCATCCCTAACGTCTTTGGTAAATGTCCAGAAATTCCACTTTCCTTCATAAAGGCTCGGGTCACTGGTTCCACGGTCAATCCTGTCATAACCCTCATCATCCGATCCGGCATCCCAATAGATGCGACCGTTACTCCAGGGTAAATGAATATTCAATACCCTGTTCCCATCACCGTTAACGGCCTCAAATATTGATGAATTGATGGGTTGAATAGCCTGATTACCATACTGCCAAAACGAGATTGTAATTGCACTATCGATGGTACTAAAAACATCTTCAGGAACATTAACATAGTCCCAGCCTTCAAAATCGAGAAAGAAATCGGGATCACCTGAATAGTTTGCTATGCCACCTGACAATTGATCAGCCTCTATGGCTGATTCACCCTTATGATCAGCCCAGCTATAATCAATGAGCAGGTTTGAAGCTCCATCCCAATCAAATGGGAAGCTAAACTTAAATTGATTTACTCCCTCTGTGACATCCCAATGCTGATTAAATACTGTTTCAAAACCAAAATCAACCAGAGAATCTGCAGGCAATAAATCAATATTAGTGTGTTTAATTCTGATTTGAAAATGCTTAAATCTTAAACCGTTGGTGTTAAAAAACAGCTGGAGCCCGGTTATTTCACCTGAATTTAAACCGCCATCAATCAACTCGTTAGCCTGATAAATAAACTGTGCTCTGCCGTCAGATAGTTCATCTCCTCCTTCAAAATTGATGCTATAACCACCCGAGCCAATTGTAGCCATTGAGTTAGGTTCAGTCTGATTATCATAATGCAGCATCGCTTTATAATAATAGGATTCACTATTCATAAACATAAAACTATCAGGACTTGCATTGTTGACCATATAATTTGGGTGGTAATACAAATTGGAATCTAAAATACCTGTATGCTCACGAATATGCGTATGTGTTGTATAGTCCCATTCACCACAAGCCGGGTTCTGACTTGGGTCACATTTTAAAGTATAATACATCAGTATTTTAGAGAAACTTATTGTATCACCGGGAAATTGATAAATGCCCGAACGGGGAGAATTCCAGCCGGGTAAAACCGGTGTATCCCAATCAATGGTCTGAATTACAATTGTATCTCCTTCATCAGCGAGACTGGTGAATGTCAGTGAAGAAAAAATAAGTGCCAGAAACAATGGAAAGTATTTCATTTTATAGTGATTTTGGAAAGAGTGTAAAATTAGAAAAAACTAAGGAGTCATTATTAAACACATCTCGCAATAACAATAGATGTATGTTATTCACCATCGCTATTTTCATTGAGTAATACCACTGATAGAGATTTCAGCAGACATCCAATAGTAACCGAATACGTTATTTATTTACCTTTGCCCCCTAAAATTTTAAAATATGTTTGAAGGATTAAGCGACAAGTTAGAGCGGTCATTTAAATTACTCAAAGGGCAAGGAAGAATTACTGAGATCAATGTGGCTGAATCGGTTAAAGAAATCCGTAAAGCACTGATTGAGGCAGATGTTAGCTATAAGATTGCAAAAGATTTTACCAACCAGGTTAAGGAAAAAGCACTTGGGCAAAATGTACTGACTGCTTTAAAGCCAGGTGAATTAATGGTAAAGGTTGTTCACGATGAACTAGCCGATTTGATGGGTGGTGAACAGGTTGATATCAATATTAAAGGTAGTCCCGCAGTGATATTAATCGCAGGTCTTCAAGGTTCTGGTAAAACAACCTTTTCTGCCAAACTGGCAACATATTTAAAATCGAAAAAAGGCAAAAGTCCATTGCTTGTGGCTGGTGACGTTTATCGTCCTGCAGCTATCGAACAGTTGAAGGTTCTTGGTGAGCAGGTTGGTGTTGAAGTATTTACCGAGGATGATAATAAAGATCCGGTTAAAATTGCTAAAAGTGCGATACAACATGCCCGTAACCACAACAAAGATGTAGTTATTGTTGATACAGCCGGTCGATTGGCAGTTGATGAGGTAATGATGAATGAGATTACTTCCATCAAAAAAGCCATTGATCCACAGGAAATTCTATTCGTTGTTGATGCGATGACCGGGCAGGATGCCGTAAATACTGCGAAAGCTTTTAATGATCAACTTGATTTTGATGGTGTTGTATTGACCAAACTTGATGGTGACACCAGGGGTGGAGCAGCACTAACAATTAAGTCAGTAGTTAATAAACCCATCAAGTTTGTGGGTATTGGTGAGAAAATGGACGCCCTCGACTTATTTCACCCATCGCGTATGGCTGACAGGATACTTGGAATGGGTGATATTGTATCATTGGTTGAAAAGGCCCAGGAGCAGTTTGATGAAGAAGAAGCAAGAAAACTTCAAAAGAAAATTGCCAAGAACCAGTTCAATTTCAATGATTTCCTGAAACAGATCCAGCAAATCAAAAAAATGGGGAATGTCAAGGATTTGATGGGTATGATACCGGGTATGGGAAAAGCCATAAAAGATACTGACATTGATGATGATGCTTTCAAGGGAATTGAAGCAATCATTTTCTCAATGACCAATGATGAGCGTGAGAATCCTAAAATTCTTGATGGATCAAGAAGGAAGCGCATTGCTCGAGGAAGTGGCACCGATATACAGGAGGTAAACCGACTGATTAAGCAGTTTGCTGAAACCAGCAAGATGATGAAAATGATGTCGTCAGGAGGAGGTAAGAATATGATGCGTATGATGCAGGGTGCCAAAGGGATGAAAAGATAATAATAAACCGGAAAATCAATGAGTAAAGAATCACCAGCGAAGTTAATCGATGGAAAAAAGATTGCGGCTGAGATCAAAGAGGAAATCAAAGCCATTATAGCTGATATGGTTGACAATGATGTTAAAGCACCACATCTTGTTGCAGTTATTGTTGGGGAAGATGCAGCTAGTCAAACCTATGTTTCAAGCAAAGAAAAAGCCGCACATCGAATTGGGATGACATCTTCAGTTTATAAATTGCCTGGTACCACTACTGAAGAAGAACTACTCAAAACTGTTGATTTTTTAAATAATGATCCGGAAGTAGATGGCTTTATTGTTCAACTTCCATTACCTGATCATATCAATGTTGATAAGGTAATAGCGGCTATTGACCCGGCAAAAGATGTGGATGGTTTTCATCCGGTAAATGTTGGTAAAATGGCTTTAAGCCAGCCCGCCTATATTTCTGCGACACCCGCAGGTATCATGGAATTGCTTAAACGAAGTAAAATTGATACTGTTGGCAAACATTGCGTGGTTTTGGGAAGGTCGAATATTGTTGGCTCACCAATGAGTATACTGATGTCGAAAAAAACTGACCCGGGAAACGCAACGGTAACTGTTTGCCACAGCCGGACAAAAAATATGGAGGAATACATTCGTTCAGCTGATATCCTGATTTGTGCCATTGGTCAACCCGAATTTGTAAAAGCTGATATGGTAAAAGATGGAGCGGTGGTTATTGATGTTGGCATTCATCGCAAACCTGCTAAAAATGAAAAAGGCTATGTTAATTGTGGGTGATGTTGACTTTGACGAAGTCGCAAAAAAAGCATCATACATAACACCGGTACCGGGAGGCGTTGGCCCGATGACCATCGCCATGTTGCTTAAAAATACATTGAGCGCTGCTAATAAAGAATTTTATCAATAGACTTTAAAGTTCTCCTCATCGGAGGGGGCAGGGGTGTGTCAATAATTACTCCTTCTAATTTACTATCTCATATTATGAAATATCACTTTTTCTTATCTATTTTAACGCTATTGATTTCGGGCCAACAGCTTCTTTCACAAGACACCCTTGGTTGTACCGATCCCCAGGCAAATAATTATAATCCGCAAGCCAATGTAAATGATGGTTCTTGTACTTATGATCCAACTTTATATAGTCCTGAGTTTAATTTTTTGCTTCCTGGCATTTTAGAAGAAACTTCAGGTTTGATTTATTATAACGAAGGTTTATGGACCATTAACGACAGTGGTAATGATGCAGTTCTATATAAAATTGATACAACTACAGGAATGATCGTGCAAGAGGTAGATATTGAAAATGCAGTGAATAAAGATTGGGAATCGCTGGCCCAGGATGAACAGCATATTTATATTGGCGATTTTGGCAATAATAGTGGTAACCGCACTGATCTGGGCATTTACGTCATCTCGAAAGAAGATTTGCCTTCATCAGGCAATGGTTCGGTAATTAGCGAACACATTACATTTACCTATCCTGATTATGAGGAAAAAATTAGTAGAAAAGGCGAAAACAATTTTGATTGCGAGGCCATGATCAGCATAGGCGATTCACTATATCTTTTTTCGAAAAACTGGGAAGACTATCAAACAAAATTATACCGTTTACCTAAAACAATTGGTAATTATGAAGCTGACTTACTTACAACATTCAACACCTCGGGTCTTATAACAGGTGCTGATTATAATGCTGAATCTGGCGAGGTTACACTAATAGGCTATTCAGCAGCTACCACTATTCCCTTCTTTTGGATTCTTTTTGATTATCAGGAAAATAAACTGTTTTCTGGCAACAAACGTCGCATTGACCTGACAAGTATTATTGCGGCACAAACTGAAGCCATTGCTTATACGCAGGGTAAACACGGGAAAATTTCTGCCGAAGGAAATGCCCTTTATACACAAAGTGTTTTCAGTTATGCTACCGGAACATGGACCGACGAGGAAACAACTGGTTTTAATGTGCCGAAAGTAGCTCAATTTGATTTTACACTTAGTCCAAATCCGGTTCAGAAAAGTAAGTTGAATGTAAGCATTAAAAACCTTCCTTCAGGTGATTACCAGATCAAACTATATGATACCTCAGGCTCATTGATACAAATAAAAGAATACATAGTTGGGACAAAAAATGATGATATTAATGTCAAAGTAAAAGTTGGGCATTTGAAACCCGGTATTTACTTCGTGAGGATGCAATCAACAAATGCAATCGTTGAGAAAAAGTTTATCAAGCAATAATGGAAAATAGCAAAGCAGATATTTTTAATGGCGGCAGGAAATTACCGATCATGGAGGAGTTTTATACCCTGCAAGGAGAGGGCTATCAAATGGGTAAAGCTGCTTATTTTGTGCGAGTTGGTGGCTGCGATGTAGGTTGTACCTGGTGCGATACTAAAGAATCGTGGGACGCTAATTTATTTCCTCCTGTTGATGTTGATCCAATTATTGAAAGAGTGAGTCAAACACCTGCTAAAACCATTGTTGTTACCGGTGGAGAACCATCAAGATATCCGCTGGATTATTTTACTGAAGGTTTAAAAAAACACGGTGTTATAACTATGATTGAAACAGCCGGAGTGATGCCACTAACGGGAAATTGGGATTGGATTTGTCTTTCTCCAAAAAAATATTCTCCGCCTCATGAATCTGTTTATCAGATAGCAAATGAATTAAAAGTTGTAATTCAGACTGCTGCTGATATCGAATGGGCCGAAAAGAATGCCGGAATCGTTAATAAAGATTGTTTGCTATTCCTTCAACCAGAATGGAGCAAATCAGAGGAGATTATGGAGACGCTGACAACTTATGTGATGAACCATCCTAAATGGCGTATATCTTTGCAGGCACATAAATTTATGCTAATACCCTAATTCAGCTTAAATGAAGCATGTTCTTCAAATATTAATTATTGCGGCTTTATTCATTGGCGTAAACAATATCAACTCGCAATCATTTGAGCTTTCAACCAATAATAAAAAGGCATTAAAAAATTATAAAGCCGCTGAATCTGCATTTAAATCATTCGAGTACGCTTCAGCACTGGATTACCTGAAAAAAGCAGTTGACAAAGACGATGACTTCATTGAGGCATGGTTATTAATGGGTGATGTTTATACCGAACTTAAGCAGGCTAGAGAAGCCATTCATGCTTTTAAACAGGCAGTCCGAATTGATTCAGCATTTTTTCCACGCGCTAATTTCTTTATTGGAAACCTGGCTTTCGAAGTAGGTGATTATAAAGCTTCATCATCATATTACCAGCGGTATTTGCAATTTACAGAAGAACAGGAAATCAACAGGTTTCTGGCCAGAAAACGTATAGATAGAGCAAAACATGCTGATTCAATATTGAGAAACCCACTTGATATCACATTCATTAACCCTGGAAATACAATTAATACCTCTTCTGATGAATTTATCAACTTTGTAAATGAATCAATTGATGAACTAGTCTTAACCCGAAAGGTGAAAAGTGGTATTGATTTGCAAGGTAGAATATTGTTTGTCGAAAGTTTTTTCAAGTCAAAAGCAGATTCCACTAGTTGGTCGTTACCTGAACTAATTCAATTTGATTGGCTTGAAGGTCTTAATATTGGCGGGATGA
Organism: uncultured Bacteroidia bacterium; assembly: GCA_963759045.1. GTDB lineage: Bacteria > Bacteroidota > Bacteroidia > Bacteroidales > F082 > JAADID01. The sequence goes on from CAVWXM010000050.1 coordinate 29,274, forward strand.
ACCTGTCGGTTGATGGAAGAAAGATGTACTTTACAGGATGTAATTGGCCAACTGGATTTGGAAGCTGTGATTTATATGTATCTCAGCGGATCGGTAATGTTTGGGAGTTGCCAGTAAACCTGGGTTCAAGCGTTAATTCACAATGGTGGGATTCGCAGCCGGTGATTTCAGCAGATGGAAATCGCATTTTTTTCAGCTCAAAAAGATCAGGAGGATTGGGCGGATCAGATATCTGGATGGCCATCAAGCTGGAGAATGGAAAGTGGAGCCCACCCATCAATTTAGGTGAAAGCATTAACACAGGCGGTAACGAAATGGCGCCTTTTCTCCATGCTGATGGCAAAACTCTTTATTTTTCTTCGGATGGACACCATGGCCTTGGTGGTGCTGACCTATTTATTTCGCGCAAAGATGAACTAGGGAGATGGTCAAAGGCAAAAAACCTTGGATATCCGGTAAATTCAAGGTTTAATGATATAAACCTGTTTATGACGCTTGAAGGGCAAATAGCTTATCTTATCATCTGACAGATCAGGTGGAGAAGGAGGCTTTGACATATTTCAAATCAATACTGTTGATGAAATCAGGCCTGAGCAGGTATATTTTGTAAAAGGAGTTATTAAAGATAAAATTACCGGAAAACCTTTAAAAGCAGATGTTACGTTAACAAACATATTAAATGGTATAATTGTGAACGAATCCAATTCAGATGCAAAAACAGGTGAATTTCTGATGGTTTTGCACCGAGATATTGAATATGCATTCAATATTACCAAACCAAACTATCTTTTCTATTCTGAACACTTCAATTTTATCGAAGAAAAAAATAAATCCTCAATTGATAAAATATTTGAAATAGAGCCTGTTATGACAGGTAAACAAATAGTACTTGAAAATGTCTTTTTCGATTTTAATAAGTCAGACCTCAAGCCAAAATCGTTTTTTGAGCTAGATAAGCTTTACAGCTTACTGAACGAAAATCCAGAAGTTAAAATTCTTATTGGTGGGCATACTGATAATGTTGGAAGTGAGGAATATAATTTGGAGTTGTCCGAACAGCGTGCAAGGGTTGTGTTTCAATATTTGATTGATAAAGGAATTTCTTCTGCCAGGTTAGAATACAAGGGATTTGGATCAACAAACCCAATTACCATTAATAATACTGAACAGGGTAGGGCCAAAAACAGGCGAACTGAAATTATGGTTCTTTAATGTAATCAAATCCGCTAAGTCGCCCCGGACATAGTGGTTTGAAAAAATTTCTATGAGACTACAGGAATTAAAATTTTCTCAAAATATTTAATATTTTTACAATAGATATTCATTTCATTATTATTGAGAAATAACAAATTGAGAAACCAAGAACCATTAGCTTGTGGCGAAGTTTATCATATTTTCAATAAAACAGTTGGGAGCGAAAAGCTTTTTAAGACGGATAAAGATTATGATTATTTTCTAAGGAAATTGAAACGGTTTGTATTACCGATTTCAGATTTATATTCTTTTTGCCTTTTACCAAACCATTTTCATTTATTGCTGAGAATCAAAGAATATGATAGGATTCATGAATTAAAGAATGATGAAAAAGAAACAGAATTTCTTACCCAGAAATTCAGTAATTTTTTTATCAGTTATTCGAAGTCTTTTAATAAAGCACATAACAGGTTAGGAAGGCTCATGTTACAACCTTTTAAAAGAAAACTGGTTGCTGATGAAAACTACTTAATTTATCTCGTGGCTTATATACATAGAAACCCAATTCATCACGGAATTGTATCTGATTTTTATGATTGGAAATATTCATCTTACAACGCTTTCATGCAAAACATCCAATCCAACATTGAAATAGACAAGAATGAGGTACTTGATTATTTTAATAATCTTGAAGATTTTAAAGAATTTCATCGGGAGAATAAAATAACAAAAGGTTTAGAAAAATATTTCCTTGAATAAACGATTAACTAAATCGAGCGGATCGGGATAGTTAGGTTCATTAACTTCAACCCTCTGGCTGCAAGGCCACCCAGCAGGTTTTGGTATTTCCTAAGGATTTAAATTTAATCAAAAAGAATGTGTCTAAGTCTGATCCGCTAAGTCGCCCCGGACTTAGCGGATCGAAAAAGTTTGTAGAAATAAACTTCAATCCGCTGAAAGCAAAAGACCATTCAGCGGATTTTCTGTTACTCTATTTTTTTGTTTGACCCCATATATTATTCTTATCTTTAGGGTGCTGCTATTCTTTGTAGTAAATTAAAAAATCAGAGATACCCGGCATGCTTACTATGTAAAACATATCTCGACAACTTATTTTAAATTTAATACGTCTTTGAGTAAGATAAGCACAGAACAATAACCCAAACCCATGCAACCATGAAACATATTATTACATTGTCAATTGTTATTTCAGTAATCGGCTTTTTATACTGTGGAAATAAAACTTTTGCCCAACTTTCTGATAGCAGATATGTTAACGACTCTTTAATAGCAACATTTGTTGCGGAAGTAAATGTTGATAGTGTTGAAAGTCATATTCAATTTCTTCAGGATATGGGAACACGTTTTATGATTGCACCAAATCGAAAATCTGTTGCTGAATCAATTAAAGAAAAGTTTTTTTCCCTCGGAATCCAGGAGGTCAGAATTGATTCATTTTATTCAACAACCGTGATTAGTTACGGTAATTTACAATACGATACAACCACAATACAATATAATGTAATAGCCACTATTCCGGGAATCATTGATTTCGATAACTTTTGGGTAATGGGAGCCCATTACGATTGTGTTGTAGCACCAAATGGCAATCCAGAGGTTTTTGCACCTGGTGCCGACGATAATGCTTCTGGAACTGCTGCACTTTTTGAAGTGGCAAGGATATTTTCATTACATGAATACCAGCCTACCAATACCATCGAATTAGTGGCCTTCGGTGCCGAAGAGTTAATGCATTTTGGTGAAAGTGGAGCACAAGCCTATGTTGATACTGCTACTCGCTCATAACATCAATATGGAATTGATGATCAATAATGATATGATTGCTCACACATTAACTGACAACTGGGAGGTTACGATTTCAAATTATGAAGATAGTGAGTGGTTAACAAATATTGCTGAACAAATAACCAATGATTTTACGAGTATCGAGCCATTTGTGAGAAATCCTTCCGATGAAGCAGGTGCTGATTGTAAATATTTCTATGAAGCAGGAGTACCATGTGTTTATTTCATGGAAAAAGACTTTAATCCATATTATCATACCGATAATGATTTACTGATCAACAGTGACATGGATTATTGCGCTGAGACAATAAAAATATCAGTAGGTGTTCTGCTTGCTGCTGAAGATACAACTACCACATTTCTCATTGATAACGATGCAAACCGGGTTTTAAAGTTATTCCCAAATCCGGCTAAAGATATTGTTACTGTTGCTGGTTTGGATAAAAAGAAACCTACCCATTTCTTTATATATGATTTAAATGGCCGCATAATGCAAAGTGGAACCTGGCAGACAGGAGATGAAAATCGTTTAAACATTAACCAATTGGCTGATGGCTTATATTTGGTTCGTTTTATTTCGAATAACCAAAGCTTACAAAACAGATTACTTATTAAAAAATAAATTGCTATCTGAAGTAAAACTTACTGTTCAAATTTGTTCTACAAATAAATCTCTAACTGATCATAAGCCAATTCAATAAAATCAGGTAGTGTTTTGTTGATTTCATCGTGGAAACCCATCAGGTGGCTTATATGTGTAAAATAAGCTTTTTCGGGACGAAGGAATTCCATGATCTGAACAGCTTCAGCCAGGTTAAAATGTGAGATGTGTTTTTCTTTACGGAGGGCATTCAGTACAATCACTTTGCACCCGAGCATTTTATTTAAGGTATGACTTGGTAAATAGTTTGCATCGGTTACATAAGCAAAATCATTAATTCGAAAACCTAGTACGGGCATTCCTAAATGCAGGGCTTCAAGCGGTTCAATATCAATCCCTTTAATATTAAAAGATTTATCAGAAACGGTATGCAATTTAAATGATGGTACACCGGGGTATGCATTATCATCGAACGCATAAACAAAATCACTCATAATCACATTTTGCGAAGCTTTTGTTGCATAAATGTCGACTGCATTTTTAGTTAGCCAGTTAAATGACCTTACATCGTCCATGCCTCCAATATGGTCTTTGTGATGATGTGTAATTAAAATGCTGTCAAGCTTTGTTACGTTTTGGCGTAAAAGCTGGTATCTGAAATCAGGTCCGGCGTCAATCACAAATACTTTATCATCAATTTCAACCATGATTGAGGATCGAAGTCTTTTGTCTTTTTTCATCCCATTTTGGCAAACATCGCATTGGCAGGCAACAACAGGCACACCTTGTGAAGTTCCGGTTCCCAAAAAGGTTATTTTCATGCTGCGATTATGATATTATTTGAATCCAAAGGTAAATTTTAATTTGGAGGCTCTATCGCGTTTTCTTCCTATTTTTACAACTTACGATTTACAAGAATTGGCGTGGCTAATTTTGAAAAGATAAAACAGGAAATTCAGGAGTATTTTGGTAGCAAGGGCAAAATAGTTGTGCATCGTCCCGGAATTGTGGTAGATCTCTCAAAACCTAAGAGTATCGGACTTTTTTTCTGTATTAACACTAAAGACGAATTGGTGGAGATTAGAAAATTGTTAAGGTTGATCAGGGACCGGAGAGAGAAGGTTACTGCTTATGTTTTTGCTCATTCACTTGAAAGAGTGGATGTTATTACCGATCAGTCTATCGTTTATTTTGACCTGAATGATTTTACATTGTTTGGGAAGAAAAAAGAACAGATCATGGCTATCTTTGAAAAAGACAGGCCCGAACTTTTTATTAGTTTTATAGCAAAACCTGATCAGTTTTGTTATAAGCTTGCTTCGGAAATCCATGCCGATTTTAAAGTTGGCCCGAGCAGGGAAAATATGACTGAGATTTATAACCTTGTTCTTGATGTTGATGAGAAGAAATTCAACTTTATCAAATTCTATGAACTTGTAAGGCATTATTTATCAATCTTAAATATAAAAACAAGATAAATTTAACAGCATAAAATTGTTGCGTCATGCATAAAAAAATTAAAGGTACAGGTGTTGCAATTATCACACCCTTCCTGAAAAGTGGAAAAATTGATTATAAATCCCTGGAAAACCTCATTGAGCATATTATTATCAATAAGGTTGATTTTGTTGTTGCGCTTGGAACAACCAGTGAAGCAGTTACACTTACGGTCAGGGAAAAGGCTGATGTAATGGATGTTGTTCGTGAATCTGTTGAAGGGCGTGTCCCTATTGTTATGGGCATTGGTGGAAATAATACAAAGGCTGTCATGAACACCATTGCAACAACTGATTTTGATGATATTTCATCAATATTGTCAGTGGCTCCCTACTACAACAAACCCAACCAAACTGGTTTATACAAGCATTTTTCAGAAATATCCAAAGTAAGTCCGGTAGATATTATATTATACAATGTACCGGGGCGCACAAGTTCTAATATTTCAGCGGATACAGTTTTAAAACTAGCAAATGATCATGAGAATATTGTTGCTGTTAAGGAAGCTTCTGCTGATTTTACTCAAATAATGGATATTCTTCGAAACAGGCCGGAACATTTTTCTGTATTATCAGGAGATGATGCACTAACCTATCCCATGATGGCATTAGGAGCCGACGGCGTAATTTCGGTTGTTGCCAACGCATATCCGGCAGCATTCTCAGCTATGGTCAGGTTGACCTTGAAAAATAAATTTGATGATGCCCTTGCTGTTCATTATTCTTTGATTGACATTATTCACCAATTGTTTGCTGATGGCAATCCTGGAGGCGTAAAAGCGGCATTGACAATTTTAGGGAGGTCAAAAAATTATTTACGCCTGCCAATGGTGCCCGTCAATAAAGAAGTATATGCTAAATTGAAAAAATTGATCAATAATTATGAAACGCCATTGTAATCGATCATTCAGCATATGCAAAAAATGGAAGAGTCTTAATTCAAGTGAATAAATAAAAAGTAAGATTTTAAATGATGAAAATATTCAAAATATTCAGAAGTACGATTATAATTTCTTGTCTAATGATGTTAACTTATTTTGCCTTTGGACAGTCACTACAATTCGTGCTAGCTGAAAAGTACCTGAATGATAGAGGAGAGGTTTATTTTCGAATAGAAATGGATCAGGAAAAACCTATAAAGGCACAGGTAAATAAACTTGCAAAATATATTAGTGTAGATAAGTTTGATCAAACTGAAATAACCGCTTATGCAAACACAAAAGAGTTCAATCAATTTCTAGAATTCAACTTAAATTATGAAGTGCTAACGCCTCCATCAATGTTGCACCAGCCAAGGATGTTCAATGCAAGAGAAGTTCATTCACGCACGGATTGGGATTTTTATCCAACCTATTTTGGTTATTTGGATATCATGGATCAGTTTGTAGAAAATTATCCTGATTTATGTGAGTTAGTTAATATTACAACATTAGAAAGTGGCCGACAGATTCTAAGTATCCATATCAATGATAGCCTTGGAGTCGATCAGAATGAGCCTGAGTTTTTTTATACATCTTCAATGCATGGCGATGAATTAACGGGTTATATCATGACCCTTCATCTAATCGAACATTTACTAGAAAACTATGGATCGGATGATCAGATCACTAATCTTGTGAATAATGTTGATATCTGGATTAATCCGCTTGCAAACCCCGACGGCACCTATGCAGGCGGAAACAATACGGTCTTTGGTGCCACCAGAGGTAATGCAAATGGAATAGATTTTAATAGAAATTTCCCGGATCCAGAAGATGGTGAGCATCCTGACGGAAATGAATGGCAGCCCGAGACTATTGCATTTATGGAGTTTGCAGAAGAACATGATTTTGTAATGGGTGCAAACCTTCATGGCGGCGCGGAAGTTTTAAACTATCCCTGGGATACCTGGTATAAAAGACATGCCGATGATGATTGGTGGATTTATATTTGTCGGCAATTTGCCGATACTGTTCATGCCTATGCACCTTCAGGTTATTTGACTGACCTGGATAACGGAATCACCAATGGTTATGATTGGTACAGCATAAGTGGCGGCAGACAGGATTACATGAATTATTTTCATCACAATCGTGAAATTACCATGGAGATTTCCTCGACAAAGTTACCTCCCGCAAGCCAAATGCCTGATTTTTGGGAATACCTGCACAGATCATTGTTAACCTGGATGGAACAGGTAATTTATGGTGTTCATGGAAAAGTTTACAATGCTGTTAATGGCAATCCGGTTGCTGCAAAAGTTGTGGTTATGGATCATGATATAGACGAATCTCATGTTTATGCCAGTGTGCCTGTTGGAGATTATCACCGACCTATTGATGAAGGTACTTATGACTTCATTTTTTCATCATTCGGGTATTATACCAAAACCGTTGAGAATGTATCTTCAACTGAAATGGAAACACTTATTCTGAATGTTGAATTAGAGCCATATGTGAGCCTTGCAGCCAATTTTGAATCTAGCGATACCATTTTGGAAGCAGGTAATACAATAGATTTTATCAATACTTCTCAGGGAGCTAATATTGTTAGCTGGAATTGGACTTTTGAAGGAGGAGAACCATCTGCATCAAATGATGAAAACCCATTAACCATTTTTTATAACGAAAATGGCAGATACGATGTAAGCCTGACGGTAACTGATGTTGATGGTGGATCGAGTACGCTGGTTAAGGAAGATTACATTCTTGTAACTGACGTCTTTTTGATGAAGGATACCACTGTCTATTTGTGTGATGGGTTGTTTTACGATTCAGGGGGGGAAGGTTTAAATTATCAGGATGAGGAAGCATATACGATAACGTTTGTTTCACTGCTCGAAAGCGGATCATTAGAAGTTGTATTTCAAGAGTTTGAAATTGAAGAAGAGAGCGATTGCACCAATGATTTTCTTGAAGTTTACGATGGGATGGATGATGAAGCACCATTAGTTGGAAAATATTGCGGGACAAATATTCCAAATAGCATTACGGCACATAATATTAATGGTGCGCTTACTTTTAAATTTATTTCAAATGAAGAATTGAATCTTCCGGGTTGGAAAGCATTTATTACATGCGATACGAGTGTAGGTGTCCCTGATAATGAAGATAATGGGATAGTTATCTTCCCAAACCCGGCTTCAAAATATTTTAAAGTTGAAGGGCAATCGGTTATTCATTCATTTTCCATTTATGATTTATCGGGTAAATTGATAGAACAAACATATCCTGATAACAATCAACTATATCATAGGATGGATGACTATGAGCCAGGGATATATTTGCTAAAGATTGAATCAGAAGGAAAAGTTTATAATAAAAAGTTAATATTGCGATAATTACTTGTTAAATATAAAATGTGACGAGTTGATATTCAGCCATCATTAGATGTTGAAAAATCTTGAATTCCTCAGCCACCGGAACCACATATTTTTTTATTTTTACACGGCTTAGTAAATAAGTTAATTAGGATCAAAACAATACAACATGAAGTTTATTATATCGAGTTCGGCGCTGCTTAAAAGTTTGCAAAAAATCAGCGGGGTATTAAGTACAAGCAGTACACTTCCAATTCTTGAAGATTATTTATTTGATTTGAAAGAAGATACATTGCGGATTACTGCATCTGACCTTGAAACAACCATTTCGGTTGATTTGCAACCTGATAAAACAGAAGATCCAGGAGTAGTTGCCATTCCAGCTAAAATATTGCTCGATATTATGAAATCACTTCCGGAACTGCCGGTAACTATCTCTGTAAACCTGGAAACGCTGAGTGTTGAACTTTTCGCGGGTGAAGGTAAATATAAACTTGTAGGTCATCGCAGTGATGAATTCCCACAGGTGCCAACACTTGAGAATACTGAAACATTAAACTTAAATGCTTCATTGCTTGTTAGTGCGTTCAACAAAAGCCTGTTTGCTACCGGTAATGATGAATTAAGGCCGGTTATGTCAGGTGTATTGTGTGAGATCACTGGAGACAAAATTACATTTGTTGCGACTGACGCTCACAAACTGGTCAGGTATAGAAGGGGAGATGTTAAACCTGGCAAAAATGCTTCATTTATTCTTCCGAAAAAACCACTTAACCATCTGAAAAACATCATGCCTGATGATGAAGATGTTGACGTTAAATTGGAGTATAACGATACAAATGCCATCATGGAATTTGATGATATCACATTGATCTGTCGATTGATTGATGGTAAATATCCGAATTATGAAGCAGTGATTCCAACCCAAAATCCATTTAAACTTTCTGTTGATCGTTCGATATTGCTGAATGCACTTCGTCGGGTTGCTATTTTTGGAAGCAAATCTACGCACCAGATCAGGTTTAAAATTTCCGGCAAAGAATTGGTACTTACTGCCGAAGATATTGACTTTGCAAGTGAAGCTAAAGAAAGGCTTACCTGTAGTTACGAAGGTGATGATATTGAAATTGGATTTAATTCTAGATTCTTACAGGAAATGTTGAGTACTCTTACAACTAAGAATGTGATGATTGAGATGTCAGCGCCCAATAGGGCAGGGATTCTTATACCGGAAAAGGAAGATGATGATCCCGAAGATATCTTAATGCTGATTATGCCGGTAATGCTCACCGCCTAATTCACGATTAGAAATTTTTTAATATTTGTTTAGTATTGAACAATTAGGTGTTAAATTGTTTAACAATCTATTCTATTATACATATGTACGATTTCGATAAAGTAATTAGCAGAGAAAATACTTCTAATGTCAAGTATGATTTACGCGAAACATATTTTGGCAATGCCAATGTACTGCCAATGTGGGTGGCTGACATGGATTTCGAAACACCTGATTTTATAAGGAATGCTGTTATCAATAGGGCAAAACATCCCATTTATGGTTATTCTTTCAGAAATGATGACTATAATCAATCAATCATTAACTGGCTTAAAAGAAGGTTTAAATGGGAAGTTGAAAAAGATTGGATGATCTTTAATCCAGGAGTCGTTCCTGCACTAAATTTCTCAGTCCTTTCGTTTACCAAGCCTGGCGACAGTGTGATAGTTCAACCCCCGGTTTATTTTCCGTTTTTTAGTGCAATAAACAACAACAACCGGAAAATGATTGAAAATCCGCTCGTTTTAGAGAACAAGAGATATTGCATTGATTTCAATGATCTTGAAAGAAAAGCAAAAGATGCAAAAATGATGTTTTTATGCAGCCCGCATAATCCTGTGGGTCGTTGTTTTACAAAAGAAGAGTTGACCCGGATATCTGACATTTGCCTTGAGAATGAGGTGATCTTGATTTCAGATGAAATTCACAACGACCTGATATTACCTGGATTTAAGCATACCCCCACCGCGATGATCTCAAATAATGCTGCAAATAACCTGGTTACCTGCATAGCACCGAGCAAAACATTTAATATGGCAGGCTTGGCAACTTCTACTGTCATTATTCAAAATGAAGATTTACGAATAAAGTTCAAGGCTATACTTGAAAGCGTTCATATTACAAACGGCAACCTTTTTGGTATGACGGCATCACAGGCTGGTTATACCTATGGTGATCAATGGCTAAAGGAACTATTAGAATACATGCAGGCTAATTTTGACTTGCTGAACAATAGGATTATGAATGAGTTTGAAACCCTTGATTTAATTATGGCCGAAGCCACTTACCTGGCATGGATTGACTTCAGGAAGACGGGCTTATCTGATGAAAAAATAAAAGATACATTGATCAATAAAGCTGGATTGGGATTATCACCGGGACCTGTTTTTGGTACTGGTGGTAGCGGCTTTCAAAGGATGAATCTTGCTGCTCCGCGTAAAATTGTAAATGAGGGAATTAACCGTTTAAAGAAAGTTTTCAATTAAAATAGCTAATTCTTTTTTCCTTGATTGTCAATATCTATTATATTTGACGTCAGGAAACCAAAAAATCAACAATTTATGAAAGTCTTGAAAGTTTTTGGCATGATCATTTTATTGATTGCTGCCATTATTGTGGTTGTTCCATATTTCCTTTCTGATAGTGCATCAACTACACATTCAACAGTAATTAAGGCAAAACCACAGGTAATTTTTCGTCAGGTAAATAACTATGCAAACTGGAAAGCCTGGTCACCTTTTGAAGATGATGCTACAATAGTTGATACTTATAGCGGCCCTGAGCAAGGTGTTGGTGCTGTTCGCTCATGGGTAGGAGAAGAAGCCGGGGTTGGATCAATGACGATAATTGAAAGCGATCCATACTTGTATATCCGAAATAAACTTGAATTTGGGCCTGATGGTGATGGAGGTGTTGGATCATGGAATTTTGGAGCAATGGATGAAGGAACAAATGTTTCCTGGACCATTCATATTTTAAGTCTGGGTTATTTTGAAAGATGGTTTGGTTTGATGATAGACTTTACTTTAAAACCAATGATGAAGGATGGTTTAGAAAATTTAAAGAAGCTAACAGAAGCGATGCCTGAACCAATTAAAGTGAAAACCATAATAATGGATGCTCAACCAACGATGGTTGTTTTTGATTCATCTGCAATGGAAGGAATGGGGGCGATGTTTGAAAAAAATTATGATGATTTAATGAGCTTTATAAAGAAAAAGAATATCCCTATTACAGGGGAACGGTTTGCCATTTATCATAACTGGAATCCAGCAGGTATTACTCAGATAAGTGCTGGCATTCCTGTGGATAAGGAACATAAAGGAAGTGGCCGCGTGTCCTACTACGAATTACCTGGAGGCGAGGCTGTATTTTCAAAACATTTAGGTGGTTCTAATACTGCAGCAACACATGATGCTATAGAGGGATACATTAATGACTTTAACCTGGAAACACGTGGTTATATCTGGGAGTCGTATTTGTATAATCCTATGACAGACACTGACTCTACAAAATGGGTTACCTTCATTTACTACCCTTTAAAATAAAATGATATTAAAGATATAAGCGCAATGATTTTGTTTCATTGCGCTTTTTTTTATGAAATTTGAACAGGATTATGAATGATCTGACTTTAGCCTATATTATTTTTGCCATTGTGCTGTTACACCTTATTGGTGGATTTGTTTGGGTTTTTTATAAATTTTCGAAAGGGAAGAGTGAAAAAGGTGAAAAAATGACAAATAATAAAACTGAAGACTAATTGATCATTTTCTCGAATTCACTTTCAGAGATTATTGCAATTCCCAGCTTTTCAGCTTTTTCTTTTTTGCTTGGCCCCATATTTTCTCCAGCCAAAACATAATCAGTTTTTGAAGAAATTGATCCCACATTTTTACCACCAAACTGCTCAATCAAATTTTTGATTTCATCCCTGCTGTGATTCTCAAACACACCACTTACAACAAATGATTTACCTGCCAGTAATTGAGAACCAGGTTCTTCAGGTTCTTTTATTGACATCTGCAATCCCTTTTCTTTCAGCCGATTGATGATGGTGATATGCTCAGGTTTTGCAAAATAATTTTTGACTGATTCTGCTATCTTTTCACCGATCTCTTCAACTTCGATAAGCGAGTCGAAATCTGCACTTATTAGGGAGTCTATATTTTTGAAATGTGCAGCCAGTTTTTTAGCCACGGTTTCACCAACGTAACGTATTCCAAGTGCAAATAAAACTTTTGGGAATGCTATGTTTCTTGATTCCTCAATTCCTGTAATTATATTCTCAGTTGTTTTTTCCCTGAAACTAACTTTTCGTTCTTTCTTGTCTTCTTCAGCAGGAAATATCTTTTCCAGCCCAAATAATTGATCATAAGTAAGATCATAAAAATCGGCAACATTGCTAAGCATCTTATGATCAAATAGAATCTCTATCTTACCCTCTCCGAGGCTATCTATATTCATCGCTTTACGCGAAATAAAATGTTCCAGTTTACCCTTTATCTGAGGTGGACAATAGTCTTCATTTGGGCAATAATGTGCTGCTTCACCTTCTTTTCTGATGAGATTAGTGCCGCATTCAGGACATTGGTGAATAAATTGAACTTTTTTAGCATTGGCCGTCCTTTTTATCAGGTTTAAACCAACAATTTTCGGAATGATCTCACCACCTTTCTCAACATAAACATAGTCACCAACTCTTACATCAAGCTTTTCAATGATATCAGCATTATGCAACGAAGCACGTTTAACTATTGTTCCGGCTAATAAAACCGGCTTTAAATTTGCAACCGGTGTAATGGCTCCCGTTCTTCCCACTTGGTAACTGATTGATTCCAATACTGTTTCAGCCTTTTCAGCCTTATACTTATATGCAATTGCCCATCGGGGACTTTTTGCAGTATAACCCAGTTCAATTTGCTTTTGAATATCATTGACCTTAATCACGATTCCATCAATTTCATAGTCTAGTTCGTGCCGGCCTGAGTCCCAATCATTAATAAACTCAAAAACTTCATCAACGGTTTTGCAAAGTGCTACACTATTAGATATCCTGAACCCAAGTTGTTCGGCATATTTCAAACTTTCGTAATGTGTGTTGGCCAGGTTTTGTTCACTTGGCATATAATACAGAAAACAATCAAGGGGACGTTTTGCTACTTCGGATGGATCCTGCATTTTTAATGATCCGGAGGCCGAATTACGGGGGTTTGCAAAAGGTGGTAAGCCAATTTCTTCCCGGTCATAATTTAGTTTTGCAAATGCTTTTATTGGGAAATAAATTTCTCCACGGATTTCCAGATTTGATGGAAAGTTGTTATTTAATTTAAGCGGAATACTCCTGATGGTCTTGACATTGTTTGTCACATCATCGCCCTGCGTACCATCTCCTCGAGTTACGGCCTGTATTAAATATCCATTTTGATAGGTCAGGCCAATAGCAACACCATCATATTTTAATTCACAAACGTATTCGACTTCATCACCAATTATCTTTCTGACACGATTATCGAAATCCCTGATTTCCTGTTCAGTATAAGTGTTGGAGAGAGAGAGAATGGGTATTTATGTGTAACCGTTTTAAATTCTTTAATTGGTTCACCACCAACACGCTGAGTAGGGGAGTCACGGTGTGCGAATTCGGGAAAATCACTTTCAAGCGTTTCCAGCTCCTTTAACAATTGATCGAATTCGAAATCCGAAATAACAGGTTTGGATAACACATAATAATTATAATTATGCCGTTGTAATTCCTGTGTTAGTTCATCAATTCTAGCTTTTGCTAACTCCCTGTCCATTATTCTGCTATTTTTTCTTTGATCAGTGCAGCGTTTCTGTAAATATAAATATTTTGATTGTCATTGATTGGGTTCAGCCAATGAAGCAGCATATCAATTATTCCTGGTTCAATCGTTGTTTCGTATTCAAGTTCAGGGAATAGCGTTTTCATTTTATCAACTCTCTCGTTAATATGGTCAGGTTGAATAAACAAGACAAATTCGGGTTGATTGGTAATGGTGGTCCAATCCTTTTTGCTGCGAAAATTTTCAAAATCGTCTTTTTCCATTATTGCATCATAACGTATCCATTTTCCAAGATAAAACTGAGGAGGAAAACGAAGCACATTTTTATTTACATCTTCAATAATGAAATAGTTTAACGCATCATATTGACTTAAATAGGTCATACTCTCGACACGTGCCTTTTTCGAATACATACCACTAACAGGGATTAGAAAAATAAGGTTGATAACCCAGAAAAATACCCAAGACCATTTGATTAATTTCTTTGCGAAGTTAGGGTTGAAGAGGCCATCTGAAATTAGTTTCCAGCCAATTACGCCATTAATCATGATGAAAGGAATAGCTGTAGTAATAAACCTTTCCTGCTTATTTGGGTACCATGAATGAAAAGCGAAAAAAATTAATGTAGGTATAAAAATGATCAGGATCTTATTGTAACTTCTGAAGAAGCCGAAGAAAAGAAAGATGCTGACCGGTGGGATGAGGAATCCCAATATAAATATGATGTAATGATACCAGGGACCAGTTGTATACTCCATAGAATGTTTCATGTTGTAGTCAATATACGACTGCAACTGAATAAATGGTTTGTTCCATAATAAGTAGTCTATCCCTCCCTGAAGCAGTATGATAACTGTAGCAATTCCAAGCCCAAGTACAATGGTTTCTTTCCATTTTTTTTGATAGAGCAGTACAAGACCGATACCTCCGGAGTAAAGCAATGTTTGCATACGGATATTGAAGGCCAGCCCTAATAATATCCCAATCCAAAGCCATTTCCAAAACGAAAATTTATTTTCAGATTTAACAATGAGCCAGGTGCCATAAATGAGAAAGGGAATACATACAAATTCAACCAGGTTTCTTACACTTAAAAATGGAAACATCCAATACAGCGCTAACATCCAACCGATCTGATTCGCACTTTTTTTGCTGCCAAAATGTTCAGCGATTTTATAGCCATAATAAATGATCGTCATTGACCAAACAGCATGTAAAAACCTGACAAAATACATTTTAAGCTGTGGGTCTGTGATGCCTATAAACTCAAGAAATTTGAACAATAAATAGTGCAAACCTGTATAAAAAAGCATGAACCCTTTTGGTGTATTGGTAGCGTCTTCGTTGGGAAGCCAACCGTAAAAGTCAATGCCATCAACCCATGATTGAGCGATTTCAATAACAAGAAATTGATCATCTATCCAACCAAAGCCCTTTGAAAATATAACTGAGATTAGGCGGACAAGTATGCCTGCTATTAGAATAATCCTTAATGGATGTTGATTATAATATGTTTTAAGTTGATTAATTGTTGGAGTTGTTAATGGTTAATTGCACCTTGAATTACAGTTCGTTATCAGTATTTTAATTACCAATTTACTTCTTGCCTTCTTACAGGCATAGTCATACACCGTGCACCACCGCCACCTCTCGATAATTCATTTCCACGGATGGTTACAACTACTTTTTTATAATCATCCAATGAAATATCACCATTTACAATATCTCTCGCTTTGATAATTTCAAAACCATTTTGATTTAATGCCTCAATAGTATTGGTATTCCTGGCATAACCGATCACTTTTCCAGGCTCAAGCGCAAAGAAATTAGCACCACTTTGCCATTGCTCACGTTCCATTACTGTCATATCATTGTTTCCTCCACAATAAATAGGTTCAAGGTCCATTCCCAGAGAACGAAGGGCAGTTAGAATATTTTTCTCCTCTTTGATAGAAATTACTTTCCCATTATCGATGGTTATATGAATTGTAAGCATTCTTGTTGAACTCATGATCAATGGTTCGAAAATCATACACTTGTCCACATCAAGGAAAGTAAAAGTCATATCCAGGTGGATAAATGACTCAGGTGTATAAGGCAATTCCTGGACAATGATGTGTTTCGTTCCGGTTTGCGTTTTTAGATGTTCAATAACTGCATCGATACCTTGTGAGGTTGTTCTGACTCCAGTTCCTATTAATAAAATATCCTCCCTGGCTACCAAAACATCACCGCCTTCAATGCTGGCTTTTCCCGAACGATCAAGACTACCAATTGGATTTACAGTTTTTGTTTCAAATACAGGATGGTATTTGAAAATGGTTTCCATGATGATCGCTTCTCTATCGCGAACATGTTTCGCCATTTTTGCAATCATCACCTGGTCATTTACCGAAAAACTGGCATCGCGTGTAAAAAAGAAATTAGGCAATGGATGCAAGCAATAATGTTCATTATCAAGGAATCTGGTGAGGTTGTCCCTTTTCATTTCAACTCCTTCTATCAGTTGTTTGGCAAGTTTGGCATCTTCTATCGCTTCAATGTAAGCGCAAAAGTCATCGTCTTTATGACGTTCATTCTCACATATCTGTTCTAATAATTTGTGTTTTACATTTTCATCCTTTATTATTTCTTCTAGCAATTCTGCAACCTCAAATACACGGGTATATTTTTTTAAAACCCCTAAGAAATTATTGTATTCGGGCATTGCAATTTCGAGGTTCAATATGTCACTGTACAATGCTCTTTGCGCATTTTCCGGTGTCATATTTTCAACTTCTGCTCCCGGAGAATGTACAATCACACCTTCGAGTTTACCAATTTCAGAATTTACATTAACTGATATTTTTTCCATGTCAGGATATAAATATTACGTATTTACTTCTCCCACTTTTTAAGGGGAAGTGGCCAAAGACCGAGGGGGTTAAAAATACAAAACTAATCCACATCAGGCGTGGGGTCGATAAACTCGTAAGAATTTCCCATTGCATGCAGGAATTTTAGCAAATCAACATATTTGATAACAAGGCTTGCCGTATTATCATTTGGATGAAAACTAATGTTATCCGCTGACTTAAGTTGTTCATCAATAAACAAATGCACATGATGGGTTTCGTCATTGATCAAACCAAAAGGACTTACTGAACCCGGTTTGACACCAAGGTATTTCATCAATCTTTTTTCTGATCCAAAAGTCAATTTGCCCTGTTTTAGTTTTTGTTCCAGGCTTCTTATTGAAAAAGGCGTTGTATCTTTAATAATTACCAAATAGTGCCTGTTTCCTTTATGGTTTCTGAAAAACAGGTTTTTGCAATGCATTGAATCAATGTCTTTCCAATATTCAAGTGCAATCTCGATGGTATCTAAAGGGGGGTGATCATAAACTTCATATGCAATATCCAGTTCCTCTAGTTTTTCAAATACCTTATTTCGTGCCTCGATGTTCATCTTGCTTTTGATTTCACCATGATTGATTTCACCAGGATTAATCCTGGTGCCTATTAAAGGCCTACTCAACCCAATCAGCAATAAAAAGGTTTGTAAAGCGTGTTCCTCCATTGTTGCGATTCGATGAAAAAATAAGCTTTTTGCCATCGTATGAAAACATGGGGAAAGCATCAAAAATACCATCGTATGTTATTCTTTCTAATCCGGTACCATCAAGGTTGATCATGTACAAATTAAATTCATAACCTTTCTTGCTTGCATGGTTTGAACTGAAAATAACTTTTTTTCCTGTAGGATGGAAAAATGGCGCCCAGTTAGCATTGCCAAGTTTAGTCAGTTGTTTTAAATTGCTACCGTCAACATTACATGTGTATAACTCCATATTGGTCGGTTTTACCAGACCACCAGACAATAAATCTTTGTATTCCTTAATTTCTTCATCTGTTTGTGGTCTTGAAGATCTGAAGATAAGTTGACTTCCATCAGGCGAGAAAAATGCACCGCCATCATAACCTAATTCAAAAGTGATTTGGGATTGATTACTTCCATCAATGTCACAGGTATATAATTCAAGATCACCGCTCCTGTCAGATGTAAAAACAATTTTATCTCCTTTTGGAGAAACTGTTGCTTCAGCATCATAACCAGGCCCTGATACTAAAGTATCAACAATATTGCCTTTTAGATCAGCAATATAAATATCAAAATCAGGATAAATTGGCCAAACGTACTTTCCGTCCTCTCTTCTTTCCGGGTCAGGAGGACATGCATCTCCACCTGAGCGTGTTGAAGCATAAAGTACAGTTGTATCCCCTGGCATGAAGAACGAACAGGTTGTTCTTCCAAGTCCTTCACTAATAAGTTGGGGTATATCCTGTTTCATATTTCCATCAGCAAATGGGAAGACATAAATCTGGTCACAAGGTGCATTCCAATTTGGATTCTTAGCCTGGAATACGATCATGGAATTATCAAAGCTGAAATAAGCTTCTGCATTGTCTCCACCAAAAGTTAATTGTTTGATATTGGCCAGGTGTTTTTCCTGTGGATAAAGTGTTGTAGTATCGGGCTCTTTATCGTTATCTCCATGTTTTTGTCCATGATGTGGGTTACTGGCATTATCGCAAGAGTTTAATCCTAACCCAATTAATAGGGCGACTATATAAATTGAAATTTTAGTATTCATTGGATTTTATTTTGAATTTTAAAGTGGGCAAAGATAGAAAATAGCAAGTACGTTAATTGATCTTCTCCTTAAGATAACGGCCGGTAAAAGAGGCCTTGCATTTAACCAGGTCTTCGGGCGTACCTTCAAAAACGACATAACCACCCTCATCCCCGCCTTCAGGGCCCAGATCAATGACCCAATCTGCGGATTTTATTACTTCCATATTGTGTTCAATAACAGTTACCGTATGACCACGTTCAATTAATGCATTAAAAGAATGAAGCAATTTACTGATATCGTGAATATGCAGTCCTGTTGTTGGCTCATCAAATATAAACATGGTTTTTCCCTCATTGATTCCTTTAGAAAGAAAAAATGCCAGTTTGATTCGTTGTGCTTCACCACCACTTAATGTATTGGAAGGTTGTCCCAATCGAAGATATCCAAGACCAACTTCTTCAAGTGGCTGAATTTTTTCGACGATTCTATTGACTGTAGTAGTCATCTTTTCAGCCGATCTAAAAAATTCAAGTGCTTGTGCAACGGTCATTTCAAGAATATCAGCAATCGATTTATTTTGATATTTAATCTCCTGAACTTCATCTTTAAATCGCTTACCATGACATTCATCACAAGTGAGGTAAATATCGGCCATAAACTGCATTTCCACTTTTATCTGTCCTTCTCCTTCGCAAGTTTCACAACGGCCTCCAGCTATATTAAATGAAAAGAATCCAGGTTTATAACCTCTTAATTTCGCCAGTTTCTGGCTGGAATATAATGAACGTATTTCATCAAATGCTTTTAGATAGGTGGCAGGGTTTGATCTGGAGGATCTGCCAATCGGATTTTGATCCACGTATTCAACGGCATTAAGACTATTTAAGTCACCATCAAGCATTCCGTACTTTCCGGTCTTGTCTGCATAACCGCCGTATCGCTTTTTAAAAGCAGGGTAAAAAATATCGCGAACGAGTGTAGATTTACCTGAGCCGCTCACACCTGTTATTACATTCAATGTATTTAGTGGAAACTTTACATCAATGTTTTTCAGGTTGTGTTCTAAAGCACCTTTAATCTCAAGGTAATCCCTCCATTTTCGTCTTCGCTCAGGTATTTTAATTTCTTTTCTTCCTGTTAAGTATAGCGCTGTATAACTTTTATCATTGTTTTTTAGATCGTCAAAACTCCCCTGGAAAATTAATTCACCGCCATGTTCACCTGCATCCGGACCAATATCTATAATTTCATCAGCCTGTTTGATGATCTCCTCCTCATGCTCGACTACAATCACTGTATTCCCTAAATCACGCAGACGTTTTAATACAATTGTAAGTCTTTCAGTATCTCTTGGATGAAGCCCGATACTCGGTTCATCAAGGATATACATTGAGCCAACAAGGCTGCTACCTAGAGAAGTTGCCAGGTTTATTCGTTGTGATTCTCCACCACTCAGTGAGTTAGATAAACGATTCATGGTAAGATATCCAAGGCCAACATCATTTAAAAATTTAAGTCTGGTTTTTATTTCAGTGAGGATACGTTTTGCAATTTTAGCATCATGCTTGTCGAGTTCAATGGTCTCGAAAAAGTTAGCTGCATCATTTAGTTGCAGTTGAACTATTTCTGTAACAGATTTGTTATTAACCTTTACATAATTCGCATCACTTCTCAAACGGGTTCCTTTACATTCAGGACATTTTGTTTTACCGCGATATCGTGATAACATAACACGGTATTGAATTTTGTAAGTTTGCTCTTCAACATGCCTGAAGAAAGCATCAATTCCTTCAAAGTATTCATTACCTGACCATAATAATTCTTTTTCTTCGATAGAAAGCTTGTAATATGGTTTATGTATAGGAAAGTCAAACTGGTAGGCATTCGCCAGTAATTGCTCCTTCCATTCGCTCATTTTTTCACCCTTCCAACATGCAACAGTGTCATCATAAACTGACAGACTTTTGTTTGGGATGACCAGGTCTTCATCAATGCCAATTATATTTCCGAATCCTTCACAACTTTTGCAAGCACCATATGGATTATTAAAGGTGAACATATTTACCGAAGGTTCCTCAAACTGAATACCATCCAATTCAAATTGATTGGAATACTTTTCTTTCTTCAATTTTTTGTCTAACTGATACTGAATTTGGCATGAGCCATGTCCTTCATAAAATGCTGTCTGAACTGAATCAGCGATTCTTGAACTTAAGTCATGGTCTTCATGGTCTACCCTTATTCTGTCTATAACTAAAAAGCAGTTTTTCGGCTTTGTGCTTTTATCGATTTGTTTCAGGGCTTCTTCAATTCGAACTACTTGGCTATCTTTTAATAAACGACTGAATCCTTGTTGCATAAGTATTTGCAATTGTTGTGTAAGCGTTCGTTTCTCGTTTAACAACAAGGGTGAATAAATCAGAATATCAGTATCCTGAGGCAATGAAAAAATATCATCCGCTATGTCAGTAACTGTATGCCTTTTCACAAGTCTGCCAGAAATTGGTGAGTAAGTTTTTCCGATTCTTGCAAACAAAAGCTTAATATACTCGTATAACTCCGTAGACGTGCCAACGGTAGAGCGTGGATTTCTTGTCTTTACCTTTTGCTCGATGGCGATGGCCGGAGAGATACCGTGGATAGCATCCACATCGGGTTTGTCCATTCGGCCAAGGAATTGCCTGGCATAGGAACTCAGGCTTTCAACATAGCGACGCTGACCATCAGCATAAAGGGTATCGAAGGCAAGTGAAGATTTACCCGACCCCGACAAGCCGCTTATAACAACCAGCTTTTTGCGGGGAATGGCTACACTTAAGTTCTTTAAATTGTTGACCCTCGATTTAACAACAACAATATAGTCTTTGGGGTTTGTTTTACTAATATCCCTTGGCATGAATTGAAAAAAATTGAGGCACAAAATTAGAATTAAATTTGCTTTTGAAGTATTTGTATATATATTTGCATTACAGACGAGCGTTAAAAAAATAATTACTAACCAAAGAAGAAAGATTATCGAGAGAATTTTACCCTTTTTGTAAGTTGAACAAAACAGGATAAAATGAAAGAAGTAGCGGCTAGTGAACGCGAGTTAATCCGAAATTATCTTAACGGTAACCACTCAAGTCTCCAAACCCTTATTGAACGTCATCAAAACAGGTTGTATTCCTATATATTTTTATTGGTAAAGGATAAACAATTGGCAGATGATGTTTTCCAGGACACCTATGTGAAAGTAATTAATACCTTAAAACTTGGTAATTACAAGGATGAGGGTAAATTTATTCAGTGGGTAATGCGTATCGCGCATAACCTGGCCATCGATCATTTCCGGAAATCCAAAAAAATATCATACGTTGAGAGTTCAAAACCTGATTTTGATGTGTTTGATACCATCAATCATACTGATCCGTCAATTGAGGAGTTTCTGATCACAACACAAATTCATTCTGATGTAAGGAAATTATTGCAATTCCTGCCTGACGAGCAAAAGGAAGTGATTTACCTGAGGTGTTACGCTGGTTTAAGTTTTAAGGATATAGCGGAACAAACAGAGGTGAGTATAAATACTGCATTAGGCCGAATGCGTTATGCATTAATTAACCTCCGTAAAATAATCGAGGAGAAACAAATCGTGCTAACTAATTAGTAATGCATTTGTTGAGCCGCTGTATATGAAGAATTAAGCAACAATATCTCAATAGCTTCCTGATTATTTTGTTGGTCGTAAAATAAATTGACTGGCTGTTCGTTTATTATTCAAACGAATTGTAAAACTGAAAAACAGCCTATGGCCAAGTATTTTTACCCTGAGGAATTCCAGGATATTCCAAAAAGCCCTAAAAAACAACCCATAAGTCCGAAAGCGGGTCCATCAAAATTAACGTTGAACTTCATAATCGGATATGGTGCAGCACTTACAGTGATGAAATCGGCAAAAATTGGAAACATGAAAATCCTGTTGAACTAAAAAAAGTTCATTTAAGATCCACCGCAATCGAACAAGGTTGCGGTTTTTTTATTTTTGCCAAAACTATGACCAAAAAAGAAAGATACCGTCAAGTCATTGATTATTTCAAAATACACAGACCAATCGCTGAGACAGAACTTGATTATCGGTCACCGTATGAATTGCTGGTTGCTGTAATTCTTTCTGCTCAATGCACCGATAAGCGTGTAAATATTATTACTCCTGAGTTTTATAAAAGCTATCCTACGGCTGAACAATTAGCTGATGCCGAGATATCAGACATTTTTGAACACATCAAAAGTTGTTCGTATCCAAATAACAAAGCAAAACATTTGTCAGGGATGGCGAAAATGTTGTTGTCAGATTTCAATAGTAAAGTACCCGGAGATATTGATGAATTACAAAAATTACCTGGCGTTGGAAGAAAAACAGCAAATGTGATTGCAGCAGTTGTTTTTAATAAGCCTGCGATGGCTGTTGATACTCACGTTTTCAGGGTATCGGAACGAATTGGTTTAACTACGAATTCAAAAAACCCATTACAAACCGAGAAGGACCTGGTTAAGCATATACCCGAGGATTTAATTCCATTAGCGCATCACTGGCTTATTTTGCATGGAAGATATGTTTGCCAGGCACGAAAACCGAAATGTGGGGAGTGTGGATTGCAACAATATTGTCGTTACTTTCAAAAAAACAATACCATCAACAATTGAGCAAATTAATTGTTGTATACTAACAGAACAGCTACTTTTTAAATTAAATTTGTAACTTAACTATTACTTAATATGAAACTAAATATTGGAGATAAAGCTCCTGATTTTAAAGGCATTGATCAAAATGGTAATCCAATAGCATTATCTGATTTTAAAGGTTATAAACTCATTTTATATTTTTATCCTAAGGACAATACACCTGGTTGTACAGCTGAATCATGTGATTTGAGAGACAATCATGATATGTGGTTGTCGAAAGGTTATAAAGTAGCAGGAGTGAGTCCTGATAGTGTTCAGTCACATCAAAAATTTATCAGTAAATTCGATTTGCCATTTCCTTTAATAGCTGATGAAGAAAAAGTAATTATCAAAGCTTTTGGAGCCTGGGGTTTAAAAAAAATGTACGGAAGAGAATATGAAGGCTTGTTAAGGACTACTTTTGTGATTGATGAAAATGGATCGATTGAGCAAATCTTCACGAAAGTAAAAACCAAAGAACATACAAAACAAATATTGGAAACTATAAATTAAGAATTCTGACACATAAATTATCGTAAAATGACCACGAAGGACGCCAAAGAAAATAATGACAAACAGAAACAGCAACGTTTAAAAGCACTTGAAGCAACACTTGGAACTATCGAGAAGAATTTCGGAAAAGGAACCATTATGAAACTGGGTGATAATGCCATTGAAAAAGTGGAAACAATATCTACCGGTTCAATTGGTTTGAATCATGCGTTGGGAGTTGGAGGAGTTCCAAAAGGCAGGGTGGTGGAAATATATGGACCTGAGTCATCAGGGAAAACTACCCTTGCAATGCATATTGTTGCTGAGGCTCAAAAAGCCGGTGGCATTGCTGCTTTTATTGATGCTGAACATGCTTTCGACCGTTTTTATGCTGATAAACTTGGCGTTGATATTGAAAACCTTCTTGTTTCACAACCAGATAATGGTGAACAAGCTTTGGAAATTACTGACAGCCTTATTCGCTCAGCTGCAATTGATGTGGTTGTCATTGATTCCGTAGCTGCACTTACACCCAAAAGTGAGATTGAAGGTGAGATGGGTGATTCGAAAATGGGTTTACAGGCAAGATTGATGTCGCAAGCCCTCAGAAAATTAACAGCCAATATTAGTAAAACCGGGACCGTATGTATATTCATCAACCAATTACGCGAAAAAATTGGTATTATGTTTGGTAACCCTGAAACAACCACCGGTGGTAATGCGCTTAAATTTTATTCTTCCGTTAGATTAGATATTCGTCGTATCAGCCAAATTAAGGATACAGAGAGTGTTAAAGGAAACCGGACAAGAGTAAAAGTGGTTAAAAACAAAGTTGCTCCTCCATTCAGAAGTGCTGAATTTGATATTATTTATGGAGAAGGTATTTCAAAAATTGGTGAGATCATCGATCTGGGTGTTGAGTATGGCCTTATTAACAAAAGTGGATCATGGTTCAGCTATGGAGATACAAAACTTGGGCAAGGGAGAGATGCTGTAAAAAGTTTGCTGGCAGACAATCCTGATTTGGTTGAAGAGCTTGAAGTGCTGATTATGGAGAAACTTTCAGCAAAATAAATTAATACAACTAATTCTTTGGCTTATATGGTTCAATTGCTTTATCAAATGATAAAGAACCTGGTATATGTTACCATTGTCTTCAGTGTTTTTTTGTTTGGATGCCATTCCAATACATCTGACAATCAAGAGCAAGAAGAAACGAAGAATATATCAGTCGATTCTCTTGATATCCTTACCAATTTGATTAAGCAGGATTCAGCTAATCACAATTTATTTGCAAAACGAGCCAGACTGCATTTAAAAAGAGGTCGTATTGATCCTGCATTCCGCGATTTGAGTTATGCCATCGATATTAACCCGAATGACCCTGATTTGTTTATCCTACTTGGTGACATTTATTTTATTACCGGAAAAAAAGAAAACTGTTTATCAAGTTATCGTAAAGCAGGTGCATTGGATCCAAAAAGTTTGACCCCTGTTTTAAAATTAGCCGAAACTCATCTTATCCTAAAAGAGTATGAAACTGCAAATCAATTTATTGATATTGCATTAAATATGGATGTTAACAATGCTAAGGCGTATTATCTTAGAGGAATTCAAAGCATGGAGACAAGGGATACTGTAAATGCCCTTTTGAATTTGCAAATAGCGGGAAATATTGATACCAACTATTACGAGGCCTTTATGCAAATAGGTTCTTTATATAATGCATTGAATGATACACTGGCCATTGCCTATTATAACTTAGCTCTGAAAGTCATACCCAATGATGAACAGGCCATGTTCTTGCTTGCGTTTTCCTACCAGGAAAAGGGAGAGTTTGATAAAGCATTAAACTATTATCAAAAACTTACTGCTTTATATCCAACCAATGCGCTGGCCTATTATAATACCGGCTATATCAATATGGTTGAGATAATGGATTTTGAAGCAGCAAAAGATGCGTTCAGGCAAGCTATTTTACTAGATCCAGCATATGTTGAAGCAGTTTATAATCTTGGACGTATATACGAAGAAACTGATGAGTATAACCTCGCACGTAAACAATATATGCAAGCTTTGGAACTGGAAACAAACTATCCGCTTGCAATTGAAGGTCTAAACCGGCTTGACGATCTGCAAATCTCAAATTAGAATCCCAATAAACTTCCTCCCTGGTAAGTGATAAAGGCAACAATCCATGCTAAAGCAGTAGTATAAATAGCAAGGAATAATGACCATTTCCATTGCCCGGATTCATTTTTAATAGCTGCAATAACTGCAATACAAGGGAAATATATTAAGATAAACAGCATAAAGGATAAGGCAACCAAAGGAGTAAAAATGGGTTGCCCAGTTTTGGGACCTGATTCGTAGGTTTGTTCACGTAGTTTGTTGATGAGTGTTTGATTTTCGTTCACATCCGGTTCAGTTTGATATAATACACCCATTGTGCTGATTACAATTTCTTTGGCTGCACCTCCTGCGATTAAACTTACACCCATTTTCCAGTCGTAACCAAGTGGTTGAATGATGGGTTCAATAAATTTTCCCAAACGACCAATAAACGAGTTTTCTTGTTTTAAGCGTTGTCTTTTCAGTTCCAGGCTAGAAAGTGATTCATAATACCTAGTATTTTCAACTGTTTCAGTTTTCTTCGATTGAACAAAAGAAGCCTCAATAATTGCTAATTCTTCATCAATCTCATTGTCAATGGCTTTACCTAAAGGGAAATAACCCAATGCCCATACAATAATGGATGCAACAAGAATAATGGTACCCATCTTGCGCAAATATTGCTTGCCTTTAAACCATGTTTGTTTAAATACCGATTTTAAAACCGGCATTCGGTAAGGTGGGAGTTCCATCACAAACGGAATGGTTTCCTTTTTGAAAATGGTTTTTTTCATAATAAAGGCAACTATACCGGCCAACACAATTCCAAGCATATAAATCATAAACAAAATCGTACCCTGGTAAGCTGTAAAAAAGGCACTGATTAATAATATATAAACCGGATATCGGGCACTACACGACATGAAATGGAAGAATCAGCATGGTGACAAGCCTGTCGTTTTTACTTTCGATGGTGCGTGTAGCCATGATGGCCGGAACATTGCAGCCAAAGCCCATCAGCATTGGAACAAAAGATTTGCCATGCAAGCCTACCTTGTGCATTAATTTATCCACAATAAAAGCCACACGCGACATATAACCCGAGGCTTCCATGAGCGTGATAAAGAAAAACAGGATAAGAATATTCGGTAAGAATACGATAACACCGCCAACACCACCAAGTATGCCATCAATTACAAGATCTTTAACTATCCCATCGGGCATAACTTTAGAAAGTTGTGTACCTAACCATGAAACACCAAATTCGATCCATTGCATTGGATAGTCACCAATGATGAAGGTGGCCTGGAACATAAACCAAAGGGCTAGAAGAAAGATTGGGTAGCTAAATAGTCTGCTGGTGACAAACTTGTCAATAATCCTACTTGATGTCATCCGGCTTTTTTTCTCTGAAACTTTGAAGGTTTCTTTTAAAGCGCCTTCAATAAAACCATATTTGGCATCTGTAAAAATGGTTTCTATCGTTTCGTTTCTTAATGACTCGATTTCTTCTCTTTCGCTTTTAGCCAGGGCAAGTATCTTATTTGCATTGCTGAAGGATTTGATTCGCATCAACTCCTTTTTATCCTGTTCAAGTAAGTTTGAGCGCTAAGAATCTGGGAGCTACTTTATTTGCAATTATTTTATTGGTATCAGCATTAATCAACAATTGTAATGATGAAATAGCCTTTTCGATTCGGTTGCGGTAATTGATATGTATATGCCTAACTGTTGGATCCCTGTCTTCATATACTTCAATGATCTTATCAAATAGATCAACAATCCCCTTTCCTTTTGATCCAACAACCGGAACCATAGGAATACCAATCATTTTACCAAGCTTTCGATAGTCAAATTCATTGCCTGATTCCTCGAATTCATCCCACATGTTTAAGGCAATCACAACCTTTTGGTCCATATCGATTAACTGGGTAGTAAGATAGAGGTTACGCTCAAGGTTGGAGGTATCAATCACATTCAAAATAACATCCGGTAATTCATTGATCAGATGATCTCTGACATAAATTTCCTCAGGTGTGTAACTGGTAATGGAGTATGTTCCCGGCAGGTCGACCAGTTTAAAGGTAAAACCATTTTGTTCAAATTTGGCCTCTTTGGCATCAACCGTTACGCCACCATAATTACCAACCCGCTCTCGTGAATGAGAAGCATGATTAAAAATGGTTGTTTTTCCGCAGTTTGGATTACCAACAAATGCAACATTAATCACCTTGCTTTTTGAAAATGGTGCCAGGCCTAGTGATTGTTCAATTTGAAGTGTTCCATTGTAACCATTCGCTTTACCTTCGGCATGACCGTTTCCATTTTTTGAGACTTCAATCAAACCGGCTTCACTTCGCCTTAGTGATACTTCGTAACCCAGGATATTATATTCAATGGGATCTTTTAATGGAGCATTCTTTATAACAATAACTTGCTTACCGACCACAAAACCCATTTCAATAATTCTTTTGCGAAAAGCACCTCGGCCTTTCACTTTACAAATCATTGCTTTTTCACCGGTCTTAAGGTCGGCAAGTGTCATTTAAAGTAATGGATTATAATTGATTAACAATTAATAAATGCTTATTGAAGTATTGAATAAGCATTAACAAAGAAAAAAAAATCAAGCTTTAAGTTGAGTACCTAGACTTAGGTATTTTGATTAGTCCAGACCTTATTAAAAGAGGTCTAATTTATCATCGATAACATCTTCTTCAGTGTTATAAATTAGATGATGCAACTGGGCCATAATGTTGCTGATGCTATATCCCCAATGATTAGAAAATAAATTCTTGCAATCAGAGATTGCGTTCTGTCTGGCTGCAATATTGTTTTTTTGATAAAGTAAAATGAAATCTTTCATATCCTGGTAAATATCTGACAGATTTTCTGAAAGGCTGGCTTTAAGGGGTTCTGTTTCATTTATGTATTGGGGATCGATAATCCAAAACTCATCGCTGTCAGCAAACTTTTCCCTTAATTTGGTAAATAACATTTCCCATTGCTCTTCAGTAACAAAACGCATATTGGCCTCAGGATATTCAACTTCTAATTCTGGCAGGAGGGAACCTTTAGTATACATTAGTGGAAGTACACGATGTATAAAATCAAAAATTGCCTTTTTCGATTTGTTTTCAATATCTTCCATGAACAGGCAGTATTCGTTGGCAACAATCAGCATTTCCAATGAATTTTTACCCATGGTGATGTCATCAGGAAGTTCGGTCATAATGTATTATTTACGATGAATAAATGAGTTTGCAAAAGTAATAAGATCTAAAAGATTTAAGATAAATAGTGGAGTAAATGATTGAATCCCTCTAGCCCCCGTTTATAAAAGGGGGAATTGACCCCTCCGACCATTGGTCACTTCCCGCTTAAAGAAGGGGAGGAAAGGCTTAGAGTGATAATTAAATTAAATGTTGTATTAAATATGGTTTTTTATATTTTTGCAGCCTTAAAAAACGGCGAGGTAGCTCAGCCCCGATAAAACCGAAGTCTTTGATTTCATTTTTTATTGAGGGTCCTCGATCCGCCAAAGGCGGAATCGGGATTGGTTAACGTGTCGGAATCATTTTCGCCGGTTGGCGGACCCGAGTTTAAATTCTTAGGTTGATAAAAAATATTATGGCGAGGTAGCTCAGTTGGTTAGAGCGTCGGATTCATAACCCGGAGGTCCCGAGTTCAATTCTCGGTCTCGCTACAAAAAAAAACCATTGTGAAAGCGATGGTTTTTTCATTAAAAAGCATACACAAAAAAAACCATACCTCCTTAAAGTATGGTTTTTTGCATTTTCGGTTACTTAATTCCTTTTTTACTTTGTTTTGAACCTTCTGATAGATTGTACGATAGTTATCAAAATTAGTTGCGTGATTATCGGTATAAATTTTAAACCTTAAAAAGCTTATGTGTCGTTTTTGTTTTGGGGGTTTTCATTTAGAGCCATTTATATCAGGCATCACAGAAAATATTATGGTGGTTTTAAACCTCAGTTTTAAATAGCCACTGGTTATTTAAAGTAGAGTAAAACATGGATTAAATTATTTAATATAGATGATGAGGTTATCCTGAGATGATCCGTTTTGTTTGTTTGGCTGATCCATTTCTTCAAGTTCGGGTTGCTCAACGGGGATCTTTAAAAATTAATAAGTAAAATACCGGTATACAATAAATAACCTGCACAAAAAAAACCATACCTCCTTAAAGTATGGTTTTCTGCATTTTCGGTTACTTAATTCCTTTTTACTTTGTTTTAAACCTTCTGATAGATTGTACGATAGTTATCAAAATTAGTTGCGTGATTATCAATATAAATTTTAAACTTTCAAAAGCTTATGTATCCTTTTTGTTTTGGGGGTTTTCATTCAGAGCCGCATATATCAGGCATCACAGAAAATATTATGGTGGTTTTAAATCTCAGTTTTAAATAGCCGCTGGATATTCGAAATAGAGTAAAACCTGGATTAATTTATTTAATATAGATGATGAGGTTATCCTGAGATGATCCGTTTTGTTTGTTTGACTGATCCATTTCTTCAAGTTCGGCCTGCTCAGCCCGGATCTTTAAAAATTAATAGGTAAAATGCGGTAAACAATAAATAACCTGCACAAAAAAAAACCATACCTCCTTAAAGTATGGTTTTCTGCATTTTCGGTTACTTAATTCCTTTTTACTTTGTTTTAAACCTTCTGATAGATTGTACGATAGTTATCAAAATTAGTTGCGTGATTATCAGTATAAATTTTAAACTTTCAAAAGCTTATAAATCCTTTTTGTTTTGGGGGTTTTCATTCAGAGCCGCTTATATCAGTCATCACAGAAAATATTATGGTGGTTTTAAACCTCAGTTTTAAATAGCCGCTGGTTATTTAAAGTAGAGTAAAACATGGATTAAATTATTTAGTATAGATGATGAGGTTATCCTGAGATGATCCGTTTTGTTTGTTTGACTGATCCATTTCTTCAAGTTCGGCCTGCTCACCCCGGATCTTTAAAAATTAATAGGCAAAATACCCGTTAAACAATAAATAACCTGCACAAAAAAAACCATACCTCCTTAAAGTATGGTTTTCTGCATTTTCGGTTACTTAATTCCTTTTTACTTTGTTTTAAACCTTCTGATAGATTGTACGATAGTTATCAAAATTAGTTGCGTGATTATCAATATAAATTTTAAACTTTCAAAAGCTTATAAATCCTTTTTGTTTTGGGGGTTTTCATCAGAGCTTCTTATATCAGGCATCACAGAAAATATTATGGTAGTTTTAAGCCTCACTTTTTAATAGCCAAGGATTA
>CAVWXM010000051.1:0-198424 GCA_963759045.1 uncultured Bacteroidia bacterium
CCTTCAGGATAGTTGAACACAACAGGGTCGTTCCTGTCAACATCATCAAGGCCGGCAAAACGGTAGTAAGGTATTTTAATCCACTCAACAAACGACTTGGTTGTTTCTGAGAAAGGCATAGTATGGTGGACAAACGGGAAAGCAACCGGAGTCATTGGCATGCGTGGTCCGTAGGCAATTTTACTCACAAACAGGTAATCACCAACCAACATCGATTTTTCCATAGAGGAAGTAGGAATGGTATACGCTTCAAATAAGAATGTCCGGATGATGGTTGCTGCGACAACAGCAAAAATGATGGCATCAACCCATTCACGGGCCCAACCTTTTTTAATTTCAGGACGGTCATCAGGATCAACAAATTTTTCATCCTTGCTAATCCCAAGGTAAGGCAGATAAATAATGGGTAATACGACTGCCACAAATTGTTCCCACAATTTGAATTTATTGAAACACTTGGCTATTTCCACCAGCATCAGCATATACACAAACACATTGATAAACGGGAAAATAAGTAGTAAATACCACCATAAAGGCTTTTTGATGATTTTCAGGAAAATGTAAAGGTTATAAAAGGGCACTAAAGTTTCCCAGCCTTTTCGACCGGCTTTTTCAAAAACCATCCATCCGAATATAGTAGGAATGGTAAACGATAATGGAATAAGTATAATTAATTCGAGCATGAAATTTGGTTTTTATATGTGTGCAAGGTACTACCTTACAGCATGTAATGCAGTTAATTAATGTTAAAGGGTTTTAAATCATGTTAAGGGTTTAAAGGGCGCAAAGCTAAAAAAACTCTGGGTTCTAACAGTAAGAAAATCAATTTCCTGCATTCATATTTTATTTTGGTATTTGGTATAAGACTGATTTCTCAGTTCCTGCAATTTTCAGGTGAATTCCTCCACGGTCAGCATACTTTTTTAATGGCTTTAGGCTATACTGGAGCTTTTTCTGAACAATGGAACGGCATGGATCTTTATCCTCAAAGGTGAGGTATAATACTGTTTTTGGCGGCATGGATTCCATGATTCGGTCAGAAAGGTACAATTCGAAGTTTGCTTCACCACAACCTCCGCCATAGTTTACCAGTATTTCGAGACATTGATCTTTAATTGTTAAACTATCAATGGTATAATGATCAAACCGAAGACTGTCTAATGGTTTTTCAAGTAACACCATTTCAATACAGCTTGTATTAAGTTGATTGGTTTTAGCTGTTTGCTTTTTTGTTGTGCAGGCCGCAACTATTAAAACAGTTGAAAGAAGTAAAATTGAAAATCTCATCATTAACGTTTCAATAATAAATTTAAATTAAATGATATTAGTTTATTGAATAAACCTGCCCCTCCCAGGAGGGGAATTCGGCAATTCAAAATTGCAAAAGGTCATCCATTG
The DNA here is from genome assembly GCA_963759045.1 of uncultured Bacteroidia bacterium. Taxonomy (GTDB): domain Bacteria; phylum Bacteroidota; class Bacteroidia; order Bacteroidales; family F082; genus JAADID01. The sequence goes on from CAVWXM010000051.1 coordinate 1,399, forward strand.
TGAATACTCCTTTTTTGTTGGCAACAAACTCAGCTGCCAAAACTGCACCAAATGCAAAACCTGCCCGGCTTTTGGCTTTGTGTTTTAATAACAATTCATCAACATCTGAATCATAAAGAACTTCGTGAGTGCCTGGCACCTCTCCTTCTCTGTTCGACAAAACAGGTAATTCACCCTGCTCATGTTTGGCCGTATTTACCCACTCAGTCAGCGATTCAATCTCCGTGATAATGTCTTCAGCAGTTTTTATGGCAGTACCGCTTGGTGCATCCAACTTATGAATGTGATGTGTTTCTTTTATCGAAACTTTATATCCTTCAATTCCATTCATCATTCTGGCCAATTGTTGATTAGCTTTAAAAAAGATATTTACACCAATGCTAAAATTGGGTGCATAGAATAAAGTACCATGTAACTTTTTACATCGTTCTTTTATCTCGTCCAAGTGATCGTACCAACCTGTTGTACCGGTAACAATGGGCACGCCCAGATTAAAACATCGTTCTATATTTTCAAAGACTGATTCCGGGATGCTAAAATCAATAACTGCTTCAATTTCAGTCTCAAGTCTTGCCAACTTATCCCAATCGAAAGCAGTGTCAATCGTTGTCAAGATATGATGATTTCTATGCAAAGCTACTTTCTCAACTTCCTTGCCCATCCTGCCATAACCTGAAATAACAATATTCATCCGTGTAAATTTTAAAACTTTAATGTTACTTTAAGGCCATTATATGCTGGTTGGCGTGTTGGCACAATCATAGGTTGATAAACCGGGTCGAGCCTTACCGATATATCATCGTCAACTTCCCAGTAAAATAAATGGGCATCAACGGTTGCATCAAGCATTTGTAAAATATACCAAACACCCATCAGGATAAACGAAAGCTCCATATTTCTCCGATAATAATCACGGTAGGATAGTAAGTATGATGTTTCATAATTTGATCCAAGAGGATCCATACAAATATAAGAGGTATCTGCGTCAGCATTTGCAGAGCAGACATAGGCATTATTGTATTTAATATACTCACCCCTGGCAAATAAAGCAAAATATCCGATTACACCAAAGCCTGCATATACGATAGGAAGTTTCCAATACTTTTTATTGTAAATCTGTCCGGCTCCCGGGATCAGCGCCCAAAGTGTTGCTTTGTGTGGTGAGTGCTTCTTTGTCTCTACTTTTTCATTTCGTTCTTTCTTGTCTTTTTTCTTATCCTTTTGAGAAAGAACTTGTTGAGGACTTATGAAAAAAACAAAAACAAACAGTGAGAAACACCCACAAATATTGCTTTTTGGGAATCGGTTTCACGAATCTTTATTGTTTGATGAGGCTGATGATCTTATCCAATTCATCATCATTTCTAAAGCTGATAACGATACTACCCTGTCCTTTATTGTTACGCCTGAGGCTAACCTTGGTACCAAAACGATTGCTCAGCATAGTTGGTGTATCTTTGAACTTTGCCGGAATAATTACCTGGCTGGTACTTTTGGGTTGAGTGGTATTCTTCTTGTTCAGGTTCCGAACCAGTTCTTCTACCTGTCTTACATTCAACTCTTTATTCAGAATTTGATGAAGCAATTCAAGCTGCAGCTTTTCACTTTCAACAGTAATCAGGGCCCTGGCGTGTCCCATACTGATAAAATCATCTCGCAATGCAACCTGAACCTCAGGTGGTAGCTTTAATAACCTTAAAAAATTGGTGATCGTAGAGCGGTTTTTACCTAATTTATCACTTAATTTTTCCTGTGTCAATTTACACTCATCAATCAAGCGTTGGTAGCTGATGGCTACTTCAATGGCATTCAGATTCTTTCGATGAATGTTCTCGATCAGTGCCAGTTCGAGCATCTGTTCATCATTGGCAACACGGATATAGGCTGGGATTTTTTCTAATTGTGCGAGTTGCGAGGCCCTTAACCTACGCTCTCCTGCAATCAATTGGAACTTATCAAAACCTAACTTTCTGACTGTTACTGGCTGAATAATACCCTGAACTTTAATTGATTCAGCCATTTCTCGCAACTGCATCTCATCAAAATCAGTCCTGGGTTGAAATGGGTTTGCTTCTATTTTACTAATTGCAACTTCTGCAATATTACCAACAACAAATTCCCCCGAAATATCTTTTGCTGTAATATCAGTTTCAGGACTTTGCAAAATAGCATCGAGGCCTCTCCCTAATACTTTTTTCTTCCCTTTAATTTTGCTCATCTGAGAGGTCAATTTGTTTTTCCGCATCACTCATTACTGTCATGTTATTTTTCTGAAGTATTTCGCGTGCAAGGTTCAGGTAATTTATAGCACCAGTACTTCCGGCATCGTACATGATTATTGATGAACCATAACTTGGGGCCTCACCAAGCTTGGTATTGCGGTTAATGAGTGTATTGAATACCATCTGCTGAAAATGTGTTTTTACTTCCTCAACCACTTGCTTACTCAGGTTTAGGCGGCTATCAAACATGGTCAGTAAAATCCCTTCAATATCTAATTCAGGATTCAAACGTGATTGAACAATTTTTATGGTGTTTAACAATTTCCCTAGTCCTTCCAGGGCAAAGTATTCGCATTGTACCGGGATGATAACCGAATCAGCGGCGGTAAGTGCATTAACAGTAATCAGACCAAGTGATGGCGAACAATCCATAATAATAAAATCGTATTCTTCTTTCACCTTCGCTAAAGTTCTTCTCATCATTTTCTCGCGATTCGGCCGGTTGATAATCTCTATTTCGGCACCTACCAGATCAATGTGGGCTGGGATAAGTGAAAGATTTGGTGTATCGGTTTGCAGTATAACATTTTTAGGATCAATGTCATCTATGATACATTCGTAAATACTGGTTTGTATATTTTTTGGATCAAAACCAATTCCTGATGTAGCATTTGCCTGTGGATCAGCGTCAACAAGTAGCGTTTTATATTCAAGAACTGCAAGGCTTGCAGCAAGATTAATTGCTGTTGTTGTTTTACCAACTCCACCTTTTTGGTTTGTAATGGCAATGGTTTTTCCCATGAAATTAAATCAATTATAGGTTGCTTCTATCACAAAAATACAATATTAAACGGGGGAGTTTGTTGAACAAAAAGGAAGTTTTCAACATATATAAAGACCTCCTAATCTGCGATTTAAGCTAAATGGAAAGCCCACACTTGATAATTCTTTCGGAGCCAGTTCCCAGCAGGAATTAATTTTTGATCTTTTCGACTTGATTTGACTATACTTCCTCTTTTCCGAGGTCTTCAAAATTCACTTCAACTTTTTCAGAGGGTGTCTTGTTTGAGGTAACGTCAGTTGGGACTATCTTCTTCCTGAGGAATTTCTCCTGTTTCAATAAACTTAAATGATTGCTCAAGTCCTGTCTTAAATTTATCAAAATCCTCCTGGTAGAGGAATACCTTATGCTTCTCGTAAAAGAATTTTCCCTGTTCAGCATTAAACCTCCGCTTACTCTCAGTAATTGTAAGGTAATACTGATCGGATTTAGTTGCCTTTACATCAAAAAAATAGGTTCTTTTTCCTGCTCTTACAGCCCTGGAAAAAATGTCTTCTCTGCGTGCCTGTTTGTCTTTCTCTTCCATCCTGCTCCTTAATCGGTTTGAATTATGTAGGTTAATCTAACAAAAATAGGAATTCTAGATTAATACCCAAGTCATATGTCAAAAATATTCATATTACCGATTAATTTGGATAATTTCAATTTTATAAATAAATCAATATTCTTCGTATTAATCAACCAAGTTTATGCAAACGTTCTAGTTAATTGTTTTCAACTTATTTGAGTTCACCTATAGATATTTGTTTAAACAATTCTGTTTTTCGTAATTTGGAACTATTCTATTTTAATAAAAAAGGCTACTTTTGCATTCCGGTAATAAGCAGTACCAAATATTCAAACTGCCTGAATTAAAAGCGTTTAATCATTACTGAAAAATTACATAATGGCTAAATTTGAGATAATAATGCCCAAGTTGGGTGAAAGTATTATAGAAGCAACAATTACAAGATGGGTTAAATCGGTTGGTGACCAATTGGAAGAAGATGATTCAATTGTGGAAATTGCAACCGATAAAGTTGACTCTGAAATCCCTAGTCCTGTTGAAGGTAAACTCATAGAAACTTTATACAACGAAGGTGATGTTGTTGCCGTTGGTGAAGTAATCGCTATTGTTGAGTTGGATGGTGAGGATAATGCCTCCGACACTGCTCCTTCAGAAACCGCCAAGGAAGAAAAAGCGAAACTGTTGCAAAACAAGAAAATATAAAACAAGAAGTTGAAGAAAAACAAACCGAACAAACCAAACAGGAATCAAAACCGAATGATTTTTCTTCAAGCAAACGTTTTTACTCACCACTGGTCAAAAGCATCGCAAAAAAAGAAAATATAAGCGTAACAGATTTAGATGGCATTACAGGCAGTGGCAAAGATGGACGCGTCACCAAAGCTGATGTGCTGGAATTTCTTAAAACACGTGGAACGTCAACCGGCAAAACATCAGCTCCAAAGATAGAATTACCCAAGGTGAACACCAATGCAGGTGACCAGGTGATTGAAATGGATCGTATGCGCAAACTCATTGCTGATCATATGGTTATGTCAAAACAGGTGTCTCCTCATGTTACTTCCTTTATTGATGTTGATGTGACCAATATCGTAAACTGGCGTAATAAAGTAAAAGATAGTTTCCTTAAAACGCGAAGGTGAAAAAATTACGTTCACCCCTATTTTTATTGAGGCTGCTGCCAAAGCATTGAAAGATTATCCGCAAATTAATGCTTCGGTTGATGGATACAATATTATTTATCGAAAGGCTATAAATATTGGAATGGCAACTGCCCTGCCCAATGGCAACCTAATTGTACCTGTCATTAAAAACGCTGATGAAAAAAGTATACTTGGCACTGTTAAAGCAGTTAATGATCTGGCTGGCAGGGCACGTAACAATAAGCTTAATCCTGATGATATTGCAGGAGCCACTTTTACAATGACCAATTTTGGTTCATTCGACAGCCTTACCGGAACACCTATCATTAATCAACCGCAAGTGGCTATACTAGGTATTGGTGCCATCAGGAAACAACCGGTTGTGCTTGAAACCCCTCAAGGCGATGTTATTGGTATCAGGCATATTATGATCCTTTCATTAGCATATGATCATCGGGTTGTTGATGGTGCTTTGGGAGGCATGTATATTAAGCGATTAAAAGAGATACTTGAAAATTTTGATTTAAATACAACAGTTTAAAAGGTATTTATTCAAGCAAAAGACGAGTCGATAACAGGCTCGTCTTTTTTATTACATACCTTGAAAAATATTTTCACGGACCTACAATCATTAATCATGGAATTAAATTTAAAACGCCAACTTGCTTTTTTTGACCTGGAAACCACAGGTTTAAACGTAGCCAAAGACCGCATCATCGAGATTAGTATTTTTAAAGTACATCCTAATAATTCAACTGAAAGCAAAACCTGGATATTAAACCCTGACTACCCCATCACACCAGAGGCAACTAACGTTCATGGTTACACTATTGAAGACCTTATTGACAAACCATTATTTAAAACGGTGGCAAAAGAAATCAGTCGTTACCTTGATCATTGCGACCTGGCAGGATACAATGCGCTTAAGTTTGATATTCCTTTATTGGTGGAGGAATTTCTTAGAGCCGATGTGGATTTTGACGTCAAAAACCGAAAATTGATTGATGTTCAAAATATTTTTATGAAGATGGAACAACGAACATTAAAAGCTGCTTACCAGTTTTATTGTAATAAAGAGCTTATCAATGCTCATTCTGCCGAGGCTGATACAATCGCTACATTTGAAGTATTGAAAGCCCAACTGGATAAATATAATAATCAAGAGTTTACGGATCGGAATGGTAACATTTCGACACCTGTAAAAAACGATATGCAGGCACTTCACGAATTTTCAGCACATAATAGAAATGCTGATCTGATGGGGCAGATCATTTTTAATTCAGAAGGTAAAGAAGTATTTAATTTTGGCAAACACCGTGGTAAATTGGTTGAGGATATTTTTTCAAAGGACCCATCCTATTATTCCTGGATCATGAACGCCGATTTTCCACTTTACACCAAGAAAATACTGACAATGATTAAGTTAAACATGAAATAGAAGCAAAAGTAATTTCTTATAATCTCAACAGTAATTTTATCATCTTACTTTTATCTTTTATCTTTGTTCCTCTATCTTTTGACCTTAACCTGAAATTATGAAAATTATCTGCATTGGACGAAATTATGTTGAGCATGCCAAAGAATTAAACAATCCCGTTCCAAAAAAGCCAGTCTTTTTTATGAAGCCCGATACTGCCTTGCTCCAGAAAAACAATCCCTTTTTCTATCCTGAATTTTCGAAAGATGTGCATTATGAAACAGAGTTGGTTCTGAAAATCAGCCGAAATGGGAAGCATATTGAAGAAAGATTTGCTCATAAGTATTACGAAGAAATAGGCATTGGAATTGATTTTACAGCTAGAGATATTCAGGCTGAGTGCAAAAAGAAAGGTTTACCCTGGGAAATCGCAAAAGCCTTCGACCAGTCGGCACCATTAGGAAATTTTTTACCTAAAACAAAATTTCCTGACCTACGCAATATTCATTTCTCACTTAAAATAAATGAGGCAGTAAAACAGGAAGGAACCAGTGCAGATATGATTTTTAGTTTTGACCAGATTATCGCTTATGTTTCACAATTTATTACACTAAGAGAAGGTGATTTATTATTTACAGGGACTCCTGAAGGTGTTGGGCCTACCTCGATAAATGATCATTTTGAAGCCTTCATCGAGGATAAGAAATTACTCGAATTTAATGTAAAATAAGAATACTTGAATTTATAGTTTATTGGATATGGGAAAAAGTGCATAAGTTCAGTGCTCCATTCTTTTGGCCTCTGCCATTTGCTGAGTGTCCTTACCTCAACACAATCTCATCAATTACCTTTTTCCCAAGATCTTTGTTGATCATATTTTTAATCTTAGTGCGCGACATATGCAGTTCGCTGCGGATAATTGATGAGTCCAATTGAACATACAGAATGTGGTTTCTTACGTAGAGATTGGTTGTGTGCCTTGCAAATATTTCACCAACAACCTTATACCAGCTGGCATTAACATCAACTGAATCCAGTTTTTCATCCCATTTATAGGATTTGATCAATTTCTCAATCAGTTCTTTCAGGCTATGGTCGTGGTTGGATTTCATACGACTAATTATTTACTATCTGAAACTGTGCCATTTACAACTTCAAAAACGGTGTGATCAATATCGTGATCCTTAAATATTTTTTCTATTCGATCACGCTGCGTATCCGTAATGAAAGTTTGACCGAATTTATCATCACTTACCAGCCTGATGATCTGCTGTACTCGATTTTCATCCAGTTTATCAAATATATCATCAAGCAACAATATGGGTTTAAATTTCTTAATTCGCCTCGTATATTCAAACTGAGCCAGTTTTATGGCAATGACAAAAGTTTTTTGCTGTCCTTGTGATCCGAATTTTTTTACCGGGTATCCATTTATCATAAAAAGCAGGTCGTCTTTATGAATGCCGGTAGTAGTGTACCTTACAGCCCTATCTCTGCTAATTGACTCAGCCAATAAAATTTGCATTATATCAGCATTCAGTTGCGATTCATAAATAATCTCAACATGCTCTTTTCCACCAGAAAGGAATTGATAATACTCTTCAAAAACCGGGTTGAACATCAATAAAAACGATTTCCGCTTTTCAAAGAGTTCAGCACCAAGACTGATTAGTTTTTGATCCCAGATTTGCAATGAAACCTCATCAAAATAACGTTGTTCTGCAAAATGCTTGAGCAACGTATTTCTTTGCTGAAGTGCTTTATTATAGTTTATAAGGTGATCGAGGTATAACTTATCAAATTGTGAAATCACGCTGTCAATATATTTTCGCCTTGCTTCACTCCCATCATTAATCAGATCGCGATCATACGGAGAGATCATGACCAATGGAAATTTCCCTATGTGATCAGCCAGTCGATCATATTCCTTTTTATTGATCTTGAATGATTTTTTTGCTCCCCTTTTTTGAACACAACTTACTTTATCATTTGTTTCTTCCTGGTTATGATACACTCCGTGTATGCTAAAAAAATCGGAGTCATGAAGAATATTCTGAGAATCAACAGCATTAAAGTAGCTTTTACAAAACGATAGGTAATATAGCGCATCCAGAATATTTGTTTTACCGGCCGCGTTGTCACCTACGAAACAATTTATTTTCTGGCTGAGTTTCAATTCAGCAGATGAATAATTCTTGAAATTACTGAGATTTAACTTATTAAGGTACATTTAATTAAACTACATTCCTGATTTCTTGACTGGGTAAAAGTAATAAAGATTAGGCAACACTAACAGTAGATTTGCAAGTGTTGTTATAGGTAAAAAATGCAGAAATGTGCTTTAGAGGTATTATGAGTTGCTTAATTAAGACGAATGATATAAACCTTATTTTATCATGACTTTCAGTAGACTGGATAACACAAATGTTTCAAAAACTAAAAAAAAATATTGCTAATCCAAAGCAAGTTGTACATTTGAAACATGAGTGTTAGCATTTGAAACAGCAAAACATGCTATTTCTCGGGCAGAGATATATATTTGTTTCATCAAATCACTGATTAACAAATGCTAACATTTTACTAAAAACAATATTATGGTCCTGATTGCATCCACACTATATATTACGCTCACCATTGTGCTTACACTTTTTGGCATTGAACGCCAAAACCAAGGCCTCAGAATATTCTTAATCAGCCTTTTACTTACTCCTCTTGTAGGAATTGGTTATATGCTTTTTACAAAAACAAATCATTCACGGATTCGTTTTTATCACTGTAAGCAATGTGATTACATTTTTCCAATTAAGATCAGGCATTGCCCAATATGTGAAGAGGTTGGTTTAAAAATTAAGTTGACAAAATATGTGAGTCCTTATAAATTTGGTGAGAAAATACATGTATCAGATCTTAATTATTGGTAGATAATCCCTTATAATTAAACACTTATAAACTCTTTTATTCGGTTTTTATTTATTTCAGCCCGGTCATGATAACCGGGCTGAAATACTTTTTATTCAACCTGGTATCCACAAAATCAAAATATTTAAGAAATAATTAACAAAAGTATTGAATCAAATTATGTAATTTTCTGAAATCTATAACATTAGAATTTTATTAACAAATAAATCAAAAACTACAATTATGGAACAAAAACTGAAAATCAATCATCTCGCAGTATGGTTATGCGTCATTTTATTATTTGTATTGGGATTTTTATGGTACGGACCTTTTTTTGGTGACCAATGGATGGATATGGTAGGACTTGTTAAAGCAGAAGTTGAGGCAAATCCACCGGGAGCAGGAATATGGATTTCCAATGTTATTTCTACAGTTATACCTATGTATGTTCTCGCATGGTTATTTACTAAATTAAACGTAAGTAGTGGATTATCAGGTATATTTTATGGTTTTATTATTTCATTCTCATTTGTATTTTTATCAAAATTAACTGGCGATATGTTTGCCAAAAATCCTTATGCATTATCTTGGATAACAGGTGGTTTTGATATGGTCTCTTTGTCCCTGTCAGGTTTTGTTTTAGGAGTCTGGAGAAAATATGAAAAGTAGATCACAAATTTTTTGCCTAAAATAAACGCAATGACATCACGGCTACTTGATAAAATTCCTTCGCTGGATCTAAATGATTTTACTTCTGGGAATCTTGATAAAAAACAAAAATTTATACTTGATCTTGGTGATGCTTATTCAAATATTGGATTTGTCGCAATTAAAAATCATCATCTAACTAATGAATTGCAGGATAATTTATATTATGCTGTTCAACAATTCTTTAATCTCCCTGACACGATAAAGCAGAAATATGAAGACGAAGCCATCCAGGGACAGCGAGGATATATCGGTAAAATGAAAGAACATGCACAAGGGAGGTCTACAGGTGATCTAAAAGAATTCTTTCATATCGGGCAAACGATTATCAAAAATGATCCTGAGACGAATTCATATCCTGAAAACATATTCGTTAAGGAAGTCCCTGAACTTAAAACATTTGGTTTACACGTTTATAAAGCCCTGGAAAACACAGGCATTGAAATGTTAAGGGCAATTGCACTTTTTCTGGGTTTGGCCGAAAATTATTTTGATGAAAAAGTCAAAAAAGGCAATAGTATTCTTCGCCCCATACATTATTTTCCGATCAATGACCCTGATTCAATTCCTGAAGATGCGGTCAGATCAGCAGAACACACTGACATTAACCTGATTACATTACTAATGGGTGCCAGTGCTGATGGTTTACAAGTGTTAAGAAGGGATGGAAAATGGATACCGATAACGGCTTTGCCTAACCAACTTGTTGTTAATGTTGGTGATATGCTTTCACGACTGACTAATAACAGGTTGAGATCAACTGTGCACAGGGTAGTTAATCCGCCAAAAGAACTCATGCACGAACCGCGTTACTCAATACCATTCTTTATGCATCCGCTCAGTAATATGGATCTTAGTTGTTTATCAAATTGTGTAGATAAACATCATCCAAAACAATTTGAGGATATCACAGCCGGTGTTTATCTGGAAGAAAGGTTAAAAGAGATTGGTTTTTAATATGTAATAATCAAGTTGGCCTTTATTTTATTTTGACAAAATCGAATGCGTTTGGAAATTGAGGATTAATAATATAAAGTCCTTCCTTATCAATCCATCCCCATTCGCCGGCTTTAAGCACCATTGCAGTACCAAATTGATAGTCTTTCACTTTTTCGTATTGTGGATTTACAATCCATTTACCGGTTTTATCAATATAGCCCCATTCTTTTCCTTTTAAAACCGCTGCTAGACCAGCAACAAAGTCACTGGCGTTTAAAAACTGAGGATTGATTATATATTTACCATTTTTATCAATAAATCCCCACTCTTTTCCTTTCCGGATTGCAGCAAGTCCCATTTTAAAATCATGTGCATCATAAAACTGTGGGTTAATTACATAATTTCCATCCTGGTCAATGTAACCCCAGTCCTTTCCTTTTCTCACAGCACAAAGTCCTTCTGAAAATCCAAGGGCATCATCAAATTGTGGATTGATGACATATTTACCATCTTTATTAACAAAGCCCCATTCTCCAACTTTTCTCACCATCGCAATACCATTTGTAAACGGCCTGGCTATGTCAAATTGTGGATTTACTACCCATTTTCCAGTATTATCAATGTAGCCCCATTCTTTTCCTTTTAGCACAGCAGCCAATCCTTCATTAAAACTTTCTGCATTTCTGAATTGAGGATTAATTACATATTTACCTTTTTTATCAATAAATCCCCAGCTGCCTGCATTTAATATGGCAGCAAGCCCATCTTTAAAGTCTTTCGCTTTTTCAAACTGTGGATTGATTACCCACATCCCCTCCTTATCTATATAGCCCCATTCTTTTCCTTTTTTAACAGCTGCCAAACCTTCATGAAAGTCTTCTGCATCTGTAAATTGTGGATTTATCGCAAAATGACCATTCTGATCCACATAGCCCCATTCACCATTTTTTTGCATTGCTGCAAGTCCCTCATTAAAACTCTTTACATGTTCAAATTGAGGATTAACAACCCATCCTCCATTTTTATCAATATAACCCCATTCTTTTTCTTTACGTGCACATGCAATATATTCTTGAGAATAAATGGTTAGAAAAGAGAAAATAACCACCAATAAAAAACCTAATTTTTTCATACAAATATTTTTATGTTTTTTGATGATCGCTAATTTATAATATTTTTAGCAAACACCAATTAAACACAGGATGTATATTTCAACAATACAAATTGAAAAAAGAGGAAAAAGAAGATGCATCAACAGGAAAGTCAGGACTCAGAATGCCTAGAACCTTACCACTTTATCTTTACCAAATGCGTCAATATCAATAGATAAAGTAAGGTAATTAGGAGATCCCTCCAGATGATACCTTGACCTCGAATAGTTAATTTTAAATTTAGATATGCGAACACCTACACCCCAGCTAAAACCAACCATTCCAGGCTTTGTAATAACCTTCATTTCAGCCCTTCTCCGGAAATTATAACCACCTCTTAATACCAGGTTTTTTCCGATATAAATTTCACCACCAATTATAAAATGTCGAATTAGTTGATCCCCAAATTTAGCTATACCAGTTTGTTCAACAGCTTCACCAGTGATTGGATCGGTACCACCGGCAGGATTAGCAGGATCATTGTAGGTTAGGTTCCATTTTTCGATATGATCGTAAATAACGGAAAAACGGAATGGGACATGATCAAGTCTTTTGGAAATTGCATATTGCAAATTGAAAGGAAGTGGATCGCGAACACCTGAAACATATGTTGTTATTTGCATACCCATGTTTCGTGCAATGAGCGACATGGTCCATCCGGTTTTACTTTCATAGGTTCCTGCCACATCAACTGCAAAGCCAAAGGAATTATAGCCTTCATAAAAGGAATAAATAAATTTTGCAGCAGCACCAATTGAAAAAGTTGAATCCAATTGTCTTCCCCAACCTAAAGTAAATGCAAAATCAGAAGCCCCAAAAGAACCACCCTGGGTGCCGGCTTCATCAGCATAGGTGAATTGTCCATAATCCATAAACTGGATAGAGCCCATAAAATTACCGGCTTTATTAAAAGTACGGGCATATTGGACACTTCCATAATTCATACCGGAATAGAAATTCACATAGTTCAATGCCAATGTGTTATGGAGGCTGGAATTGATCATCGTAGGATTAACAAAACCTATGTTAATATCATTGTCGTTAATAGCAGCCTGGTTTCCACCTAATGCTGAAATACGGGCTGATAAAGGTTGTTCAAGAAATGAATATGAGTAGCGACCACCTATTTGTGCAGATGCTGATAAATATAAGAAGGAAAGAAAACCTAAGATGAAAATGTATTTTTTGTGCACCCGAAATCCTGTTTAATTATAGCTTTAACGGAATAGCAAGAAGTTTATTATTCCATTAATCTTTTTTACTTACCAAGTCATTTTTGTTAATTATTCCTGGTTTTTCTTAATCATATTTAAAGCACTGCCTGCCTTAAACCAATAAATCTGGTTTTCGTTGTAAGTATGGTTCGCTTTTATTTCATCTTTAGTGTTATCAGCATGATGAAGCACTAAAGTCAGTTTTTTGCCAGGAGCAAAATCATTCAAACCAAGAACATCAATATTGTCATCTTCCTGGATCAGGTTATAATCATCCTTATTGGCGAATGTTAATGCAAGCAAACCCTGTTTTTTCAAATTGGTTTCGTGTATCCTGGCATACGACCTGACAATGACAGCTTTTACACCTAAGAAACGAGGTTCCATTGCGGCATGTTCGCGTGAAGACCCTTCACCATAGTTTTCGTCTCCTACTATTAAACTTCCCATGCCGGCTACGCGATAGGCTTCTGCTGCTTCAGGCACAGGTACATATTCACCTGATAGTTGATTTTTTACAGAATTGGTTTCCTCATTAAAAGCATTCAATACCACCAATGAGCATGTTTTGTGAAATATTCTCAAGATGTCCACGGTATCTTAACCATGGGCCTGCCATCGAAATATGATCTGTTGTGCATTTTCCTTTTACCTTAATCAGCAACTTCATCCCTTTTATATCCTTTCCATTCCATGCGTGCAAATGGTTTTAACAATTGCAACCGTTTTGAGTTTGGATCAACTACCACTTCAATTTTACTTCCATCAGTAACTGGTTCCTGGTAACCAGCATCCTTAACATCAAAGCCTTTTGGAGGAAGTTCAAATCCTGTGGGTTCATTTAACTTAACCTGCTCTCCGTTTGTTATTGGTTAAGGTATCCGTCATAGGATTAAAGTCCAGTCTGCCTGACAAGGCGATTGCCGTCACCATTTCGGGACTACCTACAAACGCATTGGTATTTGGGTTACCATCATTTCTCTTTTGCAAAATTTCTGTTGAAGGAATGTATGATTGAGTTTCTTTTCTCGAGCTTCTGCTTCTGCCCTCGCCCACTGACCAATACATGGACCGCAGGCATTGGCTAAAACTTTTCGCACCAATTCTTTTCAAAATATCAATTAATCCATCTCGTTCAACAGTATACCTTACCTGTTCTGAACCGGGAGTAATGCCTAAAGTTGACTTTTGCTTTGAGTCCTTTTTCTGTTGCCTGCTTGCAGCAATCTGATGCAGCCCGGGAAATATCCTCATAAGAAGAATTTGTGCAGGATCCAATCAATCCAACTTCGAGATTTTCAGGCCAGTCATTTTCTTTGGCTGCTTTTGCAAATTCTGATAGCTTCAGTTGCAAGATCAGGTGTAAATGGACCGTTAATATGTGGGTTCAAGGTATCGAAGGTCAATTTCAATTACCTGATCAAAATATTTTTCCGGATTAGCATAAACTTCAGCATCTCCTGTCAAATGTTCCTTAATGCATTTGCTGGCAATCAGCAACATTCTGCTCGATCGGTAGCTCGCAGATACCCTTCCATGCTTTTCATCATAACCGAAAGTTGAAGTTGTTGCACCAATTTCAGCACCCATATTACAAATGGTTCCTTTTCCGTTGCAGATAAGGATTTTGGCTCCTTCACCAAAATATTCAACAATAGCACCTGTACCACCTTTTACGGTGAGAATATCCTGCTACTTTTAGAATTACATCTTTGGATGAAGTCCATCCACTAAGTTTACCGGTAAGTTTAACACCAATCAGTTTTGGCATCTTTAATTCCCATGGCATATCGGCCATAACATCTACTGCATCAGCACCACCGACACCAATTGCAACCATTCCTAGGCCACCGGCATTTACAGTATGTGAATCAGTTCCAATCATCATTCCACCGGGAAAAGCATAGTTTTCAAGCACAACCTGGTGAATAATTCCGGCTCCTGGTTTCCAAAAACCAATTCCATATTTATTTGATACCGATGCTAAAAAGTCAAATACCTCTTTGTTGGTAATCTTAGAAGCTGTGATGTCTTTTTCAGCCCCATCTTTAGCCATGTATAAGATGATCAGCAATGAACCGTAGAAGGAACCGCAACTTTAACTTTTCCTGCCTGCATAAATTGAAGCAACGCCATTTGTGCTGTTGCATCTTGCATAGCCACCCTGTCGGGACGGAAATCAACATAGGAATTGCCACGTTCATAATCCTGTGTAGCATTTCCTTCATCCAGATGAGAATAGAGAATTTTCTCGCTTAAAGTCATTGGTCGGTTTAGTACCTTTCTAGCTGCTTCAATTCGTCCGGGTAATTTTCGATAAAAACCCTTGATCATTTCAATATCAAATGCCATTTTTAATTTTAATTTTTAAATAATATACTATGTGTTTGGTTTTTAGACCCCTGTAAAATACTTCTATTGTTTTTATACAAGGAATGCAAATGTATACAAACTATTCTATTAGTCCACGTCCAACTTTATTGATCGTTCCTTCTTCCTTAAACTCCCTGATCAACCGATCAAGTACACCATTTACAAAAGTCTTGCTTTTTTCGGTACTGAAATATTTTGCCATTTCAATATATTCATTCATGGTAACTTTAACTGGCACTGTCTCAATTTCTTTTAACTCAACAATAGCCATTTTTAAAAGAATAATATCCATGATTGGAATACGGTCATAATCCCAAGTACTGGTTTTGCCTTCTAAAATTACTGTATTCTCTTTGTCATGCAAAATCGTTTTCCTAAACAAAGTCTTGACGAAATCTACATCCTCATTTTTAGATTGATTCTCTGATTTATATAGGCCAGGTATTGGAGATTCATCTGTAAAATCTTCATTCAATGTATCAAAAAACTTAATCAATAAGATGAGAACCAAGTCGTAACCATCAACGAAATAAACACTTTTTTCCTCATAATACGACGTAAGTAATTCATCATTAGGCAACAGCTTATCAACTATTTTAAGGTAAAGTTTTTTATCCTCTTCCAGTGATCTTGATTCGTTTTTAAGGTAGTTTTTAAAAAATTCAGATTGAATTAATTTTTTATATGATTTTCTGACCATATCTTTTTCTTCACCCCAATTCACCTTATAAGCACTTTCCTTCCGCTGAAAATCACGGTTGTCTTCAATCATTTTATTAACCTTATTCTCAACAAATTTCAAACTAGGATTCAGATCATCCTCAGTTGGGTAAAACTTATTTTTGTTCTCATCGATACGCTCAATTGCAAAACGTTTTATTTCGACCAGGTATGAGAGCTGGTAAATGAAAAGTTCGTAAAGTTTATTGATACTTAGCAGCAATTGTTTTTCACCACTTGGAAGATCATCAGAATCATTGGTGTACCAGGCGTATAATGCCTGTAGTGCTTTAATGCGCAAGTGCCTTCGGTATAACATATTGGCAATTGTATTTTAAGGAACAGTTAAAAACGCAGCAAAAATAAACTTTTATATGTTCAAAACCTTCTGATCAAAAGGTATTATTTGCCAAGATCCCTGAACGCATACAAAATGATATTAAAATCCTTCCAGATATTATAATCACGGGCATACAAAATATTAAGGTTTAAAATAGTTTCATCATCATGCACTGCAGCACGCATACCATCGAGCGGGTTTAAAACCCCTTTTTTAATTTCGGGAAGATGATGTTTGTTTTCGACTTGCGGATAATATCCTACCCATGATCGTTTGCCAAAAAGGGTAAGAAAAATATTTTGAAATAAGCCAGTTGGTTTATGAACAATAAAAAGGAGTAATGGGGAAAATATGAAAAGAACAATACTTGAAACGAAGTCGAGTAAGCGTTTATTTCTTCTGTTTACTACAGTATCAATCGCATTGATATTAACAGTATAAAGGTCGCCTTTTGTGTGTATTGAATTACTACCGATGATGGAAAGACTATCTTCCGGAGCAATTTTATAATCTACTTCAGCACGTTTCCATTCGGTCATTTTATCAATAATTACCTGATGCGGAATGCTTTTAGAGCAAAAAACTACTTCATCAATATGATAAATACTGATGATATCAATTACCTGTGAAATGCTACCAACATAAATATCCTCCTTCTCCAACTTTTCATTGGGGCTCACCAACGCAACGAATTCAGGTTTGATAAAGGATGCATTTAACAAACCGGAAACTCTCTCGACCTCGTTTTTATCTCCGATAACAATAAATCTTTTATTCTGCTTCTCACCAAGCTGAATCCAGGGCACCTTAAACCAATAAAACAGCAACCTGACAGCAGGCAAACTGATTAAACCCCAAGCTGAAAACAGTAAAATTAATGCCCTTGAAAAACGCAAATCAGCAGGCATTAGCGCATAAAGCACAAGGATAATAACCGTTCCAATTGCTATGCCAGTTATTGATTTTTTTATCCTGACCGGTTTATCATAACCTCCGGTAAAATAAATCGAAATCAGCCAGATCAAAATGTAAGCAGGAACCACATAATAATAAAATGTATCAGGGTATGTACCACCATCCGAATATATCATCCTTCTTCCCCATATTTCACCTATTAATAAGTGTCCTCCGAGTAAAACAACAGCATCTATCAATGGTAAAATAATTTTACTCCACATTCTTGACAGAATGGCAAAGAATGCCCTGATGTAGATGGCAATGTTGATGAGTTGTGCAAATAAGCGAGCATTTTTGTGTGTAAAATGTTTTTTCGCAAAAATGACCATTGCATTATAAAAAACAAGTACATAGTTTACGCTGCTTTTTTTTGTGCTCTCTCCTTTATAGTGAATAATCCGGGTTTTTGGGTAATAATAATTTTTGTATCCTGCCTTGATAACACGGTATGAAAGGTCAATATCTTCGCCATACATAAAAAAAGTTTCATCCAGCAAGCCAATTTCATCCAGCACAGTTTTCCGCAGCAGCATAAATGCACCTGCAAGTATTTCTACTTCATGGATTTCGTTTTCATCAAGGTATCCCAGATGATATTTTGAGAATCGCTTTGATTTAGGGAAAAGCGCAGAAAACCCAAACATTTTGTAGAATGCAGTTCCGGGTGTTGGAAGACCTCGTTTTGATTCAGGTAAAAAGTTACCCGAGCCATCAACCATTTTCACACCCAATGCCCCTGCATCAGGATGCTCATCCATAAATTGAATTATGCTACTAAAAGTGTCGTCCTCAACAACAGTATCAGGATTTAGTAAAAGAACATATTCTCCTCTGGCCATCCTGATACCCTGGTTATTGGCTTTGGAAAACCCCCGGTTATCCTTGTTTTCAATTAGTTTAACTTCAGGAAACTTGCTTTTAACCATTCGGTTTGAGCCATCACTGGATTTATTATCGACAACAAATACCTCTCCTTCTATTCCCTTCAATGCCCGGCGAACCGAATACAGGCATTGCTCAAGAAAATACTCCACATTATAATTGACGATGATAACCGAAATCTTCATTTGCAGACTTTGCAATTCAAAAGTAAAACTTAATTGCCTTTCTTAACGCAGATGCGAATGAATTATTGGTTTATATAGATATTGTTTGAAAAAAATTATTTTGAAGCTATCGGTTTCCGGTATATACCAATGGCATAACCACTGAAATATTTCGAATTGATATTTCGTAGTGATTTAAAGTGCTGATGAAATATCTTATTGAGTATTCTTGCCTTCAGGAATAAAATTGAGTTCCATAATGATTTCTTTTCCTGCACCAGAAATGTCATGGGTTCAAATCCACCAACATAAGATTTGAATACTTTTTCAAGATTAAAATGATCTTCAAATGCTTTCCATGACCTGATATCCATGCTGTTTAAATTATGTTGGGCCAGTAAACCTGGTGCTAAACTTTTCAGGAAGAGTTTATTAATGCCTGAAAAATTCGGAATCCCAAGCATCAGCATCCCACCAGGTTTCAAAAATTGCAGGTGCTTACCAACAACATCCTGAAGATCTGAGAAATGCTCAATAAAACCCATGGAAAATACGATATCAAAAAGCGGCAGCTTATGTTCAGCAGAAAAGAGATCTGCATGATACACTTCTCCTTTGATATTTAACATTTCAAAATTCTTTTTGGTCTTTTTGCATCCTTCTTCAGAATAATCGAGACAATGAACATGGTATCCAAAATGCTTATGAAAATAAGCCAGGTACTGCCCTGGTGCACCTCCTATTTCCAGGATAGATAATGTTTTTTTTGGCAGGTACTTTTCAAAAACATCCAATTCTTTATTCAGCAATAAATTATTGTCTGACCTTCGAATTTCTGCAGGCAAACTAATCCCCTTCCAGACATTGTCCCAATAATCTATTTGTGTAAGATGATTATTACTCATTTAGGCCTAAGTTGAATTGATTAAATCGTTAGACGCTTTTTAAGTTCTTAGGTAAACAAAGCTATTAAAAAGTACGCATCAACCTATGGGTTTGATTCTTTGTCAAACTAATTAATCCAATTGCATCATAAATCATTGTATATCACGTTTAATGCGGTAAGACTCTCTATTCAGGAATTTTTACATTTGTATCAACTATAAACCCATGTTGAAAAAAATCATCGGGACAGCCGGCACTCGGATTTTAAATGCCTTTTTTACGCTGATCATCTTGCTTTTGATCACCAATAAAATTGGTAGCACAGGTATGGGTATTATTGGGTTGATTATGGTTGATATAACCATCATTCAACTGTCAGTGGATTTGTTTGCAGGTAGTTCGCTCATTTATTTTGCATCACGCACAAATATTGGTAAACTCCTTTTTCCGGCTTATTTTTTTATTGGTATAGTCGTGCTGCTTTTCTACCTGCTTTTTCTGGCAGGCACCTCACTATTCCCTGTTCTATTTTATTCTATTGTACCCGAAGGTTATATCAACCATGTATTGGCACTATCGCTCCTTAGTTCTTTAATGACTACTCATTACAACCTCTTATTGGGAAAACAGCGCATTAAAACCTACAACATCATTTTTACATTTCAGATTTGCACACTGCTTTTAGTTTTCCTTATTGAGCTCTTTCTCATTAAGAACTTATCCGTTGATGCTTACCTGATTGCATTGTACTTTGCTTATGGGATTGGCGCAATTTTAGGGTTTATTACAGTTATAAAAAAGGCAGGCCCTTTGATGATGAGTGGCTGGACATCGATAATAAAACAGGTGATCAGATATGGATTTGTAACACAGATGGCCAATCTTTTAAGTATTGGAAATAACCGACTTAGCTTTTTCTTTATCAAATACTTTTCAGGTCTGTCATCTTTGGGAGTATATACAGCAGGCATCCAACTTACCGAAGGCCTTAAGTTAATAGGTTCCAGCATTGCCGTGGTTCAGTTTTCGGCCATTTCAAATACACGTGATAAAGATTATGCAAGTAAGCTGACTATTAAATTAATGAAGTTTTCAGTTGCCTTAACAGCAATGGCTGTAATGGTTTTGGTAATTCTACCCGATACTTTCTATACCATGTTGTTTAGCAAGGATTTTAGTGGTGTTAAGCCTGTGATTATTGCACTAAGCCCCGGTGTGGTCGCACTTGCAGCCAATAATATCTTCAGTCACTACTTTTCAGGACTGGGCAATCCAAAAGTCAATTTATTTGCCAAAGGGTTTGGTTTTTTGTTTACTGTAATTCTGGCTATCTTACTTATACCTGAATTCGGATTGGTAGGCGCTGCCATAACGGCTTCTGTAAGTTACATATCTACCGTAATTTACCAATACATCATCTTTAAGAAACAGACAAATACGCCATTAAAAGCCTGGATGATCAATCGTAATGATTTCATGGATTTCAAAATTCTACTTAAAGATGTTTTGCAAAAAGGGTCTTTGAAGGAGAACGATTAGTGGCTTTTCCATGTCATTTCAGAAACCTTTAAAATAGTAAGCAAATGAAATAATGTGTCGGCATCGGCATATTTTAAATCAGATTGATTGGCATTGAGTAACACCTGACCACCAAACCCTTTGTTTAGGAGTTCAGATACATACAACACCAATTCTTCCTGCATTGCTGTTTTTTGAACCTTGCTTCTTATTTTAAATGGAATCTGGTTTTTTATTTTTTGACGCCAGAGCATCTGGTTCACTTTCTTTTGATCACCCAGCGGAATACTCCAATTGGCATTATTTATCATGTTTAGTTTTGGATCAACCAGGTTTATAAATTTCCGGAACAGTTCAAAATTTCGCTTTGTCTTTTCAGGGATGCTATGCACCAGATTAAAGAAAGCCGGGTTATAAAAAGGGCTTGTGCTCCAGATATAATTGCGGTTGCGGTCTTCCCCTTCAAACAACCAATGCAGGGCTCTTTCAAATACAAGAAAGTGCTTATATTTCAAGTCTGCATTTTTACCGGGTAAATTATTCAGGTATTCCTTCAACTCTATTTCATTTGTAATGCTTTCTGAAATCACAAATTCATCAAGTAATCTGCTTGTATTTATACTGTTGGATTTAATAATTGCATTGGCGAGGTTCTTATTTTTTAGTTTGTTTGCAGGAAATAATACCGGCAGGGTTTTATCACCTCCATCTCCCGTAAGCATCAGGTTGTATGAATTTCCCAACTGACGTAAAAAATCAAGAATGAACGACATACCTACATAATTCATCCCCCCTTTTAGCGCTGCCATTTCATCAAATAATTCTGGGGACCATTCTTTGAGGATTATATATTGCGGCGACTTATCATAATGTTTGGCCAATTGTTTAACCACCACAATATCGTTTCTGATAATAGCATTATCATATTCAAAAGATGCATAATCAACCGGGTACTTCATATTGTTGATCTCTCCCATAATAAGCCTCGAATCCAAACCGCCACTTAACGAAAGCACAACTTTTTTTTCCTTTTCAACACGGTTTTTCAATGCATGCCTGAAAACCTCATAAAGTGCTTCTTCAGGTTTTTGAATGGAATTAGACGCTTCCATTTCTGAGAGGTCGGGTGGAGAACTTTGAATACTGATCTTATCATCTTTTAATTTAAGCAATGCAGATGGAGGGAAACGATTGATATCATCGAAAAGTGTTCGATCTCCCAAGGGGTAACCAAGACGAAGAAACTGGTAGACAGATTTTTCATCAAACATTAAACCTGTTGTTATTTTATCGAGTACATATATATCTCTCGAAATGATAAACTGCTGATTTTGATAAGTATATGCCGGCAATCTACCCAGGAAATCATTAATCACAAAATGATTACGGCCCTTCTTATCAAGTATATAAATGATAAATTCACCATCCAGGTTATGAAAATAAGAAAGCTCTTCTTCAGGGTTCTGACTATTAAAAACCTTAGCTATCTGGTTTTGAAATTCCTTATCACCGGCATCAGGTATATCATAAATTTTACCTTCAACAATTGCGATGTACTTATTGGCTTTGATAATTTCGTAAGGGTAATGATTCCCGTCTTTAAACAACACGATCAACTTATCGGTTTTACTTATGTAATCAACCTTAAAAGATTTGTCAACCAATCGGTTGGCGCGATTTATAACACTTTCAGTAAGTCCGTTTGGTTGGTATATCAGTGTAATTCCAGGCATTGATCAGTACGAAAATAATAATAGGTAAAAATAGAAATTTAGTTAAACTGCTATCATTTAGTCAATTTACGTCTGAGAAGATCTTTTGTTACTCATTTTTATGGGCAACCCTCTGAAAGCCTTTAAATAAAAAGGTTTTCAACAACTGATGTTTAAAAAATAAATGGTTGAGTGCGTAATCATCAGAACATACTTCATACTTTTGTGGCCAAATTAAGGTGAGATGTCGGCTGAATACACAGAAGATAGCATACGATCGTTAGATTGGAAGGAACATATCAGGCTAAGGCCCGGTATGTATATTGGAAAATTGGGAGATGGAAGTTCGCCGGATGATGGTATTTATGTATTGCTAAAAGAGATCATCGACAATTCAATTGATGAATTTGTGATGGGTCATGGTAAAGCCATTGAGGTTACCATCAACGACAAAGAGGTTTCGGTACGCGATTATGGCCGAGGCATGCCACTTGGTAAAGTCAGTGCCTGTGTAAGCAAAATCAATACAGGAGCTAAATACGATTCGAAAGTTTTTAAAAAGGCAGTCGGGTTGAACGGGGTTGGATCAAAAGCTGTAAACGCACTTTCTGCTCGCTTCAAAGCGCAATCAATCAGAGAAGGAAAAACAAAAATTGTTGAGTTCGAAAGAGGTAAAGTCGCTAACGATCCTGAAATTAGTCCACTTGACGAAAAAATGGGCAGCATAATTACATGGACGCCCGACCACGAAATTTTTGGCAATTTCCATTATCTATACGAGTATATTGAAGAGATGTTATGGAATTATGTTTTCCTCAATAATGGTCTGACTATTCATTTTAACGGACAGAAATTTTTTGCCAAGAATGGTTTGCATGATCTGCTTGAACGCAACATCAATG
The DNA here is from genome assembly GCA_963759045.1 of uncultured Bacteroidia bacterium. Lineage (GTDB taxonomy): Bacteria > Bacteroidota > Bacteroidia > Bacteroidales > F082 > JAADID01. The sequence continues at coordinate 24,892 of CAVWXM010000051.1, forward strand.
GCAATGGCCCGCTGATATACCCCATTATTCATATTAAGGAAGGTGATTTCGAATGTGCTTTCAGCCACAGTTCACGGGCATACAGCGAAGAATATTATTCGTTTGTTAACGGGCAACATACAACGATGGGTGGAACACATCAGACTGCTTTTCGTGAAGCCATTGTAAAAACTATTCGTGAGTTTTATGGCAAAGATTTTGAAACCAGCGATATCCGAACATCCATTATTGCTGCATTTAGTATTAAAGTACAAGAACCGGTTTTTGAATCACAAACCAAAACCAAATTAGGGTCACAACATATTGAACCTAACGGCCAAACCATCAGGAATTATATCCACGACCTCATTAAACGTAACCTGGATAATTACCTGCATATTCATTCCGAAACAGCTGACGCACTTTATAAAAAGATACTACAGTCGGAAAAAGAGCGTAAGGACATGGCCGGGATTAAAAAACTTGCACGTGAAAGCGTTAAAAAGGCCAGTCTCCATAATAAAAAGTTGCGCGATTGCCGGCTTCATTTAAACACCAACCACGAAAACAGGCTCGCTACCACATTGTTTATTACAGAGGGTGATTCAGCAAGTGGCTCAATCACCAAATCACGTGATGTGCAAACCCAGGCTGTTTTTAGTTTGAAAGGAAAACCCTTGAACAGCTATGGTTTAAGTAAGAAAATCGTTTATCAGAACGAAGAATTTAACTTACTTCAGGCCGCATTGAATATTGATGAGGAAATGGAAAACCTGAGGTACAACCAGGTAGTTATTGCGACTGATGCCGATGTTGATGGTATGCACATCCGCTTATTACTGCTTACTTTCTTCCTTCAGTTTTACCCCGATTTGGTGAAAGCTGGTCACCTGTACATCTTGCAAACACCTCTATTCAGAGTTAGAAACAAGAAAGACACCATATATTGCTACAATGAAGATGAGCGATTGAAAGCCGTTAAAAAGTTGGGGGTTAACCCTGAAATAACCCGTTTTAAAGGCCTAGGTGAAATTTCTCCCGGCGAATTCAAGCACTTCATCGGAAAGAGTATTCGATTGGATCCGGTCATTTTACGCAGGGAATCATCAGTTGCCGATACGCTTTCGTTTTATATGGGTAAGAATACACCCGAACGTCAAGACTTTATCATCGATAATCTACGTATTGAGGGTGATGTATTAGCCGAAGTAAAAGTGGCCTAGTTTTTCACCCAGCGTCGCAAAGACGCACCACATATATTTACTCCGATTTAGTAGTTTTGTTTTCCTGATCATAGCAACGGATTTCTTCTTTTAAAATAAGACGAAATGTGAGAAATTATAGAAAGATCCTTCACTCCATTGCGTTTCGTTCAGACTGACTACAGCGAAAAAATGAAAAACACCCTCACTAAATACCAGAAACGCCACATTGAGCATGTGAAAAACAAAGTTGCTAAAGCCATCATGGATTATAAAATGATTGGTGATGGAGCACGCGTTCTTGTTGCAGTAAGTGGAGGCAAAGATTCACTGGTGATGCTGGAGACTCTTGCAGCATTTAAACACTATGGCATTGTCGATTATGAGTTGGAGGCACTTCACATCCAGGTAACTGATGTCCCATATCAAATTGATACCAGTTTTTTTAAAACATTTTGCGATCAGTTTGGCATTCAATCACATATTGAATGTGTTGAAGCCGGTATTGAAAAACGAGGAAAGAAAAGCCACTGTTTTGTCTGTTCGTGGAATCGAAGAAAGATACTTTTTACCTATGCTGAAAAAAATGGGTTCCAAAAACTGGCGCTTGGTCATCACCTTGATGATGCCATTGAAACCGTTGTCATTAATATGGCTTACCATGGAAACATTGCCTCAATACCCGGAAAACTAAGCATGTTCGATGACAAACTGAATGTAATCAGGCCATTAATACTGTGCACCAATAAAGACACCAGTGAATTTTCGCGAATCAGGCAATACCCGAAATTAATGGAACCCTGCCCTTATGAAGACACAACCAAAAGAACAACAGCCCGAAACCTGATCAAACAAATGGAAGATATCCATCCCAAAGCCCGGTTTAATCTGTTTAAATCGATGGGGAATATTGATGAGGAGTATTTGCCTTGATTAGTTAATGGTTATTAGAGAATGGTTAATGGTTAATATTTGAATGCAATAAGTTTTGCCATTCTAGCAATTAACTGATAGCCAATAACTATTAACCATTCTCTCTTGACTTTACCTCCTCGTTTGATTATCTTTGGGCAACCCCAAAACAAACTGCTATGAAATTAACTGCCTCTTCAACCATTTTGGGCATTGTTTGCCTTTTTACTTTCTTATTGTTTTCTAGTTTAGAGTGTAATGACGATGGTGACCCACCAGACATAACCCCGGAACCCGAAAAATGTGGTCAGAAAATAGTGGATACAAAATGGTTTGAAGATTTTAGCACCGAAGATTTAAAACAACGCTGTACTTTTAATCAAGAAAACGGTATCTCGACTTTTAGTTTTTCCGCCCCATCACAAGAAAACGTTTGCCCGCATGAACATTTAAATATAACTATAGAAATTATATTCCAAAAGAGTCTTGATATTTATCATTTTGCTGCAAGCGCTGATATTATGTATGGTATATTATTCAACTATCCGGTTGTGGAAGAAGTCTGGAAATACAGTAGTGATATTAATTATCAATACCTAAAGGCTACTGTTAACTTTGGTATAAATGGATCGTTTGGAGACGACCCTGGCTGGTATCGAATTTTCCTTGATATATTTATTATGGGTACTGATGGATGTGAAGATGGGGCGAAGCAGTTTATTGATAATGTATATATGATAAAAATTAACTGGGAACATAATCAATACAAGGTATAGTAAAGGAAATGATTTAATAAATCCATTTCATGCCGTATAAATAATTAACCAAAAACCAATAACTATTAATTAATTTTCAACAACCTGCCAACCCTTTACCTCAATTTATTGTTATACTTTTAATGAGCCCTAAAACCAAAACACCGGGACAATTAAAATGACGTTTTATCCAAACAAACACAGATGAAAAAATCTTTATTCTTTTTATTATCATTATTTATTGCTTTTCAAATAGTTGCCCAAAACAATTCAATTTTAGATGAGGATTGCCCGCCTGTACCATGGGTGAATGCAGAGTTACTTGAGGATGAAAAAATATATGTAACCTGGGATGCCCCTTGTGATACATGCCAGGTAACAAAATATCGTGTTGCTGGTCTAGAAACAAATCCATGTTACGAAGAAGATCCCTGTGAAGCAGGTGGTACTTTAACACCATTAGCTAATACAACAGCACATTCTTATACGCTTAATAATAACAATTATTACGCTGCAATTCTTGTAAGAGCTGAGTACGATTCATGTAGTTCGGAATTCACATGTTCGAATTATGTATATTTTGACAGCACATGGTACAATCAAACATTTCAACTCATTGTGAATATTTCTTTAGAAGACGGAGGAAACCCTGAAGGAGCCAATGTAAAAGTTGATGGTGCAAACTGCTATTATGAGGCACTAAGCTATGAAAATCAGGCTAACGAAGAAGGCGAAACCCTCTTTAATGAAGTGATGCGTGGAACTTACAATATTATCGTTAGCAAACCTGGTTACCACACTGCCGTGGTTGAAGATCTTTACCTATGGCAAAATGATACCGTAAATGTTGAATTGAAGATATTTTATCTTGGTATTGAAGAAAAGCAGGAATTAAATGAAATCAACATTTTCCCCAATCCTGCTACCAACCAAATCAATATACAATCGGAAGAAATGATTGTAGAATGTCAATTTATTAACTACCTCGGGCAGGTTGTTTTGCTTAATGAGGCAAATGATAAGCAAGTACAAATTAACACCACCGAGTTAGATGAAGGAATCTATGTCGTTCAATTGAAAACGACAAAAACGATAATTAATAAAAAGCTCATTATCAGAAAATAGCTGTCATTTCGAACCGACTAAAAGGAGTGTGAGAAATCTCGCCAGGAAAGCGCTCGTTCTCAAGGGATTTCTCCCTATTGGTGGAAATGACAGAATAGAGCAATTCGATTACCCCTTCCAAAACGGCGGCCTTTGCACAATAGCCTTTGCCAGTTTACCCCTTATTTTAATATATATTTCAGAACCATCCTTCCAGTAAGGTTTGTCAACATAGGCCATACCGATGCCTTTTTTTAACATTGGTGACATGGTACCTGAAGTTACTTCACCAACTACATTTCCCTCTGTATCACACACCTCGTAATGCTGACGCGGAATTGCCCGATCTTCCATTACAAAACCCTTCAAACGGCGAGGTATACCATTTTCTTTATGCCCTTCGAATAGTTCGCGGTCAATAAAATCATTGCCATCCACAAATTTGGTGATCCAACCCAGGCCGGCAGCAATGGGTGAGGTAGTATCGTCAATATCATTTCCGTAAAGGCAAAAACCAGATTCCAATCGCAAAGTATCACGAGCACCCAATCCAATAGGTTTTATTCCAAATTCTTCGCCGGCTTCTAACACATCAAGATAAATGCGTTCAGCATCCGCATTGCTCATGTAAATTTCGCATCCACCTGAACCGGTATAACCTGTTGTTGAAAGTATCACCTCCCCTATTCCTGCAAACTCAATCACTTTGAAAGTATAATATTCCATATCCTCGATAGGCTCTTTGGTGAGCTTCTGCATCGCTTTTAGGGCCAAAGGTCCTTGTACTGCAAGCTGTGAAATTTCATCAGAGTCATTGGTCAGAGTCGCACCAAAAGTGTTTTGCTCATTAATGTATGCCCAGTCTTTTTCAATATTGGCTGCATTGACGACAAGCAGGTATCTTTCTTCATTAAATCTATAGCAGAGAAAATCATCAACAATGCCTCCTTTACCATTCGGAAAACAACTATACTGCACTTTTGCGTCGACAAGGGCGGCAACATCATTGGTTGATACTTTTTGAACCAGGTCAAAAGCTTTAGGTCCCTCAACCCAAAATTCACCCATATGCGATACATCAAAAACACCCAGTTTTGTTCTTACTGTTTCATGCTCAGCATTGATACCTTCAAATTGAACGGGCATATCAAAACCCACAAATTCAACCATTTTACCGCCCATTTCACGGTGTAACCTGTTTAATGCAGTCGTCTTCATTAGCTAGTTTTTAATTTCGTACAAAGGTAGTAAATCATACTTTCTTACGAAATTATTTGATCCGAAATTCCCCTCCGGGGAGGGTCTTTAAGCGTGGGTTATTCTCACTCCAACAACCAGGTAATATTTATAGCTTTGCACGTTTGATGGATATCAATAATAAATATACAGTTTTTGTAACAGGGGCTGATGGGTTTGTAGGTCAATTTCTTATCGGAAAATTGATCAGCAATTCAAGTTATCGCCTTATTGTAAACAGCAGGTTTAAGCCATTACATTCAATCAAAAGCAAAAAGGTGATAAGGACTACTGCGGACCTGTTAGATGATGACGCTGTTGAGTTTATATTTAAGAAATACAAACCCAGACATGTGATTCATCTTGCAGCTATAGCAAGGTTGGCTGATGGAGAAAGAAATCCAACAAAAACCTACCTGACAAATTATAAGGCAACAAAAAAGATGGTTGATCTTGCCAATAAATATCAAATTGAATCATTTCTCTTTGTTTCATCTGATCTCGTTCGAAATGCCAGGTCAGTGGTTGGTATTACTAAATATCTTGCAGAAGCATACATCCAGGAACAAACATCAACAAGTACAAAATTTATTATTCTAAGATTACCCAATATCAGCTGGACACCAGGTTCAGTGCATACCATATTTAAAAAATTAATTGAGGAGGATAAACCGATTACTGTCACACATCAAGACATGAGCCGCAGATTTATTGATCGTAAAATTGCATCTGAATATATAATCCATTCACTTGAATATGGCCAGAACAATGATATTTTTGTGACCAATGAGCAACCTGATAAGATTACAAAACTTGCCAGGGAATTGATCGATAAATCAGGCAAGCAACTTCCGGTAAAATTTATTGGCAAACAACCCGGGGAGAAGCTGGCAGAAGAAAGTTATTTGCAGGAGGAGATTGAAGATACTGGATTTAACAATCTGGCGTTATTGAAGAAAAAGCATTTTGAGGAGAAGGACATCTCAATCGCTAAAAGATTACTAAAACAAAAACCAGGTTTTAATTTGAGTGAATATGAAACAATATAAGTACAGACTATTCTTATTGATAATGGCTATCGTTGCAGTATTGCCATTGCAAGCTGCATCCTTGCTAATTCCTATGGATAAAACCCAGACGAACCACCTTAAATCATATGGGTTGGCATTCTGGGTATTGCAACAAGGTGTTGAAATTGAATGGTTACTAAATTACCGCGGTGGCAGTTATCTTATTCCTTATCATGAGGTGATCGAAAACGAATGTGTTGTCAGGAATGTAAGCTATGAAGTTGTGAGTGATGTTCAGGCCTCTACAATCAAACTTCAAATAGCTGAACCTGATGTAAACATGGAAGTCATGCAATTGCACAAAGTGCCCAAAATTGCTGTTTATTCACCAAAAAATAAACAACCCTGGGATGATGCGGTAACCCTCGCCCTGACCTATGCAGAAATACCTTATGAAATCGTTTATGATGAAGAAGTGATAACTGGCCTTTTACCAACCTTCGACTGGCTTCATTTGCATCACGAAGATTTTACCGGGCAATATGGTAAATTCTGGTCGGCATACCGGGCTTTTCCATGGTACCAGGAGGATGTTCGTCTTTCGGAAGAAATGGCCAAAAAACTTGGTTTTAGCAAAGTATCCGATCTAAAACTGGCAGTTGCCAAAAAAATACAAGAATTTGTTGTGGGTGGAGGTTATTTGTTTGCGATGTGCTCGGCAACTGACAGTTATGATGTAGCCATGGCTGCCGACCAGGTTGATATTTGTGACGTGATGTTTGATGGTGACCCGATGAACCCGAATGCACAAAGTATGCTGAATTATAATAATTGCGTTGCTTTTCAGGATTTTACCTGGTGAACCAATCCTTCAGAATATGAAATATCCAATATTGATGTCACCCGAAGCCGCCCAAGAAGTCTAAATCAATCGAACGACTATTTCAGCCTTTTTGATTTTTCGGCCAAATGGGACCATATACCCACTATGCTTACCCAAAATCATGAAAAAATAGTAAAAGGTTTTATGGGACAAACGACTGCCTTCAATAAAAAACTGATGAAAGCGAATGTACTGGTATTAGGTGAAAACAAAGCTGCTAACGAAGCACGCTTAATTCATGGTGAGTATGGAAAAGGTTTCTGGACTTTCTACGGTGGCCACGATCCTGAAGACTACCAGCACCGTATCGGCGACCCGAAGACCGATCTGAATTTACATCCCAACTCTCCGGGTTACCGACTGATTTTGAACAATATTCTGTTTCCGGCAGCAAAGAAGAAAGAACGGAAAACTTAATTGTAAATAATATTTGTCAGCTATGAAAAGTTCGATATTCCTTTTTCTGTTTATTTCTTGTTTTTTGTCCGAATATGCACAAACTGCAAATCAACGATCAGCCGAAGAGAACGAGGTTATTCAAATAGCCTCTGACATGATGATTGAATCTGGATTGTGTGCCCTGATCACACATGATACTTCGGGCAAAATAAATGCGCGAATGATGGAACCCTTTTCACCTGAAGAAGACCTCATTGTTTGGTTTGGTACAAATACATTAAGTCGCAAAGTACAGGATATCAAAGCAAATCCTGATGTCACGCTTTATTATGCCTCTTCTGATGCAAGCGGCTATATAGTACTTCATGGTCATGCTTTCCTGGTTGATGATGCAGCATTGAAACAGCAATACTGGATGCAGAGTTGGGAGGATTTCTATGAAAAAGACAGGTCTAATTATTTGCTAATTAAGGTAATTCCTGATTCGATGGAAATCTTAAGCACCAAACACGGCATTACCGGGGATACCATTACATGGAGAGTTCCATCAATAAATCTTAAGTAAGTCCATTCTGCTAATTTTTTGCTTAGTTAATGTTTTGTTAAAAAAGTTTCTTTAATAACATATATATACTTTTATATATACATTCACCCATTAATAATTATTACATCTAAGAAATTCTATCGGTTAACCAAACCATATCTCTTTTTTTACCAGCCTGCTTTTAGAACCTTTCAAAGGTTTGATACATTATTAAAATCTGGAAATTAAGTATCAATTTAATCAAAGCAATGAATAATTTAAAAATTCAGGATGCTGCTATTGAGGAATTCAAAAGCCAGCTAAGAGGGGAACTTATCCTGCCTCAGGATGCCAATTATGATGAAACACGTAAAGTGTATAATGCCATGATCGATAAACGACCTGCTATGTTTGCAAAATGTGCAGACGTAACAGATGTGGTGTTAGCGGTTAATTTTGGGCGTGAAAATGATATGCTTGTTTCGGTGAGAGGCGGAGGACACAATGCTGGTGGACTTGGAATTTGTGATGATGGCCTTGTTATCGATCTATCGAATATAAGGTATACTTATGTTGATCAAAAAGCAAAAACCATTCGGGTTGGAGGAGGATGCCAATGGGGCGATGTTGATCATGCCGGTCATGCATTCGGACTTGCCGTTCCGTCAGGGATTATTTCTACGACAGGTGTTGGTGGCCTTACGCTTGGAGGTGGTCTTGGCTATTTAACCCCAAGATATGGCTTAACCATAGACAACCTGATATCAGCAGATATGGTTTTAGCAGATGGAAGTATTGTTACTGCAAGTGCTGATGAAAATGAAGATCTTTTCTGGGCAATACGCGGAGGTGGTGGAAATTTTGGAATCGTCACTTCTTTCCTTTTTAAAGGGAACCCGGTTCATACCATTATCGGAGGACCAACCCTATGGAATATTGAACAAACCGAAAAAATCCTGAAATGGTATCGCGATTTTATTATAAAAGCTCCCGATACACTATATGGCTTTTTTGCATTGATGACTGTTCCCGGACCTCCATTTCCGGAAGAACTTCATGGCAGGAAAATGTGCGGTATAGTATGGAATTATACAGGCATACCTGAAGATTTTGATAAGGTATTTCAACCTGTCCGTGATATGATACCTGATTTTGAATTTGTTGGACCAATGCCTTTTCCTGCACTGAACAGCATGTTCGATCCATTCTATCCAACTGGATTACAATGGTATTGGAGAGCCGACTTTATCAATGAAATTCCTGATGCTGCTGTTGCTGAACACGTCAAATTTGGCGAAGCACTTCCAACTCCACATTCAACCATGCACCTGTATCCAATTTTTGGCAAAGCACATAAAGTTGGAGAGAATGAAACCGCATGGGGATATCGAAAGGCAAACTGGTCGCAGGTTATTGTAGGTGTAGATCCTGATCCTGCATATAAAGAAAAGATAACGAAATGGACAAAAGATTATTATGATGCTATTCACCCCTACTCAGCAGGTGGTGCTTATGTAAATTTTATGATGGATGAGGGCCAGGAAAGAGTGAAAGCTAGCTACGGAAAAAACTATGACCGGCTTGTAAAGGTCAAAATAAAATATGACCCGAAAAACTTTTTCAGGGTGAACCAAAATATTAAACCAAGCTAAATAAAATTTTACTAATTTTTAAATGACTATTATGGAAAACACAAATGGCAAAATCCTTTTTGAAAGATTAGGCGGAGAAAATGGAATTGCAAAAATTGTTGATGATATTGTTGAATTTCATTCAAATAATCCAGCAATTTCAAAAAGATTCATCCATATGATGGAAGATCCGGAGAGAATGGCTAAAGTAAAAAAACACAATCGACAATTTTTTAGTGCCGGATCAGGTGGCCCAGCAACATATGAAGGTGAAGATATGCCTGCAGCACACAAAGGCATGAATATTAGCGAAGCTGAATATGTACATGTTGTTGACGATATTCTTTTAGCACTCGATAAAAACAATATCGATGAAGCCTCTCGAAACGAAGTGCTCGCTATTGTTTATTCACTAAAAGATCAAATCGTAAGGTTATAGCTGACCTGATTTATCATTTATAGGTCTTTCTTATACTTTAAAAATTCAATTTTGTAGATAATTCTGATTTGCGTCAATATGATTAGACACTTATTTACCAAAAGGTTTAAGATTTTGCCAAATGAGAAGAAGCATTCAATGCATTTGTCAATTCGTTTGAATTAAGCGAAGGAATGAAATCCGCCATTGTAACTGAAGCACCAATCTCACTCCTTTTCAAGAAAGTTGATCTCGGATAATACCATTTACTATAGAATAATTTACACGAATAAGCGTCATAGTATCTGGCGCTTTTTGTAAATGAACAACCCCGAAGCAGACCTGCCCGCCGTACAACTTTGGCAGGCGGGGCTGTCGGGGTATCTTAAGGATAAATGTAGTTACTTCCGATCCAAAGGATCGGGGAATTCAACCACAATTCTCCCGTCCACCGAAGCGGATGCATAGGATGATTAAAACTAACTTGCGGGAGTTATCAATATACTGGTGCAGATCAATCTTTTATTATTAGCTAAATTCTGTATCAATCTGTTAATTAAAAAAGATTGTATTTTCGAACCGTTAAAAAATTCGTCACGTGGCAGGATATAGAAAAAGTCAGAAATTTTTAAAACTAAAGCAAACCGTCGAAAACAATGACACCAAGTCCGGTCGTCGATTTGATCTCTTTATTCAGTTTTTAATTATTCTTTCCCTAATCACTTTTTCAATTGAAACTTTGCCGGATTTAAGTGAAAGCAATTATCAAATTCTTTTCTATATAGAAGCTATCACAGTATTTATTTTTACGGTTGAGTATTTCTTGCGCATTTTCGTTGCAACCAAACCGTTAAAATATATCTTTAGTTTTTTTGGTCTTATTGACCTTTTGGCCATTTTACCTTTTTACCTGCCACGTCATATTGATCTGAGATCAGTCAAAATATTCCGGATGATACGAATCCTGCGAATGATTAAGCTTGTTCGCTACAATGCATCAATGCACAGGTTTAAGATGGCTTTTATTTCAATCAAAGAAGAACTGTTAATTTTTGTTGCAATTACTTCATTCATGATGTTTGTATCATCCGTCGGGGTTTACTATTTTGAACATGAAGCACAACCTGAGGTCTTTGCCTCTATATTTCATAGCATGTGGTATTCAGTAATTACCTTAACAACTGTTGGGTTTGGTGATATGGTTCCTATAACGATTGGCGGTAAAATTTTTACTGCAATCATGGTTTTAATAGGCTTGGGTATTATTGCCGTTCCAACCGGGTTAATATCTTCAGCGCTAACAAAAATCAAGGAAACTGCAAGCGTTGAAGACTTGCAAAAAGACAACAAAAAACGGCGGAATAAATTGGAATAGTTTCTACTCTAATTTTCAGTACAAATAATTACTTATACTTACTAATTTATGAATTGGGAACAAAAAGACTTAAATAATCTGGTTTTAAAAAATGGGTTCAAACTAAGAGGCCTTAACCCTACAAGATTAGAAACCTTTATTGATGCCGCTTTTGCATTTGCTGTGACCATGCTCGTTATATCTGTAGGTGATATTCCAAACAATTACTATGAATTGGTTTATGCGCTAAAAGGCACTCCTGCATTTTTAATGAGTTTTGCAGCGGTCATGCTTTTTTGGCTTGGGCATCGAAGGTGGAGCAGAAGGTATGGCTTAGAAGATGGGAAATCTGTTGCTATCAGTCTGGGCGTTATTTTTCTAATGCTTGTTTATGTCTATCCATTGAGGCTAATGTTTTCAGCGCTTGCAAGCTGGGCTAGTAGTGGTTGGCTACCATCGGAATTCAAATTATCTGATCCACTGGAAATGATTGGATTATTTGTTATTTACGGATTCGGGTTTTCTATAATGGCTGGCTTAATGGCATTACTTTTTAACAGGCCATATCAACTTAGGGTTCAATTAAAACTTAACAAACTGGAAATATTTATTACGAGACAAGAAGTCTTCCTTTGGACCATTTTATCGATAACCGGTTTAATTTCTGGTTTGTTTGCTATACTCTTTCCTCCAAGGATAGCTATTTATGCCGGGTTTGTTTATTTTAGCTTGCCTTTTTCCATGAATATTTCAGCCTATTATTTTAATAAAAAAGCCAAAAAAATCAAATCTTCTTTAGATAGTAAACTTAATATATGATTCGATTATACATTTTCGTTCTTTTATTATTTACACTTACGACTGGTTACTCACAAATAGAAAAAGATACCGGTTACATTGTAAAAATTGGAGAAAGAGCCCCTGATATTACCCTTCAACTAATTAATGGTGAGTCTGTTCATCTGGCTAATTTAAGAGGTAAGGTTGTTGTTTTACAATTCACTGCCAGCTGGTGTTCGGTTTGCAGAAAGGAAATGCCGCATCTTGAAAATGAAGTCTGGCTGCCTAACAAAGACAAAGATTTTATATTAATTGGCGTAGATTATGACGAACCTGTTGAAAAAGTAATTGCTTTCAAGGAAAAAATGAAAACCACCTATCCTATGGCGATTGATCCGGGAGCCGAAATATTCGCAAAGTTTGCATTGAAGAGAAGTGGGGTTACACGAAATGTTGTAATAGACCAGAACGGGGATATTGCCTTTCTGACAAGGCTTTTTGACAAAGAGGAATTCAATGCAATGAAAACAGCAATTGAAAATTTGTTGGATGATACTCCTTAATCAATCGGATAAGGAAATGGATTATCGTTGATTACAATTAAACATTCATCCTTACAACTGTCGGGTTCAGCAAAATAAACGTATGATAGATCATCGAATCTTTCAGTAATAACTGCAGCAGGGCCAAGCCTCAACCAATTACAAGAAAAATCTGTTTCAAGAGTTAAATCAACATCAATAACAGAACTGAACGACAATGCAGATTTTGTCACTCCTACCATCTCACCGGAAATGACAAATTTATCATTTGGGCTGGTATATTCAGTTTCCGGATCTTTATACCGGATAATCTGCTGATCAAAGTTGAAAGACAGCACACCAGTTGTGTCAGCGTATGTCCGATAAATTCTGTCAACAGAAACCTGATAGTGTTCATTCTCACCATCTACCTTTCCAAGTTTACTGATGACCATATTTTGTACCGTAATGGTATCATAATCATAATAGAAGTCAGTAAACACGATATCAATCACAGCTTTTGGGTCGCTGAAGTTTGTTCTGGGAATTGCTTCATAAATGTTGGCACGCCGATGACCGTAACTATCAATTTTACTCCAATAAGGGTATCTAATCTCTATACTCTCTTGCGGTTCGCTATAGTAAAAAACGTCACCGTTATCAATTTTCGCCATACCGTCAGCCATTAAAACAGAGTCGGTAATGCTTTTAAAGAAAGTATTCAATAATTGGACTGTCATCTGCTCTGCTGTAACAAAGCTGCGTGAAGCTTCAATTCCCTTATTATAGTCGTACCTGGTATTTTCCTCTTTGTTACAGGTTGAAAAAACAAGTAATATAAAACCTGCCAGTATCAGATAATTTAATCTCATTTAGCTGCGAATATACGTTTCAAATGAATATGAAAAATCGTTTTGCGGATCATCATCAACAATTTGCTTATCAATAAGCTTCCAATCATTTAACGAAAACTCAGGAAAAAAAGTGTCGGCTTCGTAGTTTTTATGTATGCGGGTTATATATAATTTATCGGAAAATGGCATAAACTGGCTGTAAATAGAACCACCTCCAATAATAAAATTCTCACCCTCCGGATCCATTTTACTGATGGCATCCTCAATTGAATAAGCCATCAGACAATTGTCAATCACTTCTCCTTTAACATCAGTAATAACCATATTGGTGCGGTTCTTTAATGGTCTGACAGGAAGCGAATAATATGTTTTTTTGCCCATCACTATGTAATGGCCCTGGGTTAATTCTTTAAACCGCTTTAAATCTTTTGATATATGCCACAAAAGGTCGTTATCTTTTCCAATTGCAAAATTCGAGGCAATTGCGACTATAATTGATATTTTCATTCTTATTAAATCAGTTGATTGGTTAAATTAGTAAACTGGTTGAATCTGTATATAGATTGAACCAGTTTATTAACTGTTTTATAATCTACCCCTTGTAATGCATTTATTTTTCTATTTGTTTCTCAATATATTTAATATATGCATTGAGTTTCTTGAGTAGGATGTCTAACTTGTTCTTTATTTCTGTTGATTTATGATTCGATATCTGTTGTCGTGTTGCAGCTTTTTTTATCCATGTATTGGTTTCATATAATGAGCCTCTTGCTATATAACAAAACTGACGGTTTTCTTTGTAGAAAAACCTGCCATATCCTTCTGAAATATTCGCTGCTATTGAATCAACAGATTTAACCAATTGATAACCAAAGGAATTCTTTGCAAAAGTATCCCATCTAATAACTATATCCCAAATAATGTCCCCAATTTCCATTGCCATTTGGTAAATTTCCAGGCTTTCTATATCCTTTCTCTCCATGATACAATGATTAGATATTAATATAATATTTATTTGCTGATTTTACTAATTCAACCATTTTAACAAGTTCACTGTTTAAACTGATATTTCACCCTTAATATGTGGATGCGAATCATAATTTTCCAATTTAAAATCTTCATAGGAAAATGCAAATATATCATGAACATCGGGGTTAATATTCATAACCGGTAATTTACGTGGCTCACGACTCATTTGAAGCTTGACTTGCTCAATATGATTCAAATATATATGAGCATCTCCAAAAGTGTGCACAAATTCGCCCGGTCGAAGACCTGTAACTTGTGCAATCATCATATTCAAGAGGGCATAAGAAGCAATATTAAAAGGAACACCCAGAAAAATATCAGCACTACGCTGATACATTTGTAGTGACAATTTACCATTAGCCACATAAAACTGGAACCAGGCATGACAAGGTGGTAAGGCTGCATTACCTGCAGCAACATTTTCTGAAAAATTCTTTCCGGAAACCGGAAGCGCGCCAGGATTCCAGGCAGCAACTAGCATCCTTCTGCTATCAGGATTGTTCTTAATCTGGTTAATAACTATTTTAATCTGGTCGATATTTTCCCCATTCCAGTTACGCCATTGTGCGCCGTAAACCGGACCAAGATCACCATTTTCGTTGGCCCATGCATCCCAGATTTTTACGCCATTTTCATTCAGGTATTTGATATTGGTATCACCTTTTAAAAACCACAACAATTCGTAAATTATGGATTTAAGATGCAATTTTTTTGTGGTAAGTAAAGGAAATCCTTCCTGCAAATCAAACCGAAGTTGAGGACCAAAATAACTGATTGTACCTGTGCCTGTCCGGTCAGTCTTTTTCACTCCCTTTTCCATTACCAATTTAAGAAGGTCGAGATATTGTTTCATATTGATGTTTCTATCTTCTGTTCATGCTTTAGTTTCATGATGAAAAAAGAAAGAAGATTACTAATTTTCTGGCCCCAAAGTTATTAACATAATCTTACACCATTAAAGAAAAAAGTATCAAAATAACTGATTCGTTTATCGTATTTATTTTCAGATATTTAAGCTTTAAAATTACTATGAGTCATTGTGTTTTCATGACCTAAAGTTGATGATAATTGTAGCTGGTTGGTCAATAAGGATTGGCCAAAAAATAAACTTAGTTTACATTTACCGACTTAAAATTTTAATAACCAAAAAAACATTGTAACGATGGGTATTAAGTTTCGGATAACTGTAATGAATTTTCTTCAGTTTTTTATTTGGGGGGCATGGTTGATTACTATTGGAGGATATTGGTTTCAAAACCGTCAGTGGAGCGGAACTGAATTTGGAGTCATTTTTTCCACAATGGGAATTGCTTCTTTGTTTATGCCAGCTTTAGCAGGAATTATCGCAGATCGATGGGTAAACGCCGAAAAGTTATTGGGTATTTTTCACATTATTGGTGCCTCTGTCCTTTTTATGTTGCCCAAAGTAAATGACCCAACAACTTTTTTCTGGGTAATGCTGCTCAATATGATTTTCTACATGCCAACTATTTCACTTTCCATAACGGTGGCATATTCAGCTCTGAAGGGGGCTAATCTGGATGTGATTAAACACTATCCGCCAATCCGTGTATTTGGCACAATCGGTTTTATTGTTGCCATGTGGACAGTCAGTCTCCTGAAGATTGAAACATCAGCCTTGCAGTTTTATGTGGCATCAGCTGCTTCTTTGGCACTTGGTTTTTTCTCATTCACCCTACCTAAATGTAAGGTTAATAAAGATGTACGAACTAAATCTTTTATTGAATCTATGGGCCTGAAAGCTTTTACACTATTCAAGAACAGCAAGATGGCGCTATTTTTTATTTTTTCTATGTTGCTGGGAGCATCCCTGCAATTAACCAATGCTTATGGCGATACCTTTTTGCATGATTTCGCAAAAGTCCCTGAGTACAAAGATTTGTTGACCATAGAATATCCTGCAATCATCATGTCGATTTCGCAAATTTCGGAAACCTTGTTTATCCTTGCCATTCCTTTTTTCTTATGGCGATTTGGGATTAAGAAAGTGATGTTGATCAGTATGCTTGCATGGGTATTGCGTTTCGCACTCTTTGGCTATGGCAACCCTGCTGAAGCCCTCTGGATGATTATTTTATCGAATATTGTTTACGGAATGGCCTTCGATTTCTTTAATATTTCTGGTTCCTTATTTGTCGAAACACAAACCGACTCAAGTATTCGTGCCAGTGCGCAAGGTGTATTCATGATGATGACCAATGGGTTTGGTGCAATATTAGGCAGTTGGAGCAGCGGTTTAATGATCGATCATTTCTTCAAAGATGTAAATGGTAATTTTGACTGGCAAGGAATCTGGCTAACATTTGCGGTCTATTCTTTAATCATTACTATTTTGTTCGCCATTTTCTTCAAACACAAACACATTCCTGAACAAACGGTTGATGTAAGGCATTGATTTTAAAAACAGATAAAATGACTCAAACAAACAAGCTGAATCCAATACAATAAAGTTTTTAATGAAATTCTGGTAAGGTTAAAGCAATGGTTGTTTATCGAACTTTATAAATCATAATGAATTCATAGACCACCTATTCAATGTTTTTCTGCCTTTTATTTATTTCGTCCCTTAAACGTGATGCTTCTTCATAATTTTCATTAGCTACCGCAGTTTTTAGCTTTTCCTCCAGCTCTTCAAGCAAATAGTCTTCGAACTTTTCTTTTTCCTCAACAGGTATATCAATACCCTCACTCTTGTCTTCACTTTCAATATCTTTAATACTATCATCGTCCATCACAATCCCTGCTTCATTAATGATACTTTCGTAGGCATAAATCGGACAATTGAATCGGATGGCCAGGGCAACTGCATCACTGGTACGACTATCGATAGCTGTTGTTTCTCCACCCTGATCACAAATAAGTTGTGAAAAGAAAATACCTTCTTCAAATTTATTAATGATCACCTCGTTGATGTGAATGTCAAAATGCTGGGCAAAATTCATGAACAAATCATGGGTCAATGGTCTTGTCGGTTTCATTTTCTCAAGCTCAATAGCGATGGCTTGTGCTTCAAAACCCCCTATAATTATCGGTAATCTCCTATTTTCTCCAGCCACACCAAGTATCAACGCATAAGCGCCGCTTTGCGACTGACTATAAGACATCCCGACGATTTCCAGCTTTATCTTCTTCATTAAATCTCTTGCTAAACAAAAAGTTAAAATTAGAAAACTTTTGTGGATAGACCAGCGAAATAGGCATTTGTTTTGGCATTTTTACTAACATCAACATCGATTTATTGAGGTTTCAACATAGATAGAAAACGATCAAGGTTAGAAGGGTGATCGTTTATAAAATTTTATTTTGTTGATAAAAGATTAGTTAATCGCAATAACAAAATAAACAATGGATTTAATATTTAATCCTATTTTTCTATTTTAGCGCCTTCCTTCGCAAACGATTGAAAATAATATTAACAAATAAAGTTTTGCTATGAAAAAAATCCTTTCCCTTTTGTCGTTGTTTGCAGCTCCGTTTATTGCATCTGCGAGCGAGGCTGATCTTGTAATTCCTGATGGTATAAAGTCAGAGACTATTCTATACTGGGGTTTTCTGATCACCTTCGCAGGTTTTATGTTTGGTTTGTATCAATTTGTGCAGGTAAAAAAAATAAGAGCACACCAATCAATGTTGGATGTTGCTCAGGTTATTTTTGAAACTGCTAAAACATACTTAATTCAGCAAGGCAAATTTCTTGGCATTCTGTTTCTGTTTATTGGTACTGCTGTTGCCTTTTATTTCGGATGGCTTTCAGATGCCGAATTTGGATTTGGTGGTGTAGCTATGATTCTCGGATGGACTGTAATTGGAATCCTTGGATCATACAGTGTTGCATGGTTTGGTATTAGGATGAATACCCTGGCCAATTCAAGGATGGCTTTTGCTTCACTGGAAAGAAAACCCATTAAACTGCTAAATATTCCTTTAAATGCAGGAATGAGTATTGGTGTTGTTTTGATTTCACTGGAATTGATTATGATGCTTATCATCTTGATGTTTGTTCCTGGTGAATATGCAGGAGCAAGTTTTATTGGTTTTGCAATTGGTGAATCATTAGGTGCTTCTGCTTTAAGAATTGCAGGTGGTATTTTTACCAAAATTGCTGATATTGGATCAGACCTGATGAAAGTGATTTTTAAAATTGGAGAAGATGATCCCAGAAATCCAGGAACTATTGCCGACTGTGTTGGTGATAATGCTGGGGATAGTGTAGGACCTACTGCTGATGGTTTTGAAACTTATGGTGTTACAGGTGTAGCATTAATTTCTTTTATTTTATTAGCTGTTACTGATCCTGCAAACCAGATTCAATTGTTAAGTTGGATATTCGTAATGCGTATCTTAATGATCATTACTTCTATTGTTTCTTTCTGGATTAATGGAGCAATCACAAAAGCAAAATACAGCGATGTTGACGACCTTGATTTCGAAAAACCATTAACCAGTTTGGTTTGGATTACTTCTTTACTTTCAATTGCTGTAACTTTTGTTGTCAGCTATTTTACAATTTATGAACTTCCAAATCAATTATGGATTAGTTTATCCGTAATTATTAGTGCCGGTACACTTGGTGCTGCATTAATTCCTGAATTTACAAAATTATTTACCAGCCCTAAATCAACTCATGTAAACGAAGTAGTTGAAGCATCTAAAAAAGGAGGTGCCTCATTCAATATTCTTTCCGGTCTGGTTGCTGGTAATTTTAGTGCATTCTGGAAAGGAATGGTATTTTTTCTACTGATGTTTATTGCTTATTATGCCAGTACATTTGGATTGGGTGATTTTATGATTTACCCTTCAATTTTTGCCTTTGGCTTGGTTGCTTTTGGTATGTTGGGAATGGGACCTGTTACTATTGCTGTTGACAGTTATGGTCCGGTAACTGATAATGCACAATCCATTTATGAACTTTCATTAATTGAAGAAAACAGGAAAGAAACCATCGCTGAAATTGAAAAAGAATTTGGATTTACACCTGATTTTGAAAAATCGAAATATTACCTCGAAGCCAATGATGGTGCCGGAAATACATTTAAAGCAACTGCAAAACCTGTACTTATTGGTACAGCTGTTGTTGGTGCTACAACAATGATTTTTTCACTTATTCTTGTTATCAAGACATACATTGGATGTTGAACCTGAAGAAATTCTTAATTTGCTTAATCCTTATACAATTCTGGGATTTTTACTTGGTGGTGCTGTAATTTACTGGTTTACCGGAGCATCTATTCAAGCAGTTACAACCGGAGCTGCAAGAGCTGTTGAATTTATCAAGATAAATATTAACCTTGATCCCAATGCACCCAAAAAAGCAGATGTTGAAAAATCAAGAGCAAGTTGTAAAGATTTGTACTGTATATGCTCAAAAAGGAATGTGGAATATTTTTATTGCTATTTTCTCTTTTGCACTGGCATTTGCATTTTTATCTGCACCTAGGTGAAATATCAGAATGTCTTACCGGTTTCAATGTTTGTTAGTTATCTTATCTCAATTGCATTCTTTGGATTATTCCAGGCCATTTTTATGGCCAATGCAGGAGGTGCATGGGATAATGCCAAAAAAGTAGTTGAAGTCGATATGCAGGAAAAAGGAACTCGACTTGCACGCTGCTTCTGTTGTTGGTGATACAGTTGGTGATCCTTTTAAAGATACTTCATCTGTAGCCTTGAACCCAATTATTAAATTTACCACTTTATTTGGCTTACTTGCAATGGAAATTGCAATTGCTCCATCAATTCAGCGATATGCTGCTTATTATGTAGGTGGTACATTTTTAATTATTGCACTGTACTTTGTTTACAGATCATTTTATAAAATGCGAATTAACGAATAAAAACCATCAATTATTTAAAATATGGGGAGGTTAAACAATTAGCCTCCCCTTTTTGTTATAATATTTTGTGAAATAATTAACAATATGTTTGCATTTTGACGATTATTAATTCAAAGATTTTTACTTTTGCAATGCCTTTTTCGAGGCAAGCAATTAATTGCTAAATAGTTTATTTTTAAATGTTTATAACCTAATCGTTATATGAGCACCAAAGATTTTTTATACCGACACAATGGACCCCGAAAAGAAGATGTAATACAAATGTTGGATACTATGGGTCTTAACTCAGTTGATCAGTTAATTGATGAGACAATTCCAGCAAACATCAGGTTTAAAAATGAGATAAAGGTAGATGAAGGTTTAACCGAATATGATTACTTACAACTCATCAGAAGTATTGGCTCAAAAAACAAGGTATTCAAAACTTATATCGGACTCGGTTATTACAGTACTATTACACCCTCTGTTATATTAAGAAATGTATTTGAAAACCCTGGTTGGTATACTTCCTATACACCTTACCAGGCTGAAATTTCCCAGGGAAGATTAGAAGCCTTGCTTAATTTCCAAACCATGATATCTGACCTGACAGGAATGCCAATGGCAAATGCTTCCTTATTGGATGAAGGTACTGCTGGCGCTGAAGCAATGATCATGTTCTTTCACGCCCGTCCAAGACCACTGGTAAAAGCTGGTGCCAACGTTTTCCTTGTTTCTGAAGATATGTTTCCACAAACCATTGAGGTTCTTAAAGCAAGGGCAGAATCAAAAGGAATTGAATTGGTGATTTGCAACCGTGATTCTTTTAAATTTACAGAAAAGGTGTTTGGTTGTATGGTTCAATATCCTGATCAAAAGGGTGAAATTGTTGACCATTCCAAATTGGTGAAAACTGCGGCTGAAAAAAATGTTCCGGTTGCGGTTGCAGCTGACTTGATGAGTTTAGCACTTTTAACTCCTCCGGGAGAATGGGGAGCACAAGTTGTATTTGGCACTTCACAAAGGTTTGGTGTACCAATGGGCTATGGTGGCCCGCACGCTGCTTATTTTGCCACAACTGACGATTTTAAAAGACATATTCCGGGTAGGATCATTGGCATTTCAAAAGACAAGTTTGGAAATGATGCTTTACGGATGGCACTTCAAACACGTGAGCAACATATTAAACGAGAACGAGCCACTTCAAACATATGTACTGCTCAAGCTTTATTAGCCATCATGGCAAGCTGTTATGCTGTTTATCATGGTGAAGAAGGGATTAGAAATATCGCCGGTGAAATCCATTCAAAAGCGGTAATACTTTCAGAAACTTTGACAAATCTCGGAGTTAAACAATTAAACAAACACTTTTTTGATACATTATTTGTTGCACTTCCTGTATCGGTTACTGCTGAATCAGTAAAAAATCTTGCCAAAAAACATGGTGTTAATTTCAGGTATTTTGATGATGGAAAACACATAGGCATCAGTATTGACGAAACAACCTCATACCTGGATATCAAATTAATCATTGCCATTTTGGCTTCTTCATATGGAATTAAATCTTTCGAAATTGGGGAAACACCGACAAAAAGTTGTATTCCACAACAACTCGTAAGGAAATCATCCTATTTAAAGCATCCTGTCTTCAACAGCTATCATTCTGAAACTGATATGATGCGGTACCTGAAGAAACTTGAGAATAAAGATATTGCACTCAATCGATCGATGATACCACTTGGAAGCTGTACGATGAAATTAAATGCTGCTTCAGAGTTGATGCCAATATCATGGCCTGAATTCACTAATATCCACCCATTTGTACCCGAAGATCAGGCTGCAGGTTATCTCGAAATGATAAAGGAAATGGAAGAAATTTTATGTGAAGTAACAGGCTTTGCAGCACTTTCATTCCAGCCAAATTCCGGAGCTGCCGGTGAGTATACCGGACTTATGGTGATCAGGGAATACCAGAAAAGCATCGGGCAACATCATCGAGATGTTTGTCTGATTCCGGCATCGGCACATGGTACTAATCCGGCAAGTGCTATTATGGCTGGTATGCGTGTTATTGTTGTTAAAACCAGCGATAGTGGCGATATTGATATTGAAGACCTAAGAATTAACGCCGAAGAACATCAGGAAAACCTCGCCGCAATCATGGTAACCTACCCTTCCACACATGGTGTTTTTGAAGAAGGTATTACGGAAGTGATTAAAATCGTTCACGACAATGGCGGACAAGTATATATGGACGGAGCCAATATGAATGCTCAGGTTGGATTAACCAGTCCAGGATTTATTGGTGCTGATGTTTGCCATCTTAACTTGCACAAAACATTTGGTATTCCACACGGTGGAGGCGGCCCGGGAATTGGTCCAATTGGAGTTGCTGAACATCTGAAAGATTATTTACCTGGTCATATCTTTGCGAAAACAGGTGGTATACATGGGATTCCTGCAGTTGCAGCTGCACCTTTTGGAAGTGCACTGGTGCTTTTAATTTCGTATGGTTATTTGAAAATGCTCGGAAGAAAAGGGCTAACCGAAGCAACACGCATCGCTATATTAAATGCAAATTATTTAATGCACAGGTTGAAAAATCATTATCCTATTCTTTATTCTGGCGAAAAAGGCCATGTCGGGCATGAAATGATACTTGATTGTAACCAATTTAGTAAATCAGCAGATATTACTGTTGTTGATATTGCTAAAAGGTTAATGGATTACGGGTTTC
Source organism: uncultured Bacteroidia bacterium (assembly GCA_963759045.1). GTDB lineage: Bacteria > Bacteroidota > Bacteroidia > Bacteroidales > F082 > JAADID01. The sequence goes on from CAVWXM010000051.1 coordinate 48,053, forward strand.
ATGCACCTACGGTTGCCTTCCCGGTTCATGGCACTCTGATGGTTGAACCTACCGAAAGTGAGTCATTGGCTGAGTTGGATTATTTTGCAGATGCATTAATCCAGATTAGGAATGAGATCAGGGAAATTGAAGAGGGAAAAGCGGAAAAAGGCAACAACGTCGTTTCAAATGCACCTCATACGGCAGAGATGGTCATTACCAGCAATTACAATTTTCCTTATTCACGCGAAAAAGCGGCATTTCCTTTGGAATGGGTTCGCGACAATAAATATTTCACATCAGTAGCAAAAATTGATGATGCTTTTGGTGACAGAAATTTATGTACTTGTTTGCCAATGGATGCTTACGAAGAGCATGATTCTGTTATCGAGGTGAAGGAGATGTAACCCCCTCTGTCCGCTATAATGCGGACATCTCCCCCAAAAGGGGAGAAAAGAGCGGAGTTATTTTTTACCCCCTCTGTCCGCTATAATGCGGACATCTCCCCCAAAAGCGGAGAAAAAGCGGAAGTATTTTTTGAGCACCTCTGTCTGCTAAAAGATGAGATAGAATAGCTCAAAACCAGAAACTTGCATAACCAACAACATTTGTTTTGTCACCAGTAACTTCTGCTGATGTAGTATAATCAATCAAATGTGGATTAGAATTGCATTTCCTGATAAACTCAAAACCTATTTTTAAGGGATTGACTCCACATGCATCCAGGTTTTGTGCGTTTAGATCTTTTATATTATTAATGCTAACAGTATCTTTTCGGTTTGCTGTTTCCAACGAATTAAAATGACTTAGATCAGTGCTTATAATAATAAAATAATGATGATCAAACAAATGATTTGCACAATCTTCAGCACGCGAATCATTTGTTTCTCCGATAACAAGTGGAAGCAATGTTGATTTTCCTGAATAATATTTAATGAAAGGAGCCTGTACCTCAAGAGAATGCTCATATGTATGGTAAGTATCATTGCTGTCAAAATAGTGATCTTTTTCCTCTTTAATTAATCCTAGTGGTGTAGACCAGTACTGATGGCTGTCAGTAAATATTCGGTTGATTGGAAATTTATGTGAAGGCCCAAGCAGGGCAATACGAGGTGGTTTAATTAATTGAAGGATCTTATATGCCAACAATGCTGTTTTACCAGAATAAAGCCATCCGGCATGAGGTACTATCAACCCATATACATTTTGTCCTTTTATTGAATCCAACAAGTTGCCGATTACATCGGAATGTGTATTTTCAAAATCATTAATGAATTCAATTATCTTTTTTGCTTTGTCAGGATAAAATGAACCCGCTACTGCCTCATTCCTAATTGAGTGTCCGCTAAAATTCATGCGATTGGGGTTTTACAATTTCAGGAAACTAATTGTAAAGATAACCAATCTAAAGAGGTTTGTCAACAAAATGGAAATAGCAAAACATCAATCAGGAATAAACCTGGTTACCGTATTTTTTCTTGGTTCAACAGTCCTGAGATAAGCATAAATTGCAGCCAAATCTTCCTCTTCCATACCTGAATACATTTCCCATGGCATGAAAGTATTAAATGTATTTTTTTCAATATATGATGATTTATAATTAGTATCAGCATATGCCTTGAATTTTTTAATGAATTGCTCTTGTGTCCATTTACCTATGCCTGTTTCTTGGTCAGGTGAAATATTTGCCGAAAAAACCGTACCACCTCCAGGTAATGCGAAATCTCTACCACCAGCAAAGGATTGTTCAAGATCAATTTGTCCTTTTTCAGCAATTGTATGACACTCTACACATGACCATGCAAGATACTCGCCATAGGCAATTTGATCAGATCTGTTTATTGGTTTTTGAAAATCTGGTTCTTCAGGGATCAGGTTAATAATGAAATTCATAGGAAAATCTGATGTGGGTTCAGGATAAGTCTTTTCAACAGCTGGCAATGTTCGGATATAGGCAATAACTGAATAAATATCTTCAATGTCAGCTTTCCCCATATAAGGGTACGGCATCACAGGGAATAAGGCCCTTCCATCTTTACTAACACCACTGGTTATGGCCCTGAACACTTCACCATCTGTCCAATCTCCTATTCCACCAGGTGTAATGTTTGTTGCATAATAATGACCTGGAAAACCCAATTCCTGGGAAAATTCATCGCCACCACTTCCTTCCGTTCCGGGATTAGGAGGCGCCGAAAATTTAGTCCAATCCCTGTCGGAATGGCAATCCATACACAACCAAACATGATTGGCAAGATACTCACCTCTTTTAACCCTTTCAGGAGTAATCTCTATTGTGATATCGGGCGGAGGACCAACATCAGGGAGGGCTGCTTTTACATAAATAAGCATTGCGCCAAAAACCACAACAAACAAAATAATAATGACAAGTAGTGATCGTAAAATTATCTTTTTCATAGATCTGTGCTTAGTGAATCAAAATGAATAAAGTAAAAATAATTCTACTTAGTTACAATTTACTTCAATAATGATAAGATTAACAGAAATTTAACACTGATTAGGGCTTCAAACAATTTCCTGCCAAATTCTCCATGACTCTTCTGCCTGAAAATGAAGCATGTTTAATCCATTTTGAATCTCAGCTTCTTTTTCGTTTCCTTTTTTCAAAAATGCTGTTTGAGCAGGATTATAAATGAGGTCGAACAATTTATGCTTCTCGGAGAGAAATTGATAGGGAATTTCAGGATATTTTTTAATATCAGGAAACATACCCAATGGTGTTGTGTTGATGATCAACAAATGATCTTTTAATATTTTTTGGTTGAGCGATTCATAGGTCATGCCCGATTTTCTGTAGTCCCGGCTGACAACCTGAAAGTTGATTCCTAATTGTGTAAGTGTATACCTTACTGCTTTAGAACTGCCGCCAGTTCCAAGAATAAGCGCATTAATATTGGAATTACCATTAATCATGGGGCTTAATGCCATCCTAAAACCTACTGTATCTGTATTGTATCCAACAAGTTTGATTTCCTGTCCATTTTTGATGATTTTTACAGTATTTACAGCACCAATAGCTTCTGCAACCGGATCTAACTCATCAAGAAATGGGATGATACTTTCTTTATATGGAACAGTAACATTTAATCCTTGTAATTGGTTTTGTTGTTTGATAAAATCAGGAAAATCAGCTATGTCGTCCAATTCAAATTTCAAGTATTCTGATTCAAGATTTAACTCCCTGAATTTATTCCTGAAATACTCTGGTGAAAATGAATGTTCAAGCTTTTTGCCAATCAACCCATAGATTTCCATGGCACTATGTTTTTTGGGGCTCTTCCTTAAGTGCAGTAACTTCAAGCACAGTGATCGAAATTATCCCGACTATCACCAAAACAATTGCTACCCAAACCTCAGTATTCATTGTTTCAGGTAACACACTAGCATATCTGGCAACGATTTTCTCACCATTTTTTAAGATAAAATCGCCGGCTTCATTTGTAAGGTAAGTCGCCTGTTTCCATGGCCATAATATATTTAATGAACCAAGAATAAAACCGGTAAGCAGGGCAATCGTCTGATCTTTAAAATGCTTAAAAACCCAGGATAAAAAGTGAGAGAATGCGATTAAACCAACAACAGCACCAATACCAACGGGTATGATAATACCCATATCGCGGTTATTAATTGCATCAATCGCAACCAATTGGTAATTACCCATTAGAATAAGCACAAAAGAGCCGGAAAGTCCGGGAAGGATCATGCTGCAAACAGCTACTATTCCGCAAAGAAAAAGATAGAATACGCCTTCATTTTGAGTGGCAGGGTTAAAAAAGGATAACACTACGGCAATTGCAGTACCCAAAATCAAGAATAGAATTACACTGATGGTCCAGCGATCAACCCGTTTGCCAACAAAATAAATGGATGCCAGCACAAGTCCAAAAAAATAAGACCATATGTAGACAGGATAATTATCGAAAAGAAAACCAAATATTTTGGCGAGCAATACAATTGCGATAATAACACCACTAAAAACTGCAATTAAAAAATAAAGATCTGTCTGCTTAGCAAATTCTTTAAACTTACCACTGAATAATAGTTTAATGCGAACTGATATCAAAGATTTAATGGCGTTGATCAGCCGAACAAATATTCCTGTGATCAGCGCAATAGTTCCACCCGAAACGCCCGGGATTATGTTTGCGATACCCACTCCCAAACCTTTTAACATATAACCAATATATTCTTTCATTTATTTGTTGGAGTAAATACCAAGTAGTTCAACAAATCTAGTTTCCTTATTGATTTCAGGGAGGAAGGAAATTAATTCGGTATGTTTTTCAAAATTCATTTTCAATGCGGTCTCAATATAATAAAATGCCTGCTGAACTTTGCCTGATCTGTATAACAAACCAGCCAGGCGATACCACAAGGTTGACTCAGTTTTGTTCGATTCAATAGCATCCTCAATTATATCAATGGCTTTGTCATAACCTTCGTTATAGGTTTCGCATACCGAAAGATTGATCCAGGATTCAATATTTTGATTGTCGTGGTTTACGATTTCCCTGAACAGCGTGCTGGCTTTGTCTGTTGCACTGTTCTTAAAATATATCATAGCCAATTCGTATTTGAACTCATCGTTCATTGGCATGATTTCGATGGCTTTTTGAAAATACTTAATGGCCTTTTTCTCATCGTATCGTTTAGCAAATATCCGGCCTATGCCTGCCCAGGCGTCTGCTAAACGATCATCAATTTCTAATGCTTTGTTAAAACTTTCCATTGCAGAATCCAGGTCATCAAGGTTTTCATACGATTCTCCGATATAGTAAAATGTAATGGGTTCAGGATCCTCGTATTTAAAAGTTTCCTCGTAGTGCTTTATTGACTTTTTATAAAGTTTAAGACCAGAATATGAATTGGCAATATTAAAATAAGCCGATGAGAAAGTTTCATCAATAGCCAAAGTAAACTCATAGGCCTCAATGGCTTTTTCGTATAATTCGAGGGTATTGTAGAAAATCCCCAGGTTGAACCATGCTACTTTTGAATAAGGATTAGAATCAAGGAATTCACCAAAAAAGTCAATCGCCTCCTCTTCCCTTCCTGTGATCTCGAAAAAGAAAGCGATCTCATGAATCAGGTTCTCAGAATTAGGATTAAAAACCAGGGCTTTTTTAAGAAATTTGATGGTGTTGGGATAATCATTCAGGTTTTCGTACTCAAAAGCAATATTGGCATATACTTCTTCCTCTAAATCAGTATATGGTATTGATTTTTTGTATTCTTCAATAGCCATTTCATGCTTATTCATCTGGCTATAAATTTCCCCTTTTGTCAGGTAAATTTCAATATTGGCCGGTTCCAACAATTCAATCTGACTCAGCAATTCAAGTGCTTCGTAATACTTCTTATTATTTGCCATCAGGCGGGCACTGCGAATTTTAAAACCGGAATTACCCGGATGCTGAAGCAAAGCCTGCTCAGCTGCCTTCTGCGACATTTCAAAATCAGCACTATCGAAATAGTAATCGATGATGGCCTCAAATTCATCCACGTCGAAAAAATACTGCATCTCTGCCTTTAGCATAGCGTCGAACCGCTCAACTAAAGCAGATACATCCTCGTCTCCCAACCAATCAAAATCTTCACTCATAGGTAACTAAAAAAGCCACAAAAGTACAAATAGTCTAAACGTGAATACTAATTAAGCAGAAAACATAACAACTTTTTCAGTATGTGCAAAAAATATGAGAAAATGTGGATAAATTATTTTGAGCTGAAAGTTGGCAGACTGAAGAATGAAGACGGAAGAATGCTGACTATTTTTATACATTTGCCCGGAAACAAATTAACCTATATGACACTCATAAAATCCATTTCAGGAATCAGGGGAACCATTGGGGGAAAAACTGGCGATGCCCTTACCCCTATTGATACTGTGAAATTTACGGCTGCATTTGCTACCATGATAAAGCGGAACATACAAGGCAAAAAGCTAAAATTTGTTGTTGGCCGTGATGCACGCATTTCAGGCGAAATGGTTGAGCAACTGGTAAATGCCACTTTATGCGGAATGGGCATTGATGTCATTAATGCAGGTTTGTCAACTACACCTACCATTGAAGTTGCAGTTACCGAATTGGCTGCCGATGGCGGTATTATCCTGACTGCAAGCCATAATCCTAAACAATGGAATGCATTAAAACTACTTAATAATAAAGGTGAATTTATTTCCGCTGCCGAAGGCGAGATGGTGTTACAAATTGCTGAATCAGAAAACATTGATTTTGCGGAAGTGGATGAATTGGGAACCATTACCCGGCAAGATAACCTCATAGAAAAGCATATTGAAAAAATCCTGGAACTTGAATTGGTTGATCAATCGCTCATCGCGAAAGCTGGTTTTAAAGTGGCTGTTGATGCTGTAAACTCAACCGGTGGTATTGCTATACCAATGTTATTAAAGGCATTAGGTGTTACAGAAATTATTGAGTTGTATTGTACGCCAAACGGACAATTTCCTCACAACCCCGAACCATTGCCTGAAAACCTGACGGAAATATCAAAAGTTGTAATTAACGAAAAAGCAGATATCGGTTTTGTGGTTGACCCCGATGTAGACCGACTGGCCATTGTTATGGAAAATGGTGAGATGTTTGGGGAAGAATATACTTTGGTTGCTGTTGCTGACTATATCCTCGAAAATAAAAAAGGGAATACTGCTTCAAATCTATCCTCAACAAAGGCATTACGTGATGTAACCGAAAAAGCAGGTGGTGAATATGCTGCCTCAGCTGTTGGCGAAGTAAATGTTGTTGAAAAGATGAAAGCAGTAAATGCTGTTATCGGAGGAGAAGGCAATGGTGGAGTCATTTATCCGGAGCTTCATTATGGCCGTGATGCCCTTGTTGGCATTGCTTTATTCCTTACCATGCTTGCAAAACGAAAACTTAAAACAAGTGAACTCAGAAAAACTTTTCCTGATTATTTTATTTCGAAAAATAAAGCTGAATTATCAAATGAAACTGATATCCCGGCATTAATGGAAAAAGTAAAGGCACATTATAAGGCATTTCCTGTGCTGACCATTGATGGTGTTAAAATTGAATTCCCTGATGGTTGGGTACATCTGCGCCCATCAAATACGGAACCCATTCTGCGCATATTATGCCGAAAGCACCAGTATGGAAAAGGCTGATGCCTACGCAAAAGCTGTGATTGAACTTGTTAATGGTTAAATGGTGAATTGGTTGAATCGGTTATAGCGGTTATTGACTAATAGTAATTCTTTACTCTTTTATCTTGGCTCTTTCTTCTTTGCTCTTTATTTACTCTTGGTTCTTTGCTCTTTTATCTTGGCTCTTTGCTCTTTAGCTCTTTAATCTTGGCTCTTTGTTCTTTACTCTTTTATCTTCTAGCCCACTGACCACTTTTATTACGCTCCACTCAACACATTAAAAAGTTTTTCCTAAATTCGGTGTTTAAATAAGAAACGCCTAAGCATGCCCCGACCAAGAAAAAGAAGACCCTATAAAACTGTCACATTCATGCTTTCGTACCGACAAATGAAATCGTTACGAAACTATTGCCGGGCACGCAAAACAACACCTACCAAACTGATTAAAAAAAGCATCCGAAACTATACTGAGTTCTTCTCCAACGAAGTTCCTGAAAAATATCACGTCACCCATAACCAATTGGATTTGTTTAAGAAAGAGCAGGAAGACCTGGACTTGTTTGAGTAAATGGATATAAAAAATAAAACCTGTTTATATCCCGGAGGATATTCAGATAATGAATACATTTACTAGACATATAATGCGTTGGCAAACATAAAGTGGAAGATCTCCAGAACTAAATAATAATTTAAATTATCAACTTTAAGAAACCTTATTATGGACAAAAAGAAAATATTAGTTTTAGGTGCCGGAATGGTAGTTAAACCAGCAGTGGATTATTTTTTGGATAAATGCAATTATCATGTAATTATTGCTACAAGAACTGTATCAAAAGCTCATAAAATAATAGGAGGAAGAGAAAATACAACTGTAATTCAATGGGATGCTACGGATTTTGAGAAACTCGACAAAATGGTTCCCGAAGCTGATCTTGTTGTAAATTTTATCCCTCCTGCTTTTCAGGTAGAATCAACAAAGATATGTATCAAGCACAAAAAGCATATGATACATACTGATTTTACAATTCCCGAAGTAACAGCAATGGATGATGAGGCTAAAAAGGCAGATGTGATCATCTTAAACGAAATCGGTGAAGATCCGGGTATTGATCACATGGGCATTAAAAAGTCACTCGATGAAATTAAAAGAAAAGGAGGAAAAGTTATAAGTCTTGATTCTTATGGAGCAGGATTGCCTTCATTTGAAGATAACAGAAACCCTTTTGGTTACAAGTTTTCGTGGAACCCAAAAGGACTGATGAAATCAGCTATGGCTTCCGGAGAATATATCAAGGAAGGAAAAATTATCGAGGCGAAAAATCTTTTTGATCATTTCCGTATTGTTGACCTTGAAGGTCTCGGAACCTTTGAAACATATCCAAACAGAAAATGTGCTGTTTATAAAGAACCTTATGGACTTGATGATGATGTAAGTTTTTACAGAGGCCTTCTCAGGTTTACAGGCTGGTGCAATACGATAAGAAAATTCATGAAACTGAATCTATTAGATTATTCAACTGTTAATAATTATGAGAATCATGACTTATAATGAGTTTATGAGTCGTCTGGTAAACTCTTCTAAAGATGGAGCAGAGGCAATTGCCAATTATTTTAATCTTGAAACAAATGATGATTTTATTAATAGGTTAAGATGGCTGGGATTTTTCGAAGATAAACAAATAGCGATTGACAAAGGCTCAAATGTAGATGTACTGGTTGACTTGATGCTAAAAAAAATGTCGTATCAACCGTATGAAAAGGATATGGCGATTATTCATGATGATATTATTGTTGATTTTAACGGCAAAAGGGAAAAATGGTCATCAACAATGGTAGTTAATGGGATTCCTGAAGGTGACAGTGCAATGGCAAGGACTGTTTCATTACCTGTAGCTATTTCAACAAGATTGATATTAGAAGGAAAAATAACATTGAGAGGTTCAGTATTACCTATTTACCCGGAGATATACAATCCTGTTCTTGAAGAACTTGAGGAATTTGGGATAAAGTTTAGTCATCGAAAGAGAATAATTGAATAAATGAAATAACGCCATAAAAAAATAACGATTTGCCAACAAAACCTATAGTGTATACGCTGCGGGATACGCACCATAGGCAAACCGTTCTTTTCCAAATATGATCGGCCCAAAACACAAGTTTAATAATGAAGAAAACAGGAATCATCAGTATCTTATTAGTATTGATTGTGTTAAGCTCCTGTGAGAAAAATGAGACAGCACTTGATATTCTAAACAAAACCATTGAATCAATAGATACAATAGAGACCATCTATTACAAGCAGGATATGTTAAGGACTAATCCCAGACAAATAAATGATACAATATTTCGATACAGAGAAATTTATCTGAAAAGATTGATTCAGGATTCTATTGTTGGTGCAGCAGGGCATTGGTATTTCTATAGTGATGATAAGAATCAAGTAAATTTTGAGGATATATATGACGGGAACAGATTAATACGTAAAAACAACCGGGATAGTGTGGCAATGTTGTATGATTTAATAAAATTTCCTGAATTTAAACGAATAAATTTTTGGAGTCATAATACACTTTATGGCATGCAATATTCATTTAAGCACATGCTGGAAAATATTGATTTGTACAGGGTTGAAAGGCTGAATGATACAATTTTCATGAATAAGCATTGCTTTCAAATAGAAATTCAGTTGGAAGATAAAATAACAATGCCTGGATTTGCAACTAAACTTGAGAATAATGAAGAAAGTTTTTCAAGAACCTTATACATTATCGATAAACAGAATTATTATCCAATCAGGATGAAAGCAGAAAATTATTCCACAAGCAATCCTGGAAATAAGTTTTTTATCGACCAGACATATTATGACATTCAATTTAATATTGAAATAGACGAACATATTCAATTTAATACTTCCGATGAAACTGTTTCCGGATACCAAATAAATGAAAGAAAACCATAAATACGCCGCATAACACTTATAATAGATTCAATTGGGATTATCTTGCAAAATGAGAAAGGACAATATCGTAAGAGAAAAATTTGTATCTCTGCTGAAATTTATGTGAAATACCTAAAACCTGAAAATCTTTTACACTTTTTAAATGGAAAAAACAAAAGAGATCAAAAATGATGGCTTCCCGCGAAGTTTCTGGACAGCCAATTTAACCGAGCTATTTGAAAGAGGAGCCTATTATGCAATGGCAAGTTTTGTTGTTCTGTATTTAGGACAACTGGGGCTGGGGGATTACTGGCCCAGCAATCTGAATGGAATTTTATGGGCATTGGTCTATTTTCTTCCAATTCTTTCAGGTACAATTGCCGATCAAATCGGATTTAAAAAATCACTGTTAATTGCTTTTGTTTTTCTTGCTATCGGATACTTTATTATGGGATATCCGGTTTGGTTTGGCGATTATGTTCTTAGTCAAACCGTTGACAGCAAGATGTCAGCAGGGATAGGTATTCTTTTCCCGATCATTCTTGCTATCATTTTTATTGGGATTGGCGGTTCAATTATTAAACCATGTATTTCCGGGACAGTTCAGAAGACAGCCGGGGCAAGGGCAACCCTTGGTTTTGGGATTTTTTATATGGTCATTAATATTGGATCTCTCTTAGGGAGAGGCGTCAGTTTTGTAATGAGAAAACAATTTGACCTGAGTTATATTTTTGCCGTCGCAGTTTTCTTCTCTATTGTTGCCTTTTTTACTGTCTTGATATTTTACACAGATCCTGAAAAAGAATCAGGTATTTCTAAAGATGTTAAACAAGCTAAAAAATCCATTCTCAGGATACTGGCAGATATGATCCTCGTTTTAAGGAACCTCAGGTTTGCCATATTTCTATTGGTATCAAGTGGTTTTTTCTTCATTTACTCCCAGGTATATAATGTACTTCCGCTTTACTTAAAAAAAGCCGTAGAGTTAGATCCTGCTGTTGACTTGATAACAATGGCAAATCCTTTTGTTATTGTGTTTTTTCAACTTTTAATAACTAAAAAGTTTGGTAAAATGAAGCCGATAAATTCGATAATAGTCGGTATTGTCATCATAAGTATTTCAATGGCAATAAACCTAATACCAATATTTATGAGTGGTGGAATAAGATCGCTTACATTCATTGAAGTGATTCCCATGGGTACTCTTTTTTATAATCCTGACTGTTGCTTTAATTGCCTTCGGTGAGCTATTCACATCGGCAAGAATTTATGAATACATTGGAGCGCTGGCTCCAAAAGGACAGGAAGGACTATTTCTTGGATATGCAAACCTTCCAATGGCTATTGGAGCACTGGTTGGAGGACCTGCAGGTGCCTTCATTTTTAATGAGATTATGTGTAAAAATGCTGTTAAACTTGACTCTGGCTTGTTAGATCTTGATCCCACTTGGAATTCAATAGGATGGATTATTCTTATGGGGATTGGATTTGGATCTGCCTTTTCTATGTGGCTATATAATAGATGGTTACAAAAGAATCCTATGTAAGGAAAAATATCAAATGATTAAAGGGATTACGTTCGGGATTATAGAATGTATGTTTGAGACAGGGTATTAATAAACAGCAGTTGTAAAACTTGAAAATGAAGGACATTATCCCTACGATGAAGTATCTGAATTGATTATTAAGAAATTGAAAAAAGCAAGCCGCCAATAATTCCTATTGTTTAAATAATTAGTATCTTGAGCCAGTTAATCTAAAACCAAATCACAAGAAAAAGATTTTTGCGCTACAGTTTAAACTGCTAGTGCTCAATGAGTTTCAGTTTGTCGGAATTCTTTGTACCCGATAACTGGACAGTGTAAATTATAATAAACTAACTTAGGTTACCTATGAATCGCAAATTATATCTTGGTCTTGATATCGGATCTATTTCTATCAATACGGTATTGATGGATGATAAAAGAAATATTATTGAAAATCGGTATGATTTCTGCCAGGGGAAGCCATTCTCGTTGCTAAAGGATTTCTTATCGGATATAAAAAGAAATATTCGGAGGATCCATTCAAACCATTGCGCTAACCGGTACAGGTGGCAAGTTGGCGGAAGAATTAATTGGTGGTCATTTTGTAAATGAAATAATTGCACAGTCGACCTCAGTTGCCAGACTATATCCCGAGGTAAAAACAGTCATGGAAATGGGCGGTGAAGACTCCAAACTGATCATCATGCATGACGGATGAAGAACTTGATACCAGCCGGCTATCAGACTTTACGGTAAACAATATTTGTGCAGCAGGAACAGGTTCCTTCCTCGACCAGCAGGCCAAACGGATTGGTGTATCTATTGAAAATGAATTTGGAGAACTTGCCCTGAAATCTGAAAAACCACCACGTATTGCTGGTAGGTGCAGTGTGTTTGCCAAAAGTGATATGATTCATCTTCAGCAAATCGCGACTCCGGTTCATGATATCGTTGCCGGTTTATGTTTCGCAGTGGCACGAAATTTCATCAGCAGCATGGGAAAAGGTAAAAAGTTTGAATTCCCGATTATTTTTCAGGGCGGAGTTGCAGCTAAATGCCGGTGTTGTTCGTGCTTTTAAAGAATTGCTGAAAACCAAAGAAGGTGATCTGATTATTCCTGAATACCATGCTTCAATGGGAGCAATTGGCGCATTGTATCATCTGATGGATCAAAAAAATGCTGAGCCCAATCCATACCTTGGTCTTGAAAACCTCAACGACTACCTCAAAGGAAACCATTCCAAAAGTGATTATCAGGAAGCACTTACAAAATCAGCCGCGAAATACAACAAAGATGTTCATCCTATCCCAAAAGAAATTGAAAAACTGGATGTTTACCTGGGGCTTGATATAGGATCGCTGAGTACAAACGTTGTACTTATCGATAAAGACAATCATGTTATTGCCCGAAGGTATTTACCAACAGCTAGCAAACCACTCGAAGCCATTAGACGCGGGATGTCGGAGATTGCTGCTGAAGTTGGAGAAAGAGTGAATGTAATTGGTGCGGGAACAACAGGTTCGGGCCGTTATCTTACCGGAGACTTTATTGGTGCCGATGCTATACGAAATGAGATTACAGCGCAGGCCACTGCCGCAATCGCCTATGATTCAACTGTTGATACCATTTTCGAAATTGGCGGCCAGGATTCAAAATACATCAGTATTGACCAGGGTGTAGTGGTTGACTTTGAGATGAATAAAGTATGTGCTGCCGGTACCGGTTCATTTTTGGAAGAGCAGGCTGAAAAACTTGATATCAACATTGTTGAGGAGTTTGGAAAACTGGCATTGGAATCGGAAAGGCCGGCAAAACTCGGTAACCGTTGTACGGTGTTTATAGAATCGGATCTGAATTCTCAACAACAGAAAGGTGTTAAAAAAGACAACCTCATCGGTGGTCTGGCCTATTCAATAGTTGAAAATTATATTCAGAAAGTAGTCAGGAAGAAAAGAATTGGCGACCATATTTTCTTCCAGGGCGGCGTAACAAACAACCAGGCAGTTGTAGCCGCATTCGAAAAAATAACCGGAAAGAAGATAACCATACCCCCACATTTTGATGTTACCGGAGCAATCGGTGCTGCCATCCTTGCAAGAGATTCGATGGCAGAAGGACAAAAGACCCGTTTTAAAGGATTTGATATCAGTAAAATCCCGTACACAGTTGATAAGTTCACATGCAAATCTTGCGCTAACATGTGTGAAATCAGGCGGGTACAAATTGAGGGAGAAGTTAAGCCACTTTATTACGGAGGAAGATGCGAGAAATGGGAAATTGAAGATCGTAAAGGAAAAGGTCAGGGTATTCCTAACCTCTTCGAGGAAAGAAATGAAATACTAATCGATGGTTTTGTTGAAGAACAAAAAGATGATCGGATTACCATCGGCATACCCAGGGCGCTAATGCTTTTTTATCAACAGTTCCCTTTTTGGAGGACTTTCTTTAATGAACTGGGATTCCGCGTTGTAATTTCACCGGAGTCAAACAGCCAACTGATTAAAAAATCGTTGGGAATGATTATCGCCGAGACTTGTTTCCCGGTTGAACTCATGCACGGTCATATCATGGATCTTCTTGAAAAAGGAGCTGATTATGTTTTTACCCCCTTTATTATTAATGCCAAAGGCGAAAAGGATAATCCGACCAATAACTGCAATTGCCCCTGGGTACAAACCTTCCCATTTATGGTAAAAGCTGCAATCAATGATGATTCGTTGGTAGACCGGATGCTTATTCCAACCTTAAATTTCAAATATTTTGGCAAGGTTTTAAATAATGAACTTTCTGGTTTTATGCATGAGAAATTTGGCACCTCAAAACGGAAAGTTATTCAAGCTATTCAAAAAGCTGATCAGGCACAAATGGCATTTGAAAATAAAATTCTTATCAGAGGCCAGGAGGTAATGGATAATTTACCAGAGGATAAAGAAGCCATTGTAATTATAGGCCGTGTTTATAATACCGGTGACCCGGCCCTTAACCTGAGCATGGTTGAGAAATTGATTAACCAGGATGTATTGCCCATTCCACTTGATTACCTGCCTTTGGGTAGCGAACATATACTAAATGATTATCCACAAATGTATTGGCCCAATGGACAAAAAATACTGGCAGGTGCACGAATTGTTGCAGGAGATAAAAATCTGCATGCAATCTATATGGGTAACTTCAGGTGTGGACCTGATTCGTTTCTATCACATTTTGTTCATGAAGAAATGGCAGGCAAACCTTACCTCGAACTGGAAATTGATGAACACAGTGCTGATGCCGGGATGATAACAAGGTACGAGGCCTTCCTTGACAGCCTTAAAGGTTCTCAAAAAGTGAAGAAAAGAGAACAAAAAGTTTATCGACCGGGCGTTATGACTTCTTCTCCTCTGAAAGACAGGACATTATATTTCCCATATATGTGTGACAGTGCTTATGCCATTGCAGCAGCCAGCCGCAGTTGTGGAATGAATGCCGAGGTATTACCTATGCAGGATAAAGTTGATCTGGAGCTTGGTCGAAAAAATACTTCTGCCAGGGAATGTTTTCCAATGGTGTGTACAACAGGTAATTTCTTAAAGAAACTATATGATCCGGAAACGGATCCGAAGAAAGCAAGTTTCTTTATGCCCGATCACAATGGCCCTTGTCGGTTTGGTCAATACAATAAACTTCAGCGTGTTATCTTTGACAAACTTGGCTTTAAAGATGCAGAGATTATCTCTCCAAGTAACGATACGGCCTATGCAGATATCTCTGGAGGACAGGGAACGAAATTCAGGTTTACTGCCTGGAAAGGATTTGTTGCCGTTGATTTACTCCGTAAATTAAAACAAGAAAGACGGCCATATGAATTGATCCCTGGAGAAACCGACAGGGTGTATAAAATAGCACTGGATAATGTGATCAAATCATTGGAAACAGGTGCCAAAGACCTGGAAGATGTTTTACACCAGGCTGCTATTAGTTTTGATACAATTGCATTTTCGAATGGCCAACGGAAGCCTGTAATTGTAGTTGTGGGTGAAATATTTATGAGGGATAATCCATTCTGCAGCGGTTACCTGGTTGACCGACTTGAAAAATTTGGTGCCGAAACATTCATTGCTCCATTTTCAGAGTGGCTAAGTTATTCCACTTATCGATATACCCGCGACAGTCTTTGGAAAGGGGATTATAAAGGTGTTCTGAAATCAAAGATTCAGGAATTCTCACAAAACCTTTCTGCAGGCAAACTGCATAAAGCCGTTCATGGTTATATTGATGTAGATAAAGATATTAGTGTAAAGGAGATGCTGAACAATTGTGGCGATTATATCCACAAACACTATGATGGTGATCCGGCATTAAACCTGGGAAGTTCGAAGCGATTGGCGCAGGAAAATGTATCCGGAATCGCAAATATTCTTCCTTTTACTTGCATGCCAGGAACAGTGGTGGCTTCCGTTTCTCATAAATTTAAAAAAGACCATAATGAATTGCCGTACGTAAGTATCGCTTATGATGGTCAGGAAGATTCCTCAATTGATTTAAGGTTGCAGGCATTTATGCACCAGGCGAAAGAATATGCTGCTCGCCAGGGACATAATAAACCGGCGAACTGGCACCTGGCAAACCTGGCTAAAATGGGTGTAAATAGCCATTGATCGAATGAAGAAAGTCAATTTAAAAGAGAAACTGGCTAAATTTTCAGATTATTGGAACCCAAGGATCGTTGGCGAATTGAATGGCCAACAGGTTAAATTAGCGAAATTCAAAGGTGCATTTGTCTGGCATAAACATGAAAATGAAGATGAGTTATTTTATGCTGTAAAGGGTAATTTCCGAATGGAATTCCGGGACAAACAAATTCAAGTTGAAGAAAACGAATTTATTATTGTTCCGAAAGGAGTTGAGCACAGGCCGGTTGCAGAACAAGAAGTTTCTATTATGCTTTTCGAGCCTGCCTCAACCGTGAATACGGGTAATATAAAAAATGATTTGACCAGAAAAAAACTTGATAGGATATGATTTATTGAATAACCAATTTCCTGGTTTTTATCCTGTTGCCACCCGTAAACCGCAAAAAGTAAACCCCTTTTTGAATTTCAGAGAGGTCAAAACTTAATCGTTTATCAGCTATCTTTTCAATCCTCAAAACCCTACCATGGATATTAAGCATGCTCAACTCTCCACCTTCATCAGTTAGATTTATCACATTTAACTTTCCGGTTGACGGGTTAGGGTAAAACATAAATAAATCAGATAATGAACTCGACTGATTTAATACACCAACTGTTTGGCTTATGTCTACATTGTCAATGTACAGGTTATTACCATAATTTGCATACGATTCAAATTGAACTTTGATATTGGCCTGTCCTGCCCATTCACTTAAATCAAGAACTGGACATGTTGCACCAAAACCAGCATTGCACCAATCTTCAGCATTTTGTGGTTCAAAGAAATCAGCCGTTGGTTCTGAAGTCTCGAACACCCCTTCCCCATCCGGGCCACCTGCATATATACGCATCCATGTTTCACCACAGTCATCAGAAATATTGATTACCAATGAATCTTTTTGAAAATATCTTTGAGCATAAGCATACTTAAAGGTCATAAATACAGATTCAAAACCCTGAAAATTCAACAATGGTGTTGTTAAATAATCCCTTTGGCCTATTGATGTGTAATCAAAAAAGTTGATCCAAACGGTCTGGTTATTTTCATCCATAATGGAAATCATATCCCAGGTCTTATTACCATCAGGATTATCAACTTGCCATCCCAGAGCATCTAGATTAGCACCATCGAAACTCTCATAAAATGGTAAAGATATTCCACCAATGGATATATAATCTTGTTTGGTCAACTCATTATCACCTGCGTTATTCGTTACTTTTAGAGAAACCGAATAAATAGCATTCTCATTGAATTGAACTATTGGATCCGGCGAATACTGATCAGTGCCTTCTAGGTAAGTAACCAAATCTGGCTCGAATGACCATTCCCATGCAGTTGGGCAGGCCTCTGATAAATCATAAAACTGAATAGGTTGGTTGTTACATTGCACTGTTTCCTCAGCGATAAAATCAACAAGAGGCACCATTTCTTCATCAACAGTAATGTATGTTGTTATTGTTTTTGTATCCGTTCCTTCAGAATTGGATACAGTTAAAGAAACTTCATAAACACCTTCCTGCTCGTAGACTATTGCATATGGATTCGGCAATGATGAAGTTGATGGTGTACCTCCTTCAAAAGTCCAACTCCAGGTTTGTGGATATCCGATAGACCGATCATGGAAATCAATTGCACAGCCTATTGGGATTTGTGTTTCGCTTGATTCAAAATCGGCGATTGGTTGATAATGATATGGAATGGATCCCCATAATCCTCGCCCATAGGAAGAAGCCCTGATTCGATCATTGGCAGGGTTTTCTGCATGATGAAAGATCTCTATTTCAGTTACCAGTATGGCTGCCGGGAGGCCATCAGAGAAAAATATCCAGTCTTCCATAAATTCATCCTTGAAGAACACACCAATATTGGAAGCAACATACAAACCTTCAATACCTCCCCTATCGTAATAGGCCAGGTCATTTAAACTGACACCTGGTAAAGATCCTGAAATATCTTCCCAATTCAGGCCTCTATCAAAGGACTTAAATACCTTCTGGTTCTGAGTAATATATACGATTTCAGGATTCCATGGATGAGCTTCAATATCGGTTACAGCCCCTGAAGATGGTAACTGATCAGACAAATTAGTAAAGTTCGGATCATTTTCTATCACATCATCCGAACGATGCATGCCACCAGCAGTTGCGAAATAGAATACATTTTCATCAGCAGGTGAATGTTCAACAACATTGAGCGAACCGGTCCCAGATGAAATTTGTTTCCACAAAGGGTTGCTTTCCTGTAAATTGGTTGTCCTCCATAAGTTTTGGTAACCGGCAAACATGATATTCGGATTCGTTTCATGCTGACAGAATGGTGTTATCCAATTTCCCTGCTCAGTGATTCCCCCAATGTTCTGCCCGGCAATTAGTTTTACCGCTTTATCATTCACCATGCGATACATCCTGCCATATTGCATACAGCCATAACTAAGTGTAGTGTCCGAATTATCCATTGAACATTCCATTCCATCTGCATACATATCTGATTGTATCCAGGTATCAGTATGGAATATTGAGATGCCATTATCCTGGTAACCAGTAGTTACATGGTTGCTGATTAACTTGCTTTGACCCAATTTATATTGCTGGCCGATAGCAAGTCCATCTGTTATCCTAATCCAGTTATCTCCTCCATCATCTGTCCACCAAATACCCCCGTCATTACCAACATAAAGTCTTCCGTCAACAGGGTTGTACTCCAACACATGTAAATCGGCATGAACCGGGTAGGCATTGCAACTACCTACCTGATTTGACGACATCACCCAGCTTTGCCCACCATCAGTTGATTTCCAGCAGTTAATTCCTCCGCCATAAATAGTTTCTGCATCCAAAGGATCAACTGCCATATCAAGATCGTACCATGCTTGACCTCCACTACCACCATTACAATTCCAGCCCATAATATTGGGAGAGTCAGATCTCAATTCAAATGAGTTGCCACCATCAGTTGATCGATATAAACCATAAAAAGCTGCATTGGTAGTAGCGAATAAGTATACGTAATCTGGTTCATCTGGTGAAACGCCTATCACCGCTCTAGCTGCATTTGTCGGCAAACCAGTTGTTGTTTGTTCCCAAAACTCACCCGAATCAGTTGATCGATAGAATTTAGCGCCAGTAACAGCATACATCACGGAAGGATCGTCAGGTTTAAAAAGAATATCTTTTGAGCTTCCATTTTTCTTTTGCTCCCAATTAAGTCCGGAATCTGTTGATTTATAGATCCCACCGCTGGTTGCGGCAAATATGATTTCTGGAGAATCAGGATGTTGTATCATACGTCCAACAGTAACATTACCCATTCCTGAATTACTTTCTGTCCATGTCTCACCTCCATCTGTGCTCTTGAAAATGCCCAATCCCGGAGCATCTCCGGCATCTCTGTCTCCACTTCCTGCATAAACTATGTCAGAATTATCATAATCTACAACAATTGATGATGCACCCATGGTTGGCAGTTCGTCTGTTAAGGGTTCCCAACTTTCACCTCCATCTTCAGTTTTCCATAAACCTCCTGAAGGTGCAGCTATATAAAAGATATCTGCATCTGTTGAATGGAAAGCGATACCATTAATCCGCCCGTTTCCCCAGAAAATCTCAGGAGATGAAGGCAATTGGATTGGGCCAATATTCTCCCAATCTCCAATAAACTCACCAGTTGATCGTTGGCTTTTGTTGTACAACTCAAATGCCTTCTGATCGTGATTGGCATCTAACCGAGAACCATCCGGGTTTATCTTATGCATCATATACCATTCCCACCTTTTAAAAGGGTTATAACCGCTTCCTTTTCTATCCGGGCGGTTTTCCCAATATTTATTGAAAGCTTCAACTGTTTTAAAAACATTGACATCCTGATTTTGCATCATTTCGATCCAGTAAGGATAATTTGCAGTATCCTGGCTAATGTAGTCAGAGTCGGATACATTTTGGGCTTTGGTAAAAATTATTAATAATGCAACAATTGCAAGGGTAAGATTAAACTTTTTCATAATTCCATTGATTTGATTGCGTGCTACGAAGTTAATATATATCAGCCAAAAAAGATTTAATATCCAAATGTGACTAATTCTTTTTCATTGAATCTTCGAAAAGAAGCCGGTTTAAAATTGAACGCCCAAGCGTTATTTCATCAGTATATTCCAGCATATTTCCAATGGCTACACCACGTGCTAATGCAGTGACTTTAACACCGAATTCCTTAATCATCTTATAAATATAATAGTTTGTAGTATCACCTTCCACCGTAGCTGGCAATGCAAGAATCACTTCGTGTATCTCTTCCTCGTTCACCCTTTTAATAAGATGACCAATTGTAATGTCGTTGGGGCCAATTCCTTCCATGGGATTAATAATACCACCTAACACATGATAGAGACCATTAAATTGAGATGTATTTTCGATGGCCAATACATCGCGTGTGTCTTCTACAACACAAACTGTGTTTTCGTCACGTTTATAGTTTGCACATATCTCGCAAAGCTCACTATCAGAAATGTTGTTACATTTTTTGCAGAATACAATTTCCTTGCGCATTTTGTCAATGGCTTTAGCTAGATTTTCAGCGAAATTAAGATCCTCGCGAAGGATATGCAATGCCAGCCGAAGAGCAGTCTTTTTGCCGATTCCAGGCAATCGTGATAGCTCATTTACCGCAGTTTCCAATAATTTTGAAGAGTACTCGTTCATGTTGTATTGTCCTAAACAAAAATAGATAAATTTGTTGCCACCTAAAACAAATCAAATGCGAAGTGTATTGATATTGATTGTTTCCATTATTTCTCTTTCAATTTCATCTTATTCACAGGAATTAAACCAGGTTGACGACATGGATCGGAAACAGGGTAAATGGCTAAAAACCTATGTAAACGGAGTTACGAAGTATGACGGCCAGTTCAGGAATGACAAACCTTATGGAACATTTACATACTATTATGAAAACGGTGAAAAAAAGGCCATAACAAGTTTCTCAGATGACGGAATAATTGCATATACTAACATATTCCATCAAAATGGGAAACCATTAGCCGACGGTAAATACATCAATCAATTGCGTGACAGCACCTGGAATTTTTACAGTGATATTGATGGAAAACTTATTGCAAGTGAGAACTATAAGCAGGGGAAATTAAATGGAAAAAGCATTTTATATTACGCTGATACTGGCAAAGAGGCTGAAGTAACTGAGTATAAAAATGACATAAAAGATGGCATTTACTTAAAGTACTTTCCTGACGGTAAGCTTATGAAAGAAGGTTTTTACAGAAATGGCCAATTGCATGGTGAGTTTGTAGTTTACCATGAAAATGGTACTTTTGAGATTAAAGGACGCTATAACAATGGGTTGAAAGAAGGAAATTGGGATTATTACAATGAATCAGGTCAAGCAATAACAGAAGAGCAATACAAGGAAGAAACTCCTTAAAACCTCATTTAATATGATGAAAACCGCATCTGCTGCAATCATTTCCAATAATAAAATATTACTTGTAAAAAGGATAAAAACCACTCAACTTTTTCCTGAACATTGGGTATTTCCGGGAGGTAGGCCAGAAGATGGAGAAGAACCTGAACAAACAGTTGTACGAGAAGTAAAAGAAGAGACTAATCTTGATTTTGAGCCTTCTGAAGTCTTCATGAAAGGACAATTTATTGACAGGGAAATGTTTCGTTTTATAGGCTCCTGGAGTGGAGAAATAAAGATTCAAGAATCGGAACTTACAGACTTTAAGTGGTTTACTTATCCAAAAGCCATTCAGTTAAAATTAGGATTCGACTATAAAGAGGCACTCTATATTCTATACAATAGAGGACTAATTAAATAACCCAATTACCTCATTTATCTCTTCAATAACATTTGGCGTTTTTGATAATAACCTTACTTTTGATTGATGCCCACCTGATATTAATAAACAGTCAATTCCAAGTGCATCTGCAACATCCAGATCATGAAGGGTATCTCCAATCATTAGCAATTGATTTTTTGGTGGTTTTATTTTTTTTACCAATGCCTCCCCTATTTCTAATTTGCTATGCGCATAGTGGTTATCAATACCAGAGACTTCTTTAAAATAAGTGATAATCTCATTATCAGCTAATGATTTTACCAGACTATCATGCTTCATTGCTGAAAGAATCGACTGCGATAATACTTTACGAGAAACATAATCCAAAACCGGTATTACATCTGAAAATAATTTTGCTTGATCCAATTCTTGATGGTAGAGATTGATAAATTCAGTTGCAGGTATTTCAAATGGTTCTTGATCAAAATCAAAACCTGCACGTTGATAATATTCTTTTACAGGAAAAGTGAAAATTTCCCTGTATTTTTCAATTGTTAATTTAGGGAGATTTCTGTTCAACAATAGTTGATTCATGCAATAAACACAAATTTCAAGATCGTTAAGGAGCGTACCATTCCAATCCCATACTATCGCTTTCTTACTTTTATAATCAATCACAAATTGTTTTTAACTTACTACAGCGTTATGAAAAAATCAATCAAATATCCAAATAGAAATTCGCAGGCGCAAAGTAAATAAATTGAATTATAGAAACCTGGCACTATTTCAATTGTTTTCAACGTTATTGAAATAATATGAATATGCGAATTGAATAAGATTATTCACTAACTTCGGATTATCATTCAATTATTTACGATTTTGGTTTAAGTAACCGATATATGATAACAGAAGCAAGAAAGATTTTAGTTGAATATTGGGGTCATCCTGGATTTCGACCGATGCAAGAGGATATTATCACATCGGTATATGCTGGATATAATACACTTGCTTTATTGCCAACAGGCGGAGGAAAATCGATATGTTTCCAGGTTCCAGCGATGATGATGGAAGGAACATGTCTTGTAATTACTCCATTGATTGCGTTGATGAATGATCAGGTTATGCAGTTAAAGAAACTTGGAATTGCTGCAAAATCAATTCATACAGGTATGCACCGAAGTGAAATTGAATCCACTTATTCAAATGCTTTAAGTGGCCGGCTCAAGTTTCTATATGTTTCTCCAGAACGACTTGAAAACGAAACTTTTCAGGACGTGATCAGTAAAGTCAATATCAACCTGATTGCTGTAGATGAGGCACATTGCATTTCACAATGGGGATATGATTTTAGACCACCTTACCTTAAAATTGCAGACATACGAAATTTCATTAAAGAAGCTCCATTTCTGGCACTTACAGCAACTGCAACCCCAATTGTTGTTGAAGATATCATGAATAAACTAAAGTTTAAACAACCAAAATTGTTTCAATCAAGTTTCCATCGAAAAAATCTGGCCTATACCGTGTATAAAGACGCAGATAAATCAGGAAGATTGTTGACGTTGTTTAAATATGAAAAGGGCTCAGGAATTGTTTACGTCAGGAACAGAAGAAAAACAAGAGAATTAGCCGAAATACTTGTTAAAAACAATATTACTGCTTCTTTTTATCATGCCGGTCTTGACGCCAGGACACGAGACAATAAACAAAAAGAATGGACTAACGGACGTTTTAAAGTGATGGTATCCACCAACGCATTCGGCATGGGTATTGATAAATCTGATGTTAGGCAGGTTATTCATTACGATATGCCTGACTGTATTGAGTCCTATTTTCAGGAAGCTGGAAGAGCAGGAAGAGATGGAAAACAAGCAGTTGCCACACTTTTGTATCATAACCAGGATATCGTAAATGCCAAGAGAAAAGTAAAGGAAGCTTTTCCTCCGTTAGATCGGATTAGGATAATATACAATGCCCTTGGCAATTATCTTCAATTGCCAGAAGGTAGTGGTAAAGACCAAAGTTTTGAATTTAACATTGTCCGTTTTTCAGAACACTTCGAATTCAATTTAATGGAAGTTTATAATGCAATAAAAATTCTTGAGCGTGATGGATATCTTTATTACAATGAATCGGCCGGCCAATATTCTAAAATATTTATACCGATCGGAAAAGAGGAGTTATACCGAATTATGGTTGAGAATCCTGGCTCTGACCGTCTGCTAAAAGATATATTACGTTCGTATGCAGGTGTTTTTACTGAATATGTCAATATTAACGAGTCCCAGCTTGCCAAACGTACAGAAATACCAAAAGAGGAAATTATCAAGAAATTGGATTACCTGAACAAACAAAAAATAATTAGTTATGTCCCGGTAAAAACCAGTCCGCAAATCATTTATGCATCAGAAAGATTAAATACAAAAAACATCTTTTTCTCTAAAGAAAACTACACTTACCTTAAAGAAGCTGCTGAAAAAAGATTACAGAGCCTACTAGATTTTATTTCGAACTCATTGCAATGCAGAAGTCAGCAATTATTAAAATATTTTGGTGAAGTGAAATCAGCCAGATGCGGCATATGTGATGTTTGTCTTTCAAAAAACAAAACTGAATTAAATCAGATGGAATTTGAGAATATAAGAATTCAAATTAAAGAACAGCTTGCAAAAGGACCTATTCATCTTTATAATTTAGTTTCATCTGTTGCATCCTCAAATGAAGAAGATATAATAACAGTATTAAGATGGCAAATGGAAAATAGTGAAGTAATTAGACAGAATGATGAAACATTAATATGGCATAAACAACTTGACATCAATTTTGATTAAGCTGATTATTTTAATTAGTTTTGATAAAAAGAGTTGAAATGAAATTTAAAATACTTATAATTTTAATATTTGCTTCGATTTTTGTATTCTCCCAGAGTACAAATAGACAATATATTGGATTAGCAATAGGACCATCATTCCCTAGTGGAGACTTTGCAGCAACAAATTTAAATGACTCAACCTCAGGATGGGCAAAAACAGGAGTTGCTATCAATCTAAATTATGCATATCGATTTACACATAATTTTGGTGTATATGCTATTGGCATTTTCAACAGCAATAAATTTGATAACATAAAATATAAAGATGCACTTGAAGCCACACATCAGGATACCACCTTTAGCGTTGAAAGCACAAGAAATTGGAGCGGAGGAGGTTTGCTAATTGGACCATATATCAGGTTGCCTTTGTCCGATAATTTCAGCTGGGACATTAGAGGTGCATTTGGCTTTTTTAGTGGCTACTCTCCAAAGATAACTTTAAGAAGTTCTGGATCTGAGGAACCCTACTATAGAGAAACCGGTAGTGCATTTAGTTATGCTTACTCATTTGGAACTGGCTTTAAATTCAAATTGGCAAATTATTATGTTCTACTTTTTGGTGATTATCTTAGTTCCCCGTTAAAGTTCGACAATGTTACAGGATGGGATTGGAATCAAGAGCCATATGAAACTGAAATTAGGCAAGATATCAGTTATATTAATGTAACAATTGGCATTGGTTATTATTTCTAACTCATATCTTTTTTGAAATTACCACAATCATATTACCTTTCTGAAGATGTTGTAGGTATTGCCCAAGATTTACTAGGCAAACTGTTGTTTTCCAGAATAAATAATCAAATTACTGCTGGAATTATATCAGAGACAGAAGCTTATGCAGGTATTACTGATAAAGCATCACACGCATACGGTGGACTAAAAACGCAACGTACTGAAGTACTATATCAACAAGGTGGATGTAGTTATGTTTATTTATGTTATGGAATACACCATTTGTTTAATGTAGTTACAGGCCCAATAAATCGACCACATGCAGTCCTGATAAGAGGTATTATACCGATTATTGGACAAAATGAAATGGCAAAACGAGTTAAGAAAAATTCAATAAGTTATAAGGATACAAACGGGCCAGGAAAACTAACCAAAGCATTGGGGATTACAACAAAGTTTAATAATAAGTTGTTAACTGATGACAGGATTTGGATTGAAGAAACAGATTATAAAATAAGAAGTAAGAATATAATAACTAGTCAAAGGATTGGTGTTGCATATGCAAAAGAAGATGCCTTACTTCCCTATCGGTTTAATTTAAATCTGGAAAACGAGTTTTTTAAACCAAAAAACGCCTCAATATGAGAGGCGTTTTTTCTTAATCATTTATTAATGATTTAAACTTTACCTGATAATTCAGCACCGGCTTTAAATTTAACAACCTTTTTTGCAGCGATATTAATTTCTTGTCCGGTTTGAGGGTTACGTCCTTTACGGGCAGCTCTTGTATTTACTGAGAAAGATCCGAATCCTACTAAGGCTACACGATCTCCTTTTTTTAGTGCATCAGTTGTCGATCCAACAAATGCATCAAGTGCTCTTTTAGCGTCAGCTTTGCTAAGGCCAGCTCCTGCAGCCATTGCGTCGATTAATTCAGCTTTGTTCATTGTACGAATTTTTTAATTAAAACTATATTATTAACTTTAACAAATATATATGTAAATCCACAAAAAGCAAGTGTTTACAAGGGATTTCATGCAAAATTGTTGATAAAACCGCCATTTTGTTAATAAACATAGCCAATAATCGACTGAAACTCCCAATTAACGTAGGTTTCAAAGCAATTCGTCAGAAATAATTGTTAATTAATTCTTAATTATGTATATGCCTATTATATCTTCTACAAAAAAAATGAACCATCCTGAATTTGGTATCCCCTTAAATAATCTTCAATAGACATTTTTCTTTTTCCTTCCATCTGCAACTCAATAATACGAAGATAACCATGGGAAGCAGCAACTTTCAAGTATGAGTTTTGATCAGTGATTACTTTTCCAATATCATCGGTTTCATTCGTTAATTCAACAGTGCTTTTAAAAATCTTTACTAATACTTTTGGGCTACTTTTAGTTGATAAAAAAGAAAATGCACCGGGCACAGGACTTAACCCTCTGATTAAGTTATTTATTTTATCAACTGGCATTGCCCAATTAATTCTGCAATCTTCCTTAAATATTTTTGGAGCTTGCATCAATGGCATATCTGGATTTATAAATTTATTTTGGTCAATAGCTCTAGCTCTGCCGTTGTCTGAAATGATCTGGTCAATTGTATCTTTTATCAATGAGACACCTTTTGCTTTCATTCTATCATGCAACTCACCATAGGTTTCATCTTCTACAATCTCCATTTTAACTTGTTTTATAATACAGCCTGTATCAATTTTTTCATCTATAAAAAAAGTGGTTAAACCTGTTGTTTTTTCACCATTAATTAATGCATGATTTATCGGTGCAGCTCCTCGGTATTGGGGTAACAATGATGCATGTAAATTAAATGTGCCAAATTTTGGCATATTCCAAACTGATTTTGGGAGCATTCTGAATGCGATGACAATTTGCAGATCTGCTTTTAAAGATGACAATTTCTGCAGGAAGGCTTCGTCTTTTAAATTTGTTGGTTGAATTAGTTGAAGGCCATGATTTAAAGCATATTCTTTAACAGGAGAATAAACAACTTTTTTTCCTCTCCCGGCTGGCCGGTCAGGTGCAGTAATGACGCCAACAATATTATAGCCGTTTTCATATAACATATTGAGCGAAGGAACCGCAAATTCAGGTGTTCCCATGAATATAATCTTGACATCTTCCTTTTTCATATTTTGCTAAAATAAAAAACCCGGCTAAGAAACCGGGTTTTATCAATGAATTTTATTTCATTATTTTCTGTCTCGCGCAGCTGTAGCCCGTCCTATATTTTTGTCAATCGTTCGCGACTCTGTACTTTTAGGAAACTTCTCCTTTATCCTATTGTATAGATCAATTGCACTATTATACTGAGCATTCATTTCATATACCATAGCTGCTTTGTAAAGATAAAGTGGAGTAGTAAAATCATTCTCATATTGATTTGCTGCCTCAAGATAATAAGCAGCGGCACGATCTTTTTCGCCAAGCTCAAGATAAGCATCACCGATGGCACCGGTAGCCATTGGAGCAACTATTTGACTTTCTCCATCATAATCATTCAAATATTCTATGGCTTGCTGATAATCACCTTTTTGTAAAAAACAAATGCCTGCATAATAGTTTGCTAGATTGCCAGGTTTTGTACTACCATAATCATCAACTATATCAATAAAACCAAGGCTGTTTCCATCACCATATAAAGCCCTATCAAGCGAATCGGACTCGAAGAACCTCTGTGCAACAAACATTTGCTCCTGAGCTTCTTGAGTTTTTGGTTGAACAATATAGCGATCATAACCAAAATACCCTAGAATAATGATTAGAATAATACCAACCACGATTGAAATATTTTTTTGATTATTGACTATAAACTGTTCAGACCTTGTAAGGGTTTCCTCGATATTCTCAAGCCTTTGATCTCCTCTTGCTTCAATATCTTTTTTCTTTGCCATACCATATTAATTTTGAGGTTGCAAAAGTATGTTTTTCTAGAAAATAGAGCGCTATCATTTGTAAATTTTTAATTTTGTGTTATTCACCGCTTTATGAACAATTCTTGAATTATAATTCAAGCAGTTATCTACCCCTATAAATAAAATTGAGAACTGACTTAAATACCGAAACCAAAAAAGCTCTTTTAGCACATTTAATTGAGTTTATTACTGCAAGAAGAAAATCGTTATTCATAAAAGTTCTTTCATTCAGAACAAGACAACTAACTGTAGTCCTAGAGGATATTTATCAATCACAAAATGCCAGTGCAGTATTACGCACTTGTGATCTAACTGGCATTCAGGATGTACACATTATCGAAAATAAAAATACGTATAACATAAATCCTGACGTTGCTCTTGGTTCGTCAAAATGGCTAAACATGGTTAAGTATAATGAGCAAGAAAACAATACTTTATTAGCCTATGAGAAAATACGTGAAAAAGGATATAAAATAATTGCCACAACACCCCATGAAAATAATTATTCGCTGGATGATATTCCAGTTGATGAAAAACTAGCTGTTGTATTTGGAACTGAATTAACCGGATTATCCGATACAGCGATTAATAATGCTGATGGATATCTTAGAATTCCAATGTATGGTTTTACAGAAAGCTATAATATTTCAGTATCAGCGGCGCTTATCTTATATCATTTAACTGATAGAATAAGGAAATCAGAAATAGATTGGCAGTTATCGGATGAAGAAAAAATTGATATCGAATTAGAATGGGTAAGACGAACAATTAGTCGATCAGAGATAATTGAGAATCAGTTTTTAAAATCTTTTAAAAGGCAATTGTAATTTGGATACATGGTCATTTTTCATAATTTTACACTTTAATTCAATCTAAAAATATACAAAATGGGAAAAGGCGATAAAAAGACGAAAAGAGGGAAGATCATTAAAGGTTCTTATGGAGTAAGACGTCCAAGAAAAAAACAAAATACTTTAGTTGTTGATCCAAAAAAAGAGACTAAAGCTTCCAAAGCAAAAGTTACTGAAACAGCTGAAAAGAAAGCAACAAAAAAAGCACCCGTAAAGAAGAAAGAGGAAAAAGTAATTGAAGAAACTAAGGTAGAAAAAGTAGTTGAAGTTGTTGAGGAGAAGGCCAACAAAAAAGAAGAAGTTAAAGTAGAACCAAAAACAAAAGAAAAACCAAAGGAAGAAGTAAAAAAAGTGGTTAAAACAACGGCTAAAAAGCCAACCGCGAAAAAAACAACTGCCAAAAAAACAACTGCCAAAAAAACTACAACAAAGACGGCAGCTGAAAAGAAAGAAAAAAAGGAAGAAGATTAGAGATCAAAAATCAAAAAACGTAAGAAGGCGGGAAATTCCTGCCTTTTCTTATATTAGAAATTTAGCTAATGACTTGAATGCATCACCTCGGTGTTCAAAGTTATGAAATTGGTCATAACTTGCAGCAGCTGGTGAGAGCAGGCAAATTGTTCCTTTAGGTGTATTTGATTTAATAATCTTAGCTGCATTTTCTAACTTATCCACTTTAACATAATATTGGTCAGAATTTGGTTTCTTTTGAAAAATTTCAATCATTTTTTCACCCGCTTTCCCAATAAAAATAAATGTTGCAATTTGTGACTTCTTCAAAAACCCAACTAAATCAGAATAATCCAATCCTCTGTCAAAGCCTCCCAATATTAATGTTTTCACATCAGGCAGTGTTTTTACTGCTGCTATAGTTGATTCCGGGACTGTAGAAATACTATCATTATAAAATTTAATTCCATGATATGTTCCAACATATTCAAGACGATGAGGAAGCGTTTCAAAAGTTTGAACAGCCTGAAGAGACTCAGTTTTGCCTACACCCATTAAATCAGTTGCTATAACTGCTGTTGCAATATTGTACATATTGTGTCGACCTTTTAGTCCAAAGTCAAGATTATGAGTGTTCGTTAAGGCTTCCTCAATTAAATCATCATCGATTTTAATAACATCCGATTTAAATGCATGATCTGACTTCAGTTGTGTAATTCCAGTAATTAAAAAATCATTCTCATTCTGGTATTTTCCAATATTCAATTTAGCATTATTATATTGCTCAAACGAATTAAAATGATCAAGATGTTCAGGGAATATATTTAACAAAATTGCGATGTGAGGAGAAACCTCTACGTTTTGTAACTGATGTGCTGATAATTCATAAACTATAATCGAATCCTTTTGAATTTGATCAATCTGATCAAAAGCTGGAGTTCCGATATTACCTAACAAAACCGCATTTTTACCAGATTTATTAAGAATATGAAAAATCAAAGAGGCTGTAGTGCTTTTACCTTTTGTCCCTGTAATTCCAATGGTTTGATCCCGATAATATTTTAAAAACAATTCGGTTTGTGAAGTGATTGTAGTTTTGCTCTTCAAATACTTCTGATCTAATTTTATTCCAGGTGATTTAATTATAAAGTCAAACTTATTAATTGCATCTAAATAATTAATTCCAGTAAAAAAAATTAAGTTTTCACTATTCTTATCTTCTTGGATTTCAATTTCAGCATTTTCATCAGATATTCCCAATTTAATATGTGGAAAATAATCCTGGAATAGTCTCACAGAAGATCGTCCTTCTTTACCATATCCAAGGATCAATAAACTATGTATACCTCGTAATTCATTTTTCAAAAACTGCTTAAAACCAACCTCCAGATTTTCAATTTTCTGCTTTAATACTGTAGTAAATCTTTTAGGGATTAAATGATCGGCAATGAACTGCTTCATCAATAAATCAAAATTATCCTTATTGTGAGCTGTCCTATTTGATTTAACAAATCGTTTCAAAAGGTAAGGATATTCTGATTCTGGCAGATCTTTTGATAGCTTCCAAAGTGCAACATTTATTTCCTCAGG
Source organism: uncultured Bacteroidia bacterium (assembly GCA_963759045.1). Taxonomy (GTDB): domain Bacteria; phylum Bacteroidota; class Bacteroidia; order Bacteroidales; family F082; genus JAADID01. Next base: position 79,464 of record CAVWXM010000051.1, read on the forward strand.
GGTACCAACACATTCAAATGGTTTGATAGCTGATTTACCGGTTAATTCATCAAAAATTGGTTCAAGACTTGCATCATCTAATAGATTCTTTCCGAATATCTGTAATCGATTTTTCGGATTTAAAAATGGGGAAAGCATAATATCGGTAAACAGACACTTTGGACATATGCAACACCACTCATCTACTTTACTACCTACGTTACAACTCCTGAAGCCATTATAGTGCCATGGAGATTCTGAAAATAATGCTGTGATTTGTAATTCATTGAGTGGCCTTAAAAAACTAAAATATTCAATATTGGGATGAATATATTGTTTTACATAATTACTGAAATCCTGTTCAAATTCAAATGTCTTTGAATATTGATGATTTATTTTAGATCCTGGTATTGTGCTTTGATTTGCACTACTCTCATTTGAAAGTGCAATGTTTGCCGATCCTGTTAATGCAGAGCACAATAAATTGATAAACGCCAATAAAGCTGAAAAGGGCGTATGACCATTTAAAAATCCATCATCATTTAACTCCATCAAAAGAGGGTCAATCATTCTATTGACAATAAGCGTTTCTTCCACTTTAATGCCTGCAGATTCAATTGTCCTTTTTATAGCTGCCCGCGGATTCAAAGCCATCGGCCTTACCATGAAATTATTCTGTTTCAACAATTCCAATGTTACCACAGAATCTTTTCCTCCACCAACAGGAACAATAACCTCTTCATTATTTAAAATAACCTCAATTGGTTTTAAAATATCTCCTTCCGACTTAATTTCAACAATTGAATCACAATCAGTATCTATACCATTCAGATAAAAAAATTCGCCTAAACCATGAAAATAAAGTTTCGTCCACCAGGCAATTTGATACTGATCAATACTATGTGGCTTAATAATTAAAACTGGAGAACAGGTAGTTTTCCAATAGCTGATCAATTCAATCATACCAATATGAAAAACAAGGTTATTTAGATCGCTGGTCTTTAAACTGTTCCAGTCAATAAAATTCGTTTTTGGAATACTGATTTTAGGTTTGAACTTAAATTTGTTTGAGATGTTAAATAAGAATGATATTTCAAGAATTTGTTTTTTTAATTCAAATGAATAACTTTGGTACTCAAAGAAAGGGTATTCTTTGCGCAGTTGAAGAAATTTAGTATAATTTTCTTTGGGCTTCAATTTGTTGGTATACTTTTTGAATGCAAGATAGTATAATTGTAAACTATAAGATGAAAGAAATAGACAGATTTATTCAGATAAAATCCAATAGCCTTGCACCAGCAAGGGGAAGGTTATTAATATCAGAACCTTTTATGGGAGATTATTATTTTGGAAGGTCTGTTATTCTATTAGCCGAACACAATAATGAAGGCTCTTTTGGAGTAATCATGAACAAACCTGTTACAGCCACTTTTAATGAAGTATTAAAAGATTTCCCTGAATTTGATGCTCCTATATACCTAGGTGGACCAGTAGAAGTTGACAGCCTGTTTTATGTGCATACCAAAGGTGAACAATTAGATGGCGCAACAGAAATAGTCAAAGGCCTTTACTGGGGTGGTGATATTGATGCATTAAAAGAATTGATTTTAATTAAAAGAATAGAACCCAGAGACATCCGTTTTTTCATTGGTTATTCAGGATGGGCTGCAGATCAACTTTCAGACGAGCTAAAGAAAAACTCATGGGTTATCACACAAGCTTCAAAACGGCTTTTATTTTCGATTGATCCAATGATGATGTGGGACAATTTGCTTGGAAAAATGGGAGAAACTTATAAATACTGGAGCAAATTCCCAATCGACCCCAATATGAATTAAAATAACTGGTCGATAAAATTCTTCAGGACTCCAGGAACCATAATTACCGTAAAAACGATTCCGAAAATTGCTCCCCAGAAATGTGCGTTGTGCCCAATGTTGTCGTTTTCTTTTTTACCCATATATGCAGAATAAACAAGGTAAAGTATTCCGAACAACCATGATGGCAATGCAAACGGGATAGGGAAAATATAAATACCTCCGCCAGGATAAAATAAGATACTTGAGAATACGACTGCCGACACTGCTCCTGAAGCACCCACCGCACTGTAATAAGGATCGTCTTTGTGTTTACCAAAATCGAAAACCGTTGAAAAGATCACTCCGCCAATATAGAGCAATGCATAAGACAGGATACCCCTTATACCGTATAAATGCATTAGGTTTTCTTCTACAATTCCACCAAATGAATACAGTACCCACATATTAACGAATAAATGAAGGAAACCAGCATGTACCAAAGCATAACTAAAAAACCGCCAGCTTTGTTTTTGATGCTTAATAAGGTAAGCATTAAATTTTAACCGCTCCAACATGGCACTATTGTTAAATGCCATTAGCGAAACAATAACTGTAACAGCAACAATAAATATATTTAATCCAAATGTCATTATAAATCGTCGTCGGTTTGAACTTGTTCTATTTCTTGTTTTGTATAATCAATCTCGGAACCTAAAACGCTATGCGGTATTACATAAACAATTAACATCACAATAGTTGCTAATATTGGCCATATTTTATTTTCCGGTTTCTTTCTCAACCGAAGCCACGCTATTAACCAGAAAAAGAATATGACTGCTGTTTTGTTGTCTGTCAAATCTGATCCAAAAGGCCAACCTGTCCAATAAGCATCAAAGGCAAATTTTTGCACTATCGGGCCTAAAATTAATCCTCCAATAATAACGGTGAACAATGCAACCCCTGCCTGAAACAATGTGTCTTTTCTTCTGAATAAAGCCTCCAAACCGGCACGAACGCCAAAAAGTAATGAAAAAAACATAAAGAATACATGTGGTGTTAAAACTGCAATTGGCACTGCACCTTTATAACGAAGCACAACGGGTTCATCATTTAATGGATACGAATTTCCACCTTTAAATAAAACAACATTATACATCATTTTACCTGCAGCGGGCAAAAAGGGAAGTTGGGAAACCAATCCTTCATCATTCCGGTTCATATCGATCGTTGTCCATTCGTCGTAGCTTTTGTATCTTTTAAAAGAAAGTTGGCCTGTAATTTCTTTGTCAGTTATTTTTACAACCACAGGCGCATTGATTTCAGTATCATGCGATCGCAGAAATTCATACTCTATCTCTTCACCATTAATCTCGATGCTATCTTTAATGGGATATGTAGGCCCTGTTGCCCTTTGATAGACTACCAATGAAAGTGTAAATACAACTGCTACAATCCACAATAAAACATTTTTTATTTTATCACTCATACTCAATTACGTTTTTCATCAGATATTACACTTTTGTCATCACACCTGTTGTGCTCAAACTGAAGCGTAATATGATGGATTTCAAACTCATTTTTTAAAATAATTCTAACTTTTTCCAATATTTTCTGGCTTTCACTCACCTTTATATCATCCATAAGGTCAACATGACCCTCAAAATGAATTTCCTTGTCTGTCAAATTCCAAACATGAATATGATGTATTCCTTTTACCCCTTCAATATTTTTCAATGTATCAACCAATTCATCGATAGAAATATCGGACGGTGTGCTTTGCATCAGGATTTTATAAGTTTCATACAATACCGAATAAGTCTCTTTAATAATATACAGACTAATTAATACTGTAATTAGCGGATCAACCCAATAAACCTCATAAAAATAGATTAGAATTCCACCAATAATTACAGCCACACTCGATAATGTATCGCCAATCAGGTGAAGATATGCGGCTTTAATATTCAGGTTTTCTTTTGATTGATCTTTGAGTAATACAACACTTAACAGATTAGCAATCAAACCGATTAAAGCCACAGCCAGCATGATGACACTTTTTATGGGTTCGGGATTCATGAATCGCTCATAGGCCTCATAAAGCAGGTACAGACAAATCGCTATAAGGGTAACAGAATTAAAAAGTGCAGCTAAAATCTGGATTCGTTTATAACCAAAAGTATGTTTTGAATCAGAAGGTTTCTTGCTGATCTTATAGGTAAGGTAGGTAATAAGCAATGCAACGGTGTCGCTTAAATTGTGAATGGCATCAGAGATTAAGGCAAGGCTATTTGCAAAAATACCACCGACAAATTCAGCAATTGTAATAATAAAATTGAGGACAACAGTAAAAAGCAGCTTTTTCCCTTCTGCTCCATTCTGATTATTATGAGGATGGTGTTGATGTCCCATTTAGTCAGCTATCGTTAGGTTTTTAGAATTAATAGCGTCGTAAAATAGCTGATGAATATTCGTCCTGATATCCAGATCCATTATTTTGGAATTATTCATTTCAGGATAAATCCGGTTGGATAAGAATACATAGATAAGGCCTGTTTCGGGATCAGCCCATGTATAGGTTCCTGTAAAACCTGAATGCCCAAAACTTGACGGTGAAGCGGATTTACAATTGCCCAAATGTTCTTCAAATTCCAGCATTGGCTTGTCAAACCCTAAACCTCTCCTGTTGTCATTTTCCGGAAATTGCACATCTGTGAAAAACTCAAGGGTTTCATCTGAAATATACGCTCTTCCGCCATAATTACCTCCATTTAAAAACATCTGCATGATAACAGCCACATCATAAGCATTGCCAAATAAACCGGCATGTCCCGAAACACCACCAAGCATAGCAGCTCCTTGGTCATGCACATCACCAATCAATAGCTGATGCCTGAATAACATATCGTTTTCGGTAGGAATTATTTTACTTATTGGTATTTTTCGCAATGGCAAATAAGTCATATATTTCAATCCGAGTGGCTGATAAAACTCATTATCAACATATAGCTCAAACGGAGCATTTGTCAATTGCTCAATCAATTCTTTCAAAAAGTAAAAACCTAAATCACTATATGCATATTCCTTTTCTCCAATTGGTGAATCAATTATCTGCTCATAAATGTTATGCTGATAGTTTTCAGAGATGTACATGTTTTTTGCTACTCTGACCGGGAATTCCTCAGAAATAATAGACCGATATACAGCAGTATCCCAATCGTTGTCAAAAAGGGTATTCTCGTAATAGGGTAACCATGGAAACAGGCCGGCCTGATGTGTTAATACTTCACGAAACCCGATTTCCTCTTTGTTAGTTCCTTTCAGGTAAAGTAAATAATCAGATAATTTTCCATGAATATCAATCTTTTGTTCATCAACCAATTTCATTAAGGCAGGGGTTGTGGCAAGTATTTTTGTCAGTGAGGCAAGGTCGTACAAATCGTCTCTTAGCACTGGCTGAACACTGTCATAGGTATGATACCCAAACGATTTGTCATAAAAGATGTATCCATTTTTGATACCTATAATCTGACATCCAGGGAAGGCCTTTATTTCAATTCCATTTAATGCAATCGAATCAATTTTATCCAGGTAATATGAACTGATTGCCAATTCTTCAGGACTTTCATAAGACAATCTTAGTTTTTCCAAATCAATACCTGTGTTCACCATAAATCCTCCTGCTGAAACTGGTAGTTTCCCTGTTGCTGGATGCATCCCAAGAATGATCTCTGCTGAAATTTTATGCAAATATGGTTTATCCTGGAAAGAGACCAAGATGCTTTTAAATATTGATAAAGAACTGAATAAATCAAGGCTATATGGGCTAGCAAATACATCAAGAATTACATGCTTTTTTCGTGCAATTAGTTCAATAAATTGAATATCGCTTTCGGTAATTCCATATTTACGTGAGGCAGAAATATTGGTATTTACTACACCAATGATAACAAGGTCATTATCTTCTATATTCGTTAATATTTTCTGGTGTTGACTAATGTCTGCATCATGTTTTATTCTGTATACTTTCGCTTTAAAAAAGTCTGTCAAAATTGACTCGAATTCGGTTTCGTCTTCAGTTCCGATAATCAATACAACAGGGTTCAATGTGTCGGGGTAACTCACCGGAACAATGTCTTCATCATTTCTTACAATAGTTACCGCCCGACTTAAGAGTTCTTTTGTGGTTTGATGATATTTCTCCTGGTTCAGGTCTTTAAGCAAATGAGTTGTATCTATTGGTTCACGATTATATGCACCTGTCAGGTATTTTTGTTTTAAGATCTTTTTGCAACTTTCCTCAAGTCGGCCATTTTCAGTTTTTCCTTTTACGATGGCTTCAGTGATGGCTTTAACCGATGCAGGGATATCTTCGGGGATTAACAAAATATCATTACCTGCCTCGAAAGCCTTCAGCGCAATTTTATCAGGATTGAAATAATTAGTAATGCCTTTCATATCGAGGCCATCAGTGATTATCAACCCATTAAACCCCATTTTCTTTTTCAATTGGTTGGTTACAAGTTCTGAAGACAAAGTTGCGGGAAGTTTCTTTTTCTTATCAAAAGCAGGTATAGATAAATGGGCAATCATTATCGAATTTACGCGCTTACTAATAAGGTATTCAAATGGCAATAGTTCAGTTGTCCGAAGTTCTTTTTTCGTTTTATTTAATACCGGCAGACTCACATGAGAGTCAGTTTTCGTATCGCCATGACCTGGAAAATGTTTTGCACATGCGATAACTCCTTCCTCCTGCATCCCTTTCATGTATTGGTATGCTTTCTCTCCCACCCTGGTTGGATTTTCACCAAATGAGCGCATCCCAATGACAGGATTAAGCGGATTATTATTTACGTCCACCACTGGTGCAAAATTGATATGGATGCCCATCCGCCTGCATTGCTCGCCAATTTGTTTACCCATTTCATAAATCAGCTCGTCGTCATTTATCGCGCCCAAAGTCATCTGCAGGGGATAATTAATGGTATTTTTCAGCCTCATTCCAAGTCCCCATTCCGCATCAATAGAAATAAATAAAGGCGTTTTTGGCAATGCATTCCATTTGTTGGTTTGAAGTGCCTGAAGCACCGGATCACCGGCAAAGAAAACTACTCCTCCAAGATTGTATTGCTTTATCAGGTCACCAACTTCCTCAATATAGGGTTCTCCTGACTGGTTGGCTCTGATAAATATTAGTTGGCCTACACGCTCTTCCACGCTTAATGACTGATAAACTGAATCTGCAAAGTTTTCAGCTTTTTGCAACTCCGTAAACTGTCCGAAGACAATCACAGGTAACATCAATACCAAAAACAAGGTGTATGATCTGATGTGTAAATAACTCATATTTAAATAGTCCGAAAAAGCGCCAAATTTAAGGAAAAAGCAGAATCGAAGCAGGAAGTTCAGTTTGTTCTTTTAACAATCGCATGGATATTACTTTGTGTTAAGGAAATCAGGCAATGCTGCAATAATTGAATGCGTTAATGCTTTAATAATGAATTAATTTAATTGAGAGAATAATTATACCTTATATCATTATCGCTATATTAGCTTATTGATGCCTGACAACACCCATCTTCTTCCACCTGCCTGTTTTGTAATATATCAAAGAAAGGGACAATCCAATTACCCATGCTAACGGAATTCCCCACCAAATACCAATTGAACCAAATTCAACAGACAAAAAATAAGACAATGGAATTCGGATCGCCCAAAGTGTAATAATGGTGATGATCATCGAGGTCATCGTATCACCTGCACCCCTTAACACACCCATTAAAACAAACATGGCTGCAAAACCAACATAAAACGGACTGACAATAAATAAATAATTTTTTCCGATTTCAATTACTTCAGCATCATTAGTAAATACGCCGATAATGGGTTCAGCAAATAAAACCGCAAGCAAGGTAATTGATATTGATACCACCGACATCATTTTTAAGGTAGACTTCACGCCACTGCTTATCCGGCCAATTTTATTTGCTCCCATATTCTGTCCAACGAAAGTTGAGATAGCTGCTGAAAAGTTCATGGCAGGCAGTACGGCAAATGAATCTATTCGCATAGCAATACTGTAAGCTGCAATAGTTGGTGTTCCGAATGCATTAACAATGCGGTATAAAGCTAAAAATCCAACCGAGACAAATGTTTGTTGCAACCCGGAAGGCAATCCGATTTTCAAACTTTTCCTGAACATCTCCTTATCAAACTTCATTTTTAAAGGTGAGAAATCAAGGAAACTGTGATAAAGATTTAAATAAATTACTATTGAGAAGAATGCACCTCCCTGGGCAATAATGGTCGCAGCAGCGACGCCCTGCACTCCCCATCCTAAAACCAATACAAAGAATAGATCGAGCGCAATATTCATGATTGTAGAAACCACTAGAAAATAAACCGGGGTCCGCGAATCACCCAACCCCCGCATGATAGCACTCGTCCCCTGGAAACCGAAAAAGAAGACAAAACCGTAAGAATAAATTTGAAAATAATCCACTGCCAGGGGTATGACTTCCTCAGGCAATTGAATAAGTCTAAATATATATTCGCTGGAATATATTCCGATCACTGTAAGTGCGATAGATGCAAAAAACATAAAAATGTAAAGCGTATCAATGGCTCGTTTTACCCGACCCATATCCTTGGCACCAAAGTATTGGGCAATGATTATGGTTGAACCCATGGCTACCCCAACAACAAACGAGATCAGTGCAAAGATGAGTGGGAAGCTTGCGCCAACAGCCGCCAGTGCCTCTTTACCAAGTACTTTCCCGATGATTATAGCATCAACGACATTATACATCTGTTGGAAAATATTCCCAAATAACATGGGCAAGGCAAAATTTAAAATAAGCCTGCCTTCTTTTCCTTCAGTTAAATCTTTCACTTATAAATTAGGGTAAATAGCCACTGAAATGCATGCATGCGATAACATGAAGCTTCTGTTAATTGTCCTTCTTTTTTGAAGATTTTGGATTGTCGGTGATTTTAAATGCATTTTTAGGGTGCATCCCTTCAACGTCCTTTTTTACATCCTTCAATTCTGAAGTAACATCCTTAATGTCTTTAACGATATCATTTTCGTCAGCAGCTTTTCTGAAATCACGAATGCCCTGTCCTATTCCTCTTGCAAGTTCAGGAATTTTCTTTCCGCCAAACAGCAACAGCACAACTATCAAGATAATAATTACTTCGGGGCCACCAATCCATCCTGTAGTGTATGGTATCATTACTTACTTTTTTTGGCAAATTTACTTAAATTAATACCAAGTTGTAACTCACGACCCGAAACATGCAACACGTAACCCAATTCCAATATCTTTGCATTTCAAAATTTAAATCAATTGTTTTCTGACCTCATTATAAATACACCCTGGTGGTTTTTGTTGCTGGTTATCCTTATTGGGTTGGCTTATGCTTCTATTCTGTATCTCTATAACAAAAAGAATAAACTCAGCAAAATTTTAACTTCCCTCCTGTTTATTTTTCGATTTTTATCTGTCACCATTCTTGCATTCCTGTTACTTTCTCCTTTCCTGAAAACCAAAAGCAAACAGCTCGAAAAACCCATCATCGTTTTTGGTATCGACAATTCACGTTCGATGATTTTGTCGAAAGATTCAGCAATGATAAAAACACAATTTACTGAACAGCTTGCAGCAGTAAAGAACAGCCTTAATCAGGATTATGATGTTGATGTTTATGCATTTGGTGAAAAAGTACAGGCCATTGAATCACTAACTTTTGACCATGAAATCACCAATTACGCCGATTTTTTAACCAAAATGAAGGAGGACTATGCAGGGCTGAATATAGGTGCGTTAATTGTTGCAGGCGACGGACTGAACAACAGGGGTATAGACCCGGTTTTTGCTGCTTCAGAAATCAACTTTCCTATATATACTATTGCTCTGGGTGACACCTCGACCAACAAGGATCTTAAAATCAATGATGTAAGATACAACAGCATTGTTTACCTGGGAGATGAATTCCCGGTGGAAATAAATATAAGTGCTAAAAAGCTCGAAAGTAAAAATGCCGTCCTTAAAATATATGCGTATGGCAATTTGCAATCACAAAAGCTGATTAAGATCAATACAGATCAATTTAACAGGTCGTATAGTTTTTTGATCAATGCTCTAAAACCAGGAAAACACCGCATCAGGGTTTTGATTGAGACAGATGCCGAAGAATTTAACACAGAAAATAATGTAAGGAATGTGTTTATTGATGTGCTTGATAACAGGCAAAAAATATTATTGCTCGCCAATGCACCACATCCTGATATTACTGCCATCAGGCAAAGCATTGAAATGAACAAGAATTATGAATTGGACATCACATATGCCAACAAATTTAACAAACAAATTGATGATTACGACCTTGTAATTATGCACCAATTGCCATCTCTAAAAAACCATATGACAGGTTTGTTTGAACAGGTTAGTGAAAAAGAAATTCCTACCCTGTACATTTTAGGGAAGCAAAGCAATACCCAGGTTTTTAACCGATTTTACCAAGGTATCGAATTTCGGTCGGCAGGAAGAAACTTTGAAGAGGCCCAGGCCATCATCAATCCCAATTTTAGCTTTTTTAGTTTTGATCAAGAACTATCGAACATCATTGAGAGCCTTCCACCACTTATCGTGCCTTTGGGTAATTTTCAGCTTTTACCAAATACCACAGTTTTTGCAAGCCAGAAAATTAGCAAAATTGAAACTGATTATCCCTTGGTGGCAATTAGTTCCCTTGAAGGCATTAAAAATGGACTTATTGCAGGTGAAGGACTCTGGATGTGGCGGATCCATAATTATTTACAGGAAAACAACACCAAGGCATTTGACACATTTATTGAAAAAACTGTGCAACTGTTGTTGCTCAGAAAAGACAAAAGGTATTTTAGGCTGACAACAAAAGGTGAATACAGCAGTAACGAGGACATTGTCATCAGTGCTGAATTGTATAATCAATCATACGAATCTGTGAACCAGTCTGATGTTAGTTTTACATTGACCAATGAAAGCAACGAAAAGTTCAATTACCTGTTTTCACCAAGTGAGCAGGCATATATGCTGAATTTAAAACAATTACCTGTAGGTGTTTATAAATACTCAGCAAGCACCACATTGGGAGCAGAAAAATACGGCCAACAGGGTGAATTTATCGTAAGTGGCGAATCCATTGAAAGCAGGATATTACAGAGCTGACCATGCCATGCTATACAGGCTTGCGAATCAGCATGAAGGAGAAATGTTGCAATTGGACGGTTTATCTAATTTGCCTGAGCTTTTAAAAGAAAAGCAAAACTTGCAAACCAAAATTTACTACGAAGAAAAATACACCGGCCTCTTCGACCTCTGGTGGGTGATTGGCCTGATTTTATTGTTGCTATCGGTGGAATGGTTTTTAAGAAAGTATTTTGGCACTTATTAAATACCTGCAACCCACAACCCGAAACTCGAGACATGGAACAAACAATATTCTGGATCATCATCGCTATTATCATCTTTGACTTCGTATTCGAAAAGGTTTTGGACTACCTGAATGTAAAGGCAATGAAGGATGAAATTCCTGAAGAACTGGAAGGCATTTACGATGCTAAGAAATACAAGAAGTCGCAACAATACAGCAAAGTAAATACACGATTTTCGCTATTAACGAGCACCTTCTCCCTTATACTGATCCTGGTAATGCTTTTTGCCGGCGGGTTTGGATTACTCGACGAATGGGTGCGCAGTATCACCGAAAGCATTTATTTACGCACACTCCTCTTTTTTGGTATACTTGGCCTGGCCTCTGATATTCTTGCTACTCCCTTCTCCATTTATGGCACCTTCGTGATCGAAGAAAAATTCGGCTTTAATAAAACTACGGTCAAGACGTTTATACTCGATAAACTTAAAGGCTATTTGCTGGGTGCAGTAATTGGTGGCGGATTGATGATGTTTATCCTCTGGGCATGGCTGAGCACCGGCAACTGGTTCTGGGTGATTGTTTTGGGAGGGATGAGTGCCTTCATGATCTTTATGGCGATGTTTTATACCCAGTTGATCGTACCATTGTTTAACAAGCAAACACCGCTTGATGAAGGAGTATTGCGCAATGCAATCAACAGCTTTGCCACGAAAGCCGGTTTTAAACTTAACAATGTGTTTGTTATTGACGGCTCAAAAAGAAGCACCAAGGCCAATGCTTATTTCAGCGGGCTGGGGCCCAAAAAACGTATTGTGTTCTATGATACTCTGATGAATGACCTCGAAACCGAAGAGATTGTTGCTGTGCTGGCGCACGAAGTAGGCCATTACAAGAAAAAGCATGTGATGAAAGGCATGGTGATGTCGATTATCCAGAGTGCCTTAATGATCTGGTTGCTTTCCATAGCGATTGACTTACCTGTTTTATCCCGGGCTATTGGTGCTGAAGAAGCCAGTTTTTATATGGGATTGATCGCATTCGGATTGCTTTTCTCCCCTGTTTCGTTTGTTACAGGTATTTTTTCAAATATCCTTTCGCGCAAATACGAATACCAGGCTGATGATTATGCAAAAAATTATGGGTTGGGGGAAAACCTGATCAATTCACTGATCAAGCTTTCAGTAAAAAACCTGAGCAATTTAACTCCGCATCCAACTTATGTTTTCTTTCATTACTCACATCCTACTTTGTTGCAAAGGAAAAAGGTGATTGATCAAAACTAAATCAACCCGTTCAATTCTGAGGAAATAAGGTGGCTGGTGCATCGGCTGACGACGGAATCCCCTGCAATGGATCACCAAACTGACTTGAAGATTACTACGTCCCGATAGCTATCGGGACTTGCAATTAATTGATAGATTCCCTGCCCCTCTTCTTCAAATAATAATGCCATAAAAAATAAGCAGCCAATGACCGCAATGGTTTCCATTTATCTGATAACTCAACTATTTCTACATTGGTTTTTGCATCAGTCAGTTCCCTAACTGTATTGACAATGGCCACATCACCTACCGGGAAAATATCTTTCGATTGCAGGCAAAACATTAAATAAATATCAGCAGTCCATTCCCCAATGCCTTTAATGCATGTTAATTGTTTTCTGACTTCTGGTTCATCCAGTTTTGATAGTTTATCCAGATCGATCTGTTGATTTACTATTGCCATAGATAATGCACGCAGGTAGGTTGCTTTTTGACGGCTCACCTGGCACTCCCTCATTTCTGAATCGCTTAGTTTTAAAATATTTGCGGGTGTAAAATCCTTCAGGTAAGCATTCAGTTTATTGAAATGTGCATTGGCTGATGCCAGGCTCACCTGTTGCTCGAGTATGATTTTTGAAAGGGAAACAAAACCTTCCGGCCTCGACCAGTTTGGTGGCATCGCCATATTGATCATGAATGGAAGCAAAAATTTCATCCCTATTGATGAGTTGTTCAGTATCCTTTTGATTAACAATATGATCAGACATTTAATAAATAGCGCTTTTATTAAGTGCCAAAAGTAAGAACACAATACATAACACTACCCTAAATATTTTTAGTTGAGTGAGAATTAATATTGACAATTATTAAGATTCTCTCTAAACTGGGTTGGGATATTTATATAACAAGCTGATTATTTGACTTTTGAAATAAACTTTGCTAAGTTTGTCCTATGATGAAAAAGCTCTTAACCCCATTAATGGTATTAATTATCGTTCCCCTCCTTTTTGTTTATACTTCCTGTCCTGATTTAAGTGATGAATGCGACAAAGAAGAGATGCCGCATATCTCAAAAACATTTTTGCCTTCGGTGGTGATAAAATATAAAGATGGTAATTACTTTACCGGGAAAGTCGACTATTTTATTGTTAAAGAACGCTGTGATGAATCTCAATCAGGGTATTTTACTACCACTGGTTCGCCTGATGGAACCGGTAAATATACACCACCTCTTGAGCCTATTTATTCATTAAACAACAAAAAAGACAGGGTGTTTTTTCAATTTACTGCCTTTCACACACCTTTTTATCCTGCTGTGCTGACAGAAGAAACTGCCGCGGCCAGCTTTAATTACGACAAAGCCATTGCCGAATCAGATGAATATGATGAAATAATCAAAACCTATTACATTACCATTCCCACTAATTCTGACGGCACCAAATAAAAACCTTTATTCAGGAATAATCAATCTCACGGATATTTTACTTCCTCAACACCACCTTCTGGTAATGCACCTGCAGGTCGTTTATTTTCAAGGCCACGAAATAAATACCAGCCGGAAGCGAACTTTGTGGTTTCCATTCGGCAGTATACTTACCGGAAACCAGCTTCCTGTCTTCAAGCGTAGAGACCATCTGCCCCTGCATATTGAAAACCAGCAAACCCACTTTTGATTCACGGAACACACCATAATTAATTTGGAGGTTGCTTGTAAAAGGATTGGGACCGGCATTGTAAATCATGCCTTTGTCGATATGGATGTTATTCACTCCTACAATACCATCCCCGTCAACCACGATGTCCCATATCCCCTCCTCTACGCCATCATTGTTGGTTGTGAGTGTAATGATGCGGTGAGTAGCATTAAACTCACCATCAGTCTGGGAAGCGGCTGCATCACCTTCGATATAAGGATCGCCTGTGAAATACAATTGGGTTGTCAGTGTTTCAAAACCCGGGGGTGTAATTTTAAAATGGATATGCGATGGCCTATAAGTACTTCCATTCAGGTATTTGCCCGGATGCACTGTTTCGAAACTGTAAAAACCCTGGCTGTTGGCAGTGGTAAATCCACGCAGTTTATAACCCACATTATCATACTGGCCGGCATCATCAGCATGCCATACATCGATGATGGTATCGTTTAAGAACTCGGTACAATCCAGGTTACGCACCCTCCCACTGATAATCATCCTTGTACCGGGCTCATCGGCTGCAGCCAGCTGGCCATCTGCCATTTCGGGTGGATTATCGGTGTAAAAAGGACCTTCCCCGTAATAGTCGGGTGTGGAGGTAAAACATTCATCATCGGCTGTTTTAGCTGCTATTGTTTTAGCCTTAGTTGTTGCGGGCAGTATTCCGATGGCAAGGGCAGCCAGTGAGGTATTTTTCAGGAATTGCCGGCGGGGGTTGTTTGTTTCTTTACTCATAGTTATTATAGTATCAATTGATGTTGACAGCAAAGCAGGTGGAAAAAATTCAGGGAAGTTCAGGTTTTGGCTTTCAGGCCGGTTCAAAGATAGCAGAATTTTAATATCGCTTAATTCCGAGTAAATAAGGACGGCCGGTGCTTGGCTGACGACGGAATTCCCTTGTTATGAAAACGTTCATTTCTTTAGAATTGCCGCACTCCGCTCGCCTGCCTGCTCGGCCAACAGGCGGATTCGGCAAAGGCAGGCAACTAAACGTAGTAATTTTTTATCGTTTAGTTCCGCCATAGTTTCCGAGCTAATCAAGCTTTAACTTATTTTAGCCATCTTTTTAAAATTTTACAGCAAGCATTATGGACAATCTATTTGTAAAAACATTGATCGACTGGTTACATATCCTCGCCACCGTTACCTGGATAGGCGGCATGTTCACCAATTTCGTAATCCTGAGGCCGGCAATGGCCAAAGCCCTGTCACCCGCAGAGGCAGGAAAACTGATGGGCACCATGATGAAACGGTTCCGCATTATGGTGTATATCTCCATCGTTGTGCTGGGTGTGACCGGCATCCCCTTAAAACTGATCAGCCCGAATTATATCAGTATCATTAATTTTGAGAACAGCTGGGAAATTGTTTCCTTTATCAAACACATTTGCTACGGCATACTGGTGTTGCTGGCAGTATACACCTTTGAAGTGCTCTCACCAAAAATGATGAAAGTAGCAGCACAGGGGCCTTCAACTGCTTTGCAGCAACTGCAAAAAAAACAGGCTGCTTTTGGCGGACTTGCTTTCCTCACGGCGATGGTTATTTTAGTATTGTCTTCGTTGATGCGGTATGTTTAGGATTTGGAGATTGCGCATGCTTGAGGATACAGTGTAAGCCAGACGACGCTTATTGATATTGTTTTGTGTTCGAATTCTAAATACCTGAAATAGTAAAATTCACCAAACAAAAAGATTGAATCTCATTCGCATTATCATAAAGAAATTTAAAAATGGTATCAAGATGAGATACTCGCTATTAGAATATTTGTGTATCATTGATCACTAATACTAAAATACTACTATGAAAACTCTACTGAATAAGCTAATTGTACTTCTTTTTATTGTGCTTGCTTTTCCTCATCACGGTGCTTCACAAGACAGTTTAACCAATGAACTGAGCTATGAAGTGAATCGAATCAATCCGTATATTTTAATTACAAAAGAAGAATTAAAAGAAGCCCGTACTTTAACCGATCTAAATCCATATTATAAATCATCATGGATAAAAGAATATATTTCAGTTGAGATATCGACAACTTATAAAGGAAAGATAAGGATAGCTGTAAATAAAAATGAAACCCTCAGCCAGGAGCAAAAAGAAATCATGAATAAGGCTGATGAAGGCACAGACATTTCGGTTAAGGTCAGATACATGCCTGATAATACATTCAAACATAATGATATTAAAGAGATCAAGTTTACTTTTACGGTCAATCCTGAAAGCGATGCAGAATATTCAGGCGGACAGCAACAATTGAGACGATACATTAAGAACAATGCCATTGATAAAATTCCTGAGGGCAGTTTCAGGGGATACGATTTAGCTGCCGTAAAATTTACCATTAACGAAGAAGGGCAAATAATTGATGCGTATGTATTCGAGTCGTCGAAAGATGAAAAAATAGATGCATTATTATTGGAAACAATAAGCAAGATGCCAATCTGGAAGCCGGCAGAATATGCCAACGGTTTTAAAGTAAAACAAGAATTTGTTTTAACTGTTGGAAACATGGAAAACTGCGTGATCAATCTTTTGAATATCCGTCGGGATTGAAGTGTGCCTTTATCCGTTTTACAGTAACTAAAATAAGAAAAATGCTTCTTTTAGGGGTTTGACTTTCCTTAGAGCCATGGTTATTTTGGTGTTGTCTTCGGTGATGCGGTATATTTTAAATGGTGTTGCTTAAACACCCATATTCCTTCTTATCGGAGGATGAGGATCATAATCTTCTACAACAAAATCATCAATTGTTAATTGATCAAAAGGTTTTTTTGCAATATGTAATTTAGGCAGGGGTTTGGGTTCTCTTGACATTTGCTCAAGAATTGCAGTTACATGATCATATTTTTCTTCATTTCCGTCACTGGGAGCATTTTTATTGATCCATTCAACAACTTCCAAATATTCTTCTCTTTGAGAAACATTTCTTATTCTTTTTTGCACTTCTCTGAAATTATCTCTGTGCCATTGCGTTCTTTTTCCAATACTGGCATAAAAATGTGAATCACCAAAAGTGTGGATAAATGTTTTTGGAACCATATCTGCTTCTTGAGCAATTACCTGGGTAAGCGCAGCATAACTGGCTATATTAAAAGGAACACCTAAAAACTGGTCACAACTTCTCTGGTAAAGCTGTAATTCTAATTCTCCTTCTTCATTAGCAGTTGCCTGGTAAAGAACATGACATGGAGGTAAAGACATGTTTGGAGTGTCTCCGGGATTCCATGAATCAACAATATGTTTTTTTCCGGTTGGTTTCTTTTTCAGACCATCTATCATTTTTCCCAGTTGATCTATTTCAACAAATGCATCTTTGTCATGATCAAAATATTCCCATCTTCTCCATTGTTTACCATAAATTGGTCCTGCATCTCCCCATCTTTCTGCAAATTCAGCATCTTCTTTTATTCTCTGACCATATTCTTCCATTGCTTTGTCCCAATCAGGAGAATATTTTACAAGACCTTCAGGAAATATTCCTTCTTTTATCATTCCCGGAAGATTGTCCTGAAAAGCATCAGGCCTCCAGATAGGGCTGTTATTGTCTTCAAGATATTTAATATTTGTATCACCTCTTAAGAACCATATTGTTTCATGAAACATCGATCTTGTAGCCATCTTTTTAGTGGTTAATAAGGGATATCCTTCTCTAAGATCATATTCGTTTTGATACCCAAATAAAGAGATAATCCCGGAACCTTTGCTTCCTCCTTTAAAATTTGAACGATTAGAAGTTAAAATTGCTTTTGAATGATCTAAATATTGTTGCGCCATTTTTTATTCTGTTATAGATTAATTCCGGATTATTTTGGTCTCAAAATTAGATTTATTCCACATGATTAATCAAACGGCTGATGTTAACACTATAGATAAAATTATTAACAAAAACCCTTACTAGCCTGAATCACTTCTTTGTAAGAGAAAGCAATTTGTTGAACAGTTTTGCCGTAGCAATTGCATCACCAATTGCCGTATGTCTTCCTTCAACCTTAATTTCAAAAAGGTCAAAGGCTTCATCAGATGAAATTGCTCTGTGCTTTATATGTCCTGACAGGTATAGATAATATAGGATGGAAGATGTGTCAATGATTCTATGCGAGAAATATTTGCTGAAATTTTCATTATTCTCTGAAAAGAAGAATTTTAAAAAATTAACATCAAACTGAACATTATGACCGGCCAATGTAATTTTTCTTTGCCGGGGAAAGTGTTTGCTGATAAATAAAAATATTTTCTCAATAGCCTGAGACGGAGGAAATCGCTGATTGCTTATGCTTTTCTATATCAATCTTGTTAATGGATAATGCTTCTTCAGTAACTGAAAGTTTTCCATCATTAATCAGTAACTCTTGTGAATCAATAATCTCCATATCCTCCCAAACAACCATGGCTAATGACAATAGCGAATGTTTATCTGGATTCAATCCACCTGTCTCTGTATCAATAAATAACAATCTGTCTTCCATCTCCATCGGTTTTCTTTAAATAGAGTAACAAAGATACTATACGCTGGTTTTATTCCCAGCAAAGGTCCCAGGAAGATTGTACTTTTCACTTTTGTTTCAACTAAGGTGAGATTGGTTCAAATGGTATGTCTTTGCACGCGCATAATGGGGCGGTAAATAAATTTACTTTAGTGGTAAAATGCAGCTATACTGCCAGGGAACTTATTCATCGAAAACTTCCCGGCTTTCAGACATTGATTTATATGCTGATTTCATGACCTTGTAATAAGCTCCTGCCCAATAGTTGCGAAATCCATAACCTCCTGCTTTACCTTCTAACCTTTCAGTTAGAATTACTTGTTTTGTTTGAATATCAAAATAAGTTACCCAAATAAAGGCCTTCTCTCTATATTTATTGAGGCTTTCGAGGATGAATACCAGACCTATTCCCTCCTGATCTCCAGAATCGTATTCTGATATTATTTGCTTTACTTTTTCAGCACCAAAAGAATACTCAGTTTCAATGACCAGCTCGTCAAGATTGGGTAGTTCATTCCTGTCTGTAACAATATTTAGGTAATGTTCTACTGATTCTTTGTGAAAGAATTTATCCAATTTGTATTTTTTGGATTCATTTATTATCAAACTATTCCAGGCGTCAAAATAATAACTCTTTATTTTTTCTGGATTTTTAAAACCAATAGCTCCGATCAGTCTCACATTTGAGAAATCTAAACCATACCAGGTAATTTCATTCACTTCAAATATATCAGAAGTATTGTATTGTGCATTGATTTGAAATGAAAATGTTATATAAAATATGGCTAACAATAGATGCTTTTTCATATTTCAAATGTTTTAACGTTTAGTATAAGAATAGTAGCCGATTGCGTAGCATTTTCCTGTCAAGTTACAGAAAAGTTCGAGCGGGCTACAAACCTTTAATATACTACTGTTTCGGCTATTATATTCATATTTTGTTATGTGCTTTGCATTATTTATCATCTCTTATCATACTGTTTCCTGATCTAATTTTTCTTTTTCCTTTTTCGCCTTATACGAATTATAATAAATACTAACCAAAATGTTGCAGCTGCAATTATGACATTACCATAAGGGAAAAAATCAAAGCTGGAATGATCGAATAGTCATTCAATTCCTTTAGTGAGATATTTATTAGATTTTTAAGGATATCTTCGCAACATTGGTGATTCATGTTGTTTATCATAACCACGACACTCAAATGGTATTTCGGTAGATACACCATATAGGCAGAAGTTCCAATATTAGCTCCACTATGTCCAAATGCTTTTTTCCCGTTTGAATTCTTTCTTCTAAACTTTTCAACTCCTAATCCATAATCATTCATATTTTTACTAGGCCCGAAAGTGTAAAATTGCAACATTTCATCCATCGATTGTTGATTTAGGATTTTGCCTTCAAAAAGAGAATGGCACCAAAAAGCCAAATCCTCGGCAGTCATAAAAATACCGGCAGAACCATAAGTTATACTTTCATGTGATGCTCGTGGAAGGAATGTTAAATCAAGATACGAACCATCATTATTGAAATTATCTCCATATACATGCGCTTGATTATCGGGTATTTCTTCTTCAATTGAAAGTAGGCATTTTTAATATGCAATGGCTTCCAAAAATGTTTCCTAAATTGAGGAAAGAGTTGAACCGGTTACTTTTTCGATTATCATTGCCAGCAGCAAATAGTTTGTATTGGAATAGCGATAACCTTCTCCGGGTTCAAAATAGGGCTCTTTAATATAGGTTAGTACTTCTTCCGGCGTCCATATTTTAGTTCTGTCTTTTTTTAAATCATCCCATATCTTCTTGATTACTCCAAAACATATAAATTCCACTGGTATGATTTAGGAGTTGCCTGAATGGTAATTTCACTATTCACATGAGGATATTCAGGTAGCCATTTTGATAAAGGATCATCAAGAGAAAGTTTGCCTTCTTCCGCCAGTTTGAGTGTAAGTGTGGCTACAAAATTTTTTGTTATACTTCCTATGGCAAAAAGCATATCCGGTTTAATAGTAACAGTATCATGTGAAATCCCACTTGTGCCTGTCCATTTCTTACCATCAGAAAAAATTATTGCAGCAGAAACACCTTCAACATCATATTTTTCAATTCCATTGTCAAGTACGTTTTGAAGTTTTTGTTCTAATGGTACTTTCTTGTCGTTAGAGCAGGACAGAAAGAAGATAAAGGCCAGTAATATGAGATAAGTGACATAAATCTTTATTGTTTTCATAGATAGCAACTTTTTAGTTTATAGTAAGATTGCATTGCACATAACGGATTGCGCTAAGAATAGAGCGGGTTTCGAAGCCGTTTTCTTTTCTGCTTACAGTTATTTATATTGTTTGGTTTATTTTTCATTTTACTATCTGCCCGCTTTATTTTTAGCGCTTGTTGTGTGTAGCTTTTGTTTCCTATTTTTTAAAGTATTTTGTTGATATAATACCTTTATTGGTCAATTTTCTTTCAATGTAGAAGCCTTTCTTTGGTTTTGATATCTCTTGGCCAAGAAGGTTAAAATAAGAGGTGGATAAAACTTCTGGCGAGTGTTCAGGAATTCCCACCGTATAATCCTGCATTACCCACTCGTACAAATAAATCCGGTGGCCCGTTTCTACTCTAATTTTTATCCACCCTAAATAATCTTTTCTATTAATGGTTTTTATAAATCCTACGAAATGAATCTGGTTATCAATCCAATGACCAAAATTAATATAAACAATACCTAGATACATGTTATACTTTGACAGGTATGATAACGTATCAGTGTAGTCGGATTTAAATATAATTTGATTTGAATCAAGTTTTACAGGACTATGCACGTATATATGTGTTGTGTCCCCATAACCATCTATTGTTGGAGTTTTCACTGTGTCAGTTATAATACGTGTATCATCATAAGAATAAAACCTGCTTTCAACAGCCCGACCATCTCCACCGCCAAGTACGTAAATATATAATGTGATGTCTGTTGAGCCGTTGTTGTCTAGGTCGATATTTATAGTACCAGATTCCAAAGGATATCCCTCAATAAGAGTATCCATAGGAACTATGATTAATGAATCAGTCTTAACCCCAACTGGTAATTGTCCTATTCCAATAATGGTAATTAGAAATAGACTTATTGTTAATGTTGTCTTCATCACTTGATATCTTAAGTTACACACAACTTCCTTATATGTGCATTAAACCTATCCATATCCGGGTATTACTTCCAGATAATAACAAGTTTAATTTAACATTATAAACGTTTGAAAGCGTTTGCAATTGGTTAAAACCGGTTTAGTGCCTATAAAATTACCGAATTATGGAGTCAGGTTGAGAGGTGTATGTTAATTTAGAAGGAATCAAGATAGGGAGACGGGGTAAGATGCAGGGTGCAGGGTGCAGGAATAATGAATATCGAATAAAGAATAACGAATGGCGAACTGGTGAAAAAAAAGTTTGGGGCATAGGGCATGGGGCGGACAGGCAAGGTTTGGTGTTATTTCAATTTTAGCCAGCTTGTTTTGCGGTTGAAGGTAAATCCGATTTTTGTGACAAGCCGGGTGGAGGCCTGGTTGCCGGGGACTATATTGCCAAATACCGGTTTTTGCTCATTGTCGCCGCATCTGTATTAATCCGGAAAGGATATCAAATCCATAGCCCTTGTTGCGGTGTGCTTCGAGCACATGCAGGAAGCCCAATGCACCATCATCATGGGTAAAACCCCATGCAACAAGTTTATCGCCTGCGAATATGCCGGCAGATATGTCTTTGCTTAGGCGGTCTTCGATATAGGCGGTTGAAATGTAATCTTTATAGTCTGATTGTTCATACAGGTAAGCAGCATATATTTGATCGATACTGTCAATTTCAGACCTTGCCACGTCAATATGCACCTTTTCATCAAGCACATAGCGGTTGGTTGTCATGGTCCAGTCTTTGGTGCCGTATTTAAAAATTAACAGGGATCATCCAGTCTTCAACCGAGAAATAGTATTTGGTTTTATCGTGGTGTTGCTCAAGCAATGCATTCAAATCCGTTTCAGAGGTGCTTGAAATATGTGCCCATAGCTGGTCGCTTCTGCCTAACAGCAGCATTGAGTTACCTTCTGTAAAATATTCTTCAAGCCTGTAAGCGGAGAAAAAGCCAAGAATGGCCATGTTTCTTGCCTGGTCTTTTTTCAGTAAAGCAGTTAATTCTTTGTCCATAATTTGCAACTGTTTTCTTTTCTATGGTTTTACCAATTTACCGCTGTTTTTATACAGGAACCAAAAACCCCAGAGTCCGTAAATGGCGATAAGGCTAAGCGTTACTGTATAAGAGGTATAATCCGTAAAGTGCCAGCCCGGTGCTCCCTTTGCATAAAACAAGGTTGCCAGGGAAACGACTGGCCAGTAAACAGTAACAGCCATGGCACCAAACATGGCATAAAGGCCAAAAGCAGATTTTTTAAACAAGCCGATAATGCCAATGATAAAAAGCGGGATATAAAAAACAGTATCACCAAATCCAAAACCTTTATTAATCGCAACACCTATCTGAGTGATCTCCGAAACAGGTTCCTGCAAATCGATTGATACAGTAAAGCCGTAATTAACAATTGCCATTGTTTGCCCAAGCAGGTAAATGATATTGAGCAATATCCCAATACCGATCAAAAACCAGAACCCGGTTGATCTTTTTGTTGTCATCATTATTTATTTTTTAGGTATATAATATTTGTCAAGTTTATCCAGAAAGCGTTCATCAGTCATGCCGGAACGGTTAAACATGATGACGCTGCCCAGACCCAGTTCAGGATATATCCTGATTTCACAATAATATCCTCCACCACCTCCTGCATGCGTAAAGTATTGCTGCCCGTTTAATTCCCCCTGAAACCATGATAAACACATCCCGGTTGGTTTCCCGGAATTTGTAATATTTTCAGTGAACAACATTGCCTTGTTATCGTCTGAAATAATTCTGCTATTTGGTTTGAGCAGTTCCCGGATGTATTTTACAAAAGCACGGGGTGTGCCAATTAAACCGCCATAGGCCGCACCATTCAAATAGTAACTGTTGAAAGGTTTCCATTTGCCTTCTGCTTCGCCCATATATTTTGATTTATCCATAAAAAAGCCAAGTACCGCATTCATGAAGCTGAACCGCTTCTGGTACCCTTTTGCATGCCGGGTTTTGTCATAAACCACGAAGTCCAGTTCCTCCGGGCCTATATCCAATGGCTTTAAAATATGGTCCCGGATGTAATCTTCGCACGTCTGTCCCGAAACCTTTTCAATTATTTGCCCCAGTATATAATATTCGAGGTTGGTGTATCTAAATTTCTCATTGGGCGCCGATTTCGTCTTGTTGTATTTTTTAAATATTTGATCGAAGAATGCTTTCTTATCAAAGGATTGGTGATCTGATGCAAGATGAATCCAGCTCAAAGGATTTGGATTGGGAATACCGGATGTATGTGTTAACAGTTGTTTGATGATGATATCCGCGGAATATGGAAAGGCAGGTAAATATTGCTTCGCGCTTACGTTGATGTTTAAGACTCCCTTTTCGGCAAGCTGCAAAATAGCCAGTGCCGTAAATGTTTTTGTGACAGAGAAGGCATTAAAAGTGGTATGCGAGTTCACAGGCACTCGTTTCTTAATATCAGCCAATCCCAATTGAAATTGATGAATAATGGTGTCCGCATCAAATAGGATATACTGAACAGAAGGTGTTTTATTTCCTTCAACTTGTTTTGTCAGTATATGGTCAATTTCATTCATATTGGTGTTTCCTGGTGGAGAACTACAGGAACATATCAGCAGTATACACTCAAATATAAGGACTCTTGTTTTCATGCTAAAGGCATACGGTTCGACAAAGAATTGCAGGCTTATTGCACCATACTTTTAATTTAACTTATGTAGAAGCCCAGGAAACTACTACCCTTTAATTTATTACTGTTAAGCCTGCTTTAATTATTGTTGGTTGTTTACTATTATTCTTTCTCTAACAAGTGCATTAAATCTGTCAACTTCTTCTACAATCGGACTATGCGCAGATTGCTTAAAAGTATAAAAGGCTTTTTCGGGTGCTTTCAACTGCTCATAAAAATCATTTGCCACCGAGTAGGGTGTCTGACGGTCATAAATTCCCTGGAAAATATAGACCGGCAGCTGCATGCTGTCGATTTCATTAGCCAGGTTCACTTGAACTGCTTCAGGCCACATACTTTTCATCGATAATTCCATACCCCGCATAGTTTTGAGCTTTTCGCCAAATGCATACTCACCTGCAAACAAGAACATTTTAAACGATGGCCATATTCCTGTTGTTTTATGCATAATACCGCCTCCATATTTGGTCACATAATTTCGCTCAACCCCCAAATAATCCAGCCAGTCCTGGCCAGTTGCCATCCGTGCTGGAACAGAAAGTTCTGAGAGGGTCTTTATTGCTTCTGTATCGTTTCGTTCATATTGCCTGTTCCTTTACCCAATCAAGTGCCACTTTCTCACCTTCGTACTGATTGCAAAACTGCCCGACACCAAAATATGCATGGTATAGTTCAGGATGCTGATAAGCGCTTAAAATGCCTAAAAATGAACCCCACGAATGTCCCATCAGGTAAATTTTATCCTGCTTAAAACGCATCGCAAGTATTTCACTGAGTTCCCGGGTGTCGGATATTAATTGAGTGATGTTCAAACTTTCAGCAGGAATATATTTGGAGAATGATTTGCCGGCTCCGCGCTGCTCCCAGTAAACCATCACAAAATCATTTTCAATAGCTGAATTGTATTCTTTCAGCAATGCGAATTCCGGAAATCCCGGTCCGCCATGTAGAAAAAGCATTACCGGTTTAGTGGAATCTGCACCGCGAATAATAAGGTATTGTTCCTGGCCACCAAGTGTAATTTTCTCAATCGAGGAAATACTCCCGGGAAGTGCTTTTCCATTGATATCAGTAATTGGGTCAGCATCTCCAGGACTTAGAACCCATAAAGCGATGGCAAGTGCTATTATAACAACAAGTATTCCGCCAATGATGAATAAAACTACCCTTGTAATTATTTTAAGTATGTTTCTCAAGAATTGAAACTAATTCAATGTTTATCTAATGGATCACGACCGCCTTATACAAATACTAAAAAGGAACTTATTTGCAAAATGAAAATGGATAAGACAAACACTCGCCGTAAAACAACTAACAGTTAAGCGCTTATAAAATTAGGGAATTGTAATGTATGGTTTTGGCAAGTCAAGTAATTTAGAAGGAATCAAGATAAAGAAACGGGTTGCGAGGTGCAGGTTGCGGAGTAAAGACAAATAATGAATATGGGATAGGGAACTTTGAACAGTTAGAGCTTAAATACTTACTCACTAATCACCAATCACTTTTGCTCGTAGATTTGTTCCAGCCAAATGACCGTCAGGTGATCATTATCCAGCGAAATGATTTTCCATTTTAATTTAGCTGTCCCTCCCCAATAGCTAACATTAATATTGATGATGGAGTCGTTGCCCGACCAGTTACCTTCATAATCAGCATAAGTGATTGGTGGTGTTCCGCACCAGCCTGCATTTTTGCGTTCAAGCAGTTTTCCATAGTTTTGAAATGAGATACCATAGTCATCAACCATCAAACTGTTTGCTCTTGTGAATGTTGTTGTTGAATCATTATACTCGGGTACTATCCAGTTACCAATCAAAGCTTCTGGATTTGATTTGATGCTTTCTTCAGTTTTGTTACATGCCGAAAACACAAGTAGTACGATAATTAATGCGAAAAATGGTTTCATAGATAACTGAAGTTTTTTTTCAAATTATTGTTTTGAATATTAACAAGAATTGAGCCGTGTTCATTAGGTGTGGGTTTTCGGGTGCAAGACATACATCTTTGCTAAATCTACTGCGGACTGGCAGTGAATGTTGAATTATGAACAGAGCAAGTTGGATTTTGAATAGCAAAAATCAATAATCAAAATTTGTTAATCAATATTCGGGGTTCAATATTAGCTTTTAATTTATATTCGAAATTTGACTTTCACTAAACAAACGGCCCAAAGCTTTTTTGCTGGCTTCCAGATCTTGCAAAATCTTGATTTTGGTTTCGTCAAACTTACCTTTCAGTTCCGAAAACATGTTTTGATAGTAGTCAATCCCGTCGTTTAGGTTTTGTTCAAAAGCAACCAGGTACTTTTCCTGTTTTTGTGTCATAGATAATTTGGTTTCTTCCATTTTATGCTTCAGGTAATTGATATAAATCTCCAGTTCTTTTACAAACATATTGGGCCGGTCTGTTCTTTCAATCAAATTAGCCCTGCCATAAATATGGTCGGTAATTTCTTTTAGGCTCATCGATTTTGAGAAATACGCCATATTTGGCCCCGGGCAAACAGAAACCCCGCTACCTTCCACCTTTGTTTCGATATTGTGTGCCAGCAAAGCTGAAGTGCCCAGGCCAACGCAAGTGCATGCTTTTTCAACTATTTTGTTATATCGAATACTAAATTGTTCAGGAGAAAGGTTTTCCTCCTTTAATGCTTTGATTTTTAAATTCTGGTACCGGCGTGAAGCGATACACATGGATGTATTGGCAAACTCATTGTTTAAAGCCACATATTTTTTCGGGCAGGTACTTCCAGGTTTACCCCGCAGTATCAGGTTTGATTTTTCCAGGTCCTTTGTATTACCTCTCATGCTGTTAAATGGTATGCCAAGCGGAGAGATATTGCTTAAATAAAGATCATCTTCGCGCGCATCAATCAATTGGTTCATTGTTGAGTCATCAACTGATGTAGCTTCAGACACCAAAAGAAAAGGTGTTCCCCATCCTACTGAATCCACCTTATAATGATCAATCAGGAACTGGTGTTCTTCGGCTGTACCCACTCCACCCTGTGCTGTTATTTTAATTGGCAGTTCTGTTTTTGGTAACTGATGGTTTTTGTTTGAAAGTGCCTGAACAAGAATATCATGAATTTCCCGTATCAATTCTACTTTGTTATCCCTGAATTCGGCCAGTATTGGGCCCAATAAATTACCCGTGGTTGCAAAGGCATGTCCTCCACAATTTAATCCTGATTCAATCCTGTATTCCGAAATCCAAAGTCCCTTTTTTGCCAGGAATTTACCCTGGATCAGCGCTGATTTATAATCACTCACTTTCAGGATGATTTTCTTTTTGATTTCGCCATGCTCGTCCGGGTAAAAATCTTCAAATTGCTCCATATAACTGTAAAGCCTTGGATTCATTCCTGCCGAAAGCACGATGGAAGATTCTAAATCACTATTCGCAAAACCACGCAGAGCTGCATGGGCATCATTGAATTCAATGGGTAACTTTTCGCCTTTCTTATAGTTGTCCTTATCCACTTTGGTCATGATGTTTACATCAATACTACCCATGGATAAATTATCGTTCAACCATTTTCTCACCTCGCCAATGTTTAAGTATTTTGAGGTTACTCGTTTAAATTCTTCTTTTATGGATGAACCATCAGGCAACATATTAAAAAATGCTTTTACATCATTCGCCGACTCAATGGTTGTATTTTTCAATTCTTCAAATTTCTTCCTTGCTAACTCATTCATTAAATTCAGGTAAGCTGTAATCCTGGCCGCCCTGTAATCTTCTGACTTATTCTTTATTTCTTCATAGGGCAAACCGAATTTGGCACAATACATTTTCCTGATCTTTTCAAGCAGCATGTCATCTACAAGTGAGATTACCGAATCCATTCCATATTGTGAAATTTTTAATGGGGTGTCAATGGTATAGCCGATTCCCATAACCGGTATATGAAACGAATGTGCTTTGGACATATTTAATTTTTTTTTAATGATCTGGGTTTAATTGCAAGCCATTCTGTAATGAAGGCAACATAAGGTGTTTATGTCAAGTCTTTTATAAATATTTTAACTTCTTAATCCGTAAACTGTTCGGTAATGATAGCCGTATACTGTAAATGTCATCGCATCCAAAAAAAGTGTGGGACGCCTAAACAAAGTCCATAAAAGAAATTTCCAATATTCAGCCCGGCCTTTATTAAGAACTCCGATGATAACAATTGATTTAATAAAAGCGCTCAAATGGGAAAACTCTATTTTTTTATTCCTTGCATGTTGTCGTTTATAGTTTAATAGAAATTGACGTATTCTTTTATAATAAGGTTTTGATGTATAGATGTTTTGGATGATAGTTTTATAACCATCCACAAGTTCCTGGTAGTTCATTTTCGGAATAAAATTCATTGAAAAATCAGTATTGCTTCCGGTTGCATCAATTGTTAACCTGTTTTCTGCTTCAAGTCGTTGATACAGTTTGGTATTTTTTGGCGCATTTAACAGCCCAACCA
Source organism: uncultured Bacteroidia bacterium (assembly GCA_963759045.1). Taxonomy (GTDB): domain Bacteria; phylum Bacteroidota; class Bacteroidia; order Bacteroidales; family F082; genus JAADID01. The sequence goes on from CAVWXM010000051.1 coordinate 108,439, forward strand.
TTGCAGATACGATTCCGCTTTGCTGGATAAAATCAATTTGTCGTTTAAATACGGATGGCAAATCACTGTCGAATCCAACAATAAAACCACCTGAAACCTGCATCCCGGCCTTCTGTATTTTTTTTACGCTTTGAATTAAGTCCCTGTTTTTGTTCTGCACTTTATTGCACTCCTGGAGCGAATTCTCGGCTGGCGTTTCGATGCCAATAAAAGCGGAGCTAAACCCTGCCTGCGTCATCAATGACATGAGTTCTTCATCATCAGCAAGATTAATTGAGGTTTGGGTATTAAAAGTAAATGGATAATTATGGTTATGCATCCATTCTTTCATCGCTGGAAGTAAGTTGTTTTTAATTTCTTTTTTGTTCCCGATAAAATTATCGTCAACAATGAAAACGGACCCGTGCCAGTTCAGATGATATAGTGTTTCAAGCTCATTGATGATCTGATTGGTATCCTTCATCCTGACCTTGTGACCAAAAAGTGAAGTGATTTCACAAAAATCGCATGAGAAAGGGCAGCCACGAGAAACCTGGATATTCATAAAAGCATATGCTTTCCTTTCCAACAAATGATAATCGGGTACAGGAGTTGAAGTTATATCAGCATATTCTTCGGTTTGTATATTTTTTCAGGAGGATATCCTGAGGCTAAATCCTTAAGAAATGGTGGTAATGTAATCTCTGCTTCATTCAAAATAAAATGGTCAATTTGCGGATAGTTGTTGAACTCCTGGGTAAAGAGGGGGCCACCAGCAACTATTTTCACCTTATGCTTCACACACTCCTTAATTACTTTACTTACCGATTCCTTTTGTATGTACATAGCGCTGATAAAAACATAATCAGCCCATTCAATATCCTTATTTAAAAGTGAGGAGACATTCATGTCAACCAATTTTTTCTGCCATGTTGATGGAAGCATCGCTGACACCGTTATTAAACCAAGAGGCGGAACAGCAGCTTTTTTCGAAATAAAGCGTAACGCATGCTTGTAACTCCAGTATGAATCGGGACATTCAGGATATACCATTAAAATATTCAAGGCTTGCTAAATAAGGATTTTTGCAAAAATATTACGCATTATACTTCCTTATAAAAAAAAGGGGATTAACGGCATAAATAGTGATTAATGCCAGTTTCTTTTGGTGAATGACATTCGCCCCTGCCAGCTAAAATTTGTCCTTAAACTTAAGCAAATACTGGCGTGATACGGGGATTTGTTCATCATAACCAATAATGTTTAGCCAGTGGTTGTTGGCATCTTTGGTAAGTTTTTCGATATGATGGGTATTCACAATACAGATGCGATGACAACGTAAAAAGCTGTGATAGGGCTTCATTTGTTGTTCAATATTCTTCAATGTATTCCTGATCAATTTTTTCCTGAATATGCCATCTTCATTATAGGCAACTTCAACATAGTTATCAGCTGATTTGATAAAGGCGATATCTGCAATCAGCAGGTTTAGATTTTCAGCACTGTAGCCAGAAATAAATTCGATAGACTTATTCAGGTCATCCTCTACAAATTTCTCCACCTGTTTTTCTGCTACCTCAACATCTTTTAAGAGTGATTCATTCTGAAGTTTCAACTCCTTATAAGCATCGTAAAGTCTCAAAGCTACTGATGGTGCGAGGCATATTAACGCTATTTTAAACATAATATAAAAGGTAATATCAACAGAACCCACATATTGCAGGTAAAAAGCGAACGTTACCGAACTCAAAGCAAATATGATAAAACCACTCATGAAGGAAGAAAATATGGTTTCATTATCTCCCTTGTCATATTTCTGAATCAACCATGGGAAGACCACACGCACAAGGACTACAAAAACAAAAACTATAGCACCAAGTCCTGCTACAATCAATAACCAATTGTTAAAATCAAAATTATCGAGCGGAAAGGGCTGGAAAAAAAGGACAAACAGAAATACGCCAAAACCCAGACTTAGAAAGAGAGCAAGTTCTTCTTTCACTAAATAGATTAATTGGTTTAACTTTCTGTTCATTTTTGATTGTCAGGGTGTTATCGCCTAAAATATCAGGTATTCAGACTTATCAAAGGTAGCTGATTTTTTTAAAAATTGATTTTTATTATATTTGTAGAAACCCGCCTGTTATATTTCTTTTCTAAAAACCAGATGGTAGCGACTATTCGATGATTAATGTTTAAGACAAATGCATTGGACAGATTTCATTAGATTTAATTATAAACTAAAATAATTGTACCATGAAAACAACTACTTTACTTTTAGCGGTCGCTATTCTTTTCATTGTAAGCTGCAACAATAATTGTCCGCCCGGGCCATTAACAAATGATGATATTGCCGGTTACATTGATGGCAGTACGGGGATTCTTTTTACCACCAAAACCGACAAAAAGGATGTGCTTACAAAACTTGATGCCAGTCCGCATGAAGGTTCTTCATATAAAATGCCAGTATTTGAGATCGAAAACCAACCTGTATATCTTCTTTTTGAAATTGCAGAGGTCGACCACCCGGGAGAATTTATCAATTACCAACACAGCGATTATTGCTTTCAGGAACTGTTCATTGATTTTGAGAACGAATTAATGGAGATCATTGAAAGAAATGAAGCCAACCTGGAAGACCAGTTTATCATTGCCTGTGGCGATGTTATTGGACAGATTGGAGAAGAGGAAGAAGCCAAAGAAAATATTCGGAAAGGAAAAGAAAAGGAAGCGCTTGATAAGCTTAAAGAAAAGAAAGAGAACAAGAAAAAATTAAAAAAAGAACTTGCTGAAACCGCCAAAAAGAAAGGACAGGAAGCCAAAGAGGCATTGAATAATGGAGATATAGATGAGGCTAATGAAAAAGCAAAAGAACTGGTTGATGAAACAAAGTATAAGTTTAATTTAAAATACAAATACGATTATTGTGATGATTGGCAGTTAAGGCTCGATTACGATTATTATTGGACTCAAACGCCAACCACCATTCCACCTGAACTCATTAACGAGTTTTCGAAAGACAACATCAGGTATAAAGTATATAAAAGTGCAAAATGCGGAGACAGCTATACACCACCATATTTTACTTGTTGGCAATGGCATTCGCTTGATACACTCAGGCCGGCTCCTTCAATCTGGAATACAGTAGAAGAATTGCCCAGGAAAAATTGCGAGCGGGGTACCGCATTTTGTGTTGAGCAGGAAGTAGTCATTGCCCTCGACAAGGACTATTCTGATTCGCTTTGTTCTCGCCTGATTAGTGTAAGACCCGTTAAAGGATTTGCCTGTTTTGATTAATCGTTATCAATTTTTGATTGTAACTGACATTATCCTTTTTTAATAACTCGTTTCATCCAGTTTTACTTTACCACTGAATGTTTTATATACAAAGGTGGTATAAGCCAGAACCAAAGGAGTACCGATAGCAGCGAAAATGAGCATGATTTTCAATGTTTTTGTTGAAGAAGCCGCATTATAAATATCAATATTATAATCAGGGTCAATTGAAGATAACAGCATATTCGGATATAATTCAATAGCCACAAGGATCAGCATTAAACTGATGGTGAGGGACGAAAAGATGAATGCCATCAAGAAACGTTTTTTACTGGCCAGTCGTGGAACATTGGCAATGCTTAGAAAAACAAGCACCGGAACTACAAAAAGAATCGGGTTATCCATGAATGCATCAGATAAATGAGGCCTGAAAAGAAAAGTATACAAGCTCATAAGTGCAAAGCTTATAATAAAGAAGATCATTCCCCTCCGCAGCAATGAAATCAGTTTTTCATAGAGTTTACCCTCTGTTTTCAGTAACAGGTATATGGCCCCATGCATCATAAACATGGCCAGGGTAGTAATTCCGACCAAAACAGCATAAGGATTCAGGAATTCAAAAAATCCACTGCCGTAATAGATCTGATTTTCACCTATTGCGATACCCTGAAGTACGTTGCCCAGAACAACACCCAAAAGGAATGCCAGCATAATGCTTGATACACTATAGCTGATATCCCAGGTTTTTTTCCACCATTTCATCTCTTCCTTACCCCTGAATTCGATGGAAATGGCCCTGAAAATAATAAATACAAGAAACAGGATAAAAGGAATATACATAGATGAAAACAAAGCGGCATACATAACCGGAAACCCTGCAAACAAAGCGCCACCCCCAATAACCAGCCAAACTTCGTTGCCATCCCAAACAGGCCCAATGGCATTTAATGCAATTCTCCTGCTCTGTTCTTTTCTTAAAAAGAGATGCCAGGCACCAGCTCCAAAATCAAATCCATCCAGTATGGCGTATCCTGAAAATAAACCACCCACTACCAAAAACCACCATGTAGGATAATCGATACCTAAAAAAGTTTCCATAATTCAATTAGTTTTTTGAGAATAGTTTACTTATTTCTTCTGTCTGGGGACGGTCATCTTCCAAAGTTTCATCATAGGGTCCCATTCTTATTTTTTTATCCAGTAAATAAACGAACAACAGGAACAAAAGTGTATATATTGAGATAAACAAGATCAGTGAAAACAAGACCTGGTTGGCAGAGACCGATAGCGAAAATGCTTCAGATGTCTTAAGCAAACCATATACCACCCAGGGTTGTCTGCCCATTTCTGCAGCAAACCATCCTACTTGATTGGCAATCTGGGGAAATAAGGCTGCAAAAACAAATATCAACAAAAGCCATTTGCTTTTAAATAATTTGCCACGCCACCATAAAAAGCATGCTAACAGGCTTAAGGCGATCATGGCAATACCAAGTGCCACCATAATATGATAAAACTGAAATACAGCATTTACTTGTGCGGGTCGTTCATCTGCCGGGAAGGCATTTAATCCTGTTACCGGAGAAGTAAAATCATAATTCAATAAAAATGAAAGTCCGCCCGGAATTTTTAAACCGTATACCTCCTGGTTTTTCTTATCGACCCACCCGAATAAATACATATCAGCCGGTGCTAGCTCGGGATAATGACCTTCAAGTGCTGCCAGTTTTGCAGGTTGATTAATCGCTACACCATCCGCTGATTTGTGACCGGTTGCCAATTGCCCCAGCGAAAAAATTGTTGCAACAACAAGGGCGATTTTAAAAGCCCTGTCGGATATATCTATATACCGGTTTTTAAGCAGGTAATAGGCATGTACACTCAACACCAGAAAAGCGCCTGCTAAAAAGGCCCCCAACCAAACGTGCAACAGCCTGTCGACACTGGAAGGATTAAAAACCATAGCCCAAAAATCAGTGATTTCAGCTCTGGCATTAAAACCTTCGCCCACAATGTGGTAACCTGCAGGCGTTTGCTGCCAGCTGTTGGCAACCACTATCCAGACCGCTGAGAACATAGAACCCAGGAAAACACCAATGGTTGATACCAGATGCACCCATGGTTTTACACGGTTCCATCCAAATAAAAGGATTCCCAGGAAACCGCTTTCGAGAGCAAAAGCAAAAATACCCTCTGCTGCAAGTGCGCTTCCAAAAACATCGCCAACATACTTTGAATAGGTAGCCCAGTTTGTACCAAATTCAAACTCCATTACAATTCCGGTAACAACACCAATTCCAAAAGTCAGGGCAAACAATTTGGTCCAGAATTTGGCCAAAATATGGTATTCCTTATTTTTAGTGATGTTATACAAACTCTCAAAAATGACCAGAAGCAATCCTATCCCAATACTTAAGGGTGGATAGATGTAATGAAATGCGATTGTGAATGCGAATTGTATCCGGGCCAGAATTTCTACTTCCATGATTTACAGCTTATTTATTACCAATTAATGAATTGATCACTACATGCTAACATTGCTATAAAATTATAGATTAACCATGAACAATTAACCTTAATTCCTAATTTAGAATGCAATTTATTTTGAAAGACCCTAATCTGTAATCAAAAGATAAGCATTGTATCCTTGGGCCAGAGGAACCCTAATTCGGAATGGTTTTTTTTAATAAAGAGACAGCTATAAAAGCTGTTCATTATTATCTATTTGATAAGTATCTTTTGAATAATGGTTTGATCATTTTGTTTGATTTTACAGAAATACAAACCACTTTTCAAATGGCTGACATTAATTCGATTAGACTCTGAGACGTCCTGTGTTAATAACTGTCTTCCCTGTTGGTCAAACAGATCAGCAACAACTGATCCTGAATTCACGAAGCCTTCAATGCTAATAAAATCATTAGCTGGATTTGGATAGATTTTTACCTGGTCAGTTATTAGATCTGAAACAGAAGAAACATCTCTATCAGCATAATAATAGATTTCGCGATCTTCTATTTTCCAGGTTGTATCAACTTTTGTAAAATAAACAACTTCAGTAAGCATGTTTTTATATAAAGGCATGATATTATAAGTAATCGAAAATTCAGGCCAGGATGTTGGTAATAAAATATCCTCATGTACGAAGTTAAGGTTATAAGCCAGCTCAACTTTTGATACATATAACCAATCATTTGAAACGGTATCCCAGGCAAAGGTGATTGATTCTGTCAAATTTTCATCGGTATCATAAGCATAATCCTGGCGTATATCGTACATCCATGTATTGGTACTATCTATCCAATCAGCACGTGTCACTTTTGTTACTAAGCCACTTAAATTAAATACCCGCTCATCCCGCGAATTATACACCCAATCAACACCATCTAAGCTTTTAAATGATGTTCTTTGCAGTGTATTACCATCCTGATCATTTACATATTCAGTCTTCCTTGAATTACGCCATTCATCGCCCATCTGAGAATACGAAGTTCTCTGCACGAGATAGTTGTTTTCATCATAAGTAAAATCCTCTTTGCCAATAAAATTCCAATCATTGTTTAGTTCATTCCAACCATAGCTTCTGCTCTTTATTACTTTCCCATCTGAATCTGAATCAAAATCAAACTCTACTTTGTGAAACGGTATCCAATCGGTATTGCTTTCATTTCTGCCATATAAAATATAATTGGTCAAATTAAGATCAACATCATAAGCGTAGGTTGTTTTATGAGAATACTCCCAGGAGCCTGAATTTTCTTCCTGTCTTGAATGATTGATTGAGGTTACATTCCCATTTTCATCAAAGAAAAAATCATTTTTATACATCGGGACCATCTCGCTTTCTTCTTCATTTAATTCATGATTAATAGATTGACTATTAAAACCTTTCGGGTTATAGGCATATTCACTCAAATAATATTTAATCCAGTCTTCGTTATCATAATATTCAGTTACAACACTGTCGAGGCCTTGTTTTAATTCGAGACTGTTTTGCCGGCCATCTAATGTATATGGACTGAATGAAGTTAAACCAAATAGTTTTTTGTTACAATCTTGCAAATCGTACGATTCAAAAAATGTTTCATAAAGTTGTTTATCACAATTTTCATGTTGACTGTTTATCGTTGACTGTGCGATTGTTGAGAGAAAAATTAAATTTACGAAAAGAAAAGTAAAAATTGTCTTCATAGCATGGGTTTTAAAATGATGAATAAGATTGGCAAAAACTTACAAATCAAAATTAAATATACGAAATGAAGATAAATTGAAACGAATGTTAATTTGATGTAACGAATGTTAAATACCTGTTTTCAAATTGTAAACTCTATATTGCATTTGGTTGTCAATTAATAATACATTCAATTTCGATATAATTTAGAAAGTTCTGAAATTGAACCTATTTAAGCGTACCTTTGCCGCAATTATAGATTTGAAATTTATGCTCCCCATTAACTAATTGACATTTCGTTAGTAGATTAATCCGGCTCTCCTTTTTAAATCCACAGTGCTCGTCAAATACTTTGGTGCAGCAGGCAACAAATACATACTATGAATAATAATATCCGCCAATTCGGTTTTGTAATCTTACTTTTTTCTGCTTTAACCATTTTCGCCCAAAATGAAGCCATGGAAGATATAGATAATAAAACCGGTAAAGAAGAAAATCCTGACAGGTATGGGAGCATGACGGACACAAGAGATAATAAGAATTACAAAACCGTTGCCATTGGAAATCAAATATGGATGGCTGAAAATATGTCGTACTTGCCATCTGTAAATCCTATTACTACAGCATCTTTTAAATGGCCTGTTTATTACGTTTTTGGCCATAACAATACAGACATTTCAGCTGCCAGATTAACAGACAACTATAAGAATTATGGTGTATTGTATAACTGGCCTGCTGCCCAAAAAGCATGTCCGCAGGGATGGCGTTTACCCACTGGGAAAGACTGGGAAATACTGATCAAATATATGGGACATCATTCTATAGCCGGAAATAAGATGAAGGAGACAGGTACTGCACATTGGAAAGAAAGCAAAGAGATAGTTACTAACTCAAGTGGTTTTAGTGCCCTGCCCGGTGGAGCAGTTACCCAAAATAAAAGCTGGAATGATATTGGAACAAAAGCCAATTTTTGGGGAACCGAATTTCGTGATTCAAATAATATTTCAACAAAATCATTTTCAACTTATTCCTCATGGGCTGAAGGTACATACTTTCAAAAAGACTCCGGATTAAGTGTTCGATGCCTGAAGAACTAACGATACGATTATTAGCACCGCCATCAAATTGCTTCTGATATTAACCTTTTAATAAAATTAAAATTTATCTACAATTGAAACAAAATGGCATTGTGTTACATAACTTTGCACTTACAAAAAGAAATTTATTATGGACTTAAAACTTGCCGTGCTGATTGATGGTGATAACATACCATCAGCTTATATTAAAGAGATGATGGAAGAAATCGCAAAATACGGGAACCCGACGATCAAAAGAATATACGGCGACTGGACCAAGCCTGCTCTGACAAAATGGAAAAATATTCTACTTGAAAATGCCATTACCCCTATTCAGCAATATGGTTATACTGTAGGAAAAAATGCTACAGATTCATCAATGATCATTGATGCAATGGATATTCTTTATTCCGAAAAAGTAGATGGTTTTTGCCTGGTATCAAGCGATAGTGATTTTACCCGTCTTGCAACCCGGCTAAGAGAAGCCGGTATGAAGGTGATTGGTATTGGAGAAAAGAAGACACCAAACCCATTTATCGTTGCATGCGATAAATTTATTTATATCGAAATTCTAAAAAACCTGGATGAAGAGGTTGACACTGATAATACCAAAAGTAAAACCAAAGAAAAAAGCACATTTGATAAGATAACCCCAAAAGAAATAAAATTGATTTCATCAACAATATCTGATTTAGCGGATGATGATGGGTGGGCTTTTATGGGAGATGTTGGAAATTTATTGCAAAAGAAACAACCAAATTTCGATCCCAGGAATTATGGCTTCGCAAAACTGACTCCTTTAGTCAAGTCGATTAATAAATTTGAGATTGATCAGCGCGAAAGTCCTAAAGGAAGATTTAAACTGATTTATGTTCGAATTAAAAGCAACTAAACTCTTCAGGGTTGTAATTTTGTTGATCAATAGAAACAATGAGCTCCGCACCGATTTTAGATGCTATCTAAAAAACTGTTCCATATCAAAGCCTCTATTGGTTAACATAGACCTATTTTTATTCAAAAAACCGGTAATCTCCTCAATGCTTATATTAAATGAAACACCATACCTGATGTCTTTATATTGATCTACATACAGATCACCCGTAAAAGCCTCTTCGGGATTGATAAACTCAGGTGATTCTTTACCGGGTTTTACATAATAAACTTGCTTTGCAGAAGCAGAACTTGCTATGCCAACCAGTTCAAAATTAGGAACTCCATCCCGGATGGCCAAAATCGGCCCACCACTGATTCCCCTGTTATACAAAGCATCCGTCGTAAATTTACCTCTTCGTGCTTTAATTGGGTCACTAACCAGTGCTTGTGTTATCATTAACTGGCCTGCAGGATATCCCATAATATAGACAATTGATCCCCAGTCAAAATCTCTGGTATTTCCAATTGGGTAATTCAATACAGTAGGATTACTGTCTTTGTCGTCCAGTACTTTCTCCAGGAGCGCAATATCATTTTTTTGATCAGCAGCCAGCACTTGAACATTTTCGCCGGAAGGAAGGTCTTTTACAAAATTCTGTTGTTTGATTTTAACAGATATCACCTCGATTGGGCCTTTACCATTTTCATACCGGATGATAACAGTATCAGGGAAATCAACAACATGGGCACAGGTTAATAAACCTATTCGGTTACCATCGAAATAAATAACTGTAGCTGTTCCTGAAACTGACTCACTAACCACAGTGCTGGCAATAGATTGTTCTTTAAGGGTGGTCTCCGTGATGTTTTTCACATTAATCTCGTTATCAGGCGAGAATATATAGGACTTATAAAAAGCAAGACAATCCAGCTTTTTTAACTGTAGTTGAAAGAAATTCCAAATCCTTTGAAACACTCTTTGCAGGAAACTCACTGTCATATTTGTTATCTGCTACAACAGTTTGATCTTCAGAGACTATTTGCATCGGACTACTGCATGAATAAAGAATCAGTATAAGGCCTGTTATACCAAGTCCCAATGCTTGTGAAAATAACCTTTGCATCATTTTATAAATCCTTTTTTACAATGATCAGATAAGTAAGTCCTATAAAAATCAGACTGTATGCTGAACAAATAAACACATCGGAAACAGAAATAAATTCCCTGAAATTTACACCAACCATTTTCATAAGCGCTGAATTGGGTATATCAATCAGGTTTCCCATTGATTCGACTGGTAGATATGCAGTAAGCTGCTCAGGCAATATAAATGATACAATAGGCTCAAGTATATAATAATATAACGCAAGGAAACCAATAGCCAGACCGGATCGTTGTATCAGGATTGCCAGTAATAATGCCATTGAACAAAAAGTAAACAACTCAAGAAAATAGGTAGGTATAAACTCTATTTTTTCAAGAAACAGAGCCGTTGTAAATTCTTCGGTATGAGTTATTCCTAAGATACTGCCCGAAATAAACAAGATAACAGCTGAAAACAGGCTTAAATTAAACACAAACAATACTTTAGAAAGAAGAAACTGGATGCGGCTCATTCCGTTCATTACATTCTGGCGTACAGTTTTATAGGTAAACTCATTGGTTACGTAGGTCAAAACTATGAGCGCAAGAAAAATTTTATAAAACCCACCCAGGTAAGTAAGATTGTGCCAAACCAACGGAAAGCTATAAATTGAAAAGTTGGGCAGGGGAACAGGTGAATTCTGACCTGTTTCGATCATTATGTTATTCAGTATTTTTTCGATCAGAAAAAACGTAAGCACCAACAAGATACCATATATTGTGAGCAGTATCCAGAATGTTTTACTGAAGAAATACTTCCGGAAATCTATTTTTAATAATCTAATCATTATCACCGGATGTTAAGTCGAGGAAATACTTTTCAAGCGATTTTTTACGCATGGCTATATGTGTTAGGAAAATACCTTGATCTGATAAATATTTATTCAGTGCTTCCTGGTTTACCTCCTTTTCCATGCTTGCAATCAATATATCACCTTCCTTTTTAACCTTATTAAATAATCCACTTTGAATAACTGCTAATTCCAGCTTGTCCATATTTTTGGCTGCCAATTCCATAGCAGGTGAAGCATTTAACACATCGCTAACTCTTCCACTACCAAGCTTCTTACCTTTATTAAGGACAACTACATGTGAGCAAATTTTCTGCACCTCGTCAAGTAAATGACTTGCAAGAATAATCGTAATACCTTGTTTTCCGATACTGGTGATCAATTCCCTCATTTCGGCAATTCCTTTAGGATCGAGCCCATTTGTTGGTTCATCAAGTATAAGTACTTTGGGGTCACCGATAAGCGCAGCGGCAATAGCTAAACGTTGCTTCATACCTAATGAAAAGGTTTTATACTTGCTATTCTTCCGTTCGATCAGCCGCACAATAGTAAGTAGTTCGTCTATTTTAGCATACGATACATTCTTTATATCAGCAATAATTTTCAAGTTATTCACTGCCGATAAATGTGGATAGAATACCGGCATTTCCAGTAAAGAACCAATCTGTTGCCTTTGTGCTGCCGTTGGCAGTTTTCCGAACCAAAAGAACTCCCCCCGATCAGCTTTCAGGATATCTAAAAGGATACCAAGTGTTGTTGTTTTACCGCTGCCGTTCGGACCGAGTATACCGCAAATTTCACCCGGGAATACCTGAAGTGATAAATCTGAAAGGGCAGTAAGTCTGCCATATGATTTAGTCAGGTTTTTTATTTCAAGAACTGGTGCTTCCAAATTAATAAAATCAAAAAGTTGTTTTGTGTTTATATTTTCAAATGAATTACAATATTAGACAAAAAACCGCTTCATTTTAGTTGATTGTTTTGCCAGTTATTATTCAATCTAAGACTAAATTACAATTCAACTTTTATAGAAAGTTTATTTGTTTACTTTTGCCGCTCATTTTTATAAACATTCGAAAAAACTAGTGTATGAAAGTTGGCAAGGATAAAGTTGTAACCCTCACCTACGAATTAAGATTTGACAATGAACAGGGAGATGTAATCCAGAAAGTTGAAAAAGACAGGCCGTTTGTCCATTTATTTGGCATTGGTACTTTACTCCCTTCATTTGAAGAAAACCTGGCCGGATTAGCAGCCGGTGATGAATTTGGATTTCATCTTTCATCAAAAGATGGCTATGGAGAAATGACAGAAGAAGCCATTATTGAACTCGAGAAAAAGATTTTTGAAATTGATGGCAAAGTAGATGATGAACTAATTGCCGTTGGTAAAATGGTAGCCATGCAAGATGAAAATGGCCACCCAATTGATGGAAGAGTGCTATCTATTAAAGAAGAAACCATCGTGATGGATTTCAACCATCCACTTGCCGGACAGGATTTATATTTCTCAGGACAGGTGATTGAAGTTCGTGAAGCCTCAGAAGAAGAAACATCACACGGCCATGTGCATGGCGAAGGTGGACATCACCACTAGAAATCCTTTATTTATAAAGTAAAAAAACTGCTGGTTTTTTGTGAATGTCAATTCGGATATTTTTCCAATCCTTGATGGTTTTTGAAATCACTTTTTGATCAAGTAAGGTTAAATTTGTGGCTACACAAAGCCTTGTTGAATGTTTACAGGTGCTGATCAAAGTATTTAGCATCTGCTTATTTCGAAAGGGTGTTTCAATAAAAATTTGTGTTTGATCAAATTTGTTTATTGCAAATTCAAGATCTCTTATTTTTTTACTGAGATCACTTTTATCAACTGGTAAATAACCATGAAAAGCAAAGTTTTGCCCGTTAAAACCAGATGCCATTAAAGCCAGGATGATAGAGTTTGGTCCCACTAATGGAATAACTTCAACACCTTTTTCATGCGCCATATTTACAATAATTGCACCCGGGTCGGCGATACAGGGTGTACCGGCTTCAGATAACAAACCGATGTTTTCACCTATTGTCGCTGTTTCAAGGTATGAAGCCACCTGACTCAAAGGAGTATGTTTCCCCAGTTCATAAAAAGTGATTTCATCTATGGCAACAGGGTGTTTGGTTTTTGAGAGAAACCTGCGTGCCGTGCGAATATTCTCAACTATAAAATACCTTATCTGATGAATGATTTCAAGATTATATTCGGGCAATGTATTTTGAATGGTTTCAAAGTCGCCGAGGGTTGTTGGAATCAGATATAATTCTCCTTTCATACTGAAAATGGTAATTGTTTAAGGTCAACATTGCCTCCTGAAAGAATTATTCCCACCTTTTTATTTTTCACATTTACCTTTTCTTCAAGAATTGCTGCAAATGGCACAGCAGCAGAGGGTTCAACTACTATCTTCATTCGTTCAAAAATAAGCCACATCGCTTTTATAATGGCTTTTTCGCTCACCGTGACAATATCGTCAACATATTTTTGAATGATGGGAAAATTTCTTTCCCCAAGGGAAGTCAGGAGACCATCGGCGATCGTTTTGGGTTGAATGCTTGGTAATAATTGTACCTGCCTGAAACGATCTGAAGGCATCATCTGCTCCTTTTGGTTCACAGGCAATAACTTTGATCTTATCGGAAAAGTAATGTGCTGACAGCGCACTTCCACTTAACAATCCTCCTCCACCAACAGGGCAAAGAATTATATCGAGATCTTCCACTGATTCAATCAACTCTTTTGCACAACTGGCCTGCCCTTCAATTACTTTATAATTATCATAAGGATGAATTTCTGTTGCACCTGTTCGGTGGACAACTTCTGCAAGTGTGTCTTCACGATCTTGCAAAGTGGGTTTACAAAAGGTTATAATGCCATCATAATATTTTACAGCATTTACTTTTACTTTGGGTGCATTTTCAGGCATCACGATATAGGCCGGAATCTTTTTTAGTTTTCCTGCCCTGGCAAGTGCTTGTGCATGATTACCCGAAGAATGTGTACCAACACCTTTGTTAACCATACTATTCTCCAATGAGCATACTGCATTTACAGCTCCTCTTGATTTAAATGCGCCAACTTTTTGAAAATTCTCACATTTAAAATACAAGTTTGTTTCGAACATTTGGTTAAATGTCGAAGATGACAATACAGGTGTTTTGTGGATGTACGGCTGAATTCTGTCAGCAGCCTTGATGATGTCTATTTTACCCGGAACCTTATCCAAATCAATTATTCCAGCTAGTTGACTTTAGCCTGTTCAACAATTTTGTCAGTAGCCCGATCGAGTAAATGATAAACATACTCCATATCGTAAATGCCACTTTTTATTGGATCAGGCATGGTTCGGTTTTTACCTGGCTCAAGAACATCAAGCATATACTCGACCTTTTTTTTATCCTTTTCATTCCTTACCAAATCAAGGACATCCCTGTAATTTTGGGTATCCATTACATAAATTTTATCATAACGGTCAAAATCACTCTTCAAGAATATTCTTGCCCTTCCTGGTAAGTTTAAACCATATTGCCTGGCAATTTCTCTTGCCCTGACATCTGGTGGTTCGTTAATAAAAAAAGATTCAAAGCCAGCAGAGGAGACATCACCGGGGACATTGTGCTCAGCATACTTCTTCTTAAGTAATGCTTCAGCCAAAGGCGACCTGCAAATATTACCCATGCAAACAAATAAAACGTTCATTTCTTCATTCATATTTACCTTTCTATTACCACAGGTAAATTGCAACCTATGGTGGAAAAAACTGCTTCTAAAGATAGTAAAAATTTCTGACTATTGCAATGTTTTTCTCGCGGATAAATGCAAACGTCAGAATTAAGATGCTTCGCTTCTCAGGATTAAAGCTTTAGCTTTTTATCAATTTCTTCAACATATACCCTGAAACGCTTATCCGTTTCAACCAGATTGTTTATTGTCCGGCAGGCATGTAATACTGTGGCATGATCTTTATTACCGCAATGCAAACCAATGGTTGCCAAAGAGCTTTTGGTGTGTTTTTTTGAGAAGAACATAGCCAGTTGTCTTGCCTGAACAATTTCCCTTTTCCTGGTTTTTGAATTGATGGTTTCAAGAGGCAGACCAAAATAATCGCAAACTACCTTCTGGATGAAATCAATTGAAATCTCGCGGGTAGTGTTCTTGACGAACTTATCAATCATTTGTTTGGCAAGTTCAAGGGTAATTGCTTTTTTATTCAATGTGGATTGAGCCAGAATAGAAATCAGGGCTCCTTCCATTTCACGAATGTTTGTTGTGATGCTGTATGCCAGGTATTCAATTACCTCGTATGGCATTTCAATACCGTCCTTATACAGTTTATTTTGAAGGATAGCTATTCTTGTTTCCAGATCAGGAACCTGCAAATCAGCAGCTAATCCCCATTTAAAACGTGATAACAATCTTGGCTCCATACCTTTCAACTCAACAGGTGGCTTATCAGATGTAAGCACCAGTTGCTTGTTGTTTTGATGCATGTGGTTAAAAATATGAAAAAAGACATCCTGGGTTTTTTCTTTTCCGGCCACAAATTGAATATCATCCATAATCAGCACATCGATCATTTGGTAAAAATGAATGAAATCATTTTGGTTGTTGTTTCTTACCGAATCAATATATTGGTTGACGAATTCATTTGTTTTAACGTACAGTACAGTCTTTTCAGGATAATTATTCTTAACCTGCAGTCCAATGGCATGGGCCAGATGTGTTTTACCAAGCCCAACATTGCTATAAATTAAAAGTGGGTTAAAGGCAGTTTTACCTGGATTCTCAGAAATTGCCCAACCGGCAGAACGAGCCAATCGGTTACAATCGCCTTCAACAAAATTATCGAATGAATATGAATCAACCAGTTGAGATTCTACTTTAATTTTCTTTAAACCAGGAATAATAAAAGGGTTTGGGATGTCTCTTGTATTTCCTCTGTTAAGATCAATGGGCATAGCAACAGGTTTATTCCTGCTGGCTTTTCTATCGGTGGTTGGATAATTTACAGAATATGGTCTTGGTTCTGAAGAGGAGCTATCCATGATAACACTGTATTCAAGCCTGCCATGAATCCCAAGTTCTTTCTTTATTGTTTTTTTAAGTAAGCTGATATAGTGTTCCTCTAGCCATTCGTAAAAGAACTGGCTTGGCACCTGAATGGTTAAAATATTCTCGTCAAGTTTGACAGGAACAATAGGTTCAAACCATGTTTTATAACTTTGATAAGGGATATTATCCCTAATTACTTTAAGGCACTTGTCCCAAACTTCAATATGCTTTTTTGTCATTTTATATTATAAATTATTCCAAATAGACACTGGTTTTTTGGTTAAGTAAACATTAACATTCTGCTTTTCATACATATAAATAGTTCGATAGGAAGTATGGTAGAGTCAAGCAAAAGTCGCTTAAAAAAAGTTAAAAAAAAAATTTATTTTTAGTTGATTTTTTATTTTTTTTGTCGTATATGAAATAACGAATTTTTATGATATATTGCTGCTTTTCAAAACCTTAAATTCCAAAGTTAATATTTTTTTCAACCTACCTCTAACCAGATCAAGATCACTTTTGTTAACTGTTAATTTTATAACACATTTTGAATCATAAATTTGATCAATAATTTTCAGGTTCTCTTCCTTAATTATTCGCATTACATCGTTCATTAATGGATAAGCAAACCGCAGTTCCATTTCCCGGGTAATATATCTTTTAATAATTTTTGTGGCTGAAATAGCTTCTAAAGCTGAGGTTTTATAGGCATTGATCAAACCGCTTGTTCCCAGCTTGGTTCCTCCAAAATACCTGACCACTATGACTATAACATTAAATAACTCAAACGAATAAAGTTGATTTAATATCGGTTTACCAGCAGTACCTGAAGGTTCTCCATCATCATTACTTCTGAATTGCTCGTCTTCCGGCTTAATACGGTAAGCATAACAATGATGTCGGGCATCATAAAACTCTTTTTTTACTTCAGCTATTTTTGCTTTACATTCCTCTTCGGTTTGAACATAATATATCCTTGCGATGAACTTGCTGCCTTTATCTTTATAAAGCCCTTCAGCCTGATATTTTATTGTTTTATAAGAGCCTCTATCCATTCGTTCAAAATTAGGCAATTGAAATCAATAAAATTGCAATCAAAGCAATTCCTATACCCAGCCAATTTATTTTGCTTAGTTTTTCCTTAAAAACCGTTAGACCGATAATGGCTGTAAGAACAACAATACCCACATTTAGAACCGGAAATAAAACGGAAGGTTTAAAAAGCGACATACTTTTGATAAAAAAGTAAGTGCTTCCAAAGTTCAGTAATCCAAGGATAAAACCAGAGAATATGGTCTTGCCGGAAAACCCGGCTTTGCCCAGACAAATTTGAGCAACGGCTATGATGAGGCAAATAGAAAATGCAATTGTAAATACGACCGTTAGAAACATGGTCTCATCTCCTGCCAGGTGTTTAAACTCGATATATTTCATCATGGTATCGTTGGTACCAATACCTAAAAAAAGCAGGAAAGGCAAAACGACGTTTTTCCAATTTACTTTCATTTCACCCTTACCTTGAAAAATAAGATAAAAGGAAAAGACTGCAAGCAGTATTCCAAATATTTTTATTCCACTTACACTATCGCTGAAAAAAATAAAACCAGCTAGTACAGGAATTAAAACTGACATCCGGCTTGCGACAGCCGTAATTGAGACACCGGCTTTTAAAGTCGACCTTGATAAAAGAAAAAAAGTGATGATAAAAATTAAGCCAATTAATAAGGCAAGTTCAAACCAAGGTTTGGTGGTGTATGAGGCAATAGAAAATGGTTCTTTCCAAATGACAAACCCACAAATGGCAGCAAAAAAGTAGTTAAAGGTAATGCTCTGTAATTCATTAAGTTTAAGCATCCCCATTACACGAAAGGTAATGATTACTGCAGTTGAAAAAAGAATAGATAAGACGATATAGAACATGCTAGAAAATTCGTGTACAAAAATAGGAATCAATCGCTATGGAACAGTTATTAAACCTACTTTTGCAGGAAACAAACAACGCTATTAATACTTAAAGCCAGGATGAAAAAACACTTATTTCTTGTAATTTTTACGCTTTCCTTTTCGGTATTAATCATTGCTCAGCAAGCTAAACCCGAAATGTCATATCACAGATACGAAGGTTTAATTGGCTCGAATATCAGCATTACTGCCAATGTTGTCCAACTTTATAAAAAACTTACAGGAAACTATCAATACCGTTTTGTTGAAGAAGACAACAGCATGTATTTTGGGAAAACGATTGAATTAGAGGGTGACATTGATAAAAATAAGAATGTCAAATTACGGGAATTCGGACGTGATGACTATACATTCATCGGCAAAAAACAACAAGGCATATTAGATGGAATCTGGTACGGCCCATCAAATAAAACACTTCCTTTTGAATTAAAAGAATATTATCCTAATGGAAGCATGGCGTTTGATGTTCATTACCTGCGTTCTGAAGGCAAGTTGATTAAGACTGATCCGGATTCACCACTTGCAGAAATTGAATTGACATTGATTTATCCAACCGATAAATACATCAATCCGGGCGTAACTGATTCAGTTAAGCAGTGGATCACAAATAGTTTTTTTGGGACTGGGTTTGAAGTAAATAAACCTGACTCAATGCTCATTCATTTTGAGGAGGAATACTTAGGCAATTACGTAAAACAAAATAAAGAGTGGTACTCAAGCGGCGCATCGTTTAACTGGGAAAAGATGATTAGCATGTCGGTGATATACAATTCAAATTATATGCTGTGCCTCGAGTACGTGGTTTATGGTTATACCGGCGGATCGCATGGAATGACCAACGTTTCATACGATATTATTTACCTTGATGATGGTAAACTATTGACTTTTTCGGACGTATTTGAAGAAAACATTGAAGGCGATTTATCTGCCTTGCTCACCAAACAATTACGCAAAGATTACCAGATCCCCAGTGATGTTCCACTAAAAGATGCAGGTTTTTTTGTGGATAAAGTAGACCCGAATCATAATATTTATGTGAATGGAAATGGTGTTGGATTTTTATACAACAGCTACGAAATTGCTCCGTATTCGCAAGGCGCAACCCACATTTTCCTGAAGTGGGATCAATTACAGGGAATTGTTAAAATGGGAACTCCTGTTTACCAGATGAGTTTGAGGTAAGAATCCTAATTTACAGTTCTTCCAACTTTTAAATGAAGAGGTACAATGAATTAACCTGCCAACGCCCTGTTCAGAAAATCGTTTAATGGTTTCATTGTTGCAAAAGCATCAATAACAACATTATAAAAATCGGGTTTCATTAATTCTTTATCCGATAAGGTGAAAAAAACAGTATAATCCTTGAGTTTTAACGTTTCGATTCCAGCGAAATCTTTTGGAAAGCCTTGTGGTGGCCTTTTCAGACGATCGCCTTTAAGTTCTCCAAAGACTTTTTTAAATTTCTTATCAGATATAATTTTCTCAAATTCTGCATGATTGTAATAGATCTCTGATCTGATTTTTTTCAACTCCTCTCCCATCGGGTGATATGATCCTCCACCAATAAAAGTTCCTTCAGGTGCGATGTGAATATAATATCCTGCCTGTGTTGACTTACGTCCTCCGGGAGCAATAAATGCACCAAAATAGGCTTTGTACGGGCTTTTATCTTTTGAAAAGCGAACATCCCTGTAAATCCGGAACATCGTTTGTTTCGCAGTTAAGGTGCCAATATTATTGTCAATTTTTTGTAACCCAAGTATCAGGTGATCAACAAATTGTTCTACTACATTTCGGGCTTCTTCATATTGATCCTTATTTTCATTAAACCAGTCGCGGTCGTTGTTGTCTTTTAGTTTATGTAGAAATTCCAGAACTATTTTATCCATTCTTGATTGATTTATAATTTTTATTAAATTTAGGAACCCTAAAAATACGTGTTTTTTAGGTAAACGATTAACCACTTTTGATGCTAACAAAACAGTTACAATATTATTTTCTGTTGGCCTTACTGTTGAGTAGTTCATTTATTTATGGAGGAGGTGAGGTATTTCCAATTGGTTCACGACATGCAGGCATGGGAAGAACTTCAGTTGCAATATCTGATTTTTGGAATATTCAGAACAACCAGGCCGGCATCGCCTTGATGGATAAAATAAGTTTTGGTGTTTACTATGAAAACCGGTTTCTCATCAATGAACTGAGCATGAAAAGTGCAGGAGTAATTGTTCCCACAAAAATTGGTGTACTTGGTGCAACTTTTAATCATTTCGGTTATTCGATGTATAATGATGTTAAGATTGGCATTGTGTATGCACGTTCGTTTGGTCAATACTTTCGAATAGGTTTACAACTTGATTACCTGCAAACTACAGTAGGTGACAATTATGGAAAGAGCAGCAATGTAACATTTGAGATTGGCGTTCAATCAGATATTAATCAAGCAGTTACAATTGGTGCTTACGTTTATAATCCAATTAGAGTAAACCTGGCCGACTATGACAACGAAAAAATTCCTGCGATTTTTCGATTAGGAATTGGCTGGAAAATATCGAATAATTTCATTGCAACAATTGAAGCCGAAAAAAATACAGCCATTAACCCGATTATTTTGAGAGGTGGCCTTGAATATGGTTTCAAGGAGAAATTTTTTATCCGGGCCGGATTTTCAACCATGCAGGAGATATTTTCAATGGGTTTTGGAATCAACATTAAATTCCTTCGATTTGACATATCAGCTGTCATGCATCAATCTCTTGGCTTTTCACCACAATCAAGTCTGATCTTTCAATTTTGAGTTAAATGATTAACAATCGCTACCGGAATAGGATCGATTCAATTTTGATGGTATTTCTTTTTGTAATACCACAAACTTTCTTTGCTCAACAAAACGATACCATTGCTGTCACCAATTTTGAGTTCATTACTGATCAGTTAGAGAGCATTGCTGAAAAAACAGACCTCAATCTTGATTATTCAGACTTACTTGATGATTTGACATACTATGCTCAAAATCAAATCAATATAAATACCGATGCTGAAATACTTGTTAAGCTATATTTGATTAGCACCATTCAACTTAACAATATTCAGACATATATCAGTCAGTATGGGCAGTTACTCTCGGTATATGAACTTAAATCAATTCCGGGACTTGATAACCAGACCATCCAGAATATCCTTCCTTTTATATTTGTAGAATCCGGGAAAGAAAAAGCTAAAATAAAAACTAACAATGTATTCAAATACGGTTCACATCAATTGATATTGCGTTACCAGCAGGTAATCGAACCTCAATCCGGGTATCACATGCCTTCTGACTCAGGGATTAGTTATCCGGGCTCTGTTTACCTGGGTATTCCACAAGCTTATTATGCGCGATATGGATTTAATTATAAGAACAAAGTCAGGGTTGGCTTTACACTTGATAAAGATGCAGGCGAGGTATTCTTAAAAAGCAGCTTAAGTGACAGTCTGAACCAATTAATCGGTAACAAAGCAAATAATGTTTTTGATTTTTATTCGGGGCACATTTATGTTTCCGATATTGGAATCCTGAAACAAGCTGTTGTTGGTGATTATCATCTTGAATTTGGCCAGGGATTAACATTATGGAGCGGCCTGGCCTTCGGAAAATCAGCAGATGGTACCGGCATAAAACGATATGGACGCAATATCAAACCCAATACATCCAGCAACGAAAACCGGTTTTTCAGAGGTGCTGCTGCTACAATTGGATGGAAGGGAATTGAGTTAACAGGGTTTTATTCGCGCAACAAAGTAGATGCTACCTTAAATGCCCTTATTGTGGAAGATGAAGAACAATTACAAACAATCATCGAAACAGGTTATCATCGAACTGTAAACGAACTATTAAAGAAAGATGTATTAACTATTTCCGCTTATGGTGGAAGGGTTTCGTACCGCTACAAATTTTTTGAAGTTGGGGCCACTACATTCCAAACCCGCCTGGATAAGGATATGCTACCCAGCAATGATGTTTATCGCTATTTCGACTTTGTTGGAGACTTACTAACTAATTATGGAGGTGATATCAACCTTGGATTTAACAAAGTAGGGTTTTTCGGGGAATTTTCAGGTTCTTCAAATGGAGGAATGGCAGGGATTGCCGGCATGAACACCTTTCTTTCCGACAGGATGACATTTACCCTGGCATACCATAATTATGGGAAAGATTACCAAAACCTGTACAACAACCCTTTCGCTGAAAGTAGTTCAATCTCAAACGAAACTGGTATTTATATTGGTTTCAGGGCATTCTTGCATCAAAAGTGGTCACTATCAGGATATATTGATCATTTTCAATATCCATGGCTACGGTATCGCACGAACGGGCCTTCAATTGGCAAAGACTATTTGCTTCAGTTAAACTATGCCACGGCCCGTAAAATGAATATGTATTTCAGGTACCGCTTTAAGCAAAAGCAAGAAAATTACTCAGAACCTTATGACTACACAAAAAAACTTGCTGCGTTGTATCGACATGAAATCAGGGTTTTCCTTAACTACCATGTATTTGATTTTCTGATCCTTAAAAACCGTATTGACCTGGTTTTGTATAAAGAAGAATTTCTCGAACAAGAATATGGATATCTTATTTACCAGGATATTTTATACCGGCCTGCTCATTTCCCGCTTGAAGCTACTTTCAGGTATGCCTTGTTTGATACCAAAAGTTACGATAGCAGAATTTACACTTATGAAAATGACGTTTTATATGCATTCACCATCCCCGCATATTTTGACCAGGGACAAAGAATCTACCTGATGCTAAGGTGGAAAGCAATAAAACAATTGGATATCTGGCTAAGGTTCGCCAGAACAACTTATTTCAATCGAACAACTATTGGTTCAGCTTCTGATGAGATTGATGGGAATCATAAAACGGAAGTGAAGGTGCAGTTAAAATTGAAACTTTAATCTGTCCTGTAAGGAAGTATTACACGTTTTCATCTTTCATTTTGGCCTTGCTCATGCCAGGTCAAAAAAAAGAATATTTGCAAACTAACATGATTTAAACTAGTTGGTATGCCACAAAAGCAATTATTTTCTACCAAACTGCTGACCCAGCATCATTCGGGTTAGGATTAATACAACCTCTCCCTCTTAAATAGATAAGGTAGCAATATTCCCTCAAATCCATTATTGATATCAGCCTGCACATAATCAATCTGGTACCGACCACATCGCACTTCCAATTCCTTTCGCAATTCGCTGAAAGCAGCAGTATATTTTTCACGAACCTCCACGGGGTTGAGTTTGATCATTTCCTTGGTTTCCATATCGATAAAACGATAAGGACGATCATCAAGGTCGAGGTCTTCTTCGAGCTTTTTATCGATGGTGTGGAATAAAATCACCTCATGTTTGTAATGTTTGAAGTGCTGGAGGGCAGCAAACATTTCATCTAGCCGATGGATATTATCCATCATATCACTAAAAATAATCACCAAAGAGCGTTTATGGAGCATTTCTGCTAGCCGGTGTAAAGATTCGGTGATATCAGTAGGTTGTTGTTCTTTTCCTGCTTTCGGATCAAGCAATTTCTCCAACTCAGCATAAAGATACTTCTGATGGACTGAACTCGAACGTACCTGAGTATGCAAATCAACTTTATCAGTAAAA
Organism: uncultured Bacteroidia bacterium; assembly: GCA_963759045.1. GTDB lineage: Bacteria > Bacteroidota > Bacteroidia > Bacteroidales > F082 > JAADID01. The sequence continues at coordinate 132,445 of CAVWXM010000051.1, forward strand.
GTACTAACGCCAACAGCATCCCTTTGCTTTTTCATCAGGTTGATAAGTACAGCTGCTGCGTAAACCGAAAAAGTCACTTTGTTTGGATTGTTGATATCCACTTTTTCGCGAACTGGAAAATACATGGATGAAGACCTATCCACAATGATTCGACAGCGCAGATTGGTTTCTTCTTCATATCGCTTGACAAAAAGTTTGTCTGTTCTGCCATATAATTTCCAATCGATGAACCTGGTCGACTCTCCCGAATTATAAAGACGATGTTCAGCAAACTCAACCGAAAACCCATGAAAAGGGCTTTTATGCAGACCGGTAATAAATCCTTCAACTACCTGCATGGCAAGAAATTCAAGCGAATTGAATTGCTGTAACCTGTCCCTGTCAATTGAGTATGCCATTAATTTTTAGCTGAATATTTGCTTTGTATTATTTTATAGATATAAGCATACTTTGGTATAAACCAAAAAGGCTGTTTTCAAAAACAGCCTGATTACGAATATATTGTGCAAATCTGACTAAAGAAGTGCTTCCAGTTTTTGGACGAGCACTTGCTTTGGTACTGCGCCAACTTGTTTATCAACTACCTCACCATTTTTAAAATAAAGAATAGTCGGAATATTTCTGATGCCATATTTTTTAGCTGATTCAGGGTTGTGGTCTACATCAAGTTTTCCAACAACTGCTTTGTCGGTATACTCTTCACCAATTTCCTGAACAACAGGTCCAACAATTCTACAAGGTCCGCACCATACAGCCCAAAAATCTACGATTACGGGTTTATCCGATTTGATAACGAGGTCGTCAAAATTTGCGTCAGTGAATTCTAATGCCATAATATTTTATTTTTTTAAAAGGGTACAAATATATATAATCTAATTGTCACGATTCTTGATTAATCAAAAAATATTCTATCGCTTGATGTGCTTTAATTGATTGTATAATTTAACTTAGTTAGCTTTTCAATTTCATGCACAAAAGCCCTGGGCTCAACCCTAAGTGTTGAGGTTCTTAATTTAAGACTATTCCCATTTTCGGGGTCGTCAATATTTACCTGTATTGAACAATCACCAACATTATTCTTAGCAAGGGTTGCCAATGTAGTTACCAGAAGGTCATCGACAAGATCAGCCTGAATACTTAATGTAATAGATTTCGCAAGTTTACTCATGGCCTCAGTAAGCAGATGCATGTCTTCAATTCGAACATCATAGTTCCCTTTTTGATGGAAACGCTCTTCAATCTTTGCAATGATGAATATTTTATTACCTATCTCAAGCATATGTTTTCGCTTGAGATAGTCTTCATTAAACATCATCAAATTCATATTTCCACTGAAATCCTCGATCATAAAAATGCCAAACGGAGCCCCTTTCCGTGATGTTTTTTGCTGAACATCTGTTATCATCCCCGCAAACATTACAGTTTCACCATTCAATATTTTTAGATCACTTTTAAGGTCATTAATGTTGATATTACAAAACCTATCCATTGTCACTTTAAAATCATCAAGCGGATGCCCTGAGATGTAAAACCCGGTAACCTGCTTTTCCAGCATCAATTTTTTTGCTTGCGACCATCGGTCACAAATAGGCATATCAGGATCTTTTACTTCAAAAGCATCATCTATTTGACCAAAAAGTGAAGCTTGTTGTGAGCTCTCCTTCTCTTGAATATTACCACCATGCCTGATCACCTTTTCGATAAACATCGGGGCGTCCTCATGTTCTTTATAAAAATATTGTGAACGATGAGCGCCAGGAAAACCATCAAAAGCACCTGCCATAGCAAGGGCTTCAAAACTACGTTTATTCACCGACCGCAGGTTCACCCTTTTGGCAAAGTCAAAGATATCTTGATAAGGTCCGTTCTTTTCTCTTTCTGCAATTATCTGCTCTACTGCAGACTCTCCCACTCCTTTTATTGCAGCCATCCCAAACCTGATATTCCCCTGGTTGGTTACTGTAAAATTCAAAGCACTTTCATTAACATCAGGGCCCATCACCTTGATTCCCATGTGGTTTGTCTCACTGGTCAGCTGGGTAATTTTTTTAATATCGTTGAGGTTTCGGCTTAAGTTAGCAGCCATAAACTCAGCCGGATAATGGGTTTTTAAGTAAGCTGTTTGATAGGAAAGATGAGAGTAGCAGGTAGCATGCGATTTATTAAAAGCATATTTGGCAAACTCTTCCCAGTCTTTCCATACTTTCTCAACCATTTCTTTTTTATGCCCGTTCTTTTCGCAACCTTCAATAAACTGAACTTTTAGCTTAGCCATTTCAGCTAGTTTTTTCTTGCCCATTGCTTTACGGAGTGAATCAGACTGACCACGTGAAAATCCTGCCATTTTTCTAGATAAAAGCATAACTTGTTCCTGGTAAACGGTTATACCGTAAGTTTCTTTCAGGATTTCCTCCATGATGGGCAGGTCATATGCAATCTCTTCACGACCATGTTTACGATCGATGAAAGCAGGAATGTATTTCATTGGACCCGGCCTGTAAAGTGCATTCATGGCAATGAGATCCTCGAAACGTGATGGTTGCAAATCTTTAAGATGCTTTTGCATACCTTCTGACTCAAACTGGAAAAGGGCAGTTGTATCGCCCCTGCTGTATAATTCATAGGTTGCCTTATCATCAAAGGGGATGGTTTCAATATCTATATCAACACCCTTGGAACGTTTGATATTTTGCACTGTATCTTTAATGATTGACAAAGTCTTCAAACCCAGAAAATCCATCTTTAACAAGCCAATTGATTCAATAAAACTACCATCAAATTGGGTGGCGATATTAAGCATCGAATCTTTCACATTGGTAAGTGGAACATAATTGTACAAATCCTTCCTGCCAATTATAATCCCACACGCATGCGTTCCGGTGTTCCTGATTGAGCCTTCCAGTGTCATTGCATTTCTGATAACAGAAGATACTTCAGGTTTACCTTTGTCCAATTCATGCTTAAATTCAGGAACTTCTTTTAGTGCATCTTTTAATGTTGTGCCTGGTTTTTCCGGGATCATCTTTGCAAGGCGATCTGCTTCGGATAAAGGTAACTTTTGCACGCGGGCCACATCCCTGATAGCCAGTTTTGCAGCCATTGTACCAAATGTGATCAGGTGAGCAACCTTATTTTTTCCATATTTATTCGAAACCCATTTTAAAACCTTTTCACGCCCATCGTCATCAAAATCTATGTCGATATCAGGCATTGAAATCCGGTCAGGATTCAGGAATCGCTCAAAAAGCAGATCATACTTTAAAGGTTCAATATCAGTTATCCTTAAACAATAGGACACGACAGAACCTGCAGCACTGCCTCTACCCGGCCCAACTACCACATCCATATCACGGGCTGCTTTCAGGAAATCCCAAACAATCAGGAAGTAATCAGGGAAACCCATTTTTTTAATGGTTTCCAACTCAAAATCAATTCGATCGATAATGTCCTGAGTTAAGTCTTGATAACGTTTTTTTGCGCCTTCAATAGTGATATGCCTGAGATAGGCATCAGCATCTTCAAAACCTTCAGGGATTATAAACTCGGGCATAATGGGTTTATGATCGAGCTTATAGACTTCCACTTTGTCTACGATTTCCTGTGTATTGCTGATGGCGACTGGAACATCGGCGAAAAGCGCTTTCATTTCAGACCGTGTCTTGAACCATTCCTGCCTGGTATAACGCAATCGTTTCGGATCATCCACATCGCTGGCCGTACCGATGCATATCAACCTGTCGTGGGCATCAGCATCTTCAGCATTGATAAAATGAACATCGTTGGTCGCAATTAGTTTTACTCGATGTTTTTCGGAAAACTTTATCAGTACCTTGTTTACAAAAACCTGGTCATCATACACTTTACGATCCACCTCAGGATCTCCTGTTGGATGCCGCTGCATTTCGAGGTATAGGTCATCACCAAATATATCCATGTATTCCAACAAAGCTTCCTCTGCTATTACCTCTCCTTCATTAACGATTTTATCCGGAATTTCTCCACCCAGACAGGCAGTTAATGCAATCAAACCTTCGCAATGAACTTTTAAAAGTTCTTTATCTATCCTTGGTTTATAATAATAACCATCAACAGAGGATGTTGATGCCATTTTCATAAGATTTTTATACCCGGTTTCATTTTTAGCAATCAGAATCAGGTGCCAGCCGGAACCATCAATCTTTGAATCCTTTCGTGATAATCCACGCCTTGCTACATAAACTTCACATCCGATTAAAGGCTTGATGCCAGCTTTTTTTGCTTCATTGTGAAAATGTTTTACACCAAATAAATAACCATGATCTGTGATTGCAACTGCAGTCATTCCATCCTCTTTGGCTTTTTCCATCATGAGGTTAATCTTCGATAGTCCATCCAGAATGGAATATTGGGTATGCACATGAAGGTGGGTAAAAACAATATTATCATCCGGCCCTTCCGTTGGGTGTTTTAAGTCGGTCAGTTCTTCAACACCCTCAAGTTCTGACTCTTCGTGATAAGGTTCTACATCTATTCCAATCGCTTTAATTGGGTCGGGATGAGACTCAACAAAATCGATAATGGTGTTTTCATCAACTTTTAATAGCGCTGCCGAAATCAAACCAATCCTAATTAATTCCAGAAAACATCTTGCTGTTGCCTGAACATCAGCTGAGGCATTATGGGCTGCTTCAAAACTTTCGTCAAACAACTTCAGGTGCAATTCTTTAAGGGTTGGCCATTTGTAATTTCCACCCTTGCCTCCGGGAAGTTTGCAATAAACAGTAGAAACAGGAATAGTATCCACCATATTCATTTCAAAAAGTGGTGTAGCCATTTCTTTCCTTAAAAATTCAGCACCAATAATGTTATTGTCAAATTCAAGGTTATGACCTGCAACTGTGGTTACATTTTTTAAAGCATTATTGAATTGTTCGAGCGCAAACTCAAGAGCTTGTCCTTCTTTTTTTGCTCGCTCCGTAGAAATACCATGGATTTTCTCAGATCCTCGGGGAATGATAAAACCTTCAGGTTTAATAAGGAAGTTTTTTACATCAACCAAATCGCCTTTGGCATCGTGCACCTGCCATGCCAGTTGAACCAGCCGGGGCCAGTTATCAAAATCTGTTAAAGGGGCATCATAACTTTTTGGAAGCCCAGTTGTTTCGGTATCAAAAATGAGAAACATTCCTATTTTTATGTTTTTTGGTTTGGACCTAGTACACCATTTCTCGGCATAATTAGATCAGATTGTTTACTGTTTTGAGATAGCTAAGGATTGATGGTTACCCTTGTCACCCAAAACTAACACCCAAACTGATGCCCGGCAATTATATAAAACGCTAATAAGCTGTATATATGAACCTTACAATTAGAACAGGCTTCTTACAAAGCTATACAATTAGGCCCTTTAAAATGACGATTGTTAAAAACTTTGGAATGTTTTTTTGTTGGTTAGATCAATTGATTGATTACTAAAAGCTTGATCAATTTCCGCTTAGTTCAATCATTTTTTTAGCGAGCTCATTTAATGTTGATTTTGCTTCGGAACTGCAATTACAATTCTCAAGCCATGTTAAATAAGGGCCAAATACCCATTGATCGATGAGCACCTTATCTTTGATCAAGCCTTCTAATTCTTTCTGTGCTTTTTTCTCTTTCTTGTCCTGGGCTAACGAAGTTGATACAAGGAAAAAGTCCATCAATGCAGTAGCTCTGGGGGTAACGTTCACTTTTTTATTAATTTTTGAAATCTTTTTATATAACTTTTCACATGCATCGTACTGCTCGTTAATGAGGTAGGCCTGCAATAAACCACTCTGAATCTCAAAATCAAATTGATCGTTTTCAAATGCCTTTTCCATAAACTGCAAACTCCTCTCAAAACGTCCAAGCAAAACGTTTATCTCTCCAATATAATAATAGGCTAATGAATTATTATTATCATACTCGAGGACCAGGTTAAACGCCTTTATTGCTTCATCACCAATGGCCTCATTTAATCCCTTATTAGGGTTTTGTTTTTGATCATCTAATAAAAGCATTCGAATATCCATGCCGTGAGTCATCCAGATAAACCTTTGATCATACATACCAGCCTCAATTTCACCCTTAATATAAGATTCGGCATCAGCAAATTGCTTGTTATAAATCAAAGCGGTTCGTAAATAATCATTGATATTGTTGTTTGGATAATACCTCCTTGAATTATTAAAGTCATCAATGGCTTGCTTGTAATTTCCGTTAAAATATTCTTCAATGCCACGCTTTGAATATGCATTTCCCAAATAGTAAGGTAATTCTTCATTTTTAGGAAATTCTACTTTAATTTTTTCATAATAGTCAACCGCTTCATCAAATTGTTGTAAACCAAGATAACAAAGGCCGGCATGGATTTTTAGATTTGCTTTGCTCAAACTATTCACCAACCTTATTTTTATCTTACCAGGTTTTGTTTCAAGTGCCTGATTAAAAGCCTTCAATGATGATTCAAAATCACCCAGTCTAAAATAGAAAAAGCCTTTTAATGCCTCGATCATGTACATATTGTCGATCCCATTGGCAACTGCCTGATCAAGTAATTCTAGCGCATTGGTATAGTTTGATTTGTAGTATTCGATGATTGACTTACCAAGATAAGCATAACCATTATTTTCAATAGTGCTCAATACAAAGTCAAACTCCTCAGCCGCTTCTTCCAAACGGTCAAGATAGATCTTATTAAACCCTAATTGTAACCTGATCTCTATTGGATCTACACTTTCAGGGAATTGATTCATCGCTTCGTAATAATGAAAGCTGGACAAATAAAAATCATTTCGGGCTGAAAAGTTTTCAGCTTTATAAATCAGTGCTTTTGGGTCAGTTGGAGCAGTGCTTGTTGTATTTGGAAATTGAATATAATCCCATTGCCCTGATGGATTGATAATTCGGCTAAGAAAATTACTTAACTCGTTAATTGCGAAATCAACAAATTGAATATTGGAATAATATCCATTTCTTATTTCAGGTAATTTAAAGTCTCTTTTCTGGATTTGTGATCTTCCATATTCAACAATACTGAAGTCAGTTTTAAGCGATACTAACTTTTGGTCATCAAATACAAAAGTGAGCCTAATGTACATATCCGGTTCCAGTTTTGTGATTAATTCAGCAGAATTTGCATCCTTGTATTCACGTATCGTTTTCCAGGGAATGACTTCAGAATTAGATGGCCCTTTATACTCAACTTCCCTGATTATTAACTGGGTAAGTTCCTCTGCTTTAATTCTGATTGGTTTAATATTAATATATTTACCCGATACTGTTTCAAAATCGCTTACAAAAGCTATTTTTTTAACTGAGCCTTGTAACAGGGGACTAATTTCTACCAGGTTTTCATAAATATCATCAGCTACTTCTTCAACAAGCACCTCGATACCACCGAGCGAACCACGCGAATAATTTACACGGTGATACAATCCGGTATTTACATTATATATTACAGAATTAATTTTAACAAATTCGTTAACAATAATATAACTACCAAAAACTACAACATCAATTTCGCCTAAGTCTTGAGAAATGTTTCTGTTTTGCAGGTCTTGAAGTCTTATTTGTGGATCATTAGATTTATCAAGAATCCGGATATCAGAAAAACGTTTAAATGAATTTCCGAGTGGAGCGCTGATTTCGATGGTGGTGTTAGTTCTGCTTTCGTTGGTATCTAAAACAAATTCATGAACCAGAATATTTAATTTTTCGTCATTTGATTGAGCATATGCAGTATGCAGCCAACCAAGAAGAGCGACTCCTATCATCGTATTAATTGCCAACCGTTTACTCCACACCATAGTAGTTGATATTTTTTTCAATAACTGTTACAATATTATTTACCAATTCATTTTTTCGCTTTGTATCAGAAACAAACTTTTCTGTATGGATTTCTACCGGGTTAACATCATGCGCATTTGGCAACTCAATGGTCAATTGTACCTTAACCAGGTTGTCATCATCTGACTGATACTTATTGAATTTTCCTGTGATTTGATAAATTGAGTTTTCAGGATATTGTTTGTCATATTTTCGGGAATAGTAAAACACATAAGTCTGGTTGTCAGCAAATTTATCTTCCAATATGTCTTTTAACCACTTGCGAAAAGCATTCAGGTCGATTTCTTCAATTTCACCCGGTGAGAGGTCAAATGCATCAATTTTGATTCTTGGCCTGAATTTCCTGGAGGTGGGTTCTTCACTTGAGCGAAGATAAAATTCGATTTCTTCGCACACATCACTCACTACATCTTTAATATTGGTTGGTGCTTTGGTATCATTTAGTTCAAGCACATATACCCCGTTATTCCAGATAAGTTCCTCCGGTTTGAAGCTTTCATCAACATAAATCAGTTGGAAATTGATTTTAACATTTTTATCAGTTTCTTTTATTACCGGTAATTGACCAAGTTTTATCACATAGTTTGCTCTTAAACTTTGTAAGACTCTGGTTTTATCGGTTGCCCTTTCCCAACTTGTATTTGTTATTTCCCTTAACCATTTCTCCTGAAGACAATCCCTTATACCATCTGAAATACCCGTTCTGATTTTATCATATTTTTCGCCAGTTTGATAATCAGGAGTAATGTATAATATTTTTATTGTTTGCCCAAAACCAATTTGATAGAGCAATAATAAAATAATGACCCAAAAACCTTTATATCTAAATTTCATTTTTTTACCCTAGTTTTTAAATTAATAGTTTAGTCACATTTATCTTCAACTCCCATATATAAGCACAAATCAGATAGAACCAGCATCATTTCAAAATCATCCCTAAGCAATTCGTCTGAACAAATTCGCGATTTCAAACTACTATAAACTACAACTACCTCCTCTTTATCGCTCTCGTTCAGTTCCATACCATTAATCAAATCCATAAAGTTGTATAATGGTCTAAACATTTTTGCGTCAATTGAATTATTGCCTTCATTTTTCAGTTGATTAAAATTAGATTGTAATTTAACCAGGATCATGTCTATTATATTATCATTGCTGTTATTTGTATAAATCAGCCCCACTGTTTCAATAATTTTCTGTCTGAATTCCTCCTGGTTATTTTGTGAATCTTCAAGAAAAAATAAAAGAATGGGAATGGAATTGGTTTCGTAATAACTTAGCATCATAATACTTCTTCTGGCAACTGAAGGATCTGTGGAGTTTAGTCCATCGACAAAATTGATCATGTTCCCATTCAGCTCATATTCGAGCGCTTTACGTTGTTCAACAAGGTATTCACTTAATGGTACAAAAACACCGAACACCGCACTGAATAAGGCAACTGCACCCAACACAAATGATGACCATTTACCAGCAAATTCAGCCAATTTATCCATCAGGCCCGGTGATTTTTCTTCTGGAAACTCCTTACCCAACCTGGCATGCAGTATGTCGATTTCTGCCTGCAATTTTTCTTTTTCAAGAAGCTCGAGCGATTTATTATTCAGGCTGCTTTGTTTCATTGGGTAGTAAAACTTTGTAATCTTGTGTGTTAAAGCATTGAGGCTACGAAAATAATACTTTTATTTAGACTTGTTCAAAATAAGCTTAATTAATTAAATACTCAATTTTCCAATATAAATATGTGATTGAAGATGAGGTAAAATTGCATTATCACGTTTTATTCATATAACTTTCAAAATGTTAAGTATTTCGCTTTTATAATCCAAAAAAGATTCGGATATTTGCAGCCATTTTTGAAAAATCAATTTATTCACTTAAAAATTAAGTATTTATGCCAACCAAGATGAGATTAACGCGACATGGTAAAAAAGGGAGGCCTTTTTATCATATCGTTATTGCGGATGGTCGTGCACCACGTGACGGAAGGTTTATTGAAAAGATTGGCACCTATGATCCTATTCCAAACCCGGCAGAGATTTTACTCGATGCCGATAAAGCTTTGGATTGGTTACAAAAGGGTGCACAACCAACTGATACGGTACGTGCAATCCTATCCTACAAAGGAATCCTTTACAAACATCACCTTTTAAAGGGTGTAAAAAAAGGTGCATTAACTGAAGCTGAGGCAGAAGCCAAATATCAAAGCTGGGTTAATGAGAAAGAAGAAAAGATTGAAGCTAAAAGAAAAGGTCTTGAAGATGAAACAAGGGCAGATCGTAAATCACGATTAGAAGCTGAATCTAAAATCAAAGAAGAACGTGCTGCGGAAATCGCCAAGCAAAGAGCTGCTGCTATTGAAGAGCAAGTAAAAAAAGTTCAGGAAAAAGATACGGAACAAACTTCTGAAGAAGTTGCTGAAGTTGAAACTGAAGAACCTGTTACCAAAGAAGCTGTTGAAGCAAAAGTTGAAGAAATTGCAGCAGCAGAAACTAAAGCAGAAGAAACTGATGCCAAGGTTGAAAAGGTAGTTGAAGAAACTAAGGTAGAAGTAAAAGCAGAAAAAACTAACGAAGCCAAGGTTGAAGAGGTGGTTGAGGAAGTAAAGGAAGCACCTAAGAGGTAGCTGAGGAAGTAGAAGCACCTAAAGCTGAGCCAGAAGCTAAAACTGAAGAAAAAGTTAAAGCTGAAGTTAAAGAAGTTGCTGAATTAAAAGAAGAAACTACAGCTAAACCAAAAGCTGAAGATAAGAAAGAAGAACCAGCTAAAGCTGAAGATAAGAAAGCTGAAAAAAAAGATAAAAAAGAAGATCCAAAAGCTTAATCATTATCTGAAAATATCAAAAGGTCTGGCTGATTTGGTCAGGCCTTTTTTTTATCCCTATTTTTGTTTGATAAGATATTAAAATGAATCCACTGGATAACTATTTCTACCTGGGTAAAATCATCAAACCCAATGGCTATAAAGGCAAGGTTAATGCATACCTGGACACTGACGATCCAGAGATGTATGACAATATTAATATGCTATTTTTATCAGTAAATGGAATGCCTGTTCCCTATTTTGTCGAGGCGATTCATATACTTAATAACAAAGCTGTGATCACGTTTCAGGATATTGATTCAATTGAAAAAGCTGATTTGTTATCACAGAAGGAAATGTACCTTCCATTAAATGAGTTGCCGCCTTTAAGCGGTAACAAATTCTATTACCATGAAGTCAAAGATTTTACAATTTTTGATGAAATACATGGAGAACTTGGTACAATTAAGGATATATTAGAATACCCGAACCAGGCTGTTTTTCAGGTCTTTATAAAAGAAAAAGAAGTCCTGATACCGATCAGTGACGAAATCATTAAAATCGTAGATCGCCAAAAAAAAGAGATCCACATCAATGCACCTGAAGGACTTATTGAACTATATACTGACTAATAAGATACACCTTAATGGCTAATCAATTAAAGCAAACAAGGCTGTTTCACCTTAAGCCATTTAGTCTTTCTCATCATAATTCAAGTATGCGTGTTGGCACCGATGCTATACTGCTTGGGCTTTTTGTTGATGCTCATGAGAGCAAGAATGCTCTCGAAATTGGAACCGGAAGTGGTATTATCAGCCTGCTCATCGCTTCCAGATCAAACACCAGAATTGATGCTATCGATTTTGATAAAAACTCAGTAGGTGAAGCAAAAATTAATTTCGAAAGATCGTCTTTCCATCATCGGTTAAATGCAATTGAGGCAGATTATAAAGATTATTCAAATGCCTGTTCAGGCAAATATGATTTGATTGTGTCCAACCCACCATTTTTCATTAATGATTTTCGCCCGGATAATGAAGTAAAAAAAGCTGCGCGGCACACTGATTCATTGACCTACGAGCAAATATGTGATGGTACTATCAGGTTGCTTAATCCGTCCGGAAAACTTTGTCTCGTATTACCTTTTGATGAAAGCAGATTTTTTCTGAAAGTTGCTGCTGGAGCAGGATTGAACCTACAACGACAACAAATCATTTTTCCAAAAAGAAGTTTATCACCTAATAGGATTAATCTCCAATTTGGTTTTGAAACGCAGGACGAAATTGTAACTGAAAAATTTAACATTAGAGAAGATAATGGCAATTTTACAAAGCAATACATCGATTACCTGAAAGATTATTATATTGGTCTCAAATAAAAACCAATGTATAGACCAAATTTTTTCATTGCCTTACTGGTCACTTTTAGCTTATTGTCTTCAAGTTGCAAGGAACAAATTGAAGCTCCTGTCAGAATAGCTATTTCAAAAGAAAAACCTGAAAAGTATATTCAAAATTATTCGGGTTGGCTCAAGCGCTACAATGATAATATTGAATGGTTTAATATGTACCCGCTTGGCATTGATTCAGCATTGAGTTTACTGAAAACATGTGATGGTGTGCTTATTACAGGTGGTGAAGATGTTTATCCAGGCCTTTATGGAAAACTTGAAGATACAGCCCGGTGTGGTACGATCGACCGCTACCGCGACAGCCTTGAATTGGCTTTGATTGATGCAGCAATCAAAAACAATTTGCCATTAATTGGTGTTTGCCGGGGATTGCAAATCATTAATGTTGCATTGGATGGTTCTTTGATTATTGATATCCCATCAGATTTTAAATCAACTGTAAATCATCGTCAGCAAGACTGGCAAAATTGTTTCCATACCGTTTTTTTAAAAGATGCCACCCATTTAAACGTTATCTGTGATGGACTGTCAGGTGAAGTTGCCAGCAATCACCACCAGGGAATTGATGTTTTAGGAGAAAAACTGCAAATATCTGCCTATTCAAATGACAGCCTGCCTGAGGCCATTGAGTGGGATATTAAAGGCGAAAAGGCATTTATGATGGCTGTTCAATGGCATCCCGAGAGAATGGACACCTTGCATCACCTATCAGCTCCCATTGCTCAAGCATTTTTGTTGGAAGCAGAAATGTTCAGGGATGATAAAAAATGATTATTGAAAGGTTGATGCTGTTTTCTTTTGAAAAACCAAATCATACATCAATTTGCACCATATTAAAATAACGGGTATCGTCCTGATATAATATGGATAAACATAATTATTTCGAATTTCGGCAGGCATCAGGTCGGTTGAGAAAAGTGAGACTACTACAAAGGCAAGAATAATCAATACCGTATTTAACAAAGTTTTTGGTTGAGAGAAATACCATATCCCACAACCTGTCATAGCCAGGATATAACCAGATGATTCAGCGGTATGATTAAATAAAATCACCCAAATCAGGATTGAAGAAAGGAACATTAGTCGGTAACTATATTCTTTAAAACGATCAATTCTAAGATACGCTAAACAAAAAAGGAATACACCGATTACGATAACCAACAGTTTGGAAGGATCATGGCCAAACCATGTGTTTAATATGCCCAGCACCGAGAAACCATAGCGTGTATTATGATCAGAAATTAAGATGCTAAACCAGTTTACATATTGATCAATCAGCTGGATTGGAGATAAAACCAATAATGGCAATAGCCCCACGACAATGGACCAAATCAGGAAATAAAAAATGAATTTTAGTTTTTTTGGATAGAGTAAAAACAAAGCAAAAGCAACCACTGCAAACAGTTTGATATAAATACCCGAAACAATAAACAAGGCTGCATAGTGTGGTTTTTTATTTTCGAATGAATTAAAACTCAGCAAAATTAATCCTGCCATCAGCGCATTACTTTGTTCATTTTGCAGGTTACCAATTAGTTCCAGCAGCACGAAAAGCAGGATAAAAACCTTATTTTTCTCATTAGTGTTGGGTAAAAAAAGAATGCCCAAATACAATACGATTACATTTAAAAAATTCCAGAAAACAAGACCAAACCAATCAGGAAGAAAGTAAAATATCCCCATAAATAAAGCAAAGGTCGGGCTGTATTTGAAGTAATCTCCGTGATCTTCAGGATGTACAGTATAGAGATTTAGACCATCAATTAAATGTGAAAATGAAAATTTAAAAATGAGGTAGTTATTGTATTGCGGACGCATGGCATCCCAAAAATTCCTATCAGCTAAAAAATATTGTTGCAGGCTTATGGCTACCGTTAGCAATAGCAGGATAGCAAAGATTGAGTCCAGGTTGATCAGTTTAGCAAATCTTGAAAAACCTATTTGCTTCATTTTAAGTGTTTAGGTTTTGGTAATGAATAAACGTTATAGAAATCCAAAACTAAACAAAACAGCAATTATACCATTTAGTTAATGAATTGAGCCTAAATAAAGCTGTACTTCTTAAGGCCTGACATTTATATATCGTCATGATACCGTGTTTTTATACGTCTCATTTTGACATCAAATTGGTATTAATTATTAATAAGTTAATTGGATCATTTACCCCTTGTTGCTTTTGCAATCACAAATAGGATACTTATCTCCAACTAAAAAATGTTTTTAATCAAATAACTATTTCCATTAAAGTCAACCTTTTCCCCTTTCTGTTTTCCCCGGAGAGCCTTAAAAATGGGGACTTGTGCTGAAACAGCATAAAATGTTTCATCATCAATTGAAACTTTACCTAAACCTGCTGAAATAAAAAGGTTTTGCTTGTTGGTCATGACTATTGCACCAAACTCAACTGACGAAAGCTCCTGTTCCAGTGGTACTTTCTGAAGTGTATTAAATACAATTTTTGCTTTATCCAACTGTTTGGCATATAATTCTATTTGACGCATCAATTTAGTACGATAAGCATCGTAGCGGTCTTTGGGCTGGCCGTAATCATTCGCCTGTTTTTGTGTTTCATTGATCTCTTGCTCAAGCTGCCTGATCACTTCTTGCTGTTGTTTGATGCACTTGTGTAATAGCCTCTCTTTTAATTCTCTCATCTCCATACAAAAAAATTTGCGGAAGTAACTTAGGATAATTTCTTTTTATTTCTCATTTTATTTGTGAAATACTCGTCATTACAAAGGTGGCTCATCCAAAACCTCCCGGTAGTTTAAAGATTAAAAGCAAATCCAATTTTGCATTAGGGATGGCTTTTCTCAGTTCTGTCTATTATCTCAACAAGTACAGGAAAATGATCAGAAATATATAGGTTGTTTTTTCGCCTGTCATCAACATGTCTATAGCTTCTAAGCATCAGGTTTTTTGTAAGAATGTAGTCAATCCTCTTATCAACAACCGTATTCAAATTAAATGCATTGAATGTCCCATCCGGACCGTAAAGACGTTGTTCTGAAATTTCTAATCCATCATCCAATTCCTTTTTAAATATCTGTATCGGTTTATCTTGCGGTTCACAATTCAAATCTCCCATCACGATCATTTGCTTCTTAACGATTCCAAATTCATTGATCTTTTTAAGAATCAATTTTGCTGACATTTTTCGCGATTTTATTCCAAGATGGTCAAAATGGCAATTAAATACAAATATTGAATCCCTTGTTTTATGATCAATAAAAGCACCAAAGGTGCATATCCTTTTCATGGAGGCATCCCAGCCTATTGAAACCGTGTCAGGTGTTTTTGACAACCAAAAAGTCTTTGTTTCAAAAAGTTTAAACTTTACTGTATCATAAAGTATTGCAGAAAATTCACCTTTTTCTTCACCGTCATCTCTTCCAACACCCGCATAACTGTAGTTGGTTAGGTTGTTATTTATATACGTCAACTGATGAACCAGGGCTTCCTGGATTCCCAAAATTCCGGGTTGATAGAAATCAATTAGTTGCACAACTTCCTCTTTCCTGTTTTCCCACCAATTCTCCCCATCCTCTGAAGTATCATATCTAATATTCAAGGTCATTACCCGCATTTGACCAAATCCATAAATACATAGAAACGATATTAGAATTAGCAATAATATTTTTCGGTTTAAGTGCACGATCCTGTTTTTATAAAAGCGTTATTTTTCATTCATTTTGTTCAATAACTCATTCATTTCAATTGCAATAGCAAATTCATTATGCAAACTGGCCAGTGCTGTTTCATGAATCAGCTCTGCCGAAAACTTTTTCCCATCTATTCCAGGCGTATCAAATGCGGCAGTGGCATCAGCAACAACAAATGTATTATATCCCAGGTTTCCGGCCATCCGAACAGATGTAGAAATACAATGGTTTGTAGTTAAGCCAGCAATAACAAGTGTTTTGATCGACTTGTTGTTGAGCCTTTGTTGCAAATCAGTTCCAATAAAAGCGCTGTTTACGTTCTTTTCAATCACTGGTTCATTATCAATTGGTTTAACGATATCCTGTATTTCATTCCCGGGCTTACCTTTTGCAAGTTTCGAATTCGGATCTGTTGAATTATGCCTGACATGAAAAACCGGCAAGTTATTTTGCCTCCAAAAACTTAGTAATCTTTGTGCATTTTTTTCTGCATTTAGATTATTTCTTCTCCCTCCCCATTGCTCAACATCTTCAAATCCTTTTTGAATATCTATCAGAACCAGGGCTGGTTTGTCTTTAATCTTCATCTGTTTTAATTGTTGAGTTTAGTAATCAATTTTCGTTTTTGCAGCATATCGAAATCATTAAATATGGAATCCGGTCAAAAGTGTCCATTTTCTACTTTGGCTATTTTATAATGATTATTATAAGTCACATTTCAACATCAAATTGATATTAAGTGTTTTTGTGAGCAGATTTATTTTTTAATTTTCCAGGCGTTTTTCTAATTGGAGATCATTCAACAAAACATACTTCTTCTTTTAATGAAATTTATTCTTGAACGGTTTGCAAGTATGAACAGGCGGGCGATTTGTAAGACTGCCTTTTCAACTTAAACTGAATTATATTTTATGGTTTTAAGTTCATTTTACAAATTACTGCCCGCTTGATTATACTTGCTGTTGTGCTTAGTACTTATTTGATTTTCTTATCTTCTTAAATGTTTTATCATTTTCCCGAAATCTTTGTCTTTCTTACGTTTTTCAGCAACAGTCGATTCAAAATGTTCTTTTTCCCGTTCCATTTTCAAGTAGTTTTCATAGGACGATTTATCTATTTCTCCACTTTCAACGGCTTCTATAACTGCACAGTCAATTTCTGTCGTATGTGTGCAATCTTTAAATTTGCAATCTTTGGATAGTTCTACTATTGTTTCAAATGTAATTTCTAATCCATACTGTTGAATCTGCAATCCCAACTTCTCTCATTCCTGGATTGTCAATTAAAATCCCACCATTTTCGAGAACCAATAATTCACGGTGACTTGTAACGTGTCGTCCTTTGTTTGTACTTGTACTAATCGTGTTTGTTTTCATCAATTGTTTGCCTGAAAGATTGTTCAAAAGAGTTGATTTTCCTACTCCTGATGAACCTAATAAACAGTAAGTTTTACCTTTTACTATACTATTCTTTTAGTCTTTCAATTCCTTTTTGGGTTTCATTACTTATAGCAATTACAGGTACTTGCTTTATTCTTTCTTGAACATTCAGTAATCAACTTTTTTAATTCAGTGTCATTCTATCAGGTCAATTTTATTGAGAATGATAATTGGTTTTACATTGGATGTATTGCAAATTGTCAGATACCTTTCTATTCGGTTGATGTTAAAATCCCTGTCAACTGCCTGTACAATAAAAGCAAAGTCAATATTTGTTGCTATGATTTGTTTTTCGCCTTGTTTTCCAACTGCTTGTCTTTCAACGATGGTATTTCTTGGAAAAAAGAATGAATAAGTACTTTATCTTCATCATATTCAGAAATTGCAACCCAGTCACCAACAGCGGGGAAATCTGACCTTTTATGTGCCGAAAATCTTAAATTTCCAATTATTTCTGCATCATATTCATTTTCGGTGGTTTTTACAACGTATCTTTCCTTGTGTTCGGAAATAACTCGTCCCACTCCGAAGGAATCAAGGTTTTGGTCTTTTCGGTAGTTTTCCAAATCTATATTATATCCTAAATCTTCAAGTGTCATTTCTTTTGTCCTGTATTAAGCACAACTTCTTATATGCATACCAAAAGTACCGAATAATACACAAATTATACATAATAAATGTAAGTAATTGACAATATAAGACTTGTAAAATCGGCTGGTTTTACTTTTTTTGTAACACCTCTAAAAAGGCTTTTTGCAGCAGGATTTCCCCATTGTGGTTAATTCCTCTTACAATTACCTCGTATGTTCCTGGCGTGTCGGGGGTTGAGAATGAAAAACGGGTCTGCGTATTTTTATCCAATTTCAAATTTGGATCCCAATAAAGCGTGTTTCGGGCATCAGGCATATTTTGTAAAACAGGAGCATTTTGAATCCTATTGGTATTGTTATCCAGAAAATTAAAACGAATAAATATACCCGATTCAGGGAGGTTGATACTTGCAAAATCGTCATATTTTGTGATGATATTTACAATACCACCATAGGTAATATTACCTTTTAGGTAAGGTTCGTTTATTACTTCTATGTAAGCAATTTCTTTTGGAGATGTTTTTAACACGGATTCGGGATCATCTACCACTACCCAATCCACCATGATAAGCGGATCATAAACAAGCATTTCGGCCTGTTTTCCAATTACTTTAAAATAGGGTTTTCCATCTTTACGTCTCACCTTTACCTGGGTGGGTAATTCATTGAAATATTCCTCAAGACTGGGGAGCACCACGAAATCATCAAATATAATTATGCCGGTAGGTGTTCCGTAGAAAGCCGTATTGTCTGTGCTATCAACACTTAGTGGCAAAGTCATATTCATATCGAACAAAGCAGAAACCATAGTATTGGCAGCCATTTGAGTTGCCAGTTCACGTTCCTTTTCAGTAAGTTTAAAAACAGGTGATGGCAATTGAACAGGAAGAGCACAAAAGTCATTATCTACCAGTATCTCAGATCGAATGCCAGGTATATTTTCAGCACAGAGAAAAATATCCCGATCACCATGGTAATCAGGGAGAGAAAATATAAAGTGTCCTGATGAATCAGTTAAAATCGCCATAAAATCACGCCCCTCACCAATGATTGATAGACTTATCCTTGTATCAGAGAGAGCATTCCCATTAGCAGCATCTTTCAATGTGCCTGATATCGACAGCCCTCGCGTTTCAGGATAATATTTAAGATTGTTAATTGATTGATTTGTAGTGCTTAAATCCATTGGATACACGAACATAGATTGATTCGGGATTACCGAAACACTCAACTGCCCGAAGTTGTTTTTCAGGAGGTTGTTAGCTTCTATGATTACATAAACAGAATCGCGTTTTGAGTATTTCTTTTTATCGGTGGATATAGTAAATGCATCTAAACCTAAATTGCTTTGGTTTTCAGTGATCTTATTCCACAAAGTATCATCACCTGATATCAATTCAGTTTTAGTTGGGTTAATTATCTTTAGCCCAACATAAGTGTATGCATTGGGTCCAAGGTTACGCATATACTTGGTATATACCCTCAGGTAGTAGAAACCACTGATAATATCTTTCGGAATAATGAGACTTCCTCCACCTGATTGATGCATTATCTTGAATTTCCCTCCAACAACCTGGCGTAGATCAGTAGAAATAATTTCAGCATATAAAACCTGGCTGAGTTGAGGAAAATTCTCTTCTTCTGACAAAACAAAAAATGAGAAGTGTAAGGTTTCTCCTGCAATGTACAAGGAACGATCAGTAATCAATTGTAACTTTTCAGCCAACGGGTAGGCAACAGATTGCTGTCCTTTTGCTACGCTGGAAAACGCAAAAAGCAAAAGTATGAATACATGTCAATTGTCGATAAGTCCAGCTCATATTAATTTGGCCAAAAATCAGGTTTTACATTTGTTCCACCCAGTAACAAACAATTTATACATTCTTCGTTAAGTTGAACAGGATACCATGTACCTGCATCTCCCAAAAGGAATACAGGGTAATCCTTAGGTATAAATTCCTTAAAGGGATACCGGATTACACGCAGATCACAATAAGTTGGAAAATCCAGGCGTAAATCAGGAACATTACTCACAAATATCCTTTTTTCGTGTGCTGATGATACGCTAAAAAAACCCAACACTTCATTTTCAGGATTGGTTAGATTCAACATATTTCCTTTAATTGCCAAAGGTTGGGTTTCATATAAGCCCCCCTCCTGATCATTATTGATTCGAAGTTGATCCCAAAATTCATATGCTTGTTTACTTAAGGCCACTTGCCTGACCATCAAGCTGTAGCCATACATCAATCTTTCACTTCGGTTATTAACATAATGAAGCGGAAACAACGTATAGCTATTTTCTGTCAGAATTTCGGTAGATAATGTAAAAACCTCAGGAATTTTATCGGTATTCCAGCAAATATTTCTTGAATAATCTGGTGGATCAACATGATGTACTTCTCCATCATAATACCATTCAAGCGGATAATCAGTATGGCGTTCGTAGGTTTCGATTACTTCCCACCTATAGTATCTACTATCGGATGGTGTACCTTTTAAATCAATATAGAATTGTATGCCTAACATATATTCTCCAGGCTCATTTCCTTCAATATCTTCCCTTATATAATAGATGGAATCTACTTCCGGACACTCCCTTAATGTGTCAAATCCAGAAATGATCCTTTCACCTGATGGGAGCAGTACATCTACCATAAATATTGCACCCGGTACAAGCAAATTCTGATCGATAACAGTAGAATAATCACCGTCATTCAAATCAGTCATTGGGAATTCATTTCCATTATTATCCAGAATATTGACAACACAACCTTTTACAGGTATATAATGCGGGTCACTTATTGATGAAGTTTTTGAAACATTGACAATCTGTGCACTATCGCCATCCGTAACCTGGCCAGAAACAACATACTTTTCAGTATCTGTTGTTCTAATTTCAGGAACATAGGGTTTAATGCAAGAATTGAAGAACAATCCAAGCAATAAAAATATCAGTATAGCATTATTCCGAAGCATAATTCCCTAATTTAAATAACCATGTTGCGGTGAAAACAGGTACACCAATAACTGAGTATTGGTAGCTGTTAATTGTACCATATTCTGCCTTGAAAAATACTGCATATGGATTATCGCGTCCTGTGAGATTATACAAGCTCAGGTTAAATGAACTATGAATAAATTTATGTTTCCTTAAATTACCTTCAATGGTAACAGAAATATCCATTCGGAAATAATCCGGAATACGGTATGCATTTCGCGCAGAGTAATCGAAATTGGGCATTCCGTCAATATAATATACTGATACAGGATAAGTAATGGGTTTTCCTGTTTGATAAGTAATGATTGAAGAGAAGGTTATTCGGCGGTTAAGGTGATAATTCAGCACCATGTTAAATACATGGGGAATATCATAGTTAGCCGGGAATACCGCTCCATCATTGATGCTGTTCCATGGCTGACCACCACTCACTTCAACAAGCGAGCGCGAGTAGGTATAGGACATCCATCCCTCTAGTCTCCGGTTGCCTCGTTTTATGAATAATTCAATCCCGTAAGAATTTTGTGTTCCTTGTAACACTGTTGTTTCAACCAGAGGATTTTCCAGAAAATTGGCACCATCCTTAAAATTAGGATAGTTTAAAATGCGTTTGTAGTACACTTCAGCTGAAACTTCAAACCCAATTTTGGCAAAGGTCCGGAACACACCTAATGATAATTGGTTACTTCTTGATGGCTCAAGGTGATAATCGGCCAGTTTCCATTGTGCATTTGGTGATACTGCGATGGTATTGTTCAGCATAAACAGGTTCTGATGCATTTGATTAAATGCCAGTTTCACTGATCCTCTTTCATCAGTTTCAAAATTAATTGCGGCCCTTAAATCAGGTTCTGAATACCATTTAATGGCCTGGTTATTTTCAAAATTTATCGAATCTATAATAAAACGAGGATCTACTGGTACTCCAGGTGCATAAGTATAGACAGTTTTCGGCCCAAGTGGAGTAAATAACCCGAATCTTAATCCAACAGTAATGTTTAGCCAGGGCAAAGGGTCATACGAATCTGACAGATACAATGAGCTTTCAAGACCTTGCTCCTGTCCAAGGTCAGTATTAGACCTCAGTGACTGCGATCCATATGCCTCAATTTTTCCCCTGTCAAGCTGGTACAGCAGAAAGTCAATACCAAAGTCAAGGGTGTTTTTATCACTTAATACCAATTTAAAATCAGCACGGGCTTCATAATGCCCCATTTTGTAACTGTGCTGGTATGCACTTGAAACCTCCTGCTTGTCAATTGTACTGAAGGCATATTGAGATGCGATGAGCGAAAATTCTCCACGCAATGTGTTCGAGAAATTATGCCCTGCATTAAATGAAGCCCCTGCGTTTGAATAAGTGTAATCAGTAAGGTCAGACAAACTAAAATGGTCGTTGCTATAATAACCAAAAAGTGACATTTGTGTTTTTTGGTTATCAAAATTCAATCCTCCTGAAAGGTCATAAAAGCTTGCTTCACTGGCCCTGATTACAGGGTCTTTGATCCTCTTTAAAATCCAATCGGAATAAGTAGAGCGTGCACTTACCAATACTGTCAGTAAATCTTTTTTAATGGGACCTTCAACTACGATATTTGCAGCAGTTGGACTAATTCCTCCGTGTGCGGTAAAGTTTTTGCGGTTTCCCTTCCTGCTGACGATGTTAAAAACAGAAGATAGCCTTCCACCATATTGTGCTGGAATGTGTCCTTTATAAATAGAGAAATCTTTAATAATGTCAGAATTAAAGGCCGGGTAAAACCCAAACATATGCGATGTATTATAAATTGGTATCCTGTTGATATAAAACGCATTCTGATCGGCACTGCCACCCCGAACATTTATACCCGATGATCCCTCACCTACACTAACAATGCCGGGTAGTGTTCCTGAAACTTTTAGGATATCCCTCTCGCCCATTAGCATTGGTAAATCTTTTACAGTTCGCATTGAGATTTTATCCAGGCCTGGATCTTTATCCTTTATGCTCATCTGGCGATCGCCGCGCACAACAAATTCCTCAATCTCGTAAACTACCTTTTTGATATTCACAATAAATTCTCCGTCAGAAAAGACTTCGATCAGATATTTTTTCTTTTCATAGCCCAGAAAGTCAAACAAAGCGTTGTATTTTCCGGGTTTCAGCATGATCGTAAAAAAACCATTAATATCTGATACTGCTCCGCTTTTAGTTTCTTCAATATACATGGTTGCATAGTCCACCGGTTCGCCGGTTTCCTGATCAAGTACCCTTCCAAGCACCTTTGCAGCTGTTCCACTGATCGCGGCACCAACCTTACCAATACGTATCGTTTGAATGACTTCCGCTTTACGACCAACAAGGTAACGTTCTTCGCTTGCCGTAAGGGTTTTTGACCTTTGCGTTTCTTCTTCGGTACTAATCTCTTTGGTTTCAAATTGTGGCAATTCCGTTAGTAGTGCTTCACCCGGCAACAGTACCAGGTTATCATTCCATACTGATGCTTTAAGTCCTGAACCTTTAATAGCAATGCTTACAGCCTCAATAATTGTAATGCTGTCAGCATGTATAGAAACAAGTATTTCATCAATCCATTTTTCCTGGTAATATACTATCACGCTGGTTTCCTTGTAAATGCTTTTGCAGAATTCAGCAAAAGGGAGTTTATTGTACCGGCAATTTATTCGTTTATCAGGGCCATTGGCTGATACCATGGAAACAATTAGTAGTATTAATATGGTTACAGTGAATGACTTCATTTTAATGTAAATGCACTACAATAGTTCATTAATTCATCAATAGCCTGATCCGAAGCTTTTCTTAAATTGATTCGGTTTTGTCGTATGTATTTTGTCAAAGCGGCCTGATCACCAGGATCAAACAGAGCAATAAAATTTTTGTTGCTCTTGAATTTCAACATTTTTACTCCATCAAACAGGAAAACTTCTTTGATGGGTTCAGAAAATACATGATTAGTAGCACCATGTTGATTAGCGAGTGTCAAATCCTTCCGCCAGGCGTAAAGTACACGGTAAGGATCATCACCAATTACCTGATAAATCTCGCTAATTGTATCCTCGATTGTAAGCAATTCAAAATGAGTCTTGCCCAGGTTAAAAGCTTCAAGCCATGCATCAGAAAGAACAATCTGTTTCCGAACCCCTTCTTCTGGCTCGTATTGAAGAATAACTTGTTTATTGAAAACATCATAATTTAAGCCCAGATCATCGTAGGTTCTTCCGCGTATAATTGCAGATCCCTCAATGAACTCAGGTCCGAAAAGAAATTGTGTTCCACCAGTTCCATAAGGTAGAAAATAAGTATAAATTTTCCCATTATATAATGAAGGGTCAAGGCCATAAGCTTTATCCAGATCGGAGATGGATTTTTGAGCATTAACAAATACAGGTATTTGAAGCAACGATATGAATACTAAAATACTGGTAATTAATCTCATCTATTATAACTTCAGGGTGAAAGGAGTAATGCCTTTTCGAAATATGCAAAATATCATATAATCAATTTCTAACAAACCTACCAAAAAAACATAAAGCTTTTGAAGCATCTCAGTAAATAAGTGTGAAAAGCCTAATGATCAAATAAGGAATATGCAAAACTTAAAGACAAAATCTCTTGAAAATATGTTCGTGTTGCGGGTATTTTTTAGCCATTGTTAAATAGTCTCCTAATTCAAAATCATCAAAATCAAAACCGGGAGAGACTGAACAACTTACTAAAGTAAATTCACTGAGCGATCTTGCTGCAAACCACCTATTCATTAAAATAGTTAGCTGAGGCTGAGCACCTGATTCTACATCCAGTCCAAGTATATTTTTTGTTAATGTGCCAGTTTCATCCAACACTATAATTTCAAGTAATCCACCATCATGATAATACCATGTCTCATCTGATTTAATCCTGTGAAATGCTGATTTCTTGTCTTTTTGTAGTAGAAAATAAATAGAAGTTGAAAATGACCTTTTACCTCCGTATCTTTTTGGAAGACTATTTTTTTCAATCACTTCTGCTGAACGGTATACTTCATTGTAATGTCCACCTTCAGGATGAGGTTTCAGATCCAGGTGATCAATCCAGTATTTTGCATTACTGTGCATCCAGGAAATTTTCGCGGCTGCGCTTTTCGTTAAATACGTATATCAAACGTATGGTGATTACATTATTGAATTGGTTTCGCGTCCAGGTATCGCCAGCAGTGTTACTAAACTCTCGTGTCCTTATTTTTACCAGGCTGTACTGGTAGCGCAGGTTTAATTTTAATGCCTCCCATAATTTAATTCGGATATCCCCAAGAATGGCAAAGTCGTTTTTACTATAAGTCCCACTGTTTAGGTTTGTGCTATCAACAAGTTGTCCGTGTTCATATTCTTTAACTCCGACCAGTCTACCCCATGAAAATCCAGCTCCAACCGTAATCCTTTCTTTGTCGGTAAACATAACAAGAACAGGAACTTCCGCATAGTTCAACTTGATCTTATATTCTCCTGTTAAGACCTGTCCATCTTTTAATGTATCATTGTATTGTGGTTTCTGAGAAGCTCCCTTTTGAGTAAATAATGCTTCGAGAGAGACATCCCATTTTCCCCTTTTCCCAAAAGGAATCATTACACCGGCACCAATATTTGCACCAACTTTATGAAATCCATAGGCTTCATCACCATCAACCTGGGTAAGGTTCATTCCAATTATGGCCTCACCTTTTATAATCTGCCCCGAAACTTGCAGACTAAAGAAAAGAATAATTACAGAAGTTAAATATGAAAGTTTAAGTTTTTTCATCTTAAATGGAAACCTATTCCTGAACGCAAAAGTATGTTTTAAATTGTAATATTCTTTAGCATATTTGATTGTGGTAAACCTTAGGCATCAACTCCTATTAAAGTAAGGCCGATACGTTTTCTGTCAACATCTACCTCTAACACTTTTACCATCAATTGTTGATTAAGTTTGAGATATTCAGCGGGATCGTTAACATATTCGTTAGCAATCTGGCTTTTATGGATTAAACCCGATTCGTGCACTCCGAGATCAACAAAAGCGCCAAAAGCTGTTATATTTGATACAATCGCAGGTAATATCATTCCGGGCCGGATGTCTTCGATTCGTTTTACATTTTTATCAAATTCGAACAATTTAAATTCCTGCCTGGGATCACGACCGGGTTTTTCGAGTTCGGCCAGAATATCATTCAAGGTTGGCAAGCCTGCGTCATCAGTAATGTAATCTTCGAGATGAATGCTTGATGTTAGTTGTTTTTTACCGATGAGCTCTTCAACAGACAAAGCTGCGGCTTTCGCCATCTGCTCTACTATTGGATAATGCATAGGATGCACCGCACTTGCATCCAACGGATTTGGACCATTTTTGATACGTAGGAATCCGGCAGATTGTTCGAAAGCTTTGCTACCTAAACCTTTTACTTTTTTCAAATTATTTCTGGTTTCAAAATCACCATTTTGTATTCTATGTTCAACTATGTGCTCAGCGAGTTTTGGGCCGATACCTGACACATAAGACAACAATGCTGCACTGGCAGTATTTAATTCAACACCAACACTGTTGACGCATAATTCAACAGTTGTTTGAAGACTTTCCTGGAGTAATTTTTGATTCACATCGTGCTGGTACTGTCCTACGCCTATTGCTTTTGGATCTATTTTTACCAATTCTGCCAAGGGATCCATCAATCTCCTTCCAATTGAAACAGCTCCACGCACAGTTACATCATAATCAGGAAATTCATTCCTGGCAATTTCAGAGGCAGAATAAACAGAAGCACCACTTTCGTTCACCATTACAGCTGTCATATCCCGATCGAACCTGATCCGCTTCACCATCTCTTCGGTTTCTCTTCCGGCAGTTCCATTCCCAATAGCAATGGCTTCAATCTGGTAAGCATTCACCAGTGACTTGATTTTCTTTATCGCCATAGCTGTCTCCCTTTGTGGAGGATGAGGATAAATCGTATCGTTATTCGTTAAATTACCATTTCTGTCAAGACAAACTATTTTACAACCCGTTCTAAACCCCGGATCGATGGCAAGAATAGTCTTTTGACCAAGTGGCGGGCTAAGCAATAATTGCCGCAGATTTTCTGAAAATACCTTAACAGCAGCAGCATCTGCTTTTTGCTTGATTGATGAACGTAATTCTGTTTCAATTGATGGAAAAAGCAAACGTTTGACGGCATCAACTGCAGCAAGTTTTTTTTGCTCGGCAGCTTCATTGTTTCCTTTAACAATATATCGTTGTACACTTTCATTTGCTTTGTCAATATCAGGTTCCACTTTGACTTTTAATACCCCTTCCTGCTCCCCTCTAAACATAGCCAAAACCCTGTGCGATGGCGCTTTGGAAGCAGCTTCCTGCCAATCAAAATAACTTGCAAATTTTTCTCCCTCATCTTCCTTTCCCTTTCTAACCGCAGAGCAGATAATGGCTTCACGTTCAAACATCCTTCTTATCGAACTCCTGACAGATTCGCGTTCATTGATCCATTCAGCAATAATATCCCTGGCCCCCTGAAGGGCTTCTTCTTCTGATTGTGCTTTTGTTTTTGGTGCAATAAAGTTTTTGACTAATGTGTACAGAGAAGTAACGTTCTCTGACATGATCATTTTTGCCAGTGGTTCAAGGCCTTTTTCAACAGCAATGCTTGCACGTGTTTTTCTTTTGGGTTTAAATGGCAGATAGATGTCTTCAAGTTTATTTAAATCAGCTGTTTCGCCAATACGTAGTTTTAGCTCTTCTGTCAGGTTTCCCTGTTCTTCAAGTATCCTAAGAATTGCAGCTTTCCGCTCTTCAAACTGTGTGATTTGTTTAGCTAGTTTCTGGATTTCAAGAATCTGAACCTCATCAAGGCTTCCTGTTTTCTCTTTTCTATACCTTGCGATAAATGGAATAGTGGCTCCATCATCAAACAATCCTAAAACATTTTTTACCTGCCAGGTTTCTATGCCTATTGATTGAGCTATCGAATCATATAATAAGATCATTTAAATAGAAGTAGAAAATAAAAGTGATTTATTATCTGACAAGGGTAACTACCCCCCTGTTCTTGACAACCAGCTCAGGTTGAGCATCGCTGGCATAACTTTTAAACACGGCAGAATAAACGTATGTTCCTCCAGGAACTAATTCCCCTTTGTGAGTACCATCCCATCCTTCATCAGGATTTTCTGATTCAAAAATCAATTGCCCCCATCTGTTATATATCTGCAGTAAGTATGATTTCATGGCTGTAACATTTCCGATCACTTTAAATTCCTGATTAACAGAAATAGGACTTTTTGGATTGAAAGCAGTTGGAAATGTAAGGCTCGAGTATAACACATAAACCATATCTGAATTCTGACAACAATTTGAATCAATTACAGTTACTGCATATAAACCTTCCTGTGTTACATCAAAATACCTTGAATGGCTCCCTCCGGGTTGCCAGTAATACGAATCATAATCACCTGCATCAAGCCTAATGGTTGAGTTTGGAAGAATATAAATAGTGTCGGCTCCTTCACCTAAGTCAACATAGGGTAATGAGTGAATTCGAACCTGTTCCGTAAACTGATAATTTACACCATCAAAAGTCTCGGTCATTTCAACATTGTAATCACCGGGTTCACTAAATACAAATGAAGGATTCATTTGATCATTACTTATTTGATCCCCATCTGTATCTTTAAAATCCCAATTGGCATTATCAATATTGGATTTATTGGTAATATTAAATATGGTTGTATCGTGATGACAGTGATTATAGTAAGTAAAATGTGGTATATCCAGATAGGAGGTTACAAAATTGGGCAAGCCGATTAATACTTCTGCCCCTCCTAAATTAAATCCACTGTTGTTAATATAATTCAGGCTGTTATAATTGCAGGCTGCCTGCGGACGATCAGGATTATAGACCACTCCCAGGTTTTCCTTCCCCAAAACACCGCGTCTGAATTTCGTGAGATATATTTTACCATCTGTTCCAAGTTGAAGTGCTCCCATCAAACTATCTGAAGAACCTACTTCATTTACATCGAACTGGTCAACTACATACAGTGAGGCAAAAGGGTCACTTGCATTTGCATCTAGTTGGTAAAGATAATTGGTGCCATTGCCGAGGGGTGAAGTTGAGATATATAATTTTGAATTATCAGGTGAAAATTCTAAGCCAAACGGGTAAATAAATTTCCCTGTACCACTCGACTTCACATTGCTTACCTGTCCGGTAGCATTATTAAAATTAAAAATTTCGGCTATACCTTCCTGTGGAATCAATAAAGCAATCTTACTGCCATCAGGCGAAGTTTTCATATATCCGGCTGCATTGTTATCATTTCCCTGATGGATTGAGCCAATATTGCTTACAACTGGTGTAGTTACCAGTCCGCTATCGCTTACCAGGTATGAATAGAAAGAAGTTCCTTTTGAGGGGCCGAATCCATGTAAGATCACCCAATAGTCATGTTTGTTTTCGTGTAAAACACTTGTTATTTTTTGTGCATTCTCAGATAATAATGGTATATTTTTACTGGTCACTTCACCATATCCATTATTCGTAAAGTCAATGATATTATAGTTTACCCCATCTGTAAATAAAGGTGGAATATACATATCAACAGTAAACAGGTAATATTTTTTATTGTCGCCAGGATGGGGTACAATTAAGGATGATTGAGTTGCAAAATTATTGCCTTTTAAATCATCTCCGTTTTCCATTAAGTACAACCCCTGGTTCCAAACTTTTAAACCATTGGTAAAAAACAACAGGCTCCCATTTGAATTTGAAATTGAAGCCGAACCATTTGGTAATGAGAAAGAACTTGATGTTGGATTACTTTCAGGGGGTTCAACATCAAAAAATATTCTTGATTGTTTTCCAAACACCCATGTATCAGCTTCATGTGGACGTTGATAGTCACAATCTGTTTGAGCTAAAACCTGAAAGTGAAAAAGAACAAGAAAAATTACGAGGGGGATTGTGGTTAAAACCTGTTTTCTTTCCATCTGACAAATGTAAATCAATTCCTAATAATTACAAACGCTAATTTTTTACAACTTTTAAGGTATACACTTGCCTATCTGCCTTAATCGACATCAAATATACTCCCTTTGGTAAATAACTAATATCAATAGGCACTTCCCAATTATCAGAATTGATCAAACCAAATTCCTCTTCCCAAACTATTCTGCCTTCAAGACTCATCATTTTCATTTCAAGTTGATTAATTTTACTGTTTGTATTCAAATAAATCAGACCTTGATTAGGGTTTGGATGAACAGTAACAGGACGTTCAATAACTGGTTTTTCATCCACGCCAATCTCGCATTGGTTAAAATCAAAAAGTATTGTCAGGCTATCTTTATTTTCACAGGTAGTAATCGGGTTTCGTACATTAACAAGGTGATTTTGGATATCGAACCAGTTCCCATTTGTTTTAGCCACCCAATAGCGATCGGCCCATGAATTCGACCATAGGTATTGCATTTCAGGTGGATTGGCTTCATTACCAGCGTCTAATAAAACTGTATCCCTCACACAAACAATAATCGTATCCTGTCCGTACTGGACAAATCCTGTAGGAAGAATATCCACTTCAGGAAGCGGATGCACCGTAATAATAATGTGTGTTGAGTAGCTGTCAAAACCATCATTCACCTCAACAAAATAGGTTGTGGTTTGTAACGGATTCACTTCTATTGTTTCCCCGGTTTCTGACCAACCCGGAACATTATTTGTCCATAAATATGAGAACGATTCAGAACCACCTGTAGCGTTAGCAACAATTGTGGTTGAAGCACCAAGACATATTTCAGGGGGATCAGCCTGTGGATAAGCTGACAAAGCTTCACCTGTTGCATTGATAAGCACCACTTCTGGTTCACTCTGGCAAAGATTTATATCGGTAACAACCAGCGTATAGTTTTGAGGTGCTCCCAATATAATGGTCTCGGGATTTGGAATGTCATTGGGTCCATTAATCATGTTTACGGGTTCCCATAAAAATGAATAAGGTGATGTTCCGTCACTTGCTGTGCCTTCAAGTATTGCAGAAGATCCTATAGTAATTACCTGGTCAGGGCCTGCATCGGCAACAGGTGTAGGATTAACAGTAACTGTTACCTGGTCATTTATGGTAGAATACCCATCATCAACCTCAACAAAATAGGTTGTAGTTTGGCTTGGAAATACAGATGGGTTTGAAATATCAGAGGAAAAGCCCGGTGGATCAGAAGTCCATATATAGGTGTAATCTCCACTGCCTCCGCTTGGAGAAGCTAAAAGGTCAGCTTTTGATAAAGAACAAACAGCCAAAGGATCGGATGAAGTAACAAGGCTCATTTCACCACCAACAATATTTACCATTACCTGGTCGGAAGCCTGACATCCGGTAGCATTGTCGACAATATTCATCGTAAATTCAGAGGACTGGCTTAAAACAACAGTCATTGGGTCTTCCACAAGAGGGTCTTCTAATTTTTCTTCAGGTAACCACGAGTAATTATAATCTCCGCTTCCACCATTCACATACCCATCGAGTTGAGTGGCTGTTAAAAAAGGAATCTCAATATCTTCTCCAGCATCAGCCACGGGCGAGTTAAGGTTAAGTGTAAACTCGAGTGTTTGCGAACTGGCATTGTTGCCGCACAAATCCTGTATAAAATTTAATGCAACAAGGCTCAACGAATAATCGCCACTAGCATAAACCGGGGGATCGAAGGTAATGGTAAAGGTATTTTCCATTTCACCGCCCACATCACAAGTCTGTCCAAAAACTTCAGTAATATCATAAGGACCACCGGGTCCATCCAATACAAAATCACCTGGCTGAACTGATGAGCATAATACTTTTTCCGTAAAATCAAATGTAAGTTCCGTTAATCCGCATTGCAAAAAATCATTATGAACTTCATCAAGTTCGGGGGCAACGTCATCATAAATTTCTGCCGTTGAAATTGTAAAATCAAGGATATATCCGTTTTGCGTGCTGGAATAATTACTGATATTGATCACGTAGGTATCCCCTGCTTCAACAGGGATTTTTGCATTATGTGGGGTTCCACCCGCTGACTGGCAATGTAAATTAGAATTTCCATTTGGCCCTGTAATTCCTGATACACCAGAATAATTACAGCTCACCTGCATTTCTGAAATGTGTGAATAAATATCTTCGCATTTATATTCGTTCAGGCTGTATACGGCCCAATCATAATCATCATTATTGTTATATGGTGTTATATTAAACCCAAGAAGCCCACCTACCTGAACAGTAAAAATATACCAGACATCGTTTTTTTCACCAGAGAGCAAACAATTCCCCGGACAACTGCCCGAGTTAGGTATTTCATTTGGGTAATTCCCTGTACCCTGGTAAGAATTAGGTTGCAGATACGTATCCTGGCATACTGGAATCGCCCCCAAACAATCCTGATCAGTAGGTACCTGAGCAATAATAATTGCAGTAATGAACAGAATTAGCGCAGATAAAAGTAACTTCAACATAAACAAATAGTTAGATTTTCCTTTTAAACATTATATGACCAGAAATAGGTTACAGTCAAAGTTTTAAGAACCTACAAATAATGCTTCTACAAATTTAACATAGGTGGTGCGAAGATAAAGGAAATTCATTTTTAAATTATTAACAGCTGAAAGTATATAAAGTATTTAACGAAGAACGGTGTAAATCATAAGTAGAATATTACAATTTATTCCATTATTTGTGCTGAAAAAATATGCTTTAATTAAGGCTTTCTGAGGCTTTTGTGTATTTGATCTGATATTTCTGTTGCAGTTTCGGAAATGTTAAACACCATCACATTTGAAAGGTTAAAATGCGATACTACCTCTTTTAGAAAATTTATTCTTACAGTTATTAGTATCGGATTTGTTTTGTTCATCTGCAGATTTTTCAGACTATATGACCAGAGTTTGCCCTGTGTTTCAAAAAGTCCAATTTCATCAATAACCATCAATTTGTCATTATGGATATTCGGATTGTTTAATATTTCTTCGCCATATTTAATTGTTTCAGAATTAAAATAAAACCTGCCAATTTTGAGATAGGATTTCTCAAAACTGTCCTTGCATAAAACTTTTAATTCTCCCGAGTTTACATTTTGTAAATCAAAGCCAGATCGCAAACCCTTGTTCCAGTGCCCTTTAGCTATAAAACCATTCATTTTCAGACCTCTCTTTCCCAACAATTCTATTACCTCAATCAGCAGATTGGTTTTACCAGCTCCCTGCTCACCGGTGATGATAAAAACTTTGTTTTCGTCGAATTCATTTTGCAAAAATAAACAGGCTTTAGGCACAATCCACAGCTTCCTAATATTTCTAATTTTGTTGCATGCATTGGAACAGCAATAAATTAGTTGATCTGAAAAAACTTTATCTCGATGAACTTTTAAAACTTTACGATAAAGATGAAGCTGTCGCTTTTATAAACATATTAATCAGGAGTTTCTTTGGCTACTCAAGGTCTGATCTGGCAGTCAATCTTGATTTACGGCTTACGGAATCAGAAATGCTGAAATTGCATTTCGCCATTAAGGATTTGAAAAAGTTCAAACCCATTCAATACATCATCAAAAAAACCGATTTTCTGAATATCAGGATTATGGTGAATGAGTCGGTTTTAATTCCACGTCCTGAAACCGAAGAACTTGTTGACTTAATCATAAAAACTGAAAAAACATCCGGCTTACGGGTTTTGGATATTGGGACCGGAAGTGGATGCATTGCCGTTGCTTTGAAAAAAAACCTGGATGATGCTATGGTATTCGGAATTGACATATCGACCGATGCGCTTAATTTAGCCAGCAAGAATGCTTTTATAAATGAGGTTTTGATGCACTTTTTACAACTTGACATCCTTAATCCAAAACCTGTACCCGATTTTGAAGAGCTTGATATGATTGTCAGTAACCCACCTTATGTTACGCTGGCTGAGAAAGCTTTAATGAAAAAAAATGTATTGAGATACGAGCCTCATGAAGCTCTTTTCGTTGAAGATGACCCTTTACTTTTTTATAAAGCTATCGTTTATTTTGCTGTTGACCATCTAAAGCCAGGAGGCAGGATATATTTTGAAATCAACGAAAAGTATGGTAAAGAGGTCTGTGATTTACTTTCTAGAAATCATTTTAAATCCGAACTGCACCAGGACATACATGGAAAGGATCGGTTTGTGAGTGCAATTAAAAAAATAGGCTGATTATTGCAAAACTTTACTCAAAATTTCTTTTGACTGCTGATATATTCCAGGGCAATTACTTTCACGTGGCCCGGCAATATTAATCGTTTTCAAATCATTATAAATAATCCATTCTTTCACTTTTGAAGTGTCGATATTCATTGACAAGTCAATCAGGAAAAATGGTTTTCTTTTCGTTTTTATAAGATCTAAGGTCAGTTTGGTACCTTCATCCATGTCAGCTCCTGAATATAATTAAGGTTCCATCGCTATTCTCAACATTTAAACGGGTACGTTCAGCGTAATCTTCACTTTCTGTTTCTATCAGGGGATATTTATCGGAGATGCGGCCATCCTCAGCCATACGGCCTTTTGGGCACCATCCACCACAGGGGATATTATTTTCCAGGCAAAAGTCAAGGGCAGCCCGATCAACGCCTGACTGCCCTCCACTTATGATTTTCATTTTGCTAAGGTATTATTTTCCGTTTTTATAATCAACAAAATCCCTTTGCGACTTATAAAGATTAACAATCTGTAAAGTTAAACTTTTCATCTCGTTCAGTATATTCAAGTACAACATGGTATTTCGTGTTCCAACACTACCTTGTTTTACTCTCTTAATTTGTTGCTTCCTGAGTTTTTCAACATAATCAAAATAATTATGCTGCATATCGATTACCTTTTTCTGTGCATCGAAATCACCTGATTCCATGTCGTTGGTAATGGCATCGACAATTTGGGTGAGTTGTGCTTTTATTTGCCTCAGTTCTGCAATTTGTTCGGCAACTAATGGTTTATGGTTATTGTCAATATGCTCAAAGGCTGGATTTACAACAAATGATATGCTGTGCAATGACTCCCGCATATAATCCATCACCTGTACAAAATGATAAGCCGTATCGTCAGAATCTTCCTTAATCCTGTCAACAATTAATCTTAAATTATTGATCAGGTATTTTGTCTTGGCTGTTAAGCTTTTGATATTTTTCTGCGCTTTTTTAAGCTCTTTCAAATCTTCCTTTTCCAGACCATTAATTGTTCTCTCAAATTCAACAACTATTTTCTTTAGATTTTTGCTAACCGTCATTGTGGCTTTCTGCGCAATATCATCCTCAAGGAATTCATCCACACCCTCAGTCTCTTCTTTGGTTTTTTCTGTTACACGCTTGTGTACAATTCGGGTACGGTAAATAATAAAAGCGATGAGTAATGTGAGACCAATTACTGCATAAATATGACCATAATAGAGGATAAATGCAACTGTTAATGCCACGGTGAAAGCAACAATAGCAGTAAGGAACCAGCCACCAATTACAGAAAAGACACCTGTAATACGGTATACTGCACTTTCTCTACCCCACGCTTTGTCAGACAATGAAGTACCCATAGCAACCATAAATGTTACATAGGTTGTTGAAAGTGGAAGTTTAAGTGAAGTAGCAAATGATATGAGTATGCTTGCTACAGTTAAATTTACTGATGCCCTGACAAGATCAAAGTGAGGTTGATCTTTTTCATGCCTCTTTTTAACTATATCAGTTGATTCTTCAAATCGGCTACTAACAAATGTTTTCCATCCTTTCGGTGTAATGCTTCCAAAAAATGTTGATGCACCTCTTGATCCCCTTACAACAACTCTTGCTAATCCGGTTGAGCTAAATCGCTCGTAACCTGCATCTTGTCTCGCAAGGTTGATTTCAGTTTCAGTAACCGAACGTGCTTTTTTTGACGTCCACAATGTGATCACCATGATAATACCTGCAATAAGCAAGTATAAAGTTGGTGTTTTAACTTTGCCGGCAAGTCCATCCATTAAAAATTCAGTTGTTGAGGCCCCATCTGACGCCATCCATAACTTAAATGACTCAAAACCTGCTAGCGGAACACCAATAAAATTGACAAGGTCATTACCTGCAAAGGCCATGGCTAATGCAAAAGTACCAACCAGCACAATAACACGCAGTATGTTAATTTTGGTGAGCCATGTCAGGACCTGAAGTATTAGGTACCAGCCAATAAAACTGATCGCTAATATCAACAATGTGTTTTCTTTTATCAAATTTTTTAAATCATCCGACATGAATGATGCGCCTTTTGCACCTTTAATGAGGATAAAATATGTGATTGCAGTAATAGCAATTCCTCCCCAGATTGCACCAAAATATTTCAGATTCCTTTCATACTTAAAGGTCAGGAACATTCGTGTAATATATTGGACTAAAGCACCTACAGCAAAAGCAATTGCTACCGACATTAAAATCCCCGAAATGATCGCCAGTGCAGTACTTGAATTAATATACTCTGAGATTGAAAGTGCGTTAGGGTCTGTATAGGTTTTAATTATTGACATTCCGACAGCAGCTCCAAGCAATTCAAACACGATGGAAACCGTTGTTGATGTAGGCATACCAAATGTATTGAATGCATCAAGCAACAATACGTCGGTGATCATCACCGCCAGGAAAATCACCATAATCTCGTTGAAATAGAAGAATTGAGGATGAAATATTCCTTTTCGGGCAACTTCCATCATGCCACTCGAAAATGTTGCGCCAACCAGAATACCTATCGAGGCAATGACCATGATCACCTTAAAAGGAGCAACTTTAGATCCAATGGCAGAATTTAGAAAATTTACTGCATCATTGCTTACACCCACCACCAGGTCGGATGCAGCCAATAAAAACAGGATAACTACGAATACTAAATAAATGGTTTCCACTATATTACAGAATTTAGGTTAAACTTGCAAGAAAATAAAAATAAGTCTATTAACATTGTTACCAATATTAAGAAATTGTTAAGTATTTAATTATTCAAAAACTGGATTCATTCCGAGATTATACATGATAAAACTATACATATCATTTGATTCTTCGATTTGCTTTGCTGTTGGCTTGCCTGCACCATGTCCGGCTTTTGATTCAATCCTTGCCAATACCGGGTTTTTACCTCCATCGTTTTCCTGCAAGGTAGCCATGAATTTAAATGTATGCGCAGGAACAACCCTGTCATCATGGTCAGCAGTTATGGCCATAGTTGCCGGATAATCAACGCCTTTTTTAATGTTGTGTAAAGGTGAATAACCATAGAGGTATTTAAACATTTCTTCGCTGTCGGCACTTGTGCCATAATCACTGGCCCAGGCCCACCCAATTGTAAAGTTCTGATATTTCAACATATCCATTACACCAACTATTGGAATCGCTACTTTAAATAATTCAGGTTGTTGTGTCATACATGCACCAACCAATAAACCACCATTTGAGCCGCCGATTATTGCAAGCTTTTCTGAAGAAGTATATTTATTGCTGATCAACCATTTGGCAGCATAAATGAAATCGTCAAAAACATTTTGTTTTTCCATTTTCATTCCCGCTTCATGCCACTTTTCACCATACTCTCCTCCTCCGCGCAGGTTTACCATTACATAAACACCACCCTGCTCAAGAAAAATAGCTCGACTCACACTGAAATTAGGTGTCAGACTGACGTTAAATCCGCCATAACCATATAACATTGTTGGATTGTTTCCATCTAACTCAATTCCTTTTTTGTTAACAATAAACATTGGAATTTTGGTTCCATCCTTGCTTTCATAAAAAACCTGCTTTGTTTCATATGCATCCGGATCAAATTCAACTTCCGATGTTTTGTAAACTTCTGATTTACCAGTTTCAATATCATATTTATACACGCTTGACGGAAAGGTAAATGATGTAAATCCATAAAATGCTGTATTCTCATCTTTTTTGCCATTAAAGCCTGATAGCGTTCCAATTGCAGGCATTTTCAGTTCGCTTAGGTAATTGCCTTTTAAATCGTAAAAATAAGCTTTGCTACTAGCATCTTCAAGGTATTCAACAAACAGCTGTCTTCCATAAATACCAACACTTTCAAGCACATTTTCTTTTTCATCAATAAAAGATTCCCATTTGTCAAACCCGGGATTATTAAAGTCGACCAGAACCAGTTTACCGTTAGGTGCATCCTGGTTTGTTCTTAAAATGATTTTATCGTTAATGTGATCAACAACTGAATAATCATATTCAAAACCATCAGCGATTTTTACAAAATTCAGGTTGTTTATATCTGTAGCCTTTGCAATATACAAAGCGTTCCCGCTGGTACTCTCCGATTCGCTAACAATTACATATTTTTGATCTTCAGTTAAATAAGCATAGAAGTTGCGTAATGCATTTTTTTTATCCTGAAAAATGATTTTGTCTTTAACCTGAGCGGTCCCTAACTTATGGTAATACACTTTATGAAAACGGTTCTGGCCCGAAAGCTTATCTCCCTCTTTTGGCTCGTCATAGGCTGAGTAAAAGAAACCATTTCCTTTCCAGGAAATGCCTGAGAATTTTACCCATTTGATATGATCATCCAGCATCTTTCGGTTTTCGATCTCCATTACATAAATCTCATTCCAATCCGAACCACCACTTGCAGTGCTATAGGCAAGGTATTTGCCATCTTTTGTAATGCTCAAACTTGCCAAAGCCACTGTTCCATCTTCAGAAAGTTTATTTGGATCGAGCATTACTGTTGGTTCGTCATCTAAACTCGCCTGAACGTATAAAACACTTTGATTTTGAATGCCATCATTTTTAAAAAAGAAATACTTGCCACCTCTTTTAAATGGCACACCATATTTTGGGTAATTCCAGATTTTCGTCAGCCGCGCCAGCAACGCATCGCGGAAAGGAATTTTCGACAAATATTCATTGGTAATATCATTTTGAGCTGCCACCCACTCAGCTGTTTCTTTTGAGTTATCATCTTCAAGCCACTGGTATGGATCGGCGACTTCGTGTCCAAAATACACGTCGACAGAATCTACTTTTTTCGCCGATGGATATTTTAGATTCGCACGCTGGTTATTGTTACAACTTAACATTAAAAAAATTGAAATTAACGTGAATAAAAAAATATTTGATTTCATTGTTTAAAGGATTTTGGAACCTATAAAAGTAGAAAATTATTTGCGTGTAAAGCTTCTAAACAAGGTTTACAAAAAATACCTTGATAGAATATAATTAATCTTCGAAAGAGTTGTAATATAAACCACTGCTCATCATTGGATTACACTATTGTAAATATTCTCAAAAAACTCAGGATAAGTTTTTAACAGTGTGTTAATAAATACCAAATGAATATCCGGTAAATATCAATAATTTAGTCGCCTTTAAAATCCTTGTTTCCAATCTTTTTTAAAGCAGTTTTCCAATAGTTATATGACCGATATTAATAAGTTGAAATTAACAGCAACGCAAATCCGAAGAGATATTATCAGGATGGTACATGCAGTTCAATCAGGACATCCTGGAGGTTCGCTTGGATGCGCTGATCTTTTTACTGCCCTGTTTTTCGAAGTGCTTGATCACGATCCGAAACGTTTTGAGATGGATGGCATTGGCCAGGATGTTTTTATCCTTTCCAATGGACACATCAGTCCCGTATACTACAGTGCACTTGCACGCAGTGGTTATTTTTCGGTTGATGAGTTGAGTACTTTCCGAAAAATAGATTCGCGCTTACAAGGTCATCCGGCAACCAAAGAAGGTCTGCCAGGTGTGAGAATTGCTGCCGGTTCGCTTGGACAGGGCCTCTCGGTAGCATTAGGCATTGCTTTGGCGAAGAAATTAAATAACGATCAAAAGCTGGTTTATTGCCTTACAGGTGATGGCGAATTAAACGAAGGCCAGATTTGGGAAGCTGCTACTTATATTGGTTCAAAAATAGTGGACAACCTGATTACCATTGTCGATTACAATAAAAAACAAATTGATGGCCCAACTGATGAAGTTATGCCATTAGGCGATTTAGGCGCAAAATTTGAAGCATTTGGATTTACAGTTCTCGAAATGAATGGCAATGAAATGGATGATGTTTTATCTACTTTGTCAGAAGCAAAACAAATGGCTCAAAAAGGTCAGCCCATCATCATCT
Source organism: uncultured Bacteroidia bacterium (assembly GCA_963759045.1). Classification (GTDB taxonomy): domain Bacteria; phylum Bacteroidota; class Bacteroidia; order Bacteroidales; family F082; genus JAADID01. Next base: position 172,341 of record CAVWXM010000051.1, read on the forward strand.
TGATGCACACTGAAATGGGTATGGGCGTTGATTTTATGATGGGAACACACAAATGGCATGGCGTTGCACCAAATGATGAGCAATCAAAAGTTGCATTGGAACAATTGGAAGAAACCCTTGGAGATTATTAATATGCAAATAGCAGATCACTTAACAATGAATAGTTTCGAGATTATAGATTATAAGGATACCCGTTCAGGTTTTGGTGAAGCATTGCTTGAGCTTGGAAAACAAAATCCTAAAATTGTAGCACTTTGTGCTGACTTAACCGGGTCATTAAAAATGGATGCATTTGCTGAAGCGTTTCCTGAAAGGTTTTTTCAGGCCGGCATAGCCGAAGCCAATATGATAGGTATGGCAGCCGGTTTAACAATTGGTGGTTATATACCTTTTACCGGCACCTTTGCCAATTTCACCACTTCACGCGTTTATGATCAAATCAGGCAGGCCGTTGCCTATTCTGGTAAAAATGTAAAGATTTGTGCATCACATGCCGGACTAACATTAGGCGAGGACGGAGCAACACATCAGACCCTTGAAGATGTTGGTATGATGAAAATGCTGCCTGGAATGACAGTCATTAACCCATGTGATTTTAACCAGACAAAACAGGCAACTTTTGCGATTGCCGAGCATAAAGGACCTGTTTACCTGAGATTCGGCAGACCTAAGGTGCCTAATTTTATACCGACTGATACAGAATTTAAAATTGGTAAAGCCATTAAATTAATTGATGGCAATGATGTAAGTATTTTTGCAACCGGCCATTTGGTTTGGCATGCGCTTGAAGCTGCAAAATCACTTATCGAAAAAGGCATTAAAGCTGAGGTAATAAACATACACACCATAAAACCACTTGACGAAGAAGCAATTTTAGAATCAGTTGCAAAGACCAAATGTGTTGTAACAGCAGAGGAGCATGAAATGAATGGTGGACTTGGCGATAGTATTGCACAATTACTTGCCCGTAATCTTCCTACTCCAATTGAATATGTTGCAGTTGATGATCTTTTTGGTCAAAGCGGCAAACCTGATGAATTGCTGAAGTACTATAAGCTTGATGCAAAAAATATTTTTGCTGCAACTGAAAAAGTTCTCATTCGAAAATAAGTTTTCTTTTTTATCTTGCGATTCATTTATTAATTCCGAATATTCGGTAAATTTTTAATTCTTAGTTTTAATATGGCCAAAATTTATTTGGTTGGTTTTATGGCTGTTGGCAAAAGCACTATCGGTAAAAAGTTAGCTGAGATGCTGGGTTATACCTCTCTTGACCTGGATGATGTTTTTGAAGAAAAATATAAAATTACCATCAAAACTTTTTTCAATAAATATGATGAAGATCTTTTCAGAAACCTCGAAGCAGAGTTACTGAAAACCACCTTAGAGATGGATAATATTGTGATATCCACTGGTGGAGGAACAGCTTGTTTTTTCAATAATATTGATTTGATGAATAAACACGGGATAACGATTTATCTTGATATGTCCATTCCGGCCCTGGTTGCAAGACTTCAACATGCAAAAAGGCCAAGACCTTTGATTGAAAGTAAGCAGATTGATTCGCTAACTGAATTCGTATCGCAAACCATGGAAGAAAGAAAAGCCACTTATCAAAAAGCAAGTATTACAGTTAATGCCGAAGACATTGATTATGATGATCTTCTGGCGAAAATAAAAGGCAGAATTTAAGATGTCATACGAAGGTGTAAAATTTCAAGTAATCAGAATAGGTAATCAAGTTCCAGAACATCCATGGCTTCAGGAACTTCAACGATGGTGTACTATTTTTGACGAACAAAATCTGGCACCTTTTTATGAAGGAGGGTCACATGGTAATCTGAGTTTCAGGATTGAAGAAGGAAGCGATTCATTTATAATTACTGCAGCCAACAGCAGTTTAAAAGAATCGACAACAAACGATAAATTTTATAAAGTTTCGAGAGTTATTGCAGATCATTTGAAGGTTTACGCTTCAGGCTCCTTAGAAAAAAAACCATCATCAGAAGCCATGTTGCATGATGCCATTTATAAACATCGAACAGATGTTATGGCCATATTACACGGCCATTGTGAAGCAATTACGAAAAACGCTACTAAAATTGGAATTGCAACAACAAACGAATTTGTTGAATCAGGCACATCAAAAATAGTTGAAAGTGTGATAGAAGTGCTTGATAAGCACAATTTTATTGAAATTAAAGATCATGGTTTTTTATCACTTGGTAAAACCATTGATGAGGCAGGTGAATTGGCAATAAAAATGATGGAGATGGCCTCAATAAAATAGCTGTTACCTTAACTGAAGCAAAACAACATTTTCTACATGGTGGGTTTGAGGGAACATGTCAACAGGCTGTACTTTTTTAACTTCATATTTTTCAGTTAACAATCCAACATCCCTGGCCTGCGTTGCCGGATTGCAGCTTACATAGACTATCTTTTTTGGTTCAACATTTAGCAGTTGGTCAACAACTTTTGTGTGCATGCCTGCCCTTGGAGGATCAGTGATCACAATGTCAGGTTTCCCATGTTCAGCAATAAAAGATTCATCGAGCAATTTAGCCAGGTCGCCGGCAAAAAATTCAACATTGGAAATTTTATTTAATGCCGCATTTTTCCCAGCATCTATAACCGCTTCTTCAATGTACTCAACACCGATTACCTTTTTTACTGATCGCGCCGAAAATAAAGCAATAGTGCCAGCACCTGTGTATAAATCATAAACCAGCTCATCGCCACTAAATTCAGCAAAATCAAAAGCTGTTTGATACAGTTTTTGCGCCTGTGATGAATTTGTTTGATAAAAAGATTTCGGACCTACCTTAAATTGTAAGGGTGCTTGCTCATCTTTTGCTGCCCTCATTTCTTCAAGCATAAAATCCCTACCTGAAAATAATTTTATTTCAAGGTCATTAATTGTATCGTTTTTCTTTTCATTAACCACATACATCAAAGAACTTATTTCAGGAAATTTTTCATCCAGGAAACTTAACAACTTTTGTATTTTTTCTTTCTCATCCTTACTAAAAACAACAATCACCATTAAATCTCCAGTTGCTGAATTTCGAATAATGATATTCCTCAATAAACCTTCCCATGCCCTGACATTATAGAAAGAGTAATCATTCTTCAGGGCAAATTCCTTTACTGCAAGCCTGATTGCATTAGAAGGATCTCTTTGCAAATAACAATGATCAATATCAAGTATTTTATCGAACATTCCAGGAAGATGAAAGCCAAGCCCTTCTGTTTGTTCAGGACCTCCCTCCTCTTTTGAAGGATCAAAATCCGTCATCCATCGACGGTTGGAAAAAGTAAATTCCAATTTGTTCCGATAATAATAATGTTCGTCTGTACCAATAATTGGACTGATCTCAGGATAAGGTCACTTTAGCAATCCGTCAAGTGCATCCTTTACTTGTTTTTGTTTGTAATGCAATTGTTTTTCGTAATCCAGATGTTGCCATTTACAGCCACCACATAAACCAAAGTGAGTACATTCGGGCTCAATACGCAAATCTGATTTTTTATGAAAGCCGACAATCCTGCCCTCATAAAACTTTCTTTTCTTTTTAAACACCTGGACATCGACAACATCCCCCGGTGCTGCAAAGGGCACAAAAACAACCCTTTCATTCCATCTACCAATGGCTTTGCCTTCTGACCCGGCATCTACAATTTCTAGATTTTCAATTAAAGGGAGCGGTTTTTTTCGTCTGGCCATAATACTTTAAATGAGCGGCAAAAATAGTTGAATGAATCGATAAAAACCTATAAAAAACTTAGCTCTTAAAAAGCAACCTGGAAACGAACCATTGCAATATTTGCAGAGCCCTTGTCCAATACATCAGAATATATATAATTGAATCTAACGAGGGTGGCAGGATTTAGATACCAGTTCAACCCGACAGTTAAATCAGTCATGGCACCACCATTTAAGTCCTGGTCATTTAAATCAATGTTTGATAATCTTAAAGCAAGCTCCCATGCTCCGGCACCACCTTTCCCAAGGTTTTTACGAGGTGTTACCCTGTCGAAACATGTTTTACTTGAGCTGTAATTTCTATGCTCTCCGGTAATAAACCAGCTAAAACTGGCATAATAAGCTGAATAGGTATATAGCTCAAAATCGGCAGATACTGATTCAGAAGGCTTAACCCTGGCCAACATCATTTCACCCTGGATCGCTAAGCGACCAAAAATGAATGAAAGTTCTCCGCCAAATACATCTGCCCTGTTAACTGCATCAATCTTCAGGCTTACATATTTAGGAGCCAGATGTGCTTCCGGCCTTTCGGCAAAATTAAATTCTTGATTATTTTGAAATTGGTTCTCATAAGCAAATCCAAGGTGTAAAATTGTATAACGACCCTCAGGCTGATATACCGGAAGTCCGGTTACCCTTGCAGTAATTCTGTATTGGTCACCAAGATATTTACCAACGCTTCCTGAGGCTGGATAAAAATACCCGATAAACCATGCAAAACGTTTATTAAAATGTTGATTATGGATCATCAATCCAAGGTCTCGTTCAGGAGTAAAAGCATTTGTAAGCCCTCTTTCCATGAACAACATATATTTGGAGCTTGTGTGCATTTCCAGTCCGAATGGCTGTTTAAAATGACCGACCCTGAAATTACCGATCCATGGAATCTTAGTTATTTCGATATAGGCATCTTTTACACCAGCATCACCATTTGCAAAATCAAACTGCAATTTAAATTTAATATTACCATAAAGTGTTCCTGATGTGAACCAGCGCAAACGTCTGAATTCAGCCCCATTTTGTGCTTCAAAATGACTATCCAAAGAATCATCCTGGTAGATGTTCATGATGTCAAATTGAATCCGGCCTCCAAATTTAAATTTGAATTTTCCGTCTGAACTATTTATTTCAGCCCCCTGATTCCACTTCGTTGACCATTTTGGCTTTTCATCATCCTGCCATAACCAACAAAACACTAATAGAAATGATGTAACAAAAGCAAGGTAGATTTCTTCATGGAATTTTAATTTGAAAGTATGCAAATTTTTATTAATCGATTGGACATAGAGGAATAACGATAAAATGTTTTAAATTATTAAGTTTTTTGATTATTTACAAGATGATTACCAGATCGACCAACTTTCAGAATTTACTTTTATACCTTTGCAAAAAAGGCCAGACGATGAAAATTTTTTCTACTAAACAAGTCAGGGAGGCTGACGCCTATACTATTGAAAACGAACCGATCGCTCCAATAGATTTGATGGAAAGAGCAGCAAACCAGTTGTTTAAATGGATAAAAAAACGAATTGACAAAACGCATACTATCAATATTTTTGCTGGTTTAGGGAATAATGGTGGTGACGGACTTGTACTGGCACGTTTACTTTTTAAAAAGGGTTACCACGTTAACACCTATATCATCAGGTATGCTGATAAAACATCTGCTGATTTTCAGACTAATTATCATAGACTGGTTGAGGCAGTTGATTCAACTATCGTCGAACTTAAAACCAAAAACAATCTTCCAACTATCCAGGAAGATGATATCATTGTTGATGCCATATTTGGTTCAGGATTAGCCAGACCCGTTTCTGGTTTTCTGGCAGATATTATACATTATATAAACGGACTGGATGCACTAAAGATCGCGGTTGATATCCCGTCAGGTTTATTTGCTGATAGCTACTCCAGATCCGAAAGAAGGAGCTATTATTCGTGCTGATTATACCTTGAGCTTTCAAATACCTAAGCTTGCTTTTTTATTACCTGAAAATGATCAATTTGTTGGACACTGGGAAATACTTGATATTGGACTGTCGGCAGAATACATCAATAAGACGACAACCGATTATTTCTACATGGAAAAGCGGGATATTAAACCCATGCTAAAATCACGACGAAAGTTTGCGCACAAAGGTAGTTTTGGGCATGCTTTGCTTATTGCCGGAGGATATGGAAAAATGGGCGCTGCAATTCTTGCTTCTAAAGCTTGCCTGCGTTCAGGAGTTGGTTTGCTGCATTCGCATGTTCCAAAAGCTGCTATCCAAATTATGCAAACTGCTACACCCGAAACGATGCTGAGTATCGACAGGTATGAAAACTATTTTTCAGAGATTCCTGATCTCTCACCATTTAATGCTATTGGTATCGGCCCCGGGCTGGGCATGGAGCATCAGTCACAAATGGCTTTAAAACTTTTGATTCAGGAATTTCAACATCCTATTGTATTTGATGCAGATGCACTGAATATTCTAGCTGAAAATAAAACATGGCTCTCCTTTATTCCGAAAGAAAGTATTTTAACGCCGCATCCAAAAGAATTTGAACGGCTTGCTGGCAAATGGAGTAATGATTTTGAAAAATTACAAATGCTGAAAGATTTTAGTTTCAAACATGGTGTTTACATTATACTAAAAGGAGCGAATACCGTCACTTGTTTCCCTGATGGAAGACATTTTTTCAATTCAAATGGAAATCCGGGTATGGCAACTGCAGGCAGTGGTGATGTATTAACCGGATTGATTACCGGACTACTCGCGCAGGGATATTCACCGGGTATTGCTGCGGTTATTGGTGTTTATCTTCATGGATTGGCAGGAGATATTGCTGCAAAAAAACTGGGATTTGAAGCCATGCTGGCGGGAGACATCATAGATAATATAGGCAGGGCTTTTAAGAAATTAAGTACTATAACTTCAATAGCCCCGGACTTAAGTCCGGGGCTATTGAAAATTGTTCTATAATTATATTGCTTCTGTTTCTACAACTTTGGCTAACAAATCTTCATAAGCTACCATCAAATACTTTTTCAATTCGAAATCAAATTCGGTTCCACCATATTTTTTATAAAACACAGTATCGCCAACTGAAATAGCCGGGTTCTCAATATTTCCAATGGCAACAACTTTTGCGAATTGTGGTTTCTCTTTAGCAGAATCGGGGATAATAATTCCTGATGCTGTTGTTTGCTGTTCTTTATCTTCTGTAATATCCAGCAAAACATTTTCGTTTAAAGGCTGTAATTCTTTCATTTTATTCTGATTTTATATTTAAACTTATTTTTTTCTTTTAATTTATTCCCAGGAGAGTATTGATTTTTACTTTATCAAAACCAACAATCATCTGACCACCAATATCTGTTTGCGGAACTCCCTGCTGCCCACTTTTTCTTACCATTGCTTCAGCAGCTTTTTGATCTTTTGACACATCAATTTCTTTGTACTTAATCGCATTTTGATCCAAATGTCTTTTTATTGTTGTACACCAGCTACAAGCTTGGTGTTGTGTAAACTGTTACTCGTTTCTGAGGTTTTTCATTACCAGTTGATGAAGCTGTAAAAAGTGCACTTTCAAATAGTGATTTGTAAAAGTTGTCATCATTACAACCTTTAACAGTTTTAGAGAATTTCTTCCCTTCAAATATTAATAATGAAGGGGCTGATGTGATTTGATATACTGCATGAATATCACGCACAACAGACACATCAGCAGCCAGAACGTGAAGATCTTTTAAATTGGATAAAGCCTCATTTATGCTCTTATAACTACAATCCGACACTTCTGATCCTTTTTTATAAAGCAATACATAGTTTTTCTTGTTATCAAGTAAACTTGATTGCATTTCGTTTAAAGAACGGATTTCTTTTATCGCCATTTAAATTTGATTTGAAACCACATTATCAAAATATATGCCATCACATTTTTGTCGTAAAAACACGTTTCAAATACAACTTAAGTATGACAAAATTTCACAAAGGGATTAAAAAATAAAGGGAATTAACTTTTTTGTACTTTCTGAATAACTTTTGTATTGGTCAAATTTCAATTTTAAAGATTGTTCTTCGTAACTGACTTTTAATAGCAACGCGATTAACAGACTCAGAAAAGCCGCTAACCTCAGGTAGCTAAAATCATCAATTACAAGTGGTAATAAGGCAAGCAATTGTGCCGTATACATTGGATGCCTGATAAAAGTATACGGTCCGGAAGTAACCAGCTTGCCAGATTCTTTTGGTTTTGAACTGATGTTGAAATTCCCGATCTTCATGACAAATATTGCATACACACCCAGAAAAATACCCAGGCATTCAATAAAAATTCCTGCATATCCACTGGCAACTAAAGGGCCTGAAACCAAAATATAAACCAGGCAGGAGAGTTGTATAAAGACCAGTATATACGGATATATTTTATCGTAAAACATAAAAAATCCGGCCCCGGAAATTATTTGTGTGCAAGTAGAGAGAAAGTCTCGAATCCGAAGCCGGTTGACAAATTTAATCATTACGTCTATTAAATTGCAATTCATGTCACAAACTTTTCTAACATTTTTCCGATAACTTTTACCGATTCATGTCTGATAACAAAAACTGTTATATACTTTATCAGCCTGTTTTTATGCGATTTACACCCTTATTCATAATCCCTCTATTTTTCGGTTACCTTTGAAATAAATCAAAAACACATTCTACCTTTGTAGGTCGATATTAACTACAACTGTTCATTATGAATAAAACAACCACTGCCGGAAATCGTGGTAATGATGTACGTTCTGATTGCTATGTGGAATTTACGCTTAACAATGACGGTGGAAGAAACATTGAAATAAAAAGTAAAGTCGCATCCCTTTACGGAAATGCGATTAAAGTGCTTGCGGATAATATTCTGGATACTTTTAAACTTGATCATGCTTCTTTATTAATTGAAGATGCCGGAGCACTTGAATTTGTGCTGGCAGCAAGGATAGAGGCCGCGATTAAAAAAGCAATTCAAACTGATATTGAATATTTGCTTCCGATGCTTGAGCAAAATAAATCGGTGACGGCAAAAGATGCATTTAGGTTTTCAAGGCTTTACCTACCGGGAAATAGTCCCAAATTAATGTTAAATGCAGGAATCCACCAACCCAATGGAATCATTCTCGACCTGGAAGATTCTGTTGCACCAGATAAAAAATTTGAAGCCCGATTCCTCATTCGAAATGCACTGAGAAACCTTGATTTTTATGGTGCAGAACGCATGGTTCGTATCAATCAAATACCTGACGGACTGGATGAATTACGGTACCTCGTTCCACAGCATGTTGATTTGATTCTTTTACCGAAGTGCGAAAGTGCTGAAGATATTCACAGGGTAAATGAGGTGATTGACATCTTAAAAAAAGAACACCAAATCAAAAAACAAATATGGCTGATGCCAATTGTTGAAAGTGCACTGGGTGTGATTAAAGCATACGAAATTACATCTGCAGCTGACAATGTTGCTTCTGTGGCTATCGGACTGGAAGATTACACAGCTGATTTAGGAACCAGACGCACAAACGAAGGAACGGAATCATTCTTTGCACGCAGCATGGTAGTTAATGCCGCCCGTGCCGCAGGTATTCAACCCATCGACTCCGTATTTTCTGATGTCTCAGATATGGAAGCACTGGCCACAAATGTTAAAACCAGCAAATCGCTTGGGTTTGATGGAATGGGTTGTATTCATCCAAGACAAATCAGAGTGATACATGACAATTTTGCACCTGAGGAAGCTGAAATAGAGAAAGCGAAAAAAATAGTTGTTGCATTTAAGGAAGCTGAAGCCAAAGGATTGGGTGTTGTTTCTTTAGGTTCAAAAATGATTGATCCACCGGTTGTTAAACGGGCCCAAAAAACAATAACAATGGCAATCAATACAGGCAAGCTGGACAAGAACTGGATGACATAGTAGACCGAGAATATGACCACGGTTGAAACCAGGGGAAACTGATGACATAATAAGGAGAAGATAATAGAAACTACTTCAGTTACCCTGTCCCTCAGGTCAGGGTTAAAAACGGAAAACAATAAGCATGAAAAAATACGATAAAATAGTAAAAAATGCTGCAGGTAAAGATGTACCAACCATCATTAATGGCGAAGATCATATTCCTTTTAAAGGTGTTGGAAAATATAAGCCAACAGGAAGACGATACGGGCCCAAATTAAGCAGCTGTGCTGACTATCCGTCTGATGGCAATAAAGTACTTAAAGGATCTTCGAGAGGCATTGATACAAGCCGGCCTGAAAGATGGTATGACCATTTCAACGCATCACCATTTCCGCAATGGCGACTTAATTGCCAATCAAATATTTGATATCGCCAAAGAACTGGGTGTAAAAAATTTACGCTGGTATCCATCGGCATCATTTCCTTGCCAGGAAAGGTTAATTGAATACCTTGAAGATGGAACAATTAACCGGATCGAAGGCAGCATGAATGGTCCACTCGGTCGTTTTACTTCTGAAGGAAAAATGAAGGGCATGGCCATTCTTCGTTCGCATGGAGGCCGATACCAGGCAGTGCAGGATGGTGAAGTGCAAATTGACATTGCAGTTATTGCAGCACCAACTTCTGATCCTTTTGGAAATGCCAATGGCGTAGAAGGGGATACTGCATGTGGACTCTTAGGGTTCGCACTTGCCGATTCTCAATATGCCGAAAAAGTGATCGTTGTTACCGACAACCTTGTTCCATTCCCATGCATTCCCTGGCAAATTCATGGCAACTATGTTGACTATGTGGTAAAAGTCGACAAAGTAGGTTTACCTGAGAGAATTATTTCAGGAACTACGCAAATCACTAAAAGTCCAGACCGGCTTTTAATTGCTGAGATTACAGCACAATTCTGTGAAGCAGCAGGTTTAATTTACGATGGGTTTTCATACCAGGCAGGTGCTGGTGGTACAGCATTATCTATTGGTAACTATTTTGGAGAAATATTAAGAAGAAATAAATGGAGAGCAAGGTTTGTAAGAGCAGGCAGTAACAAATACCCGGTTGCTATGCTTGAAGAAGGCATCATTGATTATATTCTTGATGGACAAACTTTTGACCTTGAAGGTGTACGATCAATGCGAGAAAATCCAAACCATGTAAACACCTCCCCTTTCACATCTTATAATTACCATGGTAAAGGCAACTTTGCTTCAATGATTGATGTTGTAATTTTAGGAGCTACAGAGGTAGATGTAAATTACAATGCCAATGTAGTAACACATTCTGATGGTTACATGCTCCATGGTATTGGTGGCTGGCAGAATTGCTTGTTTTCAAAATGCACTATCTTACCAATCCCACTCTTTCGCGACCGCATTCCTGTAATACGTGATGAAGTAACTACCTTATGTGGACCGGGTGAATTAATCGATGTAATTGTTTCAGAAAGAGGTATCGCCATTAACCCATTGCGACAGGATCTGATTGAGAAAACCAAAAACTCAGGCTTACCGATTAAAACCATTGAACAATTGAAAGAAGAGGCTGAAGCCATGTGTGGTAAGCCGGAAAAAGTGGTGCTCAGTGATGAGTTTGTGGCTGCAATTAAATGGGTTGATGGAACGGTGATTGATGCGGTGAGGAAAGTCCCAAACTAACAGCTCCTTTGTTGGTCTCGACACTCCTACTGGCTTAAGTTTGAAACTTAAGCCAACTGATTTAAAGGTTTAAGTCTGAGACTTAAACCAGAGAGATGAAGGTTGGGAGAATTATTTACTTCCTTCAAGCCTTTTCTGCTCCCTTTCTATTTTTTCACTGATCATTGTATACCTTTTCAGGTAAATTGTCATCAGTTGCGCAATCAGCAGTCTGGTTCCATGTATTCTGCCATGTGGTCATCTCTCTTGTCTGATACGAATACCTTTTCGCCAGTTTAGGGTTTGAGGGATCGGTTTTAAATATTTTCAGGGTACCAATATATTTTTCAGCCCAGGCTTCATATTCATCCAGAAATTCGTTGCAACTCTCATACTCCTTGACTATTCCTGAATCTTTTGATTTTGCAGTATTGTTTTTACTTTTATTATTTTCATTAATGCAGGAACCAAAAGCGATTGTAATCAAAACGAAACCAAAAACTATTTTTTTCATATTTGTCTTTTAATAATACCTCACCATTTGAGGCCATTTTATTTAAAAATAAATCCAATGCCAGACGGCACCGTCCTGCTTGTTATATTCGAGTGTTGGAAAAGGCAGTTTAATAAAACTCAACAATTTAAATGTGAATTTCAGGAATCCTGAGTTGGTTTTAATTTTAGTCCAATCAATATCCATTGATAAGTAATATTGTCTCACCCGATCATAGTCAACCGGATCGCCATTTACGCAAGTTGCTGGGTTCGTTGGCGGACCGGTTAACATCCCCTTACCTCCGTAACCGGCTGCAACATTAATCCAGGCAGGAAAACGGGATTCATCTTTCAAAAATGATTTAATATTCATTGTTAACCAATAGGTGTGCCCGTTATAGTCTTTCAATACACTTTGCAAACCATTTTTTCCCAACTGACTTGGGTTACATTCGGCATATTCCGTTGGATGATATGAATATTTTAGCCTGAACCTTTGCTCTTTCCATAGCAATTGTTGTCCCATAAATAATCCGGTTCCCAAAGTATTGGCTGCGAGGTCAGTCCATGAAGCACCATAATCAGCTGAAAAACCATCCAACAATTCAATAACCGTCATCGATCCCCATCCCATTAAACTACCGTAGAATGTTGATTTTTTTTCGTTAACACCTGCCCACCTCAACATCCAATATCCGTAATTACTCAGTGTATATGCTGTAGTCGCATGCCCGGCTTTATCAACCTGTAGCCAATACCGGCTATCATTAATAAAATGAAAATAAGTTTTCGGGGCATCTTTATACCAGGCATAATAAAGCACTACGAGTGAACCGGCATAAGCTGAGCTGCTACCAATAATTACTGTATTAAGTCTTTTTTTGTTGATACTGTCATTTTGAACCTGCGCAATTGAGACCTGGCTCAAAAACAAGAGCAACAATAATAATTTCAGCGACTTAATCATGTTCATCACTATGAATACTTTTCAATTATATCGTAAATTAAATTGGTTTTTTCTTTTAATAATTCCTCGCTTTTCGCTTCTGCAAGAAAACGCAGGTATGGCTCGGTATTCGATGGCCTGATGTTAAACCACCAATCCTCAAATTCAAGACGGTAACCGTCAAAATCGAAAAATTTTAAAGGAGGTTCATTTTGATCAAAATAATCTTTCACCTCATCCATTGCCTGCTGCTTGTTCTCAATTTTAAAATTGACTTCGCCTGTGTTGGCATAGGTTGAAATGTCGGTCATTGCCTTTGAAAGCGAAATATCCTTTAATTTAAAATCGGCTACGATTTGCAAGACGATGAGTGCTGCCAACAATCCACTATCAGAAAAATAGAAATCACGAAAATAATAGTGTCCAGCCAATTCTCCACCATAAATACCATTCACCTCTTTTAGCTTGGTGGCACCATATGCTCTTCCTACACGCCATGTTTCAACCTGTGTGTTATACCTTGCTAAATATTCAGCAACCGCTTTTGAAGTTCTGATATCCTGAACAACAGTTTCCTTTTCAATACCATCTCCAAAAAAATAATGGCCAAGCAAAGCGATAATCAGGTCAGGTGAAATAAAATGGCCTTTTTCATCGATAAACATCACACGGTCAGCATCACCATCAAATATTAACCCGATATCACATCTGTTTTTTACAACAGCTGCTTTTATCTGGTCCTGGTTTTTAGGATTTAAGGGATTTGGATCATGCCCCGGAAAAGTGCCATCAACGTGGTTATTCAGATATAAAATATTATCACCAAAAAGATCTTCAGTAAATAAACCGGCCATGCCATTTGAGCTGTCAATGGCAATTTTTAACAAACTGAAATCTGATTTATATGATGATAAAAATTCAAGATAATATTTTCTCAGGTCAAAAGATCTTGATTTGCCTTCCGTCTGAATATTGATCTCAGCATTGGATAGGATCAACTGCTCAACCTGCTCTAATCCGTTATCATATCCAACAGGCAAGACACCTTTCCCGCTCACTTTTAAGCCATTGTGATTTTTTGGATTGTGCGATGCCGTTATCATGACTGAAGCATCAAAATCAAATTTCCCGGTTCCCCAGTAAATCATGGGTGTAGTTGATAATCCGGCGAACACGACATCACAACCGGCATCATTAATTCCTTTTGCAAGCGATATTCGTGCTTCTTCGGACGAGAGTCTTGCATCCCATCCAACCAATATTTCTTTTGCATTTAAAACTTGTGGCAGGAAATAACCAACCTTGTATACTAAATCCGAATCTACCTCTGTGCCCCATTCACCCCGAATATCATAGGCTTTAAACGCCTTCAGTTTATTCATAGATATTCAGGTCGTTTAATGCTTTCTGATAGGCCTTGGCATTCTTGTTATGTTGAATACCGGTTTTAGCAAACACATGATATCCTGAAAGATCATCCTTGGCACAGAAATAAAAATAACCATGGTCCTCATAATTCAGCACAGCGTCAATCGAAGAAATTGATGGAATACAAATGGGTCCTGGAGGCAATCCAAGATGTCCATATGTATTGTATGGCGAATCCACTTTTTTATGCACATTCAGCACCCTTCGTATATTAAAGTCGCCGACTGCAAAAATGACAGTGGGATCGGCCTGTAATCGCCATCCTGAAATAAGACGGTTGATATAAACTCCAGCGATAACGGCTTTTTCATCGTTTTTATTGGTTTCTTTTTCAACAATCGAAGCAAGTGTAATGATTTCTTCTTTAGTCATATCTATCGCTTGTGCCCTCGAGGTCCGATAGCTATTCCAGAATTTAAGGTTTTCTTCCCGCATTCGGCTGATGAACTTAGAGGCGCTGGTATTCCAATAAAATTCGTAGGTATTTGGAATAAAAAGTGTTGGGGCTGTTTCAGGGGTTAATCCATAGGTTTTTAACTCGTTCGTATCTGATAAGATTTTAGCAATTGAAGCAGAATCTGCTTCGATTTGTCTACCAACTTTTTTAGACAACTGGAAAACATCCCTCACATTATTAAAAATTACTTTAACGGGTACTTGTTCTCCCGAGCGCAATAAATCAATCAAATCATTATTCGAGATTCCATTGCTGATCATGTATTTCCCCGGTAAAACTCTTGAAGGCAGGTTTTTCTTTTCAGCCAGCCATTCGAAATCTTTTCGGTGAACAACAAGCCCATTTTTATAAAGGATTGTTTTCAAGCCATCCCAGTCGGAACCGGTGGGGATATATATGGCAACTTCTTTTCCATCCGGTGTCCAGACATTTGGTTCAAAAATGAGATTGTATACATAATAGCCGGCAACTGCTGCCAGCAAAATAACAATAAGGAAAAACCAAATCAGGAATCTTCGAAACCTGCTTTTTCTTTTTGGTTTTTGTCTTGATCCTCCGTAACTTGAATGATAATATTCCATACTATCAAAAATTAATCATGATTAATAAGTTGTAACATAAATTCATTCACCCAATGGTTTTCGTGCTTATTCCATTGCAATTTTTTACCACATTCAATAAAACCCTTTTGTGAAAACAATTTCAAACTCACTTCATTGTTTTCTTCAATATTGCAATATAACTGGTGCAATCCCAGGCGGCTGAATACATAATCAATTAAAATATCAAGCGCAATACCGGCATATCCATGCGACCGATATTCTTTCAACAACATGATCCCAACCCCTGCCCTGAAATTAATCGGGTCGAAATCAAATAGATCAATTGCTCCAACCGGAGTTGAATGTTCGCCTTCTGTTTTCTCAATAATAAACCTTGCTTGTTTCGTCACAAAGATATCTTTATCCGAAAGCATGATAAATTGTTCAAGATCAAAACGGGAATAAGGTGTTAATGTGTTACTCAGATGCCAGAGTGATTTATCATTCTCAATATTGAACAAAAGATCCAGATCCTCAGGTTCAGGTGCTCTTAATTTGATATTTTCCCGACATAACATAAATCAAAATTACGATAAATCAATTGATCCTTTAAAAACTTCTTCAGCAGGTCCGCGTAGCCAAATTGATTCGAATGAACCATTCACTTCACTAAAGCTTACTTTGAATTCGCCACCAGTAGTGTGGATACTGTAATCTTTGCGGCCGGTTTCAGCGTATGCCGCTAATGCTGATGCTGTAACACCTGTTCCACAAGAGAGGGTTTCATTTTCAACACCTCTTTCGTAGGTACGCACAAAAAGCCTGTTTTTACTGATCTCCACAAAGTTAACATTGATTCCGTTGGGTGAAAAACGTTCACTATAACGGGTTTTCCGACCATCACCAATTACATCTACTTCTGCAACTTTATCAACAAACTCAACATAATGAGGTGATCCTGTATCTAAAACATAGAAACCATCTTCTTTAATTACATTAGAAACATTCGCCATTGAAAGAGAAACATCAAGTGATTTATTTTTAACGATATCGTGGTTTATTATTGCATTATGGTTGCCATCGTGGGCTTTGAAAATCATTTTATTTTCAACTATTCTCTGAAGAAAGGCAAAGGCTGCAATACACCGGCCTCCGTTTCCACATAAACTCGACAGATGGCCATCGGCATTGTAATAGAGCATTTCAAAATCAGCCGAATCACAATTTTGTATGATCATTAATCCATCGGCACCAATGCCAAAATGACGGTCACAAATTAATGCTATTCTATCAGGAGACAGATCAATTAACTGATCTCGTCCATTTAAAATAACAAAGTCATTTCCATTTCCCTGGTATTTCCAAAAGTTAATGATCATGTTAAAAAAGTTTAAAAAATTATTGGTTTGTACAACTATGGCATAATTTTGAACGTTCACAAACCATGATACAGCAATCGCTGTTCATCAAAATTTATCCCAAAAGAACAAAATTAATTGGGAAAACGTTATTAAAAGTATCTAATTAAATAATAAAGTCATGAAAACATTTAGTAAAAGTTTTATTGGTGCAGCATCAGGAACAATTCTGGTTTTTTTGCTGATCATGTTCTTCACCAATAATTTTTCAAGTGATAAAAATCAAGTAAACAGTCAAAATAGCGAATATCAAAACAAAAATTCCAGCAACAATAATCTTCCTGTACAACATGCTGGTTATGGTATTCCTCAAAATGTGAATTTTACCGATGCAGCTGAAAAAACGGTCAACGCCGTTGTTCATATCAAAACAGAAATGCAGGTCAAAACAAATTCATATGATGATTTTTTTGGTGCATTCCGTCAGTACTTTGGCAATCCATATCATAACAACACATATGTCGCCTTTGGATCTGGTGTTATTATTTCTTCTGATGGGTATATCGTAACCAATAACCATGTGGTTGAAGGTGCTGACCGGGTTACAGTAACCTTCAACAACAAAGAAGAAAAAGAAGCTACCATTATAGGAACTGATCCAACAACTGATCTCGCTTTAATAAAAGTAGATATTGACAATCATATTTACCTGAATTATGGTAATTCCGACAACCTGAAAATTGGTGAATGGGTGCTTGCGGTTGGTAATCCTTTTAACCTGACTTCAACCGTAACTGCAGGAATTGTAAGCGCTAAAGCACGTAATATCAACATCCTCGGCTCAGCCTCTGCTATTGAATCATTCATTCAAACTGATGCTGTTGTTAACCGTGGAAATAGTGGAGGCGCTTTGGTTAATACACAGGGAGAACTGGTTGGTATTAATGCTGCCATTGCTTCTCATACAGGTGTTTATGAAGGATACTCGTTTGCCATCCCAGTGAATATTGTGGGAAAGGTAGTTGGTGATTTAAAGAAATATGGAGAAATCCAGAGGGCATATATTGGTGTTCAAATCAGGGATATTGATGCTGATTTTGCAAAAGAGTTAGATCTGGAAGAAATCAAAGGTGTATATATTGCAAGTGTGGTTGATGATGGAGGTGCTGAACAAGCAGGTATCAAGGAAGGTGATATCATCTTATCAATTGATGGGAGCGAAACAAACAGCTTATCTTCACTGATGGGAACTATTGCTCAGCATAGTCCGGGCGAAAAGGTCGATATTGTAGTTAACAGGAAAAACGATATTAAATATTACACGGTAACATTAAAAAATCAAAACAACAATACTGCTCTTGTTAAATCAGAAGATGCTTTTTATAATGAAATGCTTGGTGTTTCATTGCAAAAGGTTAAAAAAGATGAAGTTGATAAGTTGGGAATAAACGATGGTTTAAAAATTGTTGACGTTGATAGTGGGATTCTAAGAAGAGGTGGTATTTCAGAAGGATTTATAATTACTGAAATAAATGGTTTTGATGTCAATTCACAAAATTCATTGAACCGTGCTATGCAATCAGGTCAGGGAAAATATGTTCGATTAAAAGGTGTTTATCCGAACGGCACTAGAGTTTCTTATGAATTTATGCTCTAAAAATTTGCAATTTAGACTTATTTTAAATAAATTGCATGCCCTTTTCTACTTTACACTGGTTAAAATACATATATGAGACAACTAAAAATCACGAAGTCAATAACTAACCGCAATACTGCGTCACTCGATAAATATTTGCAAGAAATTGGAAAAGAAGATCTTATAACCGCTGAAATGGAAGTTGAACTGGCCCGAAAAATTAAAGTCGGTGACAGAATAGCCCTTGAGAAACTAACCAAAGCAAATTTAAGGTTCGTTGTTTCAGTAGCAAAACAATACCAAAATCAGGGTTTAAGCCTTCCCGACTTGATAAACGAGGGAAATGTTGGATTAATAAAAGCAGCACAACGATTTGACGAAACGCGAGGTTTCAAATTTATTTCTTATGCCGTCTGGTGGATTCGCCAGTCCATTCTTCAGGCTTTGGCCGAACAATCAAGAATTGTCAGGCTACCACTTAACCAGGTAGGATCGCTTAATAAGATCAAGAAAGTAACGTCAAAACTTGAGCAGGTATTTGAAAGACCACCCTCACAGGCTGAGATTGCTACTGAGATGGAAGTTCCAAATCATAAGATCAATTCTGCCATGAAAATAGCTACACGCTATGTTTCGATGGATGCTCCTTTGATCAGTGATGAAGACACAAGATTTTTAGATGTTTTTGTTCCAACCGACAACCTGGCTACCGATGATGTTTTAATGCATGAATCATTGGGTCACGAAATTCAAAGATCATTATCAACGCTCAGCGAGAAGGAAAGGGATGTGATCAATCTTTACTATGGAATTGGGATGAACCATGGTCTGACACTTGAAGAAATTGGGGCTAAATTTGACCTTACCCGTGAGCGGGTACGTCAAATCAAGGAAAAAGCAATTCGCAGACTTCGTCATACTTCCAGAAGCAGGCTATTAAAAGCTTACCTCGGACAGTAGATTGCAATCGTTTTAAATAAGGTATTTAGGGCAGTTTTAATTTTTTTAAAACTGCTTTTTTTATAGATTTGTCCCAAACATTTCGATTGATCTAAATTATTTAACCAAAAACCAAATAAACGATGGCACAACGTAAAAGTATCAACGGAACTTATGAATCTTCTTTAGACTCCTGGGCTAACGAAGAAATGGTAGCTAATGAGTTTGTTGACGTTTTGTACAAACTGTTCTACAACAAATCAATAGAACTTGTACTTTACCGCAACCAATTGATTGACAGAAGTGCGAGCCTTATTCTTTACCGTCACTCATATGTGGAAAATATCATTAATAAACCACTTAAAATTACAGATTCACTACTTCTGGCAAAAGCTTTGCTTCACTGCAACGTAGGGCCATCAAAACTTGATATAGGGCGCCTCAACCATGAATGGACACAGGAATACAAAAATTATATTGATGCCGAAGACTTTATCAGTCATAAACTGAAACATATCATTGGTAAAAAACCAAATTATACGAAACCAACTGATATTGTTTTATATGGATTCGGCAGGATAGGCCGACTTCTTGCACGTGATTTAATCATTCAGGGTAATGGAAAACAGCTTCGTGTACGTGCTATTGTAACTCGAGGTAATGATGAAATTCAAATTATTAAACGTGCCAGCTTATTCCGTCACGATTCAGTGCATGGTCCATTCAGGGGAGTTGCAATTGAAAAACCTGATGATAAATATATTTACATTAACGGCCATAATGTTTTAATGTTGGCTGCAAATAGTCCTGAAGAAATTGATTACACAAAACATGGGATAGAAGACGCCGTACTGATTGACAATACAGGTTTATGGCGCGACCGTGAGGGATTATCAAGACATTTGAAAGCCAAAGGAATTTCACAAGTATTGCTTACAGCCCCTGGTAAAGGAGATATCCCAAATGTTGTGTTTGGAGCCAATGAACATAACATTGACTGGAAAAATGAGAAAATCTTCTCAGCTGCATCTTGTACTACTAATGCCGCAGTGCCAACACTGTTTGTTTTGGAAAAAAACATTGGAATTGTGAAAGGTCATCTTGAAACTGTTCACTCTTACACTAATGACCAAAACCTGTTGGATAATTACCACAGCAAATACAGAAGAGGCCGTTCAGCGCCTTTAAACCTGGTAATTACTGAAACCGGCGCAGCTAAAGCTATTGCCAAAATTATTCCTGCATTAGCGGGCAAATTAACAGGTAATGCCATTCGGGTTCCAACTCCAAATGTGTCACTTGTTGTGATGACACTTGAAATGAAAAAAGAAACCAGCGTAGAAGAAGTGAATGAATTGATTAGAAATGCTTCACTGAGTGGTGATCTGGTAGCTCAGATTCGCTACTCTACATCAAATGATGCTGTTTCAACTGATTTTATGAGTGAACCTGCTACTTCCGTTTTCGATAGTCTTGCAACCCAGGTATCACAGGATAAGAAAACAGTTGTTGTTTATGTTTGGTACGATAATGAATTCGGTTATGCACTCCAGGTAATCAGGTGCGCCAAGATGATGGCTGGTAAAAAAAGGCCTACTTACTATTAAAGATCGATTTAACCGGATATCAGTTATCAATTTGTATTTCCAACTGATTGATTAGCAGGTTTTTTTATTGTTTAAAATAAAAGGCGTGTCAAATTTTGATAAGCCTTTAAAAGTCGTATTTTGCGCACTTGTTTCAATAAATTTGTCAGGTAAAAGGATGGGTAAAATAGTAAAATACATCTTTGTAACAGGAGGTGTTTCTTCGAGTTTAGGTAAAGGAATTATATCAGCATCGCTTGCAAAGTTGCTTCAGGGACGAGGATTTTCAGTTACAATACAAAAACTGGATCCGTATATCAATGTAGACCCCGGAACACTTAACCCTTATGAGCATGGTGAATGCTATGTTACTGAAGATGGAGCCGAAACAGATCTTGACCTGGGCCATTACGAACGATTTTCAAGTTCGCCAACTTCACAAGCCAACAATGTAACTACCGGTCGAATTTATCAGAACGTAATTAGTAAAGAGCGGAAAGGCGAATACCTGGGAACTACAGTTCAGGTCATTCCTCATATTACTGATGAAATAAAACGCAGTGTTAAACTACTTGGCCAGACAGGTAATTATGATTTTGTTATTACCGAAATTGGTGGAACTGTTGGTGATATTGAGTCATTTCCATTCGTGGAAACAGTCAGACAGATGAAATGGGAAATGGGAAATGATTGTGCCGTCGTACATCTTACACTTGTTCCATTCTTAAAAGCTGCCGGTGAGCTAAAAACAAAACCCACCCAGCACTCTGTAAAAACAATGCTTGAGCAAGGAGTTCAGCCGGATATTATCGTTTGCCGAACTGAGCATACACTTAATGAGGGAGTAAAACGCAAGATTGCTCAATTTTGTAATGTTACTGTTGATTCTGTTATTGAATCGATTGATGCCGATACAATTTATGATGTCCCCTTATTGATGCGTGAGGAACAATTGGATATTGCAGTATTGAATAGCACCAACACACCCATTCCTGCTATTCTCGACCTCACCAATTGGGAACGTTTTGTTGGCCGGATAAAAAACCCAAAAGAGGAAGTAACCATTGGGCTTATTGGGAAATATGTTGAGCTAAAAGATGCTTATAAATCAATCAATGAGTCTTTCGTTCATGGAGGATCGGAGAACGAATGCAGTGTTATTGTTAAGTCGATACAATCAGACGACATAACCGAAAAGAATGTCAGGAAAATGCTGGGCACATTGGATGGTATTCTTGTTGCACCCGGTTTTGGTGGACGAGGCATTGAAGGTAAGATTACAGCTGTAAAATATGCCAGGGAAAATAAGATACCATTTCTGGGTATTTGCCTTGGGATGCAATGTGCATCCATTGAATTTGCCAGAAATGTTTTAGGGTTGAAAGATGCCCATACAGTCGAAATAAATGAAAACACACCGCACCCTGTTATTGACTTGATGGAAGAACAAAAGAACATCCAGAATATGGGAGGCACGATGAGGCTTGGTGCATACAATTGCAAAATAGATCCTGATTCTTTAACTTATAAAGAGTACCACGAGACCATGGTAGCTGAGAGACATCGTCACCGGTACGAGTTCAACAATGATTACAGAGAACAATTTGAGCAAGCCGGCATGCATCTTGCAGGTATTAATCCTGAGAAAAACCTGGTTGAGATTATTGAATTAGAAGAACACCCCTGGTTTATAGGTGTTCAATTTCATCCCGAATACAAAAGTACTGTAAAGCACCCGCATCCATTATTTGTCGGTTTTGTAAAAGCTTCGCTTGACTACAAACATAATAAGGAACTCATGTCACTCATGGCTCAGCGTTAACAATGTTACTTTGATTCAATTTTATTCTTTATCCTTCCAGCCTTTTTAAGTGACTGTTGCAATATATATTCAATCTGGCCATTTGCACTTCTGAATTCATCTGCAGCCCATTTTTCTATTGCTTCCATCATTTCTGGATTAACGCGCAATACAAATGCTTTCTTTTTCGACATCCTATTCCTCCTTCATCATTTTATCCATGGCTCTTTTTAAAGCATCGGGCCGTTGTGTGCCGAACAATACTTTTTTCCCATTCTTTAAATAGAGCTGTAACCCAATATTTCCTTTCACATTAAAAGCACTCCCCGATTTTCCCCAACCGTATCCTGATACCCCATCCACTGTATTCCAAAATTGGTTTATACTTCCTGATTTCATAAGCATTAATTTCGACTTTCAGAAAACTCCGCGGTTTTATAATAAAGGGTGGATAACGATAAAAAACACCATCATTCCTCACCTCAATCACTAATTTCATCCTCATAAATAACCAGTAAGTCCCTATACACATTATCGCTAGCAATATCAACAAAATGATGAGAGATATATTAGCAGGTGGGTTTTCACCTATTGACTTGCCAAGCACTAACTGGCTGTAAAATACTACTACCGTTGGTGCAATTGCTATAGTAAATACAATAGCAATAAAAACCCATAGTCCGGGATTTGAAAATCGTTGCTCCTCTTTATAGTAAAAGTGTTGCATTCAATGATTAATATTTTCGTCTCTTCAATTAATAAATACTACCCGCGTTCACAATTGGCGAAACGTCTTTATCTGATGTTAGCACAACCATCAGGTTAGTAACCATGGTGGCTTTTTTCTCTTCATCAAGCTCAATGATTTCTTTCTTCGAAAGGGCTTCGAGGGCCATTTCAACCATACCTACAGCACCTTCAACAATTTTAGTTCGTGCAGCAACAATTGCAGTAGCTTGCTGTCGTTTAAGCATTGCACCCGCTATTTCCTGGGCATAGGCAATATAATTGATCCTCGCTTCCATAACTTCAATCCCCGCTATGAAAAGTCGTTTGGAGATTTCTGCTTCCAGTTTATGGTTCACCTCCTCTCCTCCACTTCTTAAGGTAATTTCGGCATCTTCATCTTCGAAATCATCATAAGGATAATGACCTGCCAATTTCCTCACAGCGGCTTCACTCTGAATATCCACAAAATGGATATAATCATCAACATCAAAAGCCGCTTTAAATGTGTCGCTAACTCGCCAAACCATTACAACACCAATCTTGATTGGATTTCCAATTTTGTCATTTACCTTGATCGGTTCACTATCAAGGTTACGTGCCCTTAACGATATTTTCTTTTTCACAAAAAACGGATTAACCCACCAAAAACCATTTTGGCGAATTGTCCCCTTGTAAGCACCGAATAAAACCAGCACACTCGATTCGTTTGGGTTAACAATAACCAAGCCCGGCATAAAAAATAGCCCGATGAGAACAAACGCAATTAACCAGATCATTTTTACGAATACCAATCCCAGAACCGGAGGTACAATAAGTAAAAATATTACAAACACCATCAAATAACCATTAATGGGACTGTGTTCTTTTTCATTCTTCATGATGTATATATTTAATAATTTAATGATATTATTTTGATATCACAATAATACTACTTTTTATGATACTTGTCAAGTTTTTTTTTAGATATTCTCAGGCAATTAACAAAACAGACGATGTTGACTCATATTGTTTCTCTGCTTATTAATCTGACATCCAATGCCTTAAATCAGAGGTATGCATATTTGATAAGGATGGGATTTTAAACAAAACTAATTACCTTTGCACGTTCGTTTTTTAGATTATTATATAATATGAATAAAAATACCATCATAGGCTTTGTTTTGATTGCAGCCATTATGATATTCTACACGGTGTATATGACACCGTCGAAAGAAGAAATGGCGGAAAAGCAATGGATTCAGGATTCGATTGCCGAAGTGCAAAGACAGCGCGATGCCCTTTATGAAGCCAAAAAAGCAGAAGAAAACACCATTACGGAAACTGAAGTTCCGATAGAAAACACCTTAATTGATGTACCTGTTTCTGATCAAACTTCTAACGACTATATTATTCGTCATGATAAATATTCTTTATTCGCAAATTCAGCTATTGGTAACCAGGAAATTATTTTAATTGAAACCGACCTTGTTAAATACGAAATTGATACAAAGGGCGGCTTTCTTACCAACGTAATACTGAAGAAGTATGAAACTTATGACTCCCTGCCATTAAGACTTTTTGACCCTGATCACAACAACTTCGGACTTACTTTTTTTACTCAGAACAACAGGGAAATTAATACAGGTGATTTCTTTTTTGTTCCCTCTGATTCGTCAAGTCTGAGTTTCAAATTAAGTGGCGATAACACAATGAATTTTAGCATGCGTCTTTATGCTGATTTGGGTGAAGGAAACTATGATGAATCAAAATATATCGAATACCTCTACACTTTTAAAGGCAATAATTATATGTTCGATTTTGCCATTAAAATGGTAAATATGCGTGGTATTGTCAATTCCAAAACCAGTTCGGTTGATCTTCGCTGGTATGCTGATTTATTGCAGCAGGAGATCAGTGTCGATCAATTTAACGGATCAACTGTATATTATAAGTATTACAAGGATGATGTAGACTACCTTTCGGAAAGTGATGATGATGAGGAATTGATTAAGACAAAGTTAAAATGGGTATCGTTTAAGCAGCGGTTTTTTTCTTCTACCATTATCGCTAAAGATCATTTTGATGCAGGAAATCTAAAAACCTTTGAGTTGGAGGAGAAGCCATATGACAGATACCTGAAATCAATGGAAGCAAACCTTGACATTCCATTTAACTTTTCTGGTAACACCAACATGCCTTTATCTTTTTATTTTGGGCCTAACAAGTTCAATACGCTTAAAGCATACGACCTTGAATTAGAAAGGCAAATTCCGATTGGGTGGAGTTTTTTCCTTTTGGGATGGATCAATCAGTATATCGTCATTCCGGTATTTGACTGGCTTGGTGGTTATGGATGGAATTATGGCATCGTTATCCTGGTACTTACCATTCTGCTTAAGATTGTCCTTTTCCCTATTGCCCGAAAAACTTATATGTCATCGGCAAAAATGAGGGTTTTAAAGCCTGAGGTTGATGAGATCGGTAAAAAATTCCCGAAAAAGGAAGATGCCATGAAAAAGCAGCAGGCAGTAATGGCCCTGTACAAAAAAGCCGGGGCAAACCCTGCTTCGGGTTGTGTACCCATGCTGCTGCAAATGCCGATTTTGTTTGCCATGTTCAGGTTTTTTCCATCATCAATTGAGTTGCGTCAGGAGTCATTTTTATGGGCACATGACCTTTCGAGCTACGACTCGATTGCAAGCCTGCCATTTACAATTCCTTACTATGGTGACCATGTTAGTTTATTCACGCTGCTGATGCACAGTTCTGACACTATGATACGTGATTTACAAGATCAAATGTATTCATAAAACCTAGA
>CAVWXM010000052.1:0-31050 GCA_963759045.1 uncultured Bacteroidia bacterium
AACCAACGGTAGCGGTGTGTTAAACTGGGCAACTAGTTCAGGAGGCGGTGGAGTTTCAGAGATTGATGATGTTTAACTGACGGTATTTCTGATGGGAGTAGTGTTTTTCTGGGTACGGGTGCAGGGATTAATGATGATGGGTCAAATACTAATGTCGCAGTAGGGATAGATGCACTTAATTCAAATACATCTGGTAGTTACAACACGGCAAATGGTTATAAGACATTATTCTCTAATACTACAGGAAGTAACAACACAGCAAATGGTTATAAAGCATTATTCTCTAATACACATGGAGATGATAATACAGCAACTGTTAGTTGGGCTTTAAATTTAAATACATTCGGTAGTAACAACACAGCAAATGGTAATAGTGCATTATTTTCTAATACTACAGGAAGTAATAACATTGCAATTGGTGTCTACACCTTATATTCCAATACAGCAGGAGATAATAATACAGCAACTGGTAATTGGGCTTTAAATTCAAATACAACAGGTTGGGAAAATAGCGCAAATGGAGTTTCGGCTTTATTGAATAACACAACAGGAAACTATAACATAGCAATTGGTTTTGAGGCATTGTATTCTAATGAAACAGCTAGCTATAATATTGCGACAGGAAATCAAGCATTGTATTCAAATAATTATGGAACTTCAAAACCTGCCATTGGGTATGCAGCCTTATATTCAAACACAATAGGAAGTCATAACACATCAGTTGGCGAATCAGCTTTATATTCAAATGTAACTGGAGATAATAACACAGCTGTAGGCTATTATGCCGGACCAGGACTGAGCGATGATGACCTGAGTAATACAGGGGCATTTGGATATGATGCACAACCAACCGCAAGTAACCGAGTTCATATAGGAAATACAGTAGTTAACTGGATTGGTGGTCAAGTGAGTTGGAGTACTTATTCGGATCAGCGTTTTAAAAGAAATATTAATGAAGATGTCGCAGGACTTGACTTTATTCTCAAAATTCGTCCAGTAACTTATCAATGGAACATTCAACAGCTCAACAATTTTATCGGAAAGGATATAACATTGTATTCGTCAGGAAGCATGGCCAACTCACAGAGGGAGCAGGAATCAAATATCTATTCAGGGTTTCTCGCACAAGAAGTTGAAGTAGCAGCAGAGGAACTTGGATTTGAATTTAGTGGAGTACAAGCACCTGTTAATGAGAATACACCTTATTCATTAAGTTATTCTGAGTTTGTTGTGCCTTTAGTTAAAGCGGTACAAGAACAGCAGGAGATGATTGATAATCAAAATATCATAATCAACCAATTGCTAACGCGAATCGAAAAACTGGAAGCAAGTAACTAGCAAAATGCTATCCGCTGCATCAAAGACTAAAAGTAGATTTTCTTAAATCTTATCCCACAGGCCAAATGCACCCAACCATGATCCAGTTAACCAAAATTTGTTTTCTACTTGCTGCTATAAGTTTGACAGCTTGTTCTACTGCAAAATGGCCATCAGAAGAATACATAATAAAACATAACTATAAAGAGGTGACAGGTGAGTCTGTCAAGGCAGTATATCCCCACGTACCTATTGATAAAATGGCAATGTATCCAGATGGGTTAGATGGGATTTACAAAATTAATTATTAAAGAGACTAACTATCCACCAGCTTTAAGGAGGGATGGAATTACGGGTACTGTTGTTGTCAATTACATCGTTGAACCTGATGGTTACATTAGAGAGATTTTAGTAATTCAGAGTGTACATC
The DNA here is from genome assembly GCA_963759045.1 of uncultured Bacteroidia bacterium. Classification (GTDB taxonomy): domain Bacteria; phylum Bacteroidota; class Bacteroidia; order Bacteroidales; family F082; genus JAADID01. The sequence continues at coordinate 1,748 of CAVWXM010000052.1, forward strand.
CAGTGCTGGATCAACAAGCTATAAGAGTTATAAAAAAAATGGATAGATGGATACCAGGTTACGTTGATGGTGTTCCTTCGAGAGTTTCATTTAACCAACCGTTCAAATTTAGTCTTAGATAAAGACTAAAAATAATCCCCTCTAACAAATCCAAACCAAAAGTTGAGGTAATCATCATCCAGGAAAAGAAAATTGTTGTGAGTAGATCTGTTTGATTTCTGGAGGTAGAAAACATAGTTAGAGTTAACCAAAAGTTAAACCAACAAAAAAAGCACCCACAAAATAAATTGTAAGTACTTGATTCACAGTGTCGGGGTAGCAGATTAACTTTGTTGATCCTATAAGGGGGGTGTTACAAAAGAAAAGCCCTGTTTCGTTAAGCTCACATTCTTTTTCAATTTTCAATGAACGAATGCAAGCATTATCCATTGAAAATTGAAAAGCCTCTGCGATAAAATCGCAAAGGCTTTTTCTTTTGTCGGGGTAGCAGGATTCGAACCTGCGACCTCCTGCTCCCAAAGCAGGCGCGCTAACCGGACTACGCTATACCCCGTAAGATTTGGTATCATGGCAACCTGATCTGCAACTAACCTTTTTTAATCGGAAAGTGCTAATCCCGAAAAACCAAAATTTTCAATTTTGTAGTTTTTCGTGGATCCTCGAAAATATTTGCAAATATTTTATTTGCGAATTTTCGGGACCGGACTACGCTATACCCCGTATGTTGTTTAACTCATGATTAATTCGCTTCGCAAATCCGGCAGACCTGTCCGCTGGAGTTTGCTTCAGCAAACGAAAGCGGAGAGAGGGGGATTCGAACCCCCGGTACCGTAATTGGTACGTCAGTTTAGCAAACTGGTGGATTAAGCCACTCTCCCACCTCTCCGTGAGTTTTGTTGCTAATCGAATATTAAATCAAAAGCAAATAATGAACTCTTTTACCATTTTTACCGAACAATAATCTGCTGTTCAAAAACGGTTTGCAAAAGTAGAAAATACTTTCATACCTGCAAATATTATTCTATGTATTTCAGGAATTGAATACAAATAAATTCGACCAAATCATTTAAAAAGACCCCTGCCCCAATACGACAGAGGTATCGGCGCGCATTTAGATAGTGGTATTGGCACGGCAGCTCATTATCTATTTGTACGAATTCTAAACTAAAAAGATGTTATAAAAAAAGCCCCTATTCATTTTGAACAAGGGCAATGGAATAAATCCACTTGGTAAATATTGTACGACTGTTAAATTATACGAATCCTGGTTTTATTGGTTGCGGGAAAATACCCCTTCTGAATAAAAAAACCCTGCTCCATTACAGCAGGGATTGAATACTCATTTATAACGAAAAAACTACTTATTCGAAGGGCGGTAATGGCACCAACTAGTTTTTCTCTGAATAGTTAATCTTACTTACGAAAAACCAAAAAGTTTCACTATTAACAATTTAAATGCCTTTGCTAATTCTTTTTAAAAGACCACTCCAATAATGAAAAATACTAATGATATTGAATAGTGGTATTGGCAACCGGTTGTATCACCAATACGATATAATCATTATACCTCGTTTTAGAGATAGTAAGTCATCCCCTCTTCGCTTAGATACGATTCAGGAAATATTGCTTTTGCTTCTTCCAGTAATCCATCCAGGTCTTTATACCGGGCTGAATAATGCCCGATTAATAGTTTCTTAACACCTGCTTTTTTGCCCACTTTTGCAGCATCTTCGGCAGTACTGTGTAATGTTTGCTTTGCAAGCGCCTGGTTTGAGTTATCAAAAGTCGACTCGTGGTAAAGCAAGTTTGCCCCCTTTACATATTCAGCCGTTGAATCCAAATAAGCTGTATCACTGCAATAAGCAAACGACCTGGTTTTTAGTGGAGAAAGTGTAATATCATGATGACCAAGTAGTTTACCATCTTTTGTAGTATAGTCCCCTCCGTCAATAATGCTTAAAATATCTTCTGTCGCTGGCTTATATTTTTTAATAAAACTCTTTTTAACTCTTCTTCGGCTTGCCTTTTCACTAAACATAAAGCCCCACACCGCAATGCTGTGTTTAAGTGGAAATGCTTTTATTGTAATGAACTTATCCTCAAAAAGTATTTGTTCATTATTTTCTTCAAGGTAATGAAAAACAAGCGGATAAACCAATGTTGTGTTTGTCACCCTCAATTGGAAATCGATAAGTGATTTTAATTCTTTTGAAGCATAGATATGCAATGGCCTGTTTCGTCTTAAGAGATGAAATGAATTGATCATTCCAATTAAACCATAAAAATGATCTCCATGCAGGTGACTGATAAAGATATGATCAAGGTTTTTGTTTTTGATTTTGTATTTGATCATTTGCATTTGTGTTCCTTCACCACAGTCGATAAGATATTGTTTGCCCATGTATTGAACAACCTGGCTGGATGGATGATGCCATATAGTTGGCACGGCTGACCCGTTACCGAGTATAGTCACTTTAAAATCGTTCATAATTGTTTCAGTAAACTTCAAAATTAAAAAATCCCCGCCCTGGCTTAAACCTGAACGGGGATTTATTTAATAAAAGATGGAACTATTTCTTATCCTTCTCTTCTTTTTCGATTTCTGATTTCAGATTAGCAAGTACATCAAGGTCACCTAAAGTTGTTTTTTCAAGCTTTTCGTTTACCTTTTTCATACTGCGTTGAGCTGCTTTCGTCTCGCCAACTGCTTTTTTAGCATCACGGGCTTTAGTAGCACGTGGATCTTCTTCAAACAAGCGGGTGTGCGACATGATGATTTTTTTGTTCTCTTTCGAGAATTCGATCACTTTAAAGTCTGCAGTTTCATCTGCCTTAATGATGCTGCCATCTTCTTTTTTAAGATGACGTCTTGGAACAAATCCTTCAACACCATAAGGTAATGAAATAACAGCACCTTTATCATTTATTTCAATAACTGTTCCTTCATGTACTGAATCAACTGTAAATACTGTTTCAAATACATCCCATGGATTTTCTTCCAGTTGTTTGTGACCAAGGCTCAAACGTCGGTTTTCTTTATCAATTTCAAGAACAACAACTTCAATATCTTCACCAATTTTGGTAAATTCAGCAGGATGCTTGATTTTTTTCGTCCATGAAAGGTCAGAAATATGAATCAATCCATCAACACCTTCTTCAATTTCAACAAAAACTCCGAAGTTGGTAAAGTTTCGAACTTTAGCTGTATGTTTTGAACCAACTGCATATTTTTCATCAATATTATCCCATGGATCTGGAATTAAGTTGCTTCATGCCCAAGTGACATTTTTCTTTCTTCACGATCAAGTGTTAGAATAACTGCTTCAACTTCATCACCAACTTTCAGGAATTCCTGAGCACTTCGTAAGTGCTGTGACCATGACATTTCTGAAACATGGATCAAACCTTCAACACCAGCAGCAATTTCAACAAATGCACCATAATCAGCCATAACAACAACTTTACCTTTAACTTTATCACCAACTTTAAGTTTTTCATCCAGTGAATCCCATGGATGAGGAGTTAGTTGTTTCAGACCAAGTGCAATACGTTTTTTGTCATCATCAAAATCAAGAATAACAACATTCATTTTCTGATCAAGTTCAACAATTTCTTCAGGATGATTAACACGTCCCCATGAAAGGTCGGTAATATGAATCAGTCCATCAACACCACCAAGGTCAATAAATACACCATAAGAAGTAATATTTTTAACAGTACCTTCAAGTACCTGTCCTTTTTCAAGTTTGGCAATAATTTCTTTCTTCTGTTGTTCAAGTTCATCTTCGATAAGTGCTTTATGTGAAACAACAACGTTTTTAAATTCATGGTTGATTTTAACCACTTTGAATTCCATGGTTTTACCAACAAAAATATCATAATCACGGATAGGTTTAACATCAATTTGTGATCCTGGAAGGAATGCTTCAATTCCAAATACATCAACAATCATACCACCTTTGGTACGGCATTTAACATAACCGTTGATAATTTCATCTTTTTCAAGAGCTTCATTAACACGGTCCCATGATTTAAGTAAACGTGCTTTTTTATGTGAAAGAACCAATTGTCCTTTTTTATCTTCCTGGCTTTCAACATAAACTTCAACAGCATCACCAACTTTCAAATCAGGATTGTATCTGAATTCGTTCAAAGGGATAACACCTTCGGATTTGTATCCAATATTGATAACTACTTCACGGTTGTTCATTGAAACAACAGTTCCATCAATAACTTCATGCTCAGTAATTGAGCTCAGTGTTTTTTCATAAATATCTTCAAGTTTAGTCCGCTCAGTAGCACTGTATGTTTCTTGTTTTTTACCAAGCGCATCCCAGTTAAATTCTTCCGGTTCTTTCGAATCTGGTACTTCTTCTGCTACAACTTCTTCCTCAGTCTTTTCAACTTTTTCAACTTCCTCTTCAACTTTAGCTTCTTCTTCAACAACTGCCACTGCTTCTTCAGCAACAACTGCTTCAGCCACTGCTTCTTCGACAACTGCTTCAGCAACTGCATCTTCGGCAACTACTTCTTCAACAACTGTCTCTGCTTTTGGCTTTTCTACAGGTGCTTCTGATTCTGTTGGTGTTTCTGTTTCTGCTGGTGTTATTTCAGCTTTCTCGGAGGTAACTTCTTCGCTGGTTTCTGTTTTAGTTTCTTCTACAACAGTTTCCTTCGTTTTTGCTTCTACTTCTTCAGTAGTCGCTTTTTTTTCAATTTCTGACATAAAATATCAATGTGTTTCTGATCAAGCGCCCTATTCTGATGATCGAAAAACGGGTTAAACAATAAGTTAGATTTTAAGGATTTGGATAAGAAGTTCTTAACCAAATTAAGGCCTCCTAAAAATCGGGCTGCAAAAGTAGATATAATATCTTATAATTAAAAACTTAGTTTGAGATTATTTTATAGGAGAGAAGAGAAGATGGAAGACTGAAGAACCGAAGACTGAAAACTGAAGACCCGAGAACTGAGAACTCATTCATCTTTATTGTACTTTTGCCCGTCTAAATTATCACATAAAAAACGTAATTAGAATGGCTTTAAATTGCGGAATCATCGGGCTGACCAATACAGGGAAAACTACTATTTTCAATTGTATGTCGAACACCAAAGCTGAAAGTTCTTCATATGCTTTCAGTGCAACCAAATCAAACAAGGGCATGATTGATGTTCCTGATCCACGATTGGATGCCATAGACGAATTGATTAAATCTGACAAAGTGATTCCTGCAACTGTAGAAATAGTAGACGTTCCGGGATTAGCAAAGGGCTCGAGCCAGGGCGAAGGTGTTGGCAATAAGTTTTTGGCTGATATTCAACAAACTGATGCTTTGATACATGTGCTCCGTTGTTTTGATGACGAAAATCTTCCACATATTGAAGGTTCTATAGATCCGGTCCGGGATTTGGATATCGTTGATTTTGAATTACAGGTGCGTGACCTCGACCTGATCACCCGGAAAATTGAGCGTGTAAAGAAACTTGTAAGTGTAGGTGATGCCGGTGCGAAAAAAGATCTGAAGATCCTGGAGGTTTACAATGCACATCTGGAGAATTTTGGCAATGCGCGTACCGCCCCTGTTAATGAGGAGGACAGGATAGTAGTTCGCGATATGCAATTGCTCACCGAAAAACCCGTGATTTATGTTTGCAATGTTGACGATGATTCGGCTACCAATGGGAATGCCTATGTTGACCAGGTCAAGTCGTATTTAAAAGATAAAGGTGTTGATGTGATTGTGATTGCCGGTGAACTTGAAGCTGAAATTTCGGAACTTGAAAAAGATGACAGGCTAGAGTTTCTGGCCGATGCAGGTTTAAAAGAACCAGGAGTAAACAAATTAATAAGAGCAGCTTATCACACTTTAAACCTGCAATCGTTCTTTACTGCCGGCCCTAAAGAAGTGCGAGCCTGGACAATCAAAGAAGGCATGAAAGCACCTGAAGCAGCAGGTGTGATCCATAGCGATCTTGAGCGGGGTTTCATTCGTTCAGAAGTAATGAAATACGATGATTTTATTCAATTGGGTTCAGAGCAAGCAGTTAAAAACGCCGGTAAATTTCATGTGGAAGGCAAAAACTACCTGGTTGAAGATGGCGACATCATGCACATCAGGTTTAATGTTTAAATCTCACCCTATCATTTTTTGGCAACAATGATTTTCGCTGTACCGCTTTTTTGCCCTGTCGTTACCCGAACAAAGTAAATTCCATTTTTAAGTATCGAAGTATTTATATTAAATACCTGGTTTCCTGCTTTTTTTCGATCATCTTGCACAGTTACCACTTCTTTTCCTAACAAATCAAATACTGCTAATTCAACATTTTCTTGCTCTTCGTTATTGTAGCGTATTGTAATTTTATTTATTGCCGGGTTTGGGTAAGCGCTTATCATTAACTGACTTTTTTGTTCGTTTTCATCAATTCCTACAAACCATGGATTGATCCTTGTATAATAGGTGTCCTGCTCCCCATTCAATGTATTCGCCCAGGCAAGGTGTGCATAATCAACATCTGAGATCATATGATAGTAATCACCCATTTTGTTTTGTTGAGGCCATCCTACATGTGGATTAAAAGCATCGGATATCCTTTCATTGGCAGAAAAGGATTCTCCTCCATCAATTGAATAAGAGTAATAAAGAGAAGAAGGATAAGACCCCGGTCCGCCATCCCTTGTGTCCAACCACACCACATCAATACGTCCGTCGGGCGAAACAGACATGGTTCCGAACCATTGCCAGTTATTTGTGCTCAGATCCTGGTTAACACGGATTGGCTCATCCCATGTGGCACCCCCATCTGTGCTCCTCGCGAACATCACGTCATTTGGGTCGCCATTGTTGCGTTCAACAGAGCAAAGCAGATAAATATTTCCACCATTTGGGCCATCAGTTTGATCAACACTAACCCATGTTTGCCCAAGTAAGCCATCAGGGTTAGGTCCTTCTCTTGCCGAAACATTGCCATCGAGGTCTACACCTGAAAAAAAGCCCCATGAAACATCCTCATCCGGATCAGGCGCAGTAGTTGATTTTATAACGATAAACCCAAAATCAGAGTAACCGGCAGCGTATAGTGTACCATCAGGACCTGTTGCCAATGTTCCCCAAAATGGATCACCGGGTACATCAATGCAATCTTCGTAGCTATCACCACCATCAACCGAACGTGTAAAAAAATCAGGATAACAAATGCTGTATGATGAGGTCCATGAAGCATAAATATTGCCGCTGCCTACCCCTTCTGTTTTATCAATTATCATCCATTGCTTATCGCCACCCAGGGCATAGGTTCCGTCATCCCATTCCGTTGAACCCGGCTCCATTTTATATACATCGCACCAGTAATTGTTGCCATCAGTTGTTAAGCTATTGTAATATATATTACCATCCGCGTCTGAATCCAAAACAGGATCAGAACGAAATACGCCTTCATCAATTACACCCGGAAAGGTCCATGTTTCACCTCCATCTGTTGTATATGCATAACCCGCCTGCCTGAAACTATTTTGGATGGTATTGAACTGCCTCCACCCAATGACCATCTTATCAGGATTGATTGGGCTAATTGCAATGGAAGGTTCATTGGCTGCATCACCAACTATATTATCACCCTCTTCCGAAATATTAACCTGGGTAGTGTAATAACCACTACTATTAACACGATAGGCCGGAGACTTAACCATATCATCTCTAGAAACCGGGATATATTTGCCTTCAGGATATTCGTGGTGTGCAGTAGGTGATACCTTTTTTAATGTATCAATTTCGAATTGCACTAATTGATTGAATTCCAACACAATTTAGCAAAAGAAGTATTATTACAATGATTGCAGGTTTTGAACAATTTGCCTTTTTCATGGGTAAAGTATTTAGACCTATAAAATTAGTCAATTAGAAGATACTGGCATGCAAACCAACAATTATTTAGAAAACCGACCAAAAAAGCCAGGAATCTATTGTATCAAAAGATTCCTGGCTGGAATTAAGTTATTTTTCGAATACTTTTAATCATTACTAAAGATAAAATGCCCTTGCTCAAAACCAATCACGATCTCTTTTTCAGGGCTTACTTTTCCTGCAAGGATCATTTTTGATACCTCATTGAGTATTTCTTTCTGTATCACCCTTTTTAAAGGCCGTGCACCATATTGCGGATCGTAACCAATCTCAGCCAGTTTCGATACAGCTTCTTCAGTAATCTCGATATTGATGTTGTTCTTTTTCAGCATTTTCTTAATGCTGTTAAACATTAATCCAACAATCTCATGTATTTCAGTTTGTGTAAGAGGTGTAAACATGATTACCTCATCAATGCGGTTTAAAAATTCCGGACGGATTGTTTTTTTCAATTGGTCCATGACTTCCCTTCGTGTTGTTTCCAGTAACTCTTCCCTATTGGCATCAGTTAGTTTTTCCATCTTTTCCTGGATGATGTGCGAACCAATATTTGAAGTCATGATGATGATGGTATTTTTAAAGTCCACTACCCTACCCTTGTTATCAGTAAGTCGGCCATCATCCAGAACCTGCAACAAAATGTTGAACACATCCGGGTGCGCTTTTTCGATCTCATCAAGTAATACAACAGAATAGGGTTTGCGCCGGACTGCTTCTGTAAGTTGGCCGCTTTCGTCGTAACCAACATATCCCGGAGGAGCACCAATTAGTCTTGAAACAGAATGCCGCTCCTGGTATTCCGACATATCAATACGGACCATCGCGTTTTCATTGTTAAAAAGGAAATCAGCCAATGCTTTTGCCAGTTCCGTTTTTCCAACACCGGTTGTTCCAAGAAAAATAAACGATCCAATAGGCCTGTTTTCATCTTGCAGGCCTGCCCTGCTCCGTCGAATGGCATCCGAAATCGCTTCAATGGCAACATCCTGGCCTACTACCCTGTTGTGCAATTCTTTTTCAAGATGCAATAATTTCTCACGTTCACTTTGCAGCATCCTGTTAACCGGTATTCCTGTCCATTTTGAAACCACTTCAGCTACTTCTTCAGCACCTACTTCTTCGTTAATCATAGGACTGTCCCCCTGCATTTCTTCCAACTGAACATGGTATGATTCGAGCGAGGCCTCTTCTTCTTGTATTTTTCCATACCTCAGCTCGGCTACTTTTCCAAAATCACCCTCCCGTTCGGCACGCTCGGCCTGAAGCTTATAATCTTCAATATTTTTTTTGCTTTGCTGAATTTTATCGACAATTCCTTTTTCAGCCTGCCATTTTGATTTCAAACTGTTGCGCTGATCATTCAGGTTGGCCAGCTCTTCGTTGATGATACTCAACTTTGCTTTGTCATTTTCCCTTTTAATGGCCTCCTTTTCAATTTCAAGCTGACGAACCCTTCGTTCTACGATCTCAAGTTCTTCAGGCAGCGAATTGATTTCAAGCCTTAGTTTTGCAGCTGCTTCATCAATCAGGTCAATGGCCTTATCAGGAAGGAAACGATCGGTTATGTAACGTTGTGAAAGTTCAACTGCTGAAATAATGGCCTCATCAATAATCCGTACTTTGTGATGTGACTCATATCTTTCTTTCAAACCACGTAAAATGGAAATGGCAGAAAGCGTATCGGGCTCATTTACCAATACCTGCTGAAAACGTCGTTCAAGCGCTTTGTCTTTTTCAAAATATTTCTGGTATTCCTTTAAAGTGGTTGCACCAATTGCCCTTAATTCACCTCGCGCAAGTGCAGGTTTAAGAATATTAGCGGCATCCATTGCTCCTTCAGAGGCCCCGGCTCCAACCAGTGTATGTATTTCATCAATAAACAATATGATCTCACCGTCAGATTCAATCACCTCTTTAATTACACTTTTCAGTCGTTCTTCAAATTCTCCTTTATATTTCGCCCCTGCGATTAATGAACCCATATCCAATGAAAAAATATGTTTTGACTTTAGATTATCAGGCACATCGCCATTCACAATCCGATGAGCGATTCCCTCGGCTATCGCAGTTTTACCAACACCGGGTTCACCAATCAAAATAGGATTGTTTTTTGTTCTTCTGGTTAAAATCTGCAAAACCCGCCTGATCTCATCATCGCGACCAATAACAGGATCGAGTTTGCCATTCTCAGCCAATTCGTTCAAATTACGGGCATAGCGGTTTAATGCATTAAACTGATTTTCGGCACTTTGGCTATTCACAGTTGATCCTTTCCTGAGTTGCTTAATGGCTTCGACAAGATCCTTTTTATTAATGCCATTATCTTTCATTAATTGAGAAGCGCTGCTTTTTACATCGATAACAGCCAGTAAAAGATGTTCGATAGAAACAAATTCATCATTGAACTCTTTCAGGTATGCTGTTGATTTTTTTAGTGCATCATTTGCTTCATTTGATAAATATTGATTACCACCAGTTACCCTGGGGAGTGATTCAATAATCCTGTCAACTGCCTGGACAAAAACAGGATAATTTACATTCAGTTTTTTTAAAAGGAAGGGAACCAAATTTTCATCTGCAGAAGTTATGCCTTTTAGCAGGTGAATGTTTTCAACCGCCTGGTTGCTGTTTGCCATAGCGATTTCCTGGGCCTTTTGAATGGCCTCTTGTGATTTTATGGTAAATTGATTTAAATTCATTTTTATATATTTTATTTTTTCTTTTCGTAATTGATACTGCTCAAATAGTTGACCATTGCTGAAAAACACATAAATATCTGTAAATTTGTCACTTACAATCAAATAAAAGTGTCATTTTGGCTTGATTACTAACTATTTACTGAAATAATTTCCGTTTTTAAACGTTATCGAATTCAACTAAATAAATATATGAGTACTGAAAATAAAAAAACGCTTGTTGTTGGCGGAAGCATTAAACCCGAACGATATTCCAACAAGGCCATTTATAGATTATCCGGGTATGGGCACGAAGTAGTTTCAATTGGATTACGTGAAGGTGAAGTCAATGGTGTTAGTATCCAACAAGGTAAGCCTTCATTTAAGGATCTACACACAATTACCATGTATGTTGGGCCACAAAACCAACCGGAATACTATGATTATTTGTTGAGCTTACATCCCCATCGCATCATATTCAATCCTGGTACCGAAAATGAGGAGTTTGAAAAAATAGCAACAAGCAAGGGAATTGAGACCATAAATCATTGCACATTAATCATGCTTGACCAGGGCTTATTTTAGACTCAATATATATATTTGCCAGTACACAATAATTCGTACTTTTGCACGGTTTTTCAAAGACAGTTTTTGAGCAGCAGACCATTAATGCATAAACACTTTACATACATTTCAGGCACTTTCTTTATCTTGGCATTCCTGTTCACAGGAATTATCAAATCTAATGCGCAGATTAGTTGCGATATTACAATAAATGCTGAGTTACCTGTTTGCCCCGAATACACCTATAAAATAAGTGTTCCCTTTCATGAAAATTGTGAATACATCTGGAACGGAGACAGTCCGGTTTTTGACACGGCCCTGTTTGTTTACATTACTGAAGAATCTACTTTTACAATTGTTGTTAAAGACACTTTGACCAGCGAAGAATGCATGAGTGATTTAGTCGTAACAACATATCCCTCGATAAATGTAACATACGATCAACTTCAACTTACTTGTACTGCTACATATAGTGATAATCCAGATGAGGAAAACAAAACAAAGACTGCTGTAATGAAAGCCATTGCCGGTGATGAGTTTGAACCTGATGAATACCAATATATATGGGATATTAGTCCATTGCAAATCGACCAGCAGGATTCATCAATCGCAAGAGGTCTGAAAGCCCATTTAAAATATGTAATTGATATCAAAGACAAACATGGTTGTATAAAAAGGGATACTGCTATTACCCAGGCTTATGACAACCCAGTTATTGAAATTTTTACTGATCCTGATAGTTTGGGATATATTCAAAATCCTTATGTGACCTTTTCTTTTGTAAATCTTTCTGCCGATTCAATTGATGTTACCAATCATGTATGGAATTTTGGTGATTGTGATTGTTATGCTATCCCAAAACCTGAATGCTGCAGTGAACTCACTACAACCCAGGATATGCCTGTTCACACTTATACCGAAGTTGATCAATATAATCCCTATATCCAAGTGTATAACCAGTACGGTTGCGATACCATTTATACAACCAGTATGGAGATTAAACCGGTAAAACTTAAAGTTCCAAACGTTTTTACACCTAATAGCGACGGCATAAACGATGAGTTTGTAATTACACAAGCACCGCCGGAAGAAGAGAGTGAAGATGGAAAGTCATCTCGGGCTGATGAAGCAGATCCCATTGATCCAATTAGCACATACTACGAACGCAGCGAACTTGTGATATTTAACAGGCAAGGCAGAGTTGTTTTTGAATCAAATGATTATAAAAACGATTGGGATGGTAGCAATTTACCCGATGCTGTTTATTATTACATCCTGAAATGTTTTGGGGCAATTAGTGATGATGTGTATAAGGGATCAGTTACAATATACGGAAGTGGACGATAAAATTATAATATTATGAAAATTTTACATGGCGTTTTAGTATTGATTTTTGCAGTTTCAATTATTTCATGCAACAGCGATAACAAAAAACAAGAAGCAAAAAAAACCATTAACACCGGAGTTGTTAAAAATTCAAAAAGTGCTGAACACCAAAAGAAGCCTTACGAACTTCCTAAAATGAAATTTGAAGAAACGACCCTTGATTTTGGAAGGATTATACAGGGTGAAAAGATTGCTGTAGATTACCGTTTTGAAAACACCGGAAAATCGGAGTTGGTTATCACGAAAGTAAAAACATCTTGCGGATGCACAGTAGGCAAATATCCGCGGCATGCAATTGGACCAGGCGAAAAAGGGAAGATTGAAGTTGTGTTCGACAGCAAGGGTAAAAGAGGTTTTCAAAACAAAACCATTACGGTTTTAGCCAATACTGAACCAAACGTAAACAAGCTATTTATCAAAGGAGTAGTAAGCGAACCAGAGAAAAACTAATTCAAAAATAAATTATACGAAATGAAAACATTATTTGTTTTATTACAAACCGAAGGTGGCAGCGATACATGGATGTCGTTGCTCCCGCTTTTTTTAATATTGATTGTATTCTACTTTTTCTTTATTCGACCGCAAACCAAGAAAAACAAAGAGCAAAAGAAATTCAGAGAAGCCCTGAAAAAGGGTGATAAAGTGATAACTATTGGTGGGCTTCATGGTAAAGTTGTCGAAGTAAAGGAAACCACTGTAATAATTGAAGTTGGAAACCAGATAAAAGTGACTGTTGAAAAAAGTGCCATAGCTATGGATACTCAGCAGGTTGGAACAACTAAGCAATAGGAAATAGTCAGGCGGCAGCCTTCTGCCAGCAATCTTCATTCTATAATTGACAATCCTTAAACTGTTGCAGCCAGGTTGAAATTCTGCTGGTTTGGAAAGCTGGTTGAGATTGTTTAATTAAAATCGAAATATTCCGGAGTATTATCTAATTTTATGCTCCGGTATTTTTATAGGTATGAAAAACAAATCAAACCTCAGAATCAAAACTACGATTCAACAAAAACACGAGTCGAGGGGACGAAAAAATGATAACATCATCTTTATCATATGCCTGTTTATTGCTTTCGTTTTTTGGGGATTGATCAAGCTCGCCGAAGTGTACGATGTTTCATATACATTCAAGATAAAATACCAAAATGTTCCAGTCGAGAAAAAGCTCACCAGCATGATAGACAGCACGCTGGATGTCAATTTCAGTGCACGGGGGTTTATGATTCTTCGACTTAATATGTTTGAAGACCTTAGTGTTGTGGACGTAAACCTTGAGGATATTACAATGATCAAGGAAAGAGATGATTACTTTATCTATTCTCAGGATTTACGTGAACAGTTGGCAGGAATCATTGGTATTTCTGAGTCTGAAATTAGTTTTTCTGAATCTATGCTCGGGTTTAAACTCGAGGACCTTCATGAAAAGGAAATCAAGATATCCGCAAATCTTTCAATAAAATACAAAGAGCAATATGACCTTTATGAACAGGAAATTATTTCACCGTCAAAGGTTATGGTTTACGGTCCAAAAACCACAATTGATACTTTATATGAAGTTTCAACCGAAACCATCATGCTTCAGGACATTGATAAAAACCGGGTATTACAAGTTGGCATTTCGAACCCTTATCCTAATTTACTGCGGTTCGAGCCTGAGGTAGTTGAAATCAGCATTCGTGTCGAAAAATTCACCGAATCAAGTATTGAAATACCGATTGATTTTAGCGAAGTAAAAGAAGATATCCAGTCGTTCCCATCAAATGTTAAAGTTTATTTTAAGATTGCCCAAAAAGATTTTAACAATATCCAGGCCGGCGAGTTCAATGTAAAACCTGTTCTTGATGGGGTTAATTTAAATGAAGTAGACAGGTTGAGCCTTATACTAACACAAAAACCATCATTTATCCGCAATGAATGGATAGTACCAGCATCCATTGAATTCTTAATTACGAAGTGATGATCAAAGTTGCACTAACCGGAAATATCGGCAGTGGTAAAAGCACTGTTAGCCGGATTTTCAACTCACTGAATGTGCCTGTCTTTCATGCTGATATGGAAGCCAAACTTTTTTATACCGAAGATGAGGTGAAAGAAACGGTTAGAAAAACATTTGGCAAAAAAGTATTTAACGCATCCAATGAAGTCGATTTTAAAGCGTTGGCTGAGGTTATTTTTAATGACAAACAAGCGCTTACCAAAATCAATCGTATCATTCACCCTTTAACGCTCAAGAAATATAAGCGTTGGTTGTCGAAGCATAAGGACAGTAACTATACCATACACGAATCTGCCATACTATTTGAAAATGATTTGCAACATCATTTTGATAAGATCATTAACGTTACTGCACCTTTGGAAGTAAGATTGAAGCGTGTAATTGAAAGGGATAATTTATCTCCTGACAACATACTCGACCGCATGAAAAATCAGATGACGGAAGCAGAAAAAAATAGCCTCGCCGATTATGTCATTGAAAATGATGGAAACCGGTTTTTAATTCCCCAGGTTATCGATATTAATAATAAATTACTTAAAGTATAATGGAAGAAATCGCATTAGGAATTGGATCGCGTGTTGAGCATCCTGAATTTGGCAAGGGTGTTATCATACAGCTATATAACGACAATTACGAAATTACCTTCATGGATTTTGGCGTAAAGTCGATTGCCCGCTCATTTGATAATTTGAAGGTATTAGATTACAGGGGATCAGAAGATGATCTGGTGAGTTTTGAAAAAGTGGAGAAGGTATTCCGCAAATTACTTACCTCGATAAGCGACATCCAGGAAATCATTCCGCTTGGCGATAAATGGAAAGGTGGAACAATCATCCTTAAACCTGGAAGAGGAGATTTACAAAGCAAGGAAATACCCATCAACACTTTTTTTCATAAAATTGTCATGCTGCGTGACAGGCTGCGTGTTATGGAGCAAAAAATCAATACTTCAAAAGGTCTTGATGATTTAGACAAAGTAGCACTGCAACAATACATTACCCGTATTTACGGAAGCCTGACGACATTTAATGTTTTGTTTGAAGATAAAGAAGACCAGTTTGTTGGTGATAGAAGTAATTAAAAAAATGACTGTTGATTTATTGCTTTACAAACTTTGCGGTATATTTTGTACGGTCAGCATCTACAGTAATAATATAAACTCCCGGTTCAAGTATTTTTACATCAATTTTATTGTTGAGTAAAATACTACTTATCACTATGTTACCAATACTATCGATAATTTGATATCTGATCTCTTTTCGACCATTCAATTCCCCATGTTGAATTTCCAAATAATCTAAAACCGGATTTGGTGAAAAAGGCAAGGTTTTGTAATTGTGTTCCAATACAGTATTGGCATATGAATCAAACAACCACAAATAAGCATTCCTGAAATCATTGCGCCAGGTTTGTTCGTTATGCACACCTCCACTAATCACTTTCGAAATTACAGTTGTAAAACCAACAGCTTTCAGACTATCTTCCATCTGATGCATCATTTCAACTGAAGTTGCCGGTTCAAGTCCGCCTATGTTTTGATAAAACCGAGTTTCGTCCATCATACCATTTTCGGCAACAAAATCCCAGATTGAATCACTATTGATCCAGTACGCCGGTGAGAAAGAGCCTGACTTACTAAAAACTTCCTGGTATTTAAGGGAACCATACGTTGAAATAAGTCCTCCAAGCGAGCTACCTAATATACCGGTATTGTCCCTGTCTGCCAGGGTTCGGTAATTGGCATCAATATATGGTTTCAAAGTTTCGACAATAAAAGCCATATATTCATCACCCTGCCCTCCTCCATATTCGGCATTATACCAGGGTGTTAATTCGTCAATACGAAAATCCTCTCCATGATCAATGCCAACGACTATAGGAACCCGAAATCCTTCACTAACCAAATCGTTTAACGTTTCATCCACTTCCCATTCTCCTGCAAAAGAAGTTATTTGGTCAAATAAATTTTGCCCGTCATGCATATACAATACCGGATAGTATGATTCACTCTGTGCATAATCAGGAGGTAAGTAAAGCCAAATCCTGCGTGTCCTATCTAATTGCGGCATATAGAATTCCTCATCCATAATGACGACGTTTTCTGCAGCAGTTGAAACACTTTCTGCCCAATTGTAAATGATACAATGCACCGTTGAATCGTTACCAAAAGTGAAAGTTCTGTTATCAATTTCTTCACCATTTAAACCTTTTTCAACAGTTTCCCAGCTACCCCTGGTAAATTTGAATTGAAGAGTAATACCATCCGGAAATCCATCTAATGAGGTTTCCCATAATCCATCGTCATTCTTATACAATCGATGATTCACATCTCCTGGATTCCAACCATTAAAATCACCTGCGATATAGAGAAAATCTTCTTCAGGTGTGTAAGCAGGAATTGAATCCAATACAAATATTACTTGTGCAGAAGTAGTAAAGCAAATAAGAATCAGTAGTAACAGAAATGCATTCTTCATTTATAGCAGCTTATTGGAGGTTTAAATATATTTCAGGTCGATCAAACAGGAGTGAATCATCTCGAAAGTGCGTTCAATATCATGGTCAAGGCCAACTGAAAACCTGATCAGGCCGGGTGATAATCCCATTTCTTTTTGTATTTCTTCTGGTACTTCAGATGAGGTACTTTTCCCTGAATTGGAAAACAGTGTTTTAAAATAACCCAGGCTCACAGCATGATATCCAACACCTTTCTCTTGCATTAATTCCATAAATGGTCCGGCCCGTTCAGCGGTATCCACATCAATGGCAATCATTCCACCATAGCCGTATGCTTTATTCCGCATGCTGTTCATCAAATCGTATTCAGGATGATCCGGCATCCCTGGATAAACAAATTTCAAATCTATTTCTTTAAATTTCTCTGCCAAATACATTGCATTCTGACTGTGTTTCTGCATGCGGATATGCAAAGTTCCCAGATTTTTCAAAATACTCGACGAACGTAATGGATCCAATACCGGCCCCAAAAGCATGGCTGTTCCTGTATTTACATCAGAAATATCATTGATAAACTCCTGCGAGGCACAAATGGCACCGGCAACACAATCATTTTTTCCGTTGATGAATTTGGTCATGCTGTAAACAACAATATCAGCGCCAAGCAAAAACGGACTAAATATCATAGGTGTGAATGTGTTATCAACAATCAATTTCGTTCCGTTTGGTTTAGTCAGTTTTGCCAGTTCAGGAAGGTTTGATATCTGAAGCATCGGATTGGTCATGGTTTCAGTGTACAATACCTTGGTATTTGGGCGAATTGCATTTTTTACACTTTCAAGGTCAGTGATGTTTACAAAGGTCACCTCGATCTTAAACTTTTTGAGGTAATTCTCAAGAAAAGCAAAAGTTCCACCGTAAGTGGTTACGCTTGTCACAACATGATCACCTGTATCGCACAACTGTAATATCGCTGTAGTTATTGCAGCCATTCCGGAAGCTGTAACCCATGCTGATTCAGTACCTTCCATTGCTGCAAGCGCATCAGCAAGATATTTGTTTGAGGGGTTCCAATGTCTTGAATACAAAAAGCAACCTTGCGCTTCACCATGAAAGGCATCAATCATGGTATCTTCCGTCATGAAGGTATAAGTTGCTGAATCAGTAATGGAAGGGTTTACATCTCCAAATTCCCCAAATTGTTTAACATCCTGAATTGCACAGGCTGGACAGAACTTTTTTGACATGTTTATTTCTTTTTAGGTTGTTGATTCCTGATTGTTATGCAAAATTAGCAAACAAAGCCCCAAATCATTATTTTTATCCAAAATTATATTCACATTTCTTGAATTTAAATAGCCAAAAATATTCAGGTAATAAATGGTTTCCTGCTTTGTTAGTAGGCGGCTTGATAGTCTGTTTTTTAATCGTCAACTTTTTTGGATCAAAAGGCATCAGGCAAAATATTATTGATGGCGATGGCAGTGGTATATATGCCTATTTACCTGCACTGCTTATTCACAAAACTGCAGACTTTACAACTGTTTTTGAGTTTGAAAAAAGCCGTCGTTCGAGTGATTACCAGGGACATTATTTTCACAGAGTAGATAAAGTACTCATCAACAAATTTTCATCCGGAACAGCTCTGCTTCAATTGCCTTTCTTTTTATTGGCCTGGCTGGCCTCGGTCGTATTTGGATTACCCGCTGATGGCTACAATATTTTTTTTCAATATGGTGTTGCACTGGCTGCAATGTTCTGGGCATGTGTAGGTATGTTCTTTTTAGTCAAACTGACAAAACTTTACAAGCTTGATGATCGGTTTTCCTGGATCGTTGTCATTACCGGGTTTTTCGGAACCAATATCCTATACTATACATTCATGGCGCCTGCTGCATCACACATTTATTCTTTTGCGATGATTGCTGTTTTTCTGTATTACGCCAGGAAAACATTCGTTAATTATTCAAGGCTTTCGGTTTGTTTGGCGGCCTTTGCATTGGGTTTGGTAATGTTGATTCGACCGGTTAATATTATTGTAGCAGGAGCTTTACCTTTCCTTGCGGGATCGCTTTCTGTTTTCATTACAATCCATTAAATCGAAACTGATCCGAAAGGACTATCTATTAACAATACCCATTTTTATTTTGGCTATCTCGCCTCAACTTATTATCAATTATTTACAAACCGGAAGTCTGTTGGTATTACGGCTACAAAAACGAAGGTTTTTATTTTTCCAATCCGGCATTTATACAATTTCTCTTTAGTTACCAGAAAGGGTGGTTTGTATATACGCCATTGATGTTGTTGCTAATTCCGGCCTCACTTTATTTGTGGAAACGTTCTTTTTATGAGATGATCAGTTTTATTAGGCTTTTTCATTCTTTTGGTTTATGTTTTCTCATCGTGGTGGAATTGGATTTATGGCGATAGTTTCGGCATGCGGCCCATGGTCGATTTCTATGCATTATTTTTCCTTGTCATCGCACTTTTCATTAGCAATCTGAAAAATAAATTCATAAAAAGTATCATCTGGATATTTGCAGGTCTGGCCATTTTCCTGAACATATTTCAGACCTACCAATACTCAGCAGGTATTATTCATCCCGACTCGATGAACAAAGCCGCCTACTGGCATGTTTTTCTGAAAGCGGGCAATTCCATACAAAGGTGTTGTAGCCAGTGGCGATGAATATTTTTATGGAGAGTTATCGGAGGCACCTTTCTTTTCGACAACTTATGATTTTGAAAAAGATGTAACAGGATGGAGCGTTCCATCAAAGCTGTTTTTTATACCTGATGCCAACCATCCATGCATTAAAATGGATGAACAGGCTATTTACAGTTCATCATTTACTTATCATATACCAGATAATTTAATTGATAAAAATAACCTGTATGTAGTGTTTGATACTGAATACCTGGAACCCATACCAAACAGTGCATCAAAAGCTTTATTTGTGGTTGATATTTCAGATACATCAGGCAAGACTGTTTTTTACAAAGCTTTTAAAGTTAAACGGTTACCTGATGATCTGACAAACAAATGGCGAGCAGGAAGCATTGGTTTTAAGCTACCGTTAATTACAGATGATATGACCAAAATCAAGTTCTACATCTGGAATAAGGATAAGCAGGAATTTTACATCAATGCTTTGGCTCTTAAGTTTTATACTTATAATTAACATGTGCATCAGGTGACTAAAGTCAACTATATAAACGGATTTCTCTGCCTTCTCCAATAATTTATAAACCATTTTAAAAAATGCACTTAAACAATGAAGATAGAAAAGAAGAAGCCTTATTACTATCTTTGCCCACAACAATTAATTCATGTTAAAAGCCCGAAACATACACAAATCGTTTGGTGAACTGCCTGTTTTAAAAGGCATTGATCTGCATGTTAAAAAAGGTGAAATTGTTTCAATTGTTGGTGCTTCAGGTGCCGGCAAATCAACACTGTTACATATATTAGGTACCATTGATAAAGCCAACAAAGGTGAACTTGAAATTGACAACACCAAAGTAAGTAACCTGAATGATAAGAAACTTGTCATTATTCAGAAACAAACACATTGGGTTTGTCTTCCAATTCCATCATTTATTACCTGAATTTACAGCACTCGAAAATGTTTGCATCCCGGCTTTTATCAGTGGCAAAAGCAAAAAACAAGCTGAAAAGGAAGCGTCAGATCTATTGAAGTATCTTTCTTTGTCGGACAGGGCACAGCATAAACCTGCAGAACTCTCAGGCGGTGAACAACAGCGCGTTGCCATTGCCAGGGCGCTTATCAATAATCCTTCTGTAGTATTTGCTGATGAACCTTCGGGCAATCTTGATTCGGAAGCATCTGAAAATCTTCATCAACTTTTTCTTGAATTACGCGAAAAATTAAACCAGACCTTTGTAATTGTTACCCACAATAAAGCGTTAGCAAATATGGCTGATCGTAAGCTGGAAATTAAAGATGGCATTATATCTTCGGGAAATAATAATCCGGTTTAACCGTTCATTTCAAGACCAACATTAATCAATGTTTTTAAGAGATAAAATACAAGGTAAACGTTCGTTAAAATCACTGTTATTATTAATAGTTCTTTTAGCAAGCTTTTCGATGTATGCCCAGCAGGCCAAAACCTATGAAGAGTCCATAGAACAGGCCGATGAATTATACCGTCAAAGCAAGTTTTATGATGCAAAGGCCTATTATCAAATGGCCTTAAAGTTTACTCCAGACGATAAATATGCTACTGAACAGGTAGCTGCGATAGTTAACAGATTAAAAGAACAACAGCTTTTTGAAGAAGAATATTACGAATATATTGACCTTGCTGATGTGCTGTTCGAAGAACAAGCCTGGGACCGAGCCCTGGCTGAATACCGAAATGCCCTCAGGGTAATTCCATCTGATGAATATGCACGCGACCAGGTAGACCTAATTTTAAGAAAAAAAGCTGAAGAAAAAGATAAAGTGATCAGCTATAATATGGCGATGAAGGAAGGTAATTTATTACTCACTGATAATAAATTTGAAGAAGCAATCGAAATTTACCAGGAAGCACATCGTCTTCTTCCCGAAAGGCCCGAACCTAATGAAAAGATAGCTCTGGCAAAACGATTAATGAGTGAAACTTCCGATAAGCTTGTTGTTTTTAAAGAAGAAATTGAACAAGGTGAACGATACCTGTTGGTGAATGACTATATAACTGCATTACAACATTTTGAAACGGCCCAAATCCTTTTCCCAAAAAATACCAACGCCAAAAAGAAAATAAAGGAAATAACACCCATGGCCGAAAAGCAGCAGGTATATAATCTTGTCGTGGAAGAGGCTGATAATATGTATGTTAGCAAAGACTTTAAAGCTGCAAAAGAGAAATATGCAGAAGCTGAGAAAGCATGGCCAGAGAACACTTATTCAGTTGATATGATCAGCAGGATTGATGAAATGATGACCGAACAACTGAAGCATGTTGACGAGAATTACCAGAAATCAATTAAGGCAGCTGATAGTTTATTGGCATTAAAAGAATATAATATTGCTAAGTCAGAGTATAATATGGCGCTAACTTTAAAACCTGATGAAAGTTATCCAAAATTAAAAATCAGGGAAATAGATGCCTTCTTTGCCGAACAACAAAAAGAATTTGAGGCCAATTATTCGAGTATGATTGCTGCCGCTGACAAGTTATTTAATGATCAGGAATTCATGCAAGCCAAAGAACAGTATGAATTTGCACTGACTATCAAACCTGGTGATGAATATCCAAAACAAAAACTAAAAGACATTGAAAACCAATTGCTATCGATTGAAAAGCAAAAGCGTATTAACGCTACTTATGATGATTTAATTGCAGAAGCAGATCAGCTTTACCAAAAGGGACATTACGATCTGGCTATCAACAAGTATGCAGAAGCACAAACCGTTAAATCGATTGAAGGCTATCCTCAGGAGCGCATTACCGAATTAAGAACATTGCTGGTAGATGCTGAAAAACAACGGGAAATTGACGAAAAATATGGACAATTGATAATTGTTGCTGCAAGATTGTTCAAAGAAGATAAACTGGATGATTCAAAATCGTCCTACCAAAATGCCTTGGAATTAAAACCCGGCGATATAATAGCCGTAAAAGAAATTATACGGATTGACAGCATTGTGGAAGCAAAGATTCGCAAAGCTGAAATTGACAAACAATATAAAGCTTTAATTGCCTCAGGCGATTCTTTGTTAGCCCAACTTAAGTTTGATGAAGCCATTGAAAAATATAAAATTGCAATGGATATCAATCCCGGCAACGCACTTGCAGATGAAAAAAGGCTAAAAGCCCGCACCATGAAACAAAACCATGAAAGGGCTATTGCAAAACAAAAAGCTTATGATAAGGCAATTACTGAAGGTGACCGTTTGTTTGCCGAAGAAAGTTATGAATTATCGAAAGCTGAGTTTGAAACAGCTGCCGAGTTAAAAAGTAACGAACCTTATCCAAGAGATCAAATCATTGAAATTAACGGTATTTTAAAGCAGCTTGAAGCAGAGCGAGAAGAACGCTTCAAACTGGCTATCACAAAAGCTGATAATTTATTTGAGCAAAGAAATTATTCAGAAGCGGTTATCCAATATAAAATTGCTAACAGCATCAAACCTGCAGAACCATATCCAAGTAAGCAGATTATGCAATGTAATTCACTGATTGAAGAGCAAATGCGAAAATTAAGCGCTCAATACGATATCGCCATTGCCGATGCGGATAAACTTTATGCAGCTAAAATTTATGACAAAGCCATTAATGCTTATAAGGAAGCAGAACTCATAAAACGGGATGAAACTTATCCTCGTGAAATGATCAACAAGATCACCAAATACATTGAGGAAAATGCAATTGTGGATATAGTGAATGAATTAGTGACCATTGGTTCAAATACTGAACAAAAATTTGAATTTGAACCCGTGTTGATTACTGCCAGGAAAAGCAATTACATTGTAGTGAAAGCCAAAAACCTTTCTGATAAAGAGTTTAAAATTATATTTGGCTATGGAAGCAGCAAAGGTAAAAGCGGGGGATTTGTAGTTCAGGTTCCACAATCTTCTGAATACAACGATTTCATTATCCGGGTTGGAAACCAATATAAATGGTTTTCAGAAGACAATAATTGGATTTCTGTATATCCTGAAAACGGTGATATTGAGATTAGTATGATTAAAATCTCAAGCAGCAATTAAATTACAATCTGTTTAAGCCCCGCACTCTTTTTCCAATCTTTTACAATTATTCATAAAATACTAGTATTTTAGAAATCGAATTTCAAAAAATATGATCTACGAATTAAGAAAATATCATGGCGACAGGGTACAATCATTAACCTATGATGACAATATGGTGTCGTTTTCAGTTGGCATTATCTCACCTGGAGAATACCAGTTTGGGTCAATGAAAGAAGAGATTTTTAAAGTAAATTTCGGTGCGATTTCAGCATGGACTGAGGGAGACAAAGATTGGAAAACCTATAAAGTTGGCGAGACTTTCATCATCCCTGCTTCAAAAAACTTTAGCCTTAAAGTTGAAGAAACAAGTGCCTATATTTGTCATTATCGTTAAAATATGAAAGAGTCAACTGACGGCTTACTTAAGTCCATCCAAAAAGCAAAAGGAGATAAAGAGATAACCAACTTATTGGATAAAGTCAGTATTATGCTAAAAAATGAGCCGGATAAGATTGGCCTTTTGCTAGCGCGTGCTGAACTCTATAAAAAACTACAAAAGTTTGGTCTGGCCATTAATGATTATCAAACTATACTTTCATTAGATGAAAACAACCAGCAGGCACAGGTACAAACCGAACAATTGTTAACCATATTGAAATATCAGAACACAGATATCTTTGAAAGCCCCAATACCAATTTTGATCCCTGGCTTGACTAGGATATATTGTGTTTAAATTACTGCATTTTCCATTAGATCGATTTGATATTTGTATTTTTACCAACCTTTTAATTTTAGCGTATGAGTAAACTTGAGCAGCACTTCAGGAAGTTCAGAGAGCAGGTGGTTGGAATTGATCAGGAGTTTGAAACTCCTTTCGGAATGAAAAAAATGATATACGCTGACTGGATCGCAAGTGGCCGTTTATATCAACCGATTGAGGACAGAATGTTGAAAGATATTGCACCTTTCATTGGCAATACCCATACTGAAACAACTGAGACTGGCACGCTGATGACAAAAGCCTACCAGTATGCCTTGAAAAGAATTAAGAAACATGTAAATGCTGACAGTAACGATGTGATAATTACAGCAGGTTCAGGTATGACCGGTGTTGTAAATAAATTCCAACGGATTTTGGGATTAAAGTCATGTTGTTGTAACGTTAAAGGAAGTTGTAAATCAGAAGAAGACTTACCAGTGGTATTTTGTACCCATATGGAGCATCATTCAAACCAGACCTCATGGCTTGAAACCATTGCTGAAATGGTTCTCATTGAGCCTGATGAAAATAACATGGTTGACCCCGAAGAATTACGAAAAATCATCAAGAAGTATAAAAACAGAAAATATAAATACGGTGCTTTCACGGCCTGTTCAAATGTTACCGGTATTGCTCCGGATTATTATGAATTGGCGAAAATCATGCACGAAAATGGGGGTTATGCATTTATTGATTTTGCTGGTTCAGCACCTTATGTTGACATCGATATGCATCCTGACGACCCAATGAAAAAGCTTGATGCTGTTTTCTTTTCTCCTCATAAATTCCTTGGTGGCCCGGGCAGTTCGGGAGTTCTTGTATTCAACTGCAAACTCTATAACCTTGAAGTACCGGATCATCCGGGAGGAGGAACCGTAGAATGGACTGACCCTTGGGGTGGACACAAATACATAGAAGACATTGAAATCAGGGAAGATGGCGGAACACCGGGGTTTTTGCAGGCTATTAGAGCAGCGTTGACTATTGAAGTTAAGGATCAAATGCAAACCAAATTGATGGCTGATCGCGAGCATCAACTGGTTGAACGTGCTTTTGAGGGTTTTACCAGGATCAAAGGCATTCATATTCTGGCAGACACTTTTAGAGATCGGCTTGGTATATTTTCATTCTGGTTTGAGAAAATCCACTTCAACTTGATGGTGAAATTGCTGAATGACCGCTACGGGATACAAGTACGTGGAGGTTGTGCATGTGCCGGAACCTATGGCCATTTCCTGCTTAACGTAACACCGGAGAAATCAAAACAGATAACTGAAAAAATCACATGTGGCGATCTTTCAGAAAAACCAGGATTTATCAGGGTATCACTTCATCCAACCATGACTGATGATGAATTAGATATTATTATTCAGGGAGTTAGTGAGATAGCGAACAATTATGAAGAATGGGGCAAAGATTATATTTATAACACCCACAACAACGAGTTTTACCATAAATTAGAAGAAAAAGATTATATCGAGATTGTGAAAAATTGGTTTAAACTTTAAAATTCACAAAGTTTGATTAAAATAACTTGAAGGTAGAATATTATCTATTTTTAAACTTTCCAATTACAATTCGTTTGAAGACTATTTAAATAATATAATGTCTGGTTTATATCTAGATGAATGAATAGTGAGAATTTTCGTAAGCTAAGTTTTACTTTCAACATACTATTTGTAAGCATCATATTTTTTATTGGGATTTATTATCTGTTTAAATTGTATAATAATAATCAAATTGATAAAGAGTATACTGTAGTTATGTTCGGTAACTCAATTACTGCCGGCGGTAATTGGAATGAACTAGTTGGCAGAGCTGATTTGCTCAATAGTGGCTACCCGGGATATACATCTTCCCATCTAAAAAGATTAGCCGAAGAAGGAGTCATTATTCACAAACCAAAAATTTGTTTTATCATGGTTGGCATAAATGATATACTCATTGGTGATCCAATTCACGGAATCAAAGCCAATTATATTGAAATTTTGAACAGATTATTAGAAAACAACATAACACCAGTTGTTCAATCTATTTTATATGGGGTCAATAACCCACGAAGTAAAATAATGATTGATAGCATGAATACTTTTCTGTTACGTTATTGCAATGATAATAAAATAAAATATTTGGATTTGAACTTCGTGATTAGTAATTCACAAGGTTTGAATCCTGAAAATTCAACCGATGGTTTACACTTAAATCAAAGAGCCTATAAATTATGGGCAATTGAAGTTAAAAGAGTTTTAAACACTTTTGAATCTGAGCAGTACTAATTATTAATTTTCTGTTAAAAAATATATACAATTGATATTAGGCTAAGTTTTTATCATATTTGTTAAATTTTTCAAAAGTCTAAACAAACTCTAATATTTCAGCTGTTAATTATTCAATTTTTAATAATTGGAATAAGCTAATAACCAAACCTCAACCAATATGCTCTTTAACTCAATTGAGTTTGCTATATTCTTGCCACTTGTATTTTTACTCTATTGGTTTGTTTTACAAAAGAACTTAAAAGTTCAAAACACGTTACTGGTTGTTGTGAGCTATGTTTTTTATGGCTGGTGGGATTGGCGGTTTTTGTCATTGATCTTCTTTAGTTCAACTGTCGACTATTTAGTCGGAATTGGGCTAAGTAAATATACATCCAAGTCAAAAAGAAAACTACTCCTTCTGATAAGTATTCTGGTTAATATTGGCTTGCTAGGTTTCTTTAAATACTATAATTTTTTTACTGAAAGCTTTGCAGCATCTTTTACTTTCTTTGGAGAGCATCTCGAACCATCCCGATTAAATATCATTTTACCTGTTGGAATAAGTTTTTATACATTTCAAACACTTAGTTACTCGATTGATGTATACAGGAGAAAACTTAAACCAACTAAGGATGTTATTTCATTTTTTGCATTTGTTAGTTTTTTTCCTCAATTAGTGGCAGGCCCAATTGAAAGAGCCAAAAATTTTTACCCCAGTTTTATGTAAAAAGACATTTTGAATACACGAAAGCTATTGACGGGCTTGCGTCAAATACTTTGGGGTTTATTTAAAAAAGTTGTTATTGCTGATAATGTGCTGAATTAGTAAACATAATTTTTGATAATTATAATGAGTATTCAGGTAGCACTCTATTACTAGGAGTGTATTTTATTTGCATTTCAAATTTATGGTGATTTTTCAGGGTATTCAGATATTGCAATTGGAACTCGCAAGATTGTTTGGATTTAACCTGATGAGAAATTTTGCTTTCCCATATTTTTCAAGAGATATTGCTGAATTTTGGAGAAGGTGGCATATATCTCTATCAACATGGTTTAGAGATTATCTGTATATTCCTCTTGGTGGAAGTCAGGGGAACAACTTGGAAAATAGTTCGAAATATATTTATCATATTTGTTGTAAGTGGTTTCTGGCATGGCGCAAATTGGACTTTTATTGTTTGGGGAGCATTAAATGCACTGTATTTTTTACCTTTAATATTGTTAAAAAAGAATCAGAAATCACCTAGATATAGTTGCTAAAGGCAAGTATTTACCAACATTCAAAGAGTTTTTTAGTAATGGTTTTTACTTTTTTGTTGACATGTTTGGCCTGGATATTTTTCAGGGCTGAAAATGTGGGTCATGCTTTTAGTTATTTATCAGGAATATTTTCCATTTCATTATTTACAATTCCCGACTTGATCTCAACTAAAATGATCGTACTGATCTTTTATTTATAATGGCTGAATGGTTTCAACGAGGAAAACAGCACGTTCTACAATTATGAAGACGTTAAAATTCCTACTATCTTACGTTGGAGTTTATACTATTGCCTTGTTTTTATAATTATCTGGTCAGGTAAAGCAGAATCAGAGTTTATTTATTTTCAATTCTAACTTATGAATCACTTTTTAAAAAGAGTTTTAGTTTTTACTGCTATTCCATTTACCATCTTTATTATTATTGTAATATTTAATTACAATTCATTTCCTGCTCCAAAAATCTCAAACAATTATTCGCTTAATGAAAAGTTATTCTTTTTTAATGAATTCCAAGCAAATCATTTAACAATAGGTTCTTCAGTCGCACTAAACAATATTCATTCTGAGGAATTAATTCAGGTAACAAAAAATGAAAATTATCTTAATCTGGCCTCATGGGGAATGAAAATGAGTGATAATTTTTGTTTACTGAAGGTATACTTTAAGAATAATAATGCCTCGGTAATCTTCCTTGCGAGTAGCATCATTGACTTTACTAATTCGGGAGTCAAGCTAACCAGAGATCAAATTGATGGTCGCATCTCAAACCCTAATTTCTATCTTAAATCATTTTATTATCTTTCCAACTCGGATATCAGGTATTATTATAAATATTTAAAGTTAAATAAAACTTGGAAGTTCAATAATAATATCCTTGAATCAATAGAATTTGATAAACATGGTAGTGTTTTATACTCAAATACTAATTTTTCTTTTGATTCAACAGCATATAATACTAACGGAAATAGCTTTGAACACTTAAATCCAATTGAATACAATTTTTTAGATAGTATTTCAGATTTCTTAGCTAAAAATCAATGTAAACTTGTTTATATTCAAACACCTACCAGGACAAGTTTAATTGATCAGTCCTATCAGAGAAGAAAGGAGAAGCATATTCAAAGAGTGAAAAAAATACTTTTTAGGTATCATCATGATTTTATTGATGGAAGTGTAATCGATTGGAATGATTCATTATATGTGGATTATGGTCACTTTAATGAAAAAGGAGCCCGGCTATTCACACGATATACAATATCAGAATTTATCAATAGCGATAACCAGTAAAATCAGATACATATTAATTGGATTTTACCAATAGCCTTTCTCT
>CAVWXM010000053.1:0-14071 GCA_963759045.1 uncultured Bacteroidia bacterium
TGCCGTTTTATCACACCCAGTATGCTTTCGTTGTGCGGTAAAAGTTTATGCTTCAGTGCTGGCATTTTTGGATAAAACCAGGTTTTTGGGCCAACCTTTGGGAATGACATGAAGTCTTTGAAATTATGGTACCGGCCACCTCCTCTTAATGAATCTATCTCGCTAATGCCCAAGCGTTTTGTAAGCAACATAAAAAGTACTTCGGGTATGTTCTTGTCGTAAACAAAACGAACGGGATCGCCTTTTTTACGTTTCTTTACACTTTCAGTCATCAGTTCCATAAAACTCTTGGAAACATCATCATCAATATCCAGTTCTGCATCCCTTGTAAACTTGATGGTATAGGCTTCAAAAGTATCATATCCAAAGGGTTTGAATATTTCACCGAGGCAAAACCGGATCACATCATCCAATAAAATGATAAATTTCTTATCCTCTTTAGAAGGCAATTGGACAAAGCGGGATGTGTCTTCGGTAGGCACCATAATCAGGGCCGAATTATCATCCTTCTGCGCAGAAGAATCTTTCATGGATACTACCAAATATATTGATCCATCGCGAATACTGCCAGGATCAGCAAGATCCTTTAAAATAATCGGAAACAAAAACGGACGAACCTCATTATTAAAAAAATGCTGCACATACTCGCCCTGGCTTTCATCTAGTTCGGTTTCGTCGAGAAATACTAATTTTTGCCTGGTCATTTCTCCACGAAGGGTATGGAAAGTCTCTGTAAATTTCTTTTCCTGCTCTTCTACTATGCTTAAAATTTCTTTAAGCAATAAATGTGGTTGATAGCCTAAATCATCGTTTCTGCTTTTTTCAACGTCGGTCATTCGTTTAACGCTGGCTACCCTCACCCTAAAAAATTCATCGCGGTTATTTGAGAAAATTCCCAAAAATTTTAGTCGCTCAACCAGTGGATTTTTAGGATCCATGGCCTCCTGCAAAACCCTTTCATTAAAGCTTAGCCATGACACTTCCCGGTTTATTAAATGTTTGTTGTAAGGCATAGAACACTATTTTAGCATACGTGGAAAAACCACAAAGTTAACCTGAAACTTTGAATCATTAATATCTTCCCATTTATCACATCCGAATTCAATGCTGACCAGACCAGATGTCGGTAAATTTTCAATTCGGGGGTCCAAATACTGATTCACAAAATAAGTAAATGTTGGATTATGGCCGAAAATCATAACCGATTCAATTGAATTATCCAGTGCATATAACGCGGTGTAAATATCACCTGATCCGGCATGATATAGCTGTGCACTTGTTTTGATCTGATCAGTTGGATAACCTATTTCTTCTGCAATTAGTTTAGCTGTTTCATAAGCTCTTTTTGCAGTTGAACTAAACATCAGATTAGGTACAACACTCTTTTTCTTCAGATAATGAGCTATCCGCCTGGTTTTTTTAATTCCTGATGGAAGTAATGGCCTGTCATGATCAGATAATTGCGGGTCCTCCCATGAAGATTTTGCATGACGTACCATGAATAAGGTTTTCATATTTTATTTGTATTATACACAAAAATAATCCTTAAAACTTTTCAATAAATAAAACCGGAGGAAATTGATTTTAATCGGGTAAACTAAAACTCCCTATAATTGGCATATTTAGCGAACTCATGCAATGCGTTCGCAATTTTTTTATTCCATTTTTGTTGCTTTAATCCGTCTGTACTATGGTTGGTTTCATCATCATACCTGTCCTGAGTTTCATCGTATTCAACCATCAGTTCATTCAACACTTTTTTCAGATTCCGTTCATTCAATTGCCCTTTTTTACGCATAAGCAGGATGTTTTTATAAAGGATCCGGCCATATAATTCACAAATATCAAAGTGTAGTTGTTCATGTTTCAATACATCAGAAAGTTTGTAGTTCTTGTGGTGCCACGATTCGTTGCAATAAAACCTAACATATACATTTACCGATATCTCATCGCCTTTAATAATTCCATCGTAACCAAATCCACAGGTTGATGTTGCTACTGCAAAACCACCTCCAGGTTTCTTTTTTGCTTTAAAGTCCTCCCATTTCAAATGTGTATTGGGTTTCCAATTGATGACAGGTCCATGTGTAGTTTTTTCATATCGATTGCTATCTGACCCGCTATAGGAAGTTAGAAAAAGAAAGGCCGAAAACAGGATACTGAGTTTTATCATTATTAGCAGTTAAAGTTAATCAACGGAAGTTTAGCTGATATTATTTTGCAGAACGAACAAGACAATTTAAAATATGAACCACTAAGTTTAAAAATTGTTCAGTTTATATTGACGGCACTGATGAATTATTAGCCAGTAAAACGTGCACTGAATGAATATTGCAAAAATATTTATGTTTGCCATCCTGATTCGTCAGCCGATGGATCAGCATGACAATTTTACGATTTATTTACACATCTAATTGTATTATTCGGATGAGGGATATTTAACAAAGTAATCATCATCAACTATTGATTCAGCATGTTTTAAAACTTGCTCAATCATTAAGCGATTGAATTTTACCGGCTCTTCAAAAATAGGACAATGGGCACTAAAGTTAAATTCAATAAGTTGTTTTTCAGGCGCTTTAACAAAGTCATAATATTCTTTGGTTAAATCATGGCTGGTTATGTAATCATATTTGCCACTAACAAAATAAACAGGTACTTGCAACTCAGGGGCATCATGAAAAAAATTGACATCAAATAGTTCTTGAGTCCAAAGCAATTTCCGTGAGCGATTCAGACCGGGCATGTATTTGATTTTATCAAAAACATTATATTCAGGAGCCGCGAATACAACACTCACAAGGTTGTTAATATTATTTCTATCGTAATAAATACGACCGTTCTTCGCAATCCAATCACGCATATACACAGCCTTTTCCAGGTCAGTACCACCCGTAAATTTACCGTTAACCTGCATCCCTGAAAAAATCCTGATATCTCTTTTCTTACCAATAGATTCTGCAAGTTCCATCGAAAGCTGGTAAGAAGATTCAATATTTCGTTTCATATCTACTACCTGCCCAATGCCCACATAAGCATAAAAATCTTCGGGGTGATCATTAATAGATTGAATTCCCAGAACCGTCCCCAGCGAATGGCCCGCAAGAAAAATTTTCTCCTGGTTAAACCTGTTCTTCAAATATTGGACAATAATGTGGGTGTCTTCAAGTAATTGATCCATGTTAACACTTTCTTCTGGAATACTGCGGCTATTTGACTTCCCGGCTCCACGCTGATCCCACATAACAACGGTAAAATATTTTTCCAATTCCCAGTTATAATACCTCAATAATGGCATTTCGCCCGCACCTGGCCCGCCATGTAAAAAAAAGAAAACAGGGTTTTCGGGATTGGCTGAGCGAATCAGTAACCACTGGTCTACTCCCCCTACTGGTATCTTGATCAATTCAGTTATTGGCTCTATTCCCTCAACTACGGTTGATTTATGAAGAACCGGAGTAGAGGCACAAGCTTCCAACAAGTACATTAACAAGATACCCACTAAAAAATTAATGGATCTCTTCACTTTTTCACTAATTATTTACTACAGATGACAGGATCACCCACAAACTTATGTTTGCTTAATAAGCAAACAGCGGTAATCCGCTCATCATATCGTTAACCCGTTTACGAACATTATTGATTACTGTTTCGTTTTCGACATTGGAAATAACTTCATCAATAAAGTCAACGATAGGTTCCATATGTTTTTCTATTAAACCACGTGTTGTAATTGCCGGGGTACCAACCCTTAGTCCACTTGTCTGGAATGGTGAGCGGCTATCAAAAGGAACCATATTTTTATTGATCGTGATGTCTGCAAGTTCAAGTGTATTTTCAACTTTTTTACCAGAAATATCAGGGAATTTACTTCTGAGGTCAATCAGCATGAGGTGGTTATCAGTACCATCTGAAATCACTTTGTATCCCCTGTCAATAAATGCCTGGGCCATTACAGTTGCATTCTTTTTGACTTGCAGGGTATATTCAAAAAAGCTATCGGTTAACGCTTCACCAAAAGCTACCGCTTTTGATGCAATAACATGTTCAAGTGGTCCTCCTTGAATCCCCGGGAAAACAGCTGAGTTTAAAACAGCACTCATCATTTTTATTTCACCTTTTGGTGTGGTCAATCCCCAGGGATTTTCAAAATCTTCCCCCATCATGATCAATCCACCTCTTGGGCCGCGTAATGTTTTATGAGTAGTTGTAGTAACTATATGACAATGCGCAATAGGATCGTTAAGCAGACCTTTGGCGATTAACCCAGCCGGATGGGCAATATCTGCCATTAAGATGGCACCAATTTCATCGGCAAGGTCACGCATTCTTTCAAAATCCCAGTCGCGCGAATAGGCTGATGCACCTGCTATGATCATTTTTGGTTTTTCCTTCAAAGCCAATTCTTCCATTTCTTCATAATCGATGATACCGGTTTCTTCGGTAACACGATAAGCAATGGGTTTGTATAAAATACCGGACGAATTAACAAATGAGCCATGTGAAAGGTGGCCTCCATGTGAAAGGTCGAGACCCATAAAAGTGTCTCCTGGTTTTAAACAGGCAAGAAACACTGCCATATTAGCTTGTGCTCCTGAATGTGGCTGAACGTTTGCATAAACAGCATCAAATAGTTCACAAGCCCTATCTATGGCCAATTGTTCGCTACCGTCAACTACTTGGCAGCCACCATAATAACGTTTGCCCGGGTAACCCTCCGCATATTTGTTGGTCATTACCGAACCCATGGCTTCCATCACTTGCTCACTAACAAAATTTTCTGAAGCAATAAGCTCAATGCCATTTGTTTGTCGGTTTCGTTCTTGTTTAATCAGGTCGAATATTTTTTGGTCTCTTTCCATAGTGCTTTAAATTATTTTGATCAAAACTGTACCAAAATTATTAATATTTCAGGATTATCCATGAAAATAAAACAAACCGTTTTAAGTTATCATTGTTATGTTTGCAACCAATAAATGCAAAATCCAGTCATTACTTTATAAAGAGGGCTAATTAATAGGATTTTGAAATAATTGATAAAATAGTATTCTTTTTAAAATGAATAAGTAATATGGTGAAATTTGACCGGTTTATGTTGGATAATGGTCTTACAGTAATTGTTCATCGCGACGTGAATACGCCAATGGTGGCGATGAACATTATTTATAAGGTAGGATCCAGGGACGAGCATCCTGATAAAACCGGTTTTGCCCATTTATTCGAACATCTGATGTTTGGTGGCTCTGTAAATATTCCCAGGTATGATGAACCATTGCAACAAGCAGGTGGCGAAAACAATGCATTTACCAACAACGATTTCACCAATTACTACCTGACTATACCAAAAAATAATCTTGAGACTGCATTCTGGCTTGAATCGGATCGAATGCTATCACTGGCATTTACCGAAAAAAGTCTTGAGGTTCAGCGCCAGGTAGTAATTGAAGAATTTAAACAAAATTATCTCAATCAACCATACGGGGATGTTTATTTGTTGCTCAAACCAATGGCCTATAAAAATCATCCTTACCTCTGGAATACCATTGGTAAAGATATCAGCCACATTGAAAATGCAACCATGGCGGATGTAAAAACCTTTTATGCGAAATATTACAATCCAAATAATGCAATTTTATCCATTGCTGGTGATGTGAGTGTTGATGAGATAAAATTATTAACCGAAAAATGGTTCGGCAACATCCCGGCAGGACCCAAAGTCGAAAGAAATTACCCTATTGAACCAGATCAGAAATCACAAAATAAATTGATAGTAGAACGAGCTGTTCCACAGAATGCAATTTATATGTGCTGGAAAATGCCTGCAAGAAATGAACCGGGCTTTTACATAACCGATCTTATTTCAGATATTTTGTCAAATGGCAACTCATCGCGCATGTTCCAGAACCTGGTGAAGAATAAACAATTGTTTTCGGAAATTCATGCTTTTGTTACTGGCGATCTGGATCCAGGACTTTTTATTGTGTCAGGAAAACTAATCAACGGGACTGACAAAACAATTGCTGAAGAAGCCATCTGTGAAGAATTAAAAAGATTAATGGATCATACTGTTAGTAAGCAGGAGTTGGACAAAGTGAAAAGTAAAATTGAAGCTAACCTCATTTTTTCAAGGTTAACGGTTCTGAATAAAGCAATGCAGCTTGCTTATTTTGAAATGCTCGGAGATGCCAATAAATGGAATGATGAACTTGTAAATTACAAGGTGGTTTCAAAGGAAGCCATTAGAAAAGAAGCATCTGAGTTGTTTCAAAAAAACAAGCAAAACACATTGTATTACCAGGCGAATAAATAATTGATAAATGCCAATGTACAATACATCAGAAATAAACAGAACCAGCAAACCACTACATGGTAAGCCTATTGAATTATTGGCCGAAGAACCCGGTCTGGCTATTTTAGATAATGAACTTAAAGTGTATTGTATTGATGCTGGTGAGGAGGAAGTCATACGTTTGGATATCATTATTCAAGCTGGAACTGCCTACCAGCCAAGAAAACTGGTTGCTTCAAGCACTGGTAAATTACTCAAAGAAGGCACCAAAAACCTGAGTAGCGCTGCCATTGCCGGGATAATAGATGAAAAAGGTGCTTACCTTGATATCTCAGTAACAAAAGATTCTGCTGTAATTACCCTTTATTCGTTGAACAAACATTTGAATGATTTACTACCTGTAATTGGCGAAATGCTTTCATCTGCTACTTTTCCTGACAATGAACTGAATATCCACATCGAGAGAAAGCGCCAGGAGTTTTTAACCAACAGTGAAAAAGTAAGGTTTAAAGCCATGACCGAATTCAACTGCATGGTTTTTGGCAGCAATTCTGCTTACGGTCAAAATTTGCAAATTGATGATTTTAAACAGGTTGAAAAGAAGGATATCAAATCTTTCTATTTAAATAATTATATCCCTCAAAACGCATATGCTATTGTCAGTGGAAAATTAAATGGCGATATCATCCCGATAATGAATAAATACCTTGGCAATGAATGGTCAGGAAAAAATCATCAAACTGAAAAACCTGAATTCGCTGCTTTTGGTCAACCTGAGCAAAGACTGATAAAAAAAGAAGGAGCCCTTCAGTCGGCTATTCGTGTTGGTCGTCCGATCATCAGTAAAACACATCCTGACTATAATGCTTTCGTTTTATTAAATACGATTCTTGGTGGTTATTTTGGTTCACGCCTAATGTCGAACCTCCGTGAGGACAAAGGTTATACATATGGTGTAAGTTCCTTCATCGCTAATTATGTTAAAGCAGGTTATTTCAGTATTTCTACCGAAGTAAATGTAAAATATACCAATGCCGCACTGGATGAAATTATAAGCGAAATACAAAAACTCAGAGAAATCAAAGTTGGTGATGTGGAGCTGCAATTGGTTAAAAATTACATTTATGGTACCTTTCTACGAAATTTTGACGGCCCTTTTGCGTTAGCAGATAGGTATCGTTCGGTAAAAGATTTTGGCCTGAGTTTTGATTTTTATAAAAGAAGCCTGGAAGAGATTCTAAAAATTGACGCAAATCAGCTGATTGAGGCTGCCAGGAAATATTTGGATCCGGATGATATGATCCGTTTGGTAGTTGGAAATATGGATTAACCTATCCAATATTATTCCACCGGATATGCTTAACTCATAATGAAACTGTATTTACAAATACCCATCTTTTT
This sequence comes from uncultured Bacteroidia bacterium, assembly GCA_963759045.1. Taxonomy (GTDB): domain Bacteria; phylum Bacteroidota; class Bacteroidia; order Bacteroidales; family F082; genus JAADID01. The sequence continues at coordinate 7,691 of CAVWXM010000053.1, forward strand.
ACTGTTTGCACTAAATATTCATGCACAGGATGCTCCTGATTTTACAGGGCTTGAAGTAAATGTAAATGGCGATGTCAATCTCAAATGGAATTTGTCGCCAATAGATCCAGGCTTACAAAATTTTGAGATCTTTTATTCTTCAAACGGTACTTCTTTCTCGAGTATAGCTACTGTTTCCACCTCAACTTTCTCATATAATCATATAGGTGCTAATGCCGATCTTGGTAGTCAATGGTATTTTGTTAAAGCCATTTATAACACTGAAAATGCTGATTCTGATATACTTCAGACCATCTATCTTCAAGTTGATAATAACCAGCCCGATTTTAACATGGCTGATCTCTACTGGAATGCACCGGCTGACCCACTGCCGGATGGCTATTCGGCATTTTATAAAATCATGCGAGAATACCCGCTTGGGATCTGGACTTTACATGATTCCGTGCCAGTGGATAGCCTGCATTTTTCAGAGCCCATTATTGTTTGTTACGATTCGATAAACTACCGGGTTTATATTGAAAACGATTCAGGTGATACGATAATATCAAATATACGAGGTGCAATTTTCAGTGATGAGTTCTATCCTGATCCACTTCAACAGGATTCTATTTCAGTTGATGAGAATAACTTAGTTACACTGGGATGGGCACCATCAGAAAATGGAGATGTTGTTGGCTATATCATTTATTTGTATGACGAAACCGACTCAGACTATTATAATTACGACACCATTTACGGAAGATTCAATTCGTCATATACAGATTCCATTGCTGATCCCTGCAACAGTAGATATTCGTTTGCAGTTGCTGCCTTCGACAGCTGCTTTAACAAGGGTGAAGGGACATTTGCACCTCAACGTTACACCATCTTGCTGGAATCAATTGAATACAGTGCTTGTTCACAAACCAATACTTTAACCTGGTCGGCATATAATTTTTTACCAGATGTTGATTCCTACAGTATTTTCTACAGTAAAGATGGAGGCTCTTATTTGCTTGCCGGACAAAGCAATCCAAATGAATTAACCTTTGTCCATGAAAATGTTGAACCGGGGTTTACATACACTTATTATGTTCAGGCTATTTTTAATGGAAGAAGTTCTTCATCCTGTAAAAAAAGTGTGACTGCCTTTGCCTACGACGTTCCTTCTTTTATTTATTTGGCTAATGCTGATGTTCTGCCATCAAATAATATCGAATTAACTGTTGATGTGGATGCTCAGGTTACATATTGCACATGGAATATTTTTAGGGATGACCCACAAACAAATAGTCTTGAGCAAATTGCGAGTATCAGTGGAAGTGAGATCAGCGAATCACCACTTGTTTTCCTTGATGAGAATGTTGACCCAAATCTCGGTCATTATTATTACTATGCTGAAGTGCTGGATAGTTGCAACAAATTGTTTTTAACATCAAATGATAATAAAACTATTTTTTTAACTGTCGAAAACACCAGCACCAACTTCAACCAATTGCAATGGAACGCATTTGAAGGCTGGGATGCAGGGGTTGAAAAATATTATATTTTCAGAATGATGAATGGCATTGAGCCAACAACACCGATTGATTCAGTAGGTGCTTCATTCTTTGAATATACTGATGATATTTCTTCATTGGATAATACTGACGGAGACCTGGTTTATTGGGTTCAGGCCATCGAAAATAATGGGAATACTTACGGTTTTAAAATGAGCTCAAATTCAAACCGGACAGGAGTTGCAGTAGCATCTGATATGTATATGCCGAATGCATTCAGGCCGGGAGGTTATACTGCAGAGTTTAAGCCCGTTTACCGGTTTTATAGTGGACTAAATTATATCTTCCAGATTTATAACCGCTGGGGACAAATGATCTTTGAGAGCAACGATCCTGAAAGAGGATGGGATGGCAAATACAAAGGCAATATTGTTGCCCAGGGTGTGTATGTTTATAAACTAGTTTATCAAAATTCCGATCTAAATTCCATTGAAAAGAAAGGGACTGTTACCGTTATTTATTAAAGGATGTTAAAATACTTTCTGAACCTTTCCCTGTCGCCAACTATTCCGTTAAAATTGATACTTTTGCACAATTTTTAAAACCAGTTACCATGTCATTTGACAGCGATAAATTTGTAGGCGAAGGATTAACTTACGATGATGTCCTTCTTATTCCCGGTCATAGCACTGTGATGCCACGTGATACTAGTCTTTCAACACTATTCTCAAGAAACATTAAGTTAAGAATTCCGATTGTGTCTGCAGCCATGGATACGGTAACCGAATCCAAGATGGCAATTGCCATGGCACAAGACGGTGGGATTGGTGTTATGCACAAAAACATGTCGATTGAGCGTCAGGCACTTGAAGTCAGAAAAGTAAAACGTGCTGAAAATGGTATGATCCTTGACCCGATTACACTACACAAGGATGCTGTTGTATTGGATGCCCTGAAAATAATGGAGGAAAACGGTATTGGAGGTATTCCAGTGGTGGATAAAGCAGGTAAATTAGTTGGTATCGTTACCAATCGTGATTTACGCTTTGAACGCGATCTCAACAAACCTATCGCGGTGGCAATGACCGTCAAAAACCTGATCACAACAACTGAATTTACCGATTTTGAAAAAGCTGCTGATATTCTTCAAAAGCACAGAATTGAAAAGTTACCCGTTGTTGATGATAATTATCATTTGGTGGGATTAATAACCTACAAAGACATCATTAAGATCAAAGCACATCCAACAAGTTGTAAAGATGAACAAGGCCGGTTAAGGGTTGCTGCTGCTGTGGGTATTGGAGGTGACACACTGGACAGGGTTGCTGCTCTTGTTGAAGTTGGCGTTGACGCCATAGTTATTGATACAGCACACGGCCATTCGCAGGGTGTACTTGATATGGCCAAATTGATTAAAAAAAATTACCCCGAAGTTGAGATGGTGATTGGTAACATTGCAACTGCAGCAGCTGCAATGGACCTTGTTGCAGTGGGTGCTGATGCCATTAAGGTGGGTATTGGCCCAGGTTCAATTTGCACAACACGTATTATTGCCGGAGTTGGAGTACCGCAATTAACCGCTGTTTACGATGTTGCGAAAGCATTACGAGGAACAGGTGTTCCGGTGATTGCAGATGGAGGTATTCGTTATACTGGCGACATCGTGAAAGCCATTGCGGCAGGTGCCCATTCAATCATGGCAGGTTCACTTTTCGCAGGAGTGGATGAGTCGCCCGGTGAAACAATTATTTATGATGGCCGAAAATTTAAAACTTACCGTGGAATGGGATCTGTTGAAGCCATGAAACAAGGTTCAAAAGACAGGTACTTTCAGGATGCGGAAGATGACATTAAAAAGCTTGTTCCCGAGGGTATTGTAGGACGAGTACCTTATAAGGGTTCATTAAGTGAAGTTATACATCAGATGGTTGGCGGATTAAGGGCCGGTATGGGTTATACAGGTTCGCATAATATTAATGACCTTCAAAAAGCAAAATTTACCAAAATCTCAGCTGCCGGTGCAGCTGAAAGCCATCCACACGACATAACAATTACAAGAGAAGCACCAAATTACAGTAGAAAAAATTAATTAATTAATAAACCATTAAAGCAGATATGAAGAAGAATCAAATCATTATTAAGGGAATTATTCTCATGTTTTCCCTGGTAATTATTGGTAACCATATGAATGCACAAAATTCACATGACAAAAAAACATTAGTCACCATTGGTGATGAGACTGTCACAGTTGGTGAGTTTATGCAGGTGTACAATAAGAACAATACGCAAAGCAGTTTACAGGAACCCAGCACAATTGAAGAATACCTTGAACTATTCATCAATTTCAGGCTAAAAGTAAAAGAAGCAGTTGATTTACAGATGGACACCATAAAAGATTTCCAGGAGGAACTTGCTGGTTATCGCGATCAGCTTGCCAAACCTTATTTTATTGACGAAAGTGTAAATGAAGAGTTATTAAAAGAAGCATATAGCCGTAAACTGCATGATGTACGCGCAAGCCATATTTTACTGATGGTTGACGAGAATGCCAGGCCTGAAGATACGCTGGCAGCATACAACGAAATTGTTAACATCCGCGCGGAAATTCTGGCCGGAAAAGATTTTGGTGAAGCTGCTATTGAATATTCGGATGATCCTTCGGCCAGCGACCGTGAAGAGATTCCTGGAAAACAACGTTTCCGTAAAGGCAACGAAGGCGATCTTGGTTATTTCACTGTTTTCAATATGGTTTATCCATTTGAGAATGCAGCTTATGAAACACCTGTTGGTGAGGTATCTCAACCAATTCGCACAAAATATGGTTATCATTTGATTAAAGTAGTTGATAAAAGAGATGCACTAGGTGTTGCACAGGTTGCACACATTTATGCTGCGGTTACCCCAAATACAACACCTGAAGATAAGGCAGCCAAAAAAGAAAAGATCGATAACATCTACTTGAAAATACAGGAAGGTATGCCTTATGAAGATGCTGTAATTCAATATTCTGAAGATAAAGGATCTGCACGGAATGGTGGTAAACTTTCACCATTTACCTGTAACCGTGTTGTGCCTGAGTTTGTCCTTGCCGCTGAATCGCTTGACACCAATGAAATTTCAGCCCCAATTGAAACATCCTACGGTTTTCATATTGTCAAATTGATCAGTCGTGAAACACCTGGAACATTTGAAGAAGAGTCAGATGGATTGAAAGAAAGACTGAAAAAAGATAACCGTACCCACAAAAGTGAAGAAGTGGTATTGCAACGTATAAAAGATCAGAATAACCTTAAAATATATGCCAAGGCAAAACTGGCCATGACCGATATTATTGATACAACCGTTTTAGAAAATGCTTTTAATGCTGATACTTTTGCAACTTTTGTTAAACCCATTATGAAGATCGGTACTACAAAATATACCCAATATGACTTTGCCAGGTTTATTGAAGAAAACCAGAGTAAACAAACCAACATCGACAAGGATGTATATGTTGAGAATTTGTTTAACGATTTTGTGAATGAAAATTGTATTGCTTACGAAAACAGGCACCTTGAAGACAACTATCCTGAATTTAAAGCGCTGATGCGCGAATACCATGACGGCATCTTACTTTTTGATCTTACAGATAAAAAAGTGTGGACAAAAGCCGTTAAAGACACCCTTGGTTTAGAAGAATACTTCAACGAGCATAACACAAAGTATATGTGGAATGAGCGTGTTGATGCAACAGTTTACCAGTTAAAAAATAAAGATGACTTCGACACCATCATGGCAATTATCAAAACAAATGAAAGCGATGGTGACATTGCCAAAAAGTTTGATATGGATAGCATTACTTCGGTGAAGATTATCCCCGGTAAATTCGAAAAGGGTGATAATAAATACATCGATCAGGCTAACTGGACTGCAGCCAACATTCAGGTAATTTCGTCTGATGTAGAAAAGAGGGTTAATATAGTAAAGATTAAAAAAGTATTGCCTCCGCAAATAAAGGCATTTAATGAAGCCAGGGGTATCGCAACAGCTGATTACCAGGGATATCTTGAACAAGAATGGATTGAGCAATTAAAGGTTAAATACCCTGTTGTAATAAACGACGAAGTTCTGCAGTTATTAATATCTGAACAATAGAAGCAAAATTAATTGAACAAATTGATCATTTTCGTTGGGATTGGAATTATATTGACGGGTTGTGACCCGGCGATGAATAACAATAAAGGGACGGTTATTGCCAAAGTATTTGACAGCTACCTTTACGAAAGTGATATTAAAGGATTGGTACCTGAGAATGCCTCAAAGTATGATAGCATCGCCATGGTGAAAAGCTATACCGATAACTGGATTAAAACGCAGTTAATGGTTACGCAGGCAAAAAATAATTTATCCGATGAACAACTTGATTTCGACAGTCAGCTCGAAGAATACAAGAATTCGCTTATTATTTACCGTTACGAAACAGAGTTGATCAAACAATTATTAGATACCGTTGTTAGCGATGAGGAAATTGAAAAATACTATTTCGATCATTTGAGTGATTTCGAACTGAAAGAGAATATTGTAAAACTCCAATATGTGATAGTTAACAACAACGATGAAGAAGAAGATCTTTTTGTTGAATTGTTTCAGTTACCTGATTCACTTATGCTTGATTCGCTTGAGGTTTATAGTGAATTGTATGCAAAAAGCTATTTTCTGGACACTTCTTATTGGTTCCTATTCGAAAACCTATTGGATATTATCCCGATAGAAACTTACAACCAGGAATTATTTTTGAAAGGTAAACGGTTCGTTAATTTATCGGATGAAAAATACACCTACCTGCTTAATTTTGTTGACTTCAAACTGAAAGATGATACTTCTCCTCTTGATTTTGAGCGAAACGATATCGTAACCATCATTA